>JBFWYU010000008.1:0-130025 GCA_050186075.1 Bacteroidia bacterium
ATCGGCTTTTACATCCCAGGATGTGTAAATATCATTGGGTGCTCCGGTTGTTTTATCGTAATCACTGCAAAGCACTACCTGAGGTAAGGTTGACTGTGCATTTGCCGAAAACAAAACAGCAATAAATGCTGAGAGAATGAGGAGTGTTTTTTTCATGGTAATAACTATCAGTGTTGTTTGTAATGCAAATGAACGAATAATTCTTTTTCAGATGCAAATAAATCAACACTGATAGTTATCAGTTTCGGGCTTTAGTGCATCCGTACCATTGCCAGAATAAACAGGATAAGGATAAGAAAGGTGGTGCGCAATAACATGCTGTTATAGAACGGCAGCGAATCGGGTTGTGCTTTTTTGCGCATGAAAAACAGCGCAAGGTAAACCAATGGCACCGTAATCATGGCAATAGTCAGCATTGCAGAAGCTCCCGGCCAGTGTTGCACTTTAAACATAATACCAAGCGGAACGAATGACAGGAACATACCAGACACTGTAGCAACTATTTTTTCGCTCTTGTTGGTAAGGAAATAAAATCCCAATGGGAAATACAGCATTGCTAACGATGATAAACCAACTACAAGTAAAATACTTGCTCCCGGCCAGTGCTGTAGTTTAAACAGTGTGCCCACTAAAGCAATACCTATTACTGCTTTCTCGGTGTTGTTACTGATGTTTTGCACAGGTGATTTTTCTCCTGCATCAAGAATGATTTCTGACATGGTTTCTTTGTTTTTAGTTTTTCCGGATTGCCGGTTACAAACTATAGAATGCACTATTTTTTAAAAGTAACGGACGATTATCAAAAAAATGAAATTATTTTTTCTTAGCAGCAGCTTTTAGTTGATTTTGCTTTACACGGTATTTTACAATTTTTGTGATAAGCGTTATGGGAAGCGGCTTATCAATCGGGAATTGAACAGAGCCTTTGCCGGTTTTGTATACAGATAGCTCTTTGGCAAATTCAGAATTGCCTGTTGGTGTGGAATAGAAACCAATATGATTTTCATAGCCTGCAAAATAGACCAGCATTCCATTTAGTTTATAGCCCGGCATATTGTAGCTGATGACCTCTTCGGCAGAAGGCGCGGCTTTTTTAATGGTGGTGCGCATTTGCTTTAAAAGAGCCTGAGTTTGTTTGGGAAAACCTGCAATGTATTCATCTACAGATTTTGGTTTAATGGTTTTCATCTGTTTAGAATTTAAAGGTGTTCCTTTTAAGCCTCGCTCAGCTCTTTTAATTTGCTCAATGCTTTGGGCCAGGTGTCATTAAAATAATCTTTGTAATCAGCATTTATATCCAATGTAACGGTAAGCAGCGTTTTGCCATCTTTTTCTTCAAACAAGTAGTTTTCGTTGCATCCTGCCCATGCTTCCACATCTATACCTGTTGTTCTTTCTTTTCCATTTTCAACAATTCCGTAATGTTCTATGGATACGAAGTTGTTGGGTATGTTTTCTTTTATGCGGCTTACCATTCCACCCAATTCTCCGTTTTCACCGGGGCCAAGAAAAAGAATTTTTGTGCCTTTTTCCCACGAACCTATGAAATGTGAACCGGGTGAAAAGGCAGCAGTCCATGCTTCATACGTTTCTTTAGTAAGCATGGTGTTATACGTTTTTTCGGCAGTGGCATTTATGGTAATCGTGTATTTAACAGGTTCAAGTACACCATAGCTTTCTGCATAGGTTTTAAAGTTGTTTAAAATTGCCTGCCATCCTTGTTGTTGTAATTCAACAGAGTTTTCACCTTCGGCTTCAAATGTTTCGGTAACAGTTGTTGTATTGCCCTGCGGGGTAAACGTTACTTTCATTTTTCTGCCGTCACCAAGCGTATTGGCTATAAGCTCGTTGGTTTTTATTTCATCATAAATGCCCCAGAAATCAAAACCAAAGCTGCCGTCTTTGGCTTCCATTCGCGAAAGAAATTTGCCGCCAACTCTTAAATCATTTTCTGCGCTGGGCGTATGCCAGTCAGGCGATGCATTATTCCATTTCATAATATGCTCAGGCGTAGTCCATATCTTCCATACTTTTTCTATGGGTGCATTTACGGTGGCTTCTACTGTGATGTTGATTTTTGTTTCGCTCATGATTTTATTTTTTTACAAATATGCAAGGATGATTTTAAATTTAAAACTACCACTTCTTATTAGGTCGTGCCCCCATTTCAAATAACAAGGTGCCGCCATTGACAATATCGGCATGGTGCAGAAAAGGCTCTTCCAGTTTTTTTCCGTTGAGGGTTACGGATTGCACATAATACTTATGTGCCGATACATTGTTAGCTATTATCTCCAGTTTGATTTCCCTGTTTGCAGGATTGGGATAAATCGTTGCTTTGGGAAACAGCGGTGTGCCGATGGCATACACATCTGTGCCGGGTGTTACGGGATAAAAGCCCAGTGCGCTGAACACATACCAGGCACTCATTTGTCCGCAGTCATCATCGCCCCACATGCCGTGGGGATTGTTCTGATAATTGAGCGCACGTGCCCGTTTCACCTCGCGTTGTGTTTTCCATGCCTGTCCAACGTAATCATATAAATACGTGTAATGATGCCCCGGCTCATTAGGATGGATGTAGCGGAAGCCTCTGAAATTCTTATCCAGTTTTTTGATGAAGTTTTCTCTTCCCATCAGTTCTATCAATCCCGGAACATCGTGCTGCACGGCAAATAAATAGGTCCAGGGGCTGCCTTCGGTAAAGCCTGCCTTGGTGTCTGTATGCCAGGTGCCATCTGCATTGCGCGGTGACATCATGCCCGTTGCGGGGTTGTACACATTCACATAGTTTTTGCTGCGCTTCATCAGCAATTCGTAATCATCCTGCTTGCCAAAAGCCTTTGCCACCTGTGCCACACAATAATCATCGAACGCACCTTCTAATGTGTTGGCAACCGATTCATTGGTTTTATCAACTGGCACATAGCCCAGCTTTTTGTACCAGTGCAGACCGGCACGTGCTTCAATAAAGGTAAAGGGAGCGCGGTCGGCCCAGCGGTTTAGGCTGTCGTTGCCCGAAGGCACCATCGCATCTTTCATGCAGGCCTTGTAGGCTCTTTGTAAATCTATCCCTTTCACGCCTTTTACAAGGGCATCGGCCACCACGGCATCGGCATGGGTGCCGATCATAATTCCGGTATAAGTAGGGTTGGGCCATTTGGGCATATAGCCGCCTTGTTCATACATCTGCGTGAGAGCGTTTACCATGCCCGCCACATGCTCGGGCGCAGTAAGAATAAGCAGGGGATGCTGCGCGCGGTAGGTATCCCAGAGCGAGTAATCGTTGTAGCTGATGCCGTTGTGAATGGTATCGTCAAAGGCGCTGTAGTAGCGCCCATATTCACTGAACTGGCGCGGAAATAAAAGGGTATGATACATAGCGGAGTAAAATATCTTTTGCTGCTTTTTTGTTGCGCCCTCTATTTCAATGCGGCTTAAATAGGTGTTCCATTGCTGTGCGCTTTCTTCTTTTACCTGCTCAAAAGTTTTGCCGGCTGCCTCGAGTTGCAGATTATCGCGTGCCTGCTCTGTGCTGATGAACGAAGTAGCAATTGTTACATCCACTGTTGGTGTTCCTTTGACAAACGAAACCCAGGCACCACAGGCATTGGCCATTTGTTCGGTAGTGTTGGCGTAGAGCGTATCACCTTTCCACGTTCCGCTGGAAGTAAACGCCTCACTGAACTGAATAACAAAGTACCCTTTAAAGTTGGGCAGCGGAGGACCAAGGTGTGACGAATGGCGGTCGCTGTTCCAGCCAATGATTTCGCGGTTGGCACTGTCAATTTTTATCCAGCCGTTGAAATCGGGAAGCTGACTGGCTTCTATCAATATCGATGGTTCGGTGTTTTTAGGAAAATGATAACGCATCATTCCGCAGCGCTCAGTTGCGGTCATTTCCACACGTATCTTTTTTGCTTTTGCGGTGTTCATTTTTACCGCATAGTAATGCGGACCTGCGGTTTCGCTGTGGTGCGAGAAGCGGCTGCGCTTTTCTAACAAGGTGTTTTTTATAGTGCCGGTTACGGGCTTTAGAGTAACATAACCGTAATCGCCCATCCACATGACGGGCTTGTGTGAGGCGCGGAAGCCCCGCAGTTGGTGGTCTAAATACTGATAGTTGGGTATGCGTATGCGGCTGTTGCGGGTGCAGGCCGTCCAGTGCGTCATGCCAAAGGGGGGCGTTACAAAAGGTGTAGTGCGGCCGTAAAGAAAAAGGCCCTTGGTGCCAATGAGGGTGTTTACATGGTTAACAAGATTGGATTGGGCAAATATTGCCAAAGTTGCAATGCACAGCAAGAGAGTGGTGATGTGCTTTTTCATTTGCCGTTACCTTGCAGATAGAACGATTTAAGTTTCATTATTGTATACTATCTCATCTATTCACACCTACTAGCAGATTTGTTTTTCATTATCTGAGTGATTTTGGTAAAGTCAATAGATAATATGTTTTCAAATTCTTATCATAATGATTTTTAAGTTCTTTAATTAAATCAAAGTAACTTGAAAATACTAAATGATAATCCTCTAAATTCATTTTGTCAAAATCTTCTGAATTAAAAGCGTAGTCTTCCTTTAAGTATAAAGAGTAATTTATCTCAAGTAAAATTCTTCTTAGTTCTTCATCAACGTGCTTACCTGATAAGAGTATTCTGTTAATTAAGTCGCGAGTAGATTCTTGGCGATTTTTAAAAAGATAAACCCAATTTTTATCCTTGTAGTAAAATGGCAAGTTGTCTTTTGGATTTATTTTTTTAAGAAGTTCTTTATAGTCATTCTTATTAGGGAAAAAATCAATTGAAAGTTTTTGATCTTTTTTTAGACAGTTTATTATTGAGTGGTTATTAACTATAATAAGCATTACATTTCTTGCAATAAATGGCAAAATGGTTTTCCTTTCCCTTTTTTCAATTATAAATATATTTAGAAAGTAGAAAATATATGCTCCTAAGTATGATAGAGCCATTGTTTCTAAAAAATATTCAACTTTTATTCCTGCGCCATTTATTAACTCGCTAAATTTGAAGTCAAGGAAGTTTATCCAGCAATAAATTGCAATACATATTATTGCAATTATTGAAAGTCCTTTTATCTTCATTTTGAATGTATCTGTTTTAGAAATTCTCTAACGCTATTTCAGAATTTTAAAGGTTCTGTTGTACCACAAGAGTATGAGTTTAATTTTATAAATCAAAGTCATTCAACAAATGAGTAGTTTCTCAGTTTGGTTATTCTTTGTGCCCTTTGCGTTTTCTTTTCTTAGCGCTCTTTGCGGTAAAAAAGTCGAAACTGTTAATTAAAGGATAAACCATTTATTGAACCACATAGGCACATAGGACACATAGTGTTTTCATCCGCCTCAGGCGGATGCCTTTCTTATGTGTTCTATGTGCCTATGTGGTAAAAAACAAATAAAGCAAAGCCAACCTGAGCCTGCCTTATAGATACCTGATCTTCATTAACACCTTCTGTGCCTGATCAGGCTTTACGGTAAGTTTAAATAAATCAAACTTAGGCCGATTAAGTCCGGTAAGGTAAAAGTTGGAGAAGCCAAAACCCTCATCGGGCAGGCCTATAAAGTTGTAATCCATGTGTCCGTTATTGCTTTCGTCATCCAGCAGGGCAAAGCCATATACACCCGGTTCTAAACTGAATTTCACGGTCATTTCGCCATTCAGTGCACCGTCTTTTTTATAACTCAGTTTGCGGTATTCCTTATCGTCTTTAAAACTTTGGTCGTCTTTGAATATTTTGATGTGTATTTGTCCGCTGGTGCTGCGCATACCTGCAATTTTTACTTCTATGTTTTGGGCATTTACAATTGTAGAACCTATTAACAGCAGCATTAAAAGGAATAATGTATGGCTTGGTTTCATTGGTGATAGCGAAAAATTCGGGGGTGTAAATTTAGGGGAAAAGAGCAGAAAAAATTGTCTGTACAGGTCAAAATACATTCAAAGCGGCCGACAATGTATTCTGTTCAGTTTTTAATATATCCTGAACCGAAAATAATGGATTCTGTGCAGCTTTAAATACATTCTGGGCAGCCGACAATGTATTTTGTTCAGTTTTTAATATATCCTGAACCGAAAATAATGGATTCTGTGTAGCCTTAAATACATTCTGTGCAGCCGACAATGTATTTTGTTCAGTTTTTAATACATCCTGAACCGAAAATAATTGATTCTGTGCAGCTTTAAATACATTCTGAGCAGCCGACAATGTATTTTCCGCAGGTTGGGATGTCTTCTTTATTTCGCAGAAAGTAATGTGAGGTAAGCCTACAACTCCAACCCATACACCACCAGCCCGCTCCTCAGCTTCGGTTCTATGTAGGTGCTTTTCGGTGGCATAAAATAGCCGCCATCTGCTATGCGGTAAAATTCTGCACCCTGAACAGGATAAAGGGTAAAGGCTACTTTCCATGCACCGCTGTCAACCTTGCGCACCAGTTCTTCCACACCTTTGGTGCCACTTACAAAGCCAATGCGTTTATCGGTGCGCTGGTCCTGAATGCCCAGAACGGGAGTAAGGATAAGTTCGGTAAGAATAGAAACATCCAGTGATTTAACGGGATGGCTTTCGTTCAGCGTTTTGTCGCGCAACTCTAAGGAGTACCATGTTTGCTCCAGGTACATACCAAAATGTTTGGCCTGTGCGGGTTTCACTACCTCCGTGCCGCTGGCTTTTACTTTAAAATTCTCAGATAGTTTTTCGGTAAAGCGTTCAACACTTAGTCCGTTTAAATCCCTTACGATGCGGTTGAATTCGCATATCTGCAATTCGTTGTCGGGAAAATAAATGGCCATAAAATAATTGTAGGCTTCCTTACCGGTATGATTGGGGTTTTCGGCCTTCATTTCTTCGGCAAGGAGGGCAGAAGACGAGCAGCGGTGATGTCCGTCAGCAATATAAATAGCGGGTATGGCAGCAAAAGCAGCAGTGATTTTTTCTACTTCCGTTGCATCATTTATTTTCCACAGTTTATGGCGTATGCTGTCGGCCGTAATGAAATTAAAATCAGGTTTGCGCGTTGTTATGTCAGCCGTTAGTTCGGCTATTGCAGGCGAAGGACGGTAGGTCATGCACACCGGCTCGGCATTGATGTCGCATACGCGCAGGTAGTTTTTCAGCGTTTCTTCGCGTTCGGTAATGGTGTGTTCGTGCTTGCGTATAACATTGTTCTTATAGTCCTCCACCGCAGCGCAGCCTATAATGCCCGTGTGCGATACTCCGTTGATGACCTGCGTATAAACGTAAAGTGAGTCGGTGCTGTCCTGCACTAAAATATGTTGGTCAAGAAAAGTCTGGAAACGTGCTTTGCTCTTGCGGAAAAGCTCGGGTGAGTTGGGTTCACTCTTTATATCGCTCTTGTGTTCGGGAACAATAACGTGAAGAAATGAATTCGGATTTTCGTCCAGTATAACACTGCGTTGTTCTTTGGAATAAAAATCAAAGGGACGGGTAACCACCTGCGCAACATTGTCTGCGGTTGGTGTTATGCCTTTGAAGGGTTTTATTATTGCCATGAATCAGAAATTCCAAATAGCAGTATGACAAATCTCAAATAAACTCCAAACTCTAAAATTCAAAATAATGTACTGCATTAATGTTTGGTATTTTGTTTTTGAATTTTATTTGTTTTTTGATGCTTGTCTTTTGGAATTTTAAAAGCTATGCTTTGAAAAAAGCAATGATCTTCTCCGCCATTTCAATGCCTATCCGCTCCTGTGCTTCCATGGTAGCAGCTCCTATATGCGGAGTAAGCGATACCTTGTTATGTTGCAGCAGTGCAGTATTCACATTGGGCTCGTTTGCAAAAACATCTAAGCCCGCAGCAGCCACTTTTCCTTCGTCAAGCGCAGCAACTAAATCCGCTTCATTAATTACCTCCCCGCGTGATGAGTTTACGAGTAACACACCTTTCTTCATTTTTGCAAACTCGTCTTTTGCCAGTACATAACTACCGGTAAAAGGAACGTGCAGCGTAAGCGCATCGCTGTTTGTCAGCACTTCGTCCAGCGTTACCGTTTTTATTTTCACTTCCAGTTTGCCAAGGGTAAAGAGCTCAATCTTCAGCGTTGCATCGGCAATAAACGGGTCATAAGCTAATACCTTCATGCCGTTGCCTATGGCAATAGTAGCCACTTCCTGACCAATTCTTCCAAAGCCGATGATGCCCATGGTTTTGCCTTTCAGTTCGGTGCCGTTGGCATATTTCTTTTTCAGTTCGTTGAACTTTGCTCCGTCAGCCGCTGGCATTCTGCGATTTGAATCATAGATGCCACGCACCATTCCGTAAAGATGTGCGAACACCAATTCGGCTACTGAGCGCGAAGAAGCCGCAGGCGTATTCATTACCTGAATACCTTGTGCACGGGCATAGTCCACATCAATGTTATCCATTCCAACGCCACCGCGCCCAACCAGTTTCAGGTTTTTGCAGGCATCTATTAAGTCTTTGCGCACCTTGGTAGCACTGCGCACCAGCAGCGCATCAACATTTTGTTCGTTGATGAAAGCAATAAGATTTTCCTGTGCTACTTTATCGGTAAGCACGGTAAAACCGGCTGCTTCCAGCAAACCTTTTCCGGTTTCGTCTATTCCATCGTTGGCAAGAATTTTTATCATGGGGTTAGGTGAGAGGTCTATCCTTTTGTTCTTGTAAATTCTTTCATCACATCTACCAGAGCCTGCACACTTTCCAGCGGCAGCGCATTGTACAGCGATGCGCGGTAGCCGCCCACATCTCTGTGTCCGCGGATACCGCTCAGGTTGGCAACCTTTGCCAGTTTATCAAACTCAGGTTCCAGTTCGGGGTTGTTCAACAGGAAGCACACGTTCATATCCGAACGGTCTTCTTTTTCAACTGTGCCCACAAACATAGGATTGCTGTCGATCTCGTTGTAAAGAAGGTCAGCTTTCTGGCGGTTTATCTTTTCAATCCATTCCACACCGCCATTGTCTTTCAGCCATTTCATAGTAAGCATAGAAACATAAATCGGGAAAACCGGAGGCGTGTTATACATCGACTCGCCTTTGATATGTACCTTGTAATCGAGCATCGATAAAATCTTGCGATCGGTTTTGCCAAGCACGCTTTGGCGCACAGCCACCATCGTTGCTCCCGCAGGGCCCATGTTCTTTTGTGCTCCGGCATAAATCAATGAAAAGTCATTGCCGTTTACCTTGCGGCTGAAAATATCTGATGACATATCACACACCAGCGGCACAGGGCTTTTAGGAAATTGCTTTATCTGTGTTCCGTAAATGGTGTTGTTGGAGGTGATGTGCAGGTAATCTGCATCCGTTGGAATGGTGTAGCCTTTGGGTATGTAGTTGAACTTCTTGTCTTCCGATGAAGCAATTACGTTGGTGTTGCCAATCATTTTAGCTTCCTTAATGGCTTTGCTTGCCCATACGCCTGTATTCACGTAAGCCGCAGTACCATTGGCGCGCAGTAAATTGCTGGGAACCATTGCAAACTGCATGCTTGCTCCGCCACCAAGGAACATAACGTAGAAATCATCGTCCAGTCCTAAAAGGTCTTTAACTAAAGCGCGTGCTTCGTCCATTACGGCAATGAAGTCTTTGCTGCGGTGCGAAATCTCTAATAAAGAGAGGTTAATGCCATTGAAATTAAGAACAGCTTCTGCTGCTTTATTCAGTACTTCCTGTGGCAAAATGCCCGGTCCGGCACTGAAATTATGAACTTTGCTCATGTTGTTTTTTGGTTTAAATCTGCTGCAAGTTGCAAAAAAAAAGTCTCTCGCCTTAGACGAGAGACTTTCATGTTATTAACCGCTATCTCTTAATATCCGTTGATAAAGCTGTTCAATTCTGTTTTACTTGATTCAAAACCGAAGACATCGTTTACTACATAGTAGTTGTCCTGGTCGTAAACCCAATCGTAAGCAAATTTGGCAAAGTCAAGCATGGTGTCTTCAAATCCGAACAACTGACAGATTTCTTTCACCTGATTAGAGGTCAGACACTTTTTCTGTACAATGGATTTAGCCTGACTTAGGCGAGTTTCGTCAAATCCGTTTGATGAGATGCTTTTCTTTATTCCGTCAAACTCGCTGGAGTTGGTAGAACCCATCCAGCAATCATTTTTGATGTGGGCTCTGCCCGGGCTCATAGCAGGCGCATTGTTTTGCGGAGGGTAATTGTTGTTGCTGTAGTTATTAGATGATGTAGTGGTGGTAGTGGTCTGGTAAGTAGTGGTAGTGGTTGCTCCGGGTGGCATATAAAACGGATCACTGATGTTTACGTTCATACTAACTCCCGGTACATTCATGTTTACGTTTGCACTTGCTCCCGGAACTCCTGTTGTAACAGTAGTAGTAGTTTGTTCTGTGTAAGTGATATTGCCTGCAGGTGCTGTTTGCGAATAAACCATAACGTTCTGGCCGGGTGCAGGGGGTGCAGCCTGTGCCAGCGGAACTTCGCTCTGCCAGCGGCAAACGAATTCTCCTTTGTTATTTTTCATTATATTAAAAACAGTTTCGGTGCCGGGATTGAAGTTCAGCATTTTTTTAATTTCACCTAATGCTTTGTCTTCAAAAATGATTTTTACTTCATAATAAGGCTGCGGCAATCCTGTAACCTTAACATTGGTTTCGGCTTTTTCATTCTGGCGGATGCCTTGAAGAATTACATAAAATCGTTCTCCCCCTGATGAATAGAATACAAGGTTGGACGTTTGTGCAAATGCTTGCACCGTAGCATAAACAGCTAAGAGTAGGAGTAGTGCTTTTTTCATGTGATGATTGGTTTTGAGTTTTTTATTTTTTCGGAGCCTTTGCCAAACTCCGTGCCAAAAGTAAAAATAATTATTTTGTGTATTGCGTCACCCTGAACTTGTTTCAGGGTCTGATTTGAAAGATGCTGAAACAAGTTCAGCATGTCGAATATCAATCTTTATTTTTTGCGTCCAGGTCTTCTTCTAACTGCCACATTCCCTTCTTCCATTTCAATCCATCCACACTGAAGTCGGGCCCGTAATACTGGAAACGACCTGTGTTTACAGGGTCGTTGGGTGCAAGGTGGTCAAATACAATCATCTTCTTTTGCTCATCGTAATTCAGTTGCATGATGGCCTGCGGACTGTATTCAAAAATAATACGCGACCATTTTTGTTTTTTCATCTGAAATATAGCAGCTCCAAATACAGGTTCTCCTTTTGATGAAAAGCTAAGTACATCAATCAACTTTTTGGTGGTGATGCCGTCATTACCATTCCATCCAATAAGAGTATAATACATCTTGCCTTTGCTCTTTTTTTGAATAAGGTTGTAGTAAACGCAGCTTTGCCAATTGCTGTGCTTAACACTTTTTCGCTCTATGTTTTCTGTCTTTTCTTCCGATGCCTTCAGCTTAAAAACAGAAGTGGTTTTGGTTTTCTTGTTTTTGTACAATACAAAGCCATAGCAGCGGTAAACACCTGCATCCGGTGGAAGTGCCCATGATATTATTCGTACCTTCTTGTCTTCCGAAACCATGTCGGAAAGGTTTTTACCTAAATCAAAGCGGAATTCAAAAGCATCTTTTTGTTTCAGGAAGTTTTCAAGCGTAGAAAGGATAACTTCATTGTCTGCATTTACTTTATCCGAAAAGGAAGTATTCTCCCCGATGTGTTTGAAACGGGCAAGCAATGTATCGCTTGCAGCCTTATACAGTTGTTCTGTATTCTGCGCCTGCATCAGACTGCAAAAGAAAAGTAAGGGAAATAAAAAAGCGCTCCTTAATACGGGAGCGCTTTTTAATAAATGAGTCATATAAATTAAGCGTGCATAGAAGCTTTTTTAGCCAAATTCTGTTCGGGTGTATGCGGGTTGTCGGTATCGGGCACACAGCAGTCAACCGGACAAACAGCAGCGCACTGAGGCTCGTCATGGAAACCAACGCACTCGGTGCATTTATCGGTAACGATGTAATAAATATCCATTTGCACAGGAGGTTGAGCAGCGTCAGCATCAGCAGTTACTCCGCTGAAACTGGTGAAACTTCCTTTTACGGATGTTCCGTCAGCAAATCTCCATTCCTGACCGCCTTCGTAAATTGCATTGTTCGGACACTCGGGTTCACAAGCCCCGCAGTTGATACATTCATCGGTAATTTTAATAGCCATGTTTTATGTTTTTATTTTGAGTGTTTATTGTTCTTAGTTTTACCGGCTGCAAATCTACATGATTTTTTTACAAATAAAACTTTGCGCCTCTAACGAATAAATTCATCCGGGGTTACTTCCGGTGATTAATATACCATATCGCTTGACACAACACGAATATATAAGCGCCTTCAGCACATTAGGAAAATTCCTCGCTTCCTTTCGCGAAAGCAATAATTCAGCAGAACCTGAAACAGCCAATTTTGAAAACCTGATATTAGGTTCAGCTCATTTCAATAGTTGGTTTGTGGAAGAAAATGTGCGCAGCGCAGTTGCCGGAATTGCTCACATGCTGGAAAAGGATAAGCTGGAAAAATGGCTTGCAGGCTACACCTTTAAGGAGAATCTAAATCCGAAAAGAGTAGGGGTAATCATGGCGGGAAATATTCCCATGGTGGGTTTTCATGATTTTTTGTGCGTGCTTATTTCGGGAAATATCTGTGTGGCTAAACTTTCGTCACAGGATAACAGGTTGTTAAAAGCTATAGCCGCAAAATTGATTGCTATAGAAACACGCTTTAAAGACCGTATTATTTTTGAAGATGGAAAGCTGGAAAATATTGATGCTATAATAGCTACCGGCAGCAACAATACCTCGCGCTATTTTGAGTATTACTTCGGAAAATACCCCAATATAATCCGTAAGAATAGAAATTCGGTTGCCGTTTTAACAGGTACTGAAACCACTGAACAGCTTGCTTTATTGGGCGATGACATCTTTTTGTATTTCGGCTTGGGCTGCCGCAACGTTTCAAAATTATATGTACCCGAGGGCTATAATTTTGATAATTTCTTCAATGCAATAGAGAGCAGAAAGAAGATTGTTTTCCATGCTAAATACGCCAATAACTACGATTACAATAAGGCGATATTATTAGTTGGAAAACAACTGCATTTCGACAATGGCTTTCTTCTGCTGAAAGAAGATGAAGCTTTATCTACTCCTGTTTCCCGTTTGAATTATAGCTTTTACAAAGATATGAAAGCTGTAAAAGAAGAACTTGAAAACAGAAAGGCGGAAATTCAGTGTGTTGTTTCAGCAAAACCCTCTGATTTTAATTCCGGTGTTTCATTCGGTGATAGTCAGAAACCCGAGCTATGGGATTATGCAGATGGTATTGATACGATGAAGTTTCTGCTATCTCTGTAAAAAGAAAAGAGGAACAATTTCTTGCCCCTCTTTTCCCGACTTTAAACCCAACCACACCACTACTCAATATAAAACCGTTTTGTCAGCATTTTGTTTTGCGACTTATTGTAAACCTGTGCCATGTATAAACCTTTCTCAAGGTTTGAAATATCTGCTTTCAGCACTATATCATCAAACAACTGGTGAAATACTTTTTCGCCAATGATGTTGTAAATTATTACTTCTTTTATTTCGCCTTGGCCGGAGGTAAGAATATCAAACTTTCCGTTATTAGGGTTGGGATAAACATTTACAGTAAACTCTTCAACAGGTGTCAATGCAGTTTCATCACTTTTAAGATAATTAAATGCTAAGCGCAGGTTGTTTGTTTTCGAAAACACCGCAATACTTAACGCAAATACTGCCAGTAAAGAGGCGAGTGAAGTTTTGAGGAGAAATGCTTTCATAATTTTAGTTTTTGTTTAACCGAAAACCGTTTCAAAATTAGATACTGTTGATGCTATAGCGAAAGTTTTTCTGTTAATGTTTGTTAAACAATTTACAAGAACCTTGCCGAAAACAAATTTTAAATTTGCAGTATTATAAAACCCTAACAGACATGGCCAACCAAACAGACTGGAGCAAAGAAATTAAGCCGCTTATCACTAAGTATAAAGATAAGAAACACCCGCTGGATTATAAAAACTATTACCAATTGATGGTAATGGTTGTGTTATCCGCTCAGGATTCGGATAAGCATATTAATCAGGTTGCTATTCCGTTGTTTGAGGCTTATCCCGATATGGCTTCGCTGGCAAGAGCAGATGCGGAAGGGCTTTTCCGCTTTATCAGTGGGGTGCGCAACTTTGGTAATAAAACAAAATGGTTGATGGCATTGGCGCAGACTATAAAAGAAGATAAAAACATTCCGCTTACCATGGAAGGGTTGACTGCATTGCCCGGGATAGGGCGTAAATCAGCTAACGTGATTATGCGTGAGGCAGGAAAGAAGGCAGAAGGCATTATTGTTGACCTTCATGTGGTGCGTGTAGCACCCCGTTTAGGGATTGCCTCCGGCACAGACCCCAAAAAGATTGAACAGCAACTGATGAACGAAATTGGTGAGAAAGATTGGGGGCAGGCAGGCATGGCAATCTCTTTTCTGGGCAGGGAAATTTGCAGACCTGCGAATCCAAAATGCGGGGACTGTGTTATGAATACGGTCTGTGCGTATTATAAATCTTTACAAAAATAGTTCAGGCGTTCTCTTTATCGCCTTTGTAAAAGAACAACAGCATCAACAACCCAAACATCAGCATGGCAATACCGGAATACAGGTTTAGTTCCGGATATTTGGCAGCTATACCTGCAAAGTAATTAGCCACTAAAACAAGGCCCGAAAGACTGAAAAATAATCCGATAATTAAACGAAGGTCAGTTAGCTTTTCCATTAGAAGAAAATGAGGTTAAGGATTATTCCCAATATTATCATGGCTATTGCAAGCGGTACAGGGCGTTTGTAAAATGCTGTTTCTGTTTCTTTCGGCTTTTCGGTAAGGCTGTAAACCAGGCCAACCAGTTCTTTTTCTTCTTTGGGTTTGGTAAAAAGGCTGATAACAATGGTCATAATAAAGCACACTACCCAAGCTACCGTTGCAACTGCAAAGGCCTGCCCCATACCGCTGCGGAATTCATAGATAGGCTCCATCAACCATGCGCCTTTGCCTTCTGCTAAAGTAATACCATGAAAAACGGCTGCCGCAAACGTTCCTATCAGTAAACCCCAGAAAGCTCCATGCCCTGTAGTGCGTTTCCAGAACATTCCCAGAAAAAATGTAGCAAACAAAGGTGCGTTTACAAAGCTGAAAACCAGTTGCAGGAAATCATTGATATTATTGAACCCACTTGCAAGATAGGCTGTGCCTATGGAGGCGATAATGCCCACTACAGTTGCAACTTTACCAACCATGAGGTAATGCTTATCACTTGCGTTATTATTAAAATGGGCCTGATAAATATCAAACGTAAGCACGGTGTTAAAAGCAGTTACATTTCCTGCCATACCCGACATGAACGAAGCGAGCAAAGCTGTAACACCTACACCCAATAGCCCTGACGGGTAATAATGCGAGATAAGCGCAGGCAGTGTCATATCATAATCGGTGCGTCCGTCTTCTTTCAGCGGAAGTGCAAAATCACCTCCCACATGGGTAAGTGCAATGGCTATCAGTCCGGGCAGGATGACAATAAAAGGCATCATCATTTTCGGGAAAGCGGCAATAAGCGGTGTGCGCTGCGCTGCCGACATATTGCGGGCCACCATAGCGCGCTGCACAACAAGAAAATCCGTACACCAATAGCCAAATGACATCACAAAGCCTAATCCCATCATCATGCTCCACATATTAACGCCCATCGGGTTATCATCAGCAGAACCCATGTAGGTCCATGTATGCGTCATGGCAGCGGGCAGGGTAGAGGAGATGCCTTCCCATCCTCCTGCTTCCCGCAGACCTATAAAAACAACAGGGGCAATGCCTAATACAATCAGGAAGAACTGCAATACTTCGTTGTAAACAGCGCTGGTCAGTCCGCCAAGAAACGTATAAATCAATACAATTCCTGCAGCCATAAAAACCGAAAACTCAAAGCTCCAGCCAAGAATAACTTTCAGTAACAATGCCAATGCATAAAGTGAAATACCTGATGAAAAGATGGTCATGAATGCAAAAGCAACCGCGTTAAAACTGCGTGTCTTGCCATCAAAGCGCAGGGCCAGATATTCAGGAACAGAACGTGCGCGGCTGCCATAGTAAAACGGCATCATGAAAATTCCCAGAAACACCATTGCAGGAATAGCTCCGAGCCAGTAAAAGTGCGAAGTCATAATTCCGTATTTGGCTCCTGATGCTGCCATACCAATCACTTCCTGTGCACCAAGGTTAGCAGAGATAAATGCCAGACTTGTTATCCACAACGGAATGCTGCGGTTGCTCATCAGAAAATCATTACTTGTTTTTACTTTACGCTTGATCAAAAAACCAATGCCCAAAACAAAGACAAAGTAGAGGCTGATGATGAGGTAATCAGAGAAGGATAAATGCATAGACTAAGTCAAAAGAGAATTAAGTCGGAAGTCAAAAGTGAAGGCAATATAGCAAAGTAAATTAACTCTGATTTCTTTTCTTCACCATCGTAAGAATAGTCGCAATAGCAACCGTATCTCCATTGGTTAAGTCCACCTCGTATTTATCACGGATTTCCTGTGAAGAGCAGTCATACACATCTACCACCCATTTCACAATCCCTTTGGCAACATCTTCTTCATTGCGTTTTTCCTGATCAATTTTTTCTTTGCAGGTAAAGCGAACGCCAATGGTCATTCCCGGGTAAACGGGTTTGGTAAAACGACATTCATCCAGTCCGTAGTTCAATAATACAGGTCCTTTTGGCGGGTCAACAAACAATCCTGCCGCACGTGAAAGAATAAAATAGCCGTGAGCCACCGTACGTTTAAATGGTGTTCCTTCCAACGAGTTCGGATCCATGTGAGCGTAAAATTTATCTCCGCTCAGGTTGGCAAAATCTACAACATCCTGTTCAGATACGGTGTGCGTTTTGGTGATTAATGTTTCACCTACTTCAATATCCTCAAAGTATTGCTGAAAAGGATGGATATCTTTCTGAATGTATTTTCCTCCGTATTGGTATTGATTAGTAACAATGGTTAGCGTTGTTGGCGAGCCTTGGATAGCGGTGCGTTGCAGGTAATGAAATACGCCTCGTCTGCCACCCATTTCTTCTCCGCCACCAGCGCGGCCGGGACCTCCGTGAACGAGCATAGGCATTGGTGAACCGTGACCGGTGCTTTCTTTTGCGCAGTCACGGTTGAGAATTAGAATTCTTCCGTGCATGCTTGCAGCACCCAGCACATATTCTTTGGCAATTTTATCATCAGCCGTGATGATAGAACTGCACAGTGAACCTTTGCCCAACTTGGCCAATGCAATAGCTTCTTCCGTTGTTTTATAAGGCATTAGCGTTGATACAGGGCCAAATGCTTCTATGTTGTGACAGTCGGTATTTTTAAAAGGATTTTCGTTGAGAAAAATAACAGGAGGCATAAATGCTCCTTTGTTTTTGTCAGCGCCTTTTACTTCAAACTTTTCGAAATCACCGATGATAATTTGTTGTGTTTTGCTAAGCTGTTCTACTTTTTCTTTTACCTCTTTCAGTTGCGCCAATCCTGCTAATGAACCCATGCGCACACCTTCCACATTGGGGTCGCCAATAATGTTTGATGCCAGTCTTTTTCCAAGTGCAAGCCGAACTTCTTCCACACGGTTTTCAGGAACAATTATTCTGCGCACTGCTGTACATTTCTGTCCTGCTTTGGTAGTGATTTCGCGCACCACTTCTTTAATGAAAATATCAAACTCGGGCTGGTCGGGTGTAACATCGTTTCCGAGAATACAACAGTTTAACGAGTCTGCTTCCATCGTAAACGGAACAGCTTCTTCAATCAAACGGGGATGTGATTTCAGCATTTTACCGGTGCTTGCACTACCTGTAAATGTTACTACATCCGAACTTATTACATGATCCAAAATTCCGTTGGCGCTTCCGCAAATCAATTGCAACGCACCTTCAGGAAGAATGCCGCTTGCGATTATTTCTTTTGCAACTGCTTCAGTCAAAAATGAAGTTAGTGTTGCTGGTTTTACAATAGCAGGAACACCGGCAAGCCAATTTACTGCTACTTTTTCCAGCATTCCCCAAACCGGGAAATTAAATGCATTGATGTGAATGGCAACACCTTCTTTTGGCACACAAATGTGGTGACCGATAAAGGTGTTTCCTTTAGAAAGTTTTGCTACATCACCTTCAACGCAAAAACTCTCATTAGGAAAAGTCCTGCGTAGTGATGCATAGGAAAATAAATTTCCGATGCCACCTTCAATATCCACCCAGCTATCGGCCTTGGTAGCTCCGGTTGCCCAAGATATTTTATAGAACAGTTCTTTCTTTTCCATCAGGTGAAGCGCCAATGCTTTCAGCATTCTTCCGCGTTCAGGAAAAGTCATTTTGCGGAGTTTAGGTCCGCCAACGCTTCGTGCGTAATCACACATGGCTGCAAAGTCTAAACCTTTGCTGCTTGCGGTTGCTATAGCATCGCCTGTGATGGCGTTGTATAATGTTTGTCCGTTGCCCTCACCGGAAATCCATTTGCCGAGGGCATAATTGTTAAGTGGTTGTATAGATGTAGCTGTGCTCATTGAGTATTGATTTTATGAGGTCAAATATAAAAGCAATTGAACAATAAAAAAGGGAAAGCTGTTAAGCTTTCCCTTTTCATTTAAAGTTTTAAAAGATTATTCTACGTGCAATTCGTAGCTGAGCGAATCTGCATTATTGTCGTGATCCCATGCAACTATTTGTAAAGTATAATGCTTGTGATCTGTTTCATTTGCAATATAAAAAGTATCGAGGTGATACTCAGTAAGCGCATGAACAGTAGGAGTGAAGAGTAGCAATGTATCGCCATCTTCGTTGCGGGTAAGTTTTACAAGCAATTCGTGCAAATCGTGGCTGTCTGTAATGTGGCCAACAATGTTAATAGTATCGGTAAGACCGAATTGCTGCTGATCGGTTGGTGTGGTAAGTTCAATTACCGGATTTTCGGTGTCATCATGTCCGTGGTCATCTTCGCATGAAGTGAAACCAAGAATTAATGTTAAAGATAGAAAGGAGAGAAATTTGATGTTCATAGTTGTTTTGGGTTTTAGAGTTTGTTTGTTGATTATTTGGGTTATTAAAAAGAGAAACTGATGTTCAGGTATCCGTTAATACCTTGTTGCGGAATACCTCCCCATGTAAGGTGGGTGCGATAGCGCTTGTCAAGCAGGTTTTCTATTCCTACATTTAGTGTAATTTTTTTATTGTTAATCGGGAAGAAATAACTTGCTCTCAGGTTGATGATAGAATAATCGGCTGTGGTGCGTTCGCCAAATTCTGGATTAATGCGGTTTTGTGCAGCTGCGCTTTCGCACTCAAGCAATACAAATCCCCGCTGATGCAGCCATTTTAGACTGCTGATGTTTTTAAACGGAGCTATAAGCGGCAGCGGATTTCCTCCAGCAATTTCGCCATGTGTGTAAGACGAAGCCGATGAAAGCTTTATCATTTTTACAGGAGAATAGGTGAGTTCTAAATTTCCACCCGTCATAAATGCTTCCGGAATATTTTTCGAGAATTTTACTCCGTTGGCATTGATGGTCATGGCATCCATGGTATTATCCTGCGCTCCTAATATGTAATCAAACAGGCGGTAGTAAAATCCGGTGCATCTTATTTCTACTTTTTCGTGTTTCCATTGAATACCGGCATCTAACTGTACTGCCTTCTCATTTTTAATATTCACGTTGCCGACATAATCATAGCCGTCATAAGCATTAAAAATGTAAAAACCATATTGCTCAGTCAGTGATGGTGCTCTTTCGGTATATCCGGCAGTAAGCCATGCAGATACTAATTTGCTCACATAGCGCATGTAAGTTGCGCTCATCACTTTCAGTAAACGATGATTGGTTTTTGAAACATCCTGATTGAAGACACTTGCCTGCTGTACTCCGAATTCATCAATTACGCGTGTGTTTAGATATTCTAAACGCACATTGAAACTCAGCTTGTTTTTTTCTGATATGTCAATCACATCCTGAATAAAAATACCAGCGTCCATTTTGTTCACATCGGGCCAGGTAAGCATAAACATTTCGGCTTCATTAACAGGGTACATGGTCATTTCAGCACGCGCGTTGTTGTGATAGCCATCTAAGCGCAAGGTTACTTTGTGTTTGTTTTTTTTGAGTTGTGTATCGAAATAGCCGCCAAATGTTTTAGTGTTCCCGGGCATGTCCATGTGTATAGCAACATTGGTACGTTTGGTATCGTCCATGCTATGCGAAACAGTATTGCCGTAAAGCTTTACCTCAATTTTTTCAATTGCGCCATGGCAAGGGAGATGCTGATAAGTAAGTCCGAATATTTTTGCTTTGGCATAAAGCACATCCATTGGCAAAGCTGCATATCCGATGTTGTAGCCTTCGTCTATGATTACATCAAACCGAAGGACATCATTGTCAGTAGGCATGTATTTGCCGGAAACCGAACCATTCCATTTTTCAAACTGGGTGTAGTTAATGATTTCACCACCTCCTGCACGGTAGTTTTGAAATCTGCGATAAACACCATTGGTCATCAGTGCCCAGCGTTTGCTGCTGTAGTTAAGCATGAAAAGACCATTCATTCCCATTGAAGCCGAATGAAAGCCCATTCCTGCTTCACCGCTTAGTTTCTTTGCCGGATTTATAACAGCTCCGTTAGTCTCCATGTTTACCGAACCGCCAATTCCAGAACCAAACATGCTGCCTGCCGCTCCATGCTGAACCGAAATTGATTTCATATTATTGGGCTCAACATAAGATGTTATAGGATCCATTTTATCCGTACAGGCTCCGAAGATTTTCATTCCGTCAATGGTCAGGTTAATGCGGTCTGATGCCATTCCGTTCAATACAGGTTCGAATGCAAAATTCCCTCTTTTTATCAACGATATTCTGTTGTTCTTTTCCAGAAGTGCATCGGTAGCTGAAAAACGGTTGAGTGAATAATTTTCTTTAGTAGTTGGTTTGCAACTACACTCACCAACACATGCACAAGCCGGCTTTATGAGAACTTCATTAAGACCAATAATTCTTTCGGTAATACTGCCTTCGATATAAAACGGAACACTGTCTTGCTGTTGGGCAATAGCCTGAAAACTTATCAGAATAAAGAAAAACTTTAAAGCCGGTTTGAGCATAAGTTTTGTTTATAAAACAACTTCAAAATAAGAAGTGGTGTCAACGGGGGCTGTGCCATCCATTATTCTAAGGTTTATGTTCCACTCACCGGTCATGGTAAAATTCACCTGGCCTTTGTAGTGCCCGCTTCCTGTGTGAACAGGGTTTACATTGTTTGGAGATCCATGTCCCATTGAAGGCATTTCAGGCTCAATTTCAACAGTGTAATTTTCAGCCGATGGAAATGACATCATGCTTTCTTTCCGGTGAATAGTAATTTCAAAATCATTCAAGCCAACTTTGGGTTCTTTCGGCTGCACATACGAAATGATCAATTTGCTGCTATCATTCAGTGCCGTGATTACTTTGGTTCTTGTAAGCGTGGGATTTTTTACTGCAAAAGCTAGTTGTGCAGTTCCTTCATTGTTGGTTGCAAGGTTTTTTGCAGTAACATCTAATGTCCAACCCATGTCTCCCGGCATTTGAAAAACAACTGCGCAGGGAAATAATCCGTTTACAGCTGCTGTACTTGAAGGATTTTCAAACGGAGCTGCGTGTCCCATCATTATCATTTGTGGCAACAAGGTTATTTCTGCATTGCTGATTACAGTGTTGGTAGCTGAATCGCGCACCTCTATAAAAAGGTTGTTGAAAGCGCAATAAAGCGAGTCGGTAGCATATACTTTTATCAGCATGCTGCCCTGGTCAGTATATGCCTGACCTACATAAACAAGTCCTTCAGTATTAGATGGATCGGGTTCCGGATCATCGTCTTTTTTACATCCGGTAAGTATTGAAAATAGTATCATTACTCCTGCAAAAAGGAGTTTCATTAAAGAGTTCATTTTTTTAAGATTTTAATTGATTAAACGTAATAGTATAGCATTCAGCGTATGGCTGAATACATGGCGTAAATCAATTAAACTTTGGGCGGGTGAAATATTGCAAAACTGAAGTTTTGCGGCAAAATGGCATTGTAGTCAGCAGGGTAAATTGCTTTGCTGGCTGTATGAATAAAAAACTCTGATATACTTTCGTTGAAGAGCGTGATTTCAAATTTTTCTTTACCGCTACCTGCAGGTGTATTTTCACTCTTCTCTTCTTTGTCTAATTCTTTTTTCAGATGACATTTACCTTCGCAGTGCATTGCTTTCTTTTCTTTGTTTTCGCAAAGTACATTTGAAATATAGTCTTTGTTTACCTGATAATTCACAATAATAAATGTGCGCGTGAATGACTGCAGCAGAAAGAGAAAAGCGAGTGATATGGTAAGCGTGGTTTTCAAAACGGGCGCAAGTTACTATTCAATTTAATTTGTCCTGTAGGTTTCTTCCAAAATAATTGCTTTCGGAAAAAGTATGTTGTTTTCTAAATGAATATGGCGATGTAAATCTTCCCTGAATTCAGCCATGCTGTTGTATAATAGTTTATAGCTGTTGCAAGCCCAGTCGGGGAGCGAAAATGAACTACTTAGTAAATAAATCTCTTCCAACAATTCACCTGCTGCCTCATGTTCTTTCTCCAT
This sequence comes from Bacteroidia bacterium, assembly GCA_050186075.1. Lineage (GTDB taxonomy): Bacteria > Bacteroidota > Bacteroidia > SXHM01 > SXHM01 > SXHM01. Next base: position 22,671 of record JBFWYU010000008.1, read on the forward strand.
CATGGCAATTGGATTTTTTACTGTGCCGAAATGAGCTTTTAGACTTTCCACTCTTCCTTCAGAAACCGCCACCAGTTTTTTGATGTAAGGAAACAGCACCAATTCTTCTTTTTGCATGTGAGGAGCCAATTCTTTTACTACCTCATCCCACAACTCTTTTATTTTAACAAGTTCGGGAGCATGTTCACCATGAACGCGAGCTACTTTTTCTGCCAGTTCACTTATTACAGGCATGTTTTGCTTAACATAAGTATGGTGCAGATTTTCAATATAGTCGCACAGGAAATCAATTTTCCATTTATCAGGATTTATTTCAGGAAAGGGGTTGTTGCGGCTCATCAGGTCAATCAACTCTTCCTGAATTTTGTCAACATTAATATTTTTCTCTTCGCAGGCTTTTTCAAGAGTTTTCTTGCCACCACAGCAAAAGTCAATTCCGTTGCGTTTTAATATTTTAGCGGCACGAATGTCTTCGCGCACTATTTCACCAATGGTTTGGTGACTGAGGGTGGTTTCTATTACTGACATGTCTTAAATCTTGGGTAAAAGTAGACATGCAGGTCTTTTATTAAACTGATTTTGGTCAGTTTGCAACCTGATAAAAATCAGACTGCTCTAAACCGAAATAGAACCTTTTCTGAAATCCGTTTTTCCAAGAATAGCATTAATCAAAAATGGTTTGCCTATTTTGTTGGCTTCTCTTGCTTTGGCAATAGCATCCGGTAATTGAGACAGTTCGGTAATCTTTATTCCATCACCTCCGTAGCCTTTTGCTACTTCATGATAATCTGTAAAAGCTAAATCAGTTGCAACACTGTCGCCAAGAAAGTCAACCTGGTCGCGGGCAATCTGTGCCCAGCTTGCATCGTTACCTATTAATGCAATCACGGGAATTTTATGGCGGGCAAAGGTGTCAAACTCCGCAAGTGTATATGCTGAAGAGCCATCGCCATATATAATCCAGGTTTCTTCATCGGGGCGACATAATTTTGCACCCATTGCAAAACCACCGCCAACACCTAATGTTCCGAAAACACCCGGATCAAGCCAGGATAGGGGTGAGCGTGGATGAAGAATATAAGAAGCTGTAGCAACAAAATCACCGCCATCGGCAACCAGCACTGTTTTTTCGGGTAACATTTTCTCCAGTTCGCGAAAAAGTGCAACAGGATTTATGCCTTCGGTTTTTTCTTCTGCTTTTTTGGTTATTTCCGCTTCGCGGGTGTCATCACTTTTGCGCAATTGTTCAATCCACTCGCTGCGTTTGGTTTTGTTTAGCTTGCCATTCTTTGCCAGTGAAATCAAAAAATCACCCGGTTCGCCATGCACAGCAATTTCCGGTTTGCGGTTTTTATACAACTCTTCGTGAGAGCGGTTAACCGAAATCAGTTTCACTTTTCCTGAAATATGTCTGCCATAGTCCATTCTGAAATCGCAGGGAACACCCGAAAGCAAAACTAAATCAGCTTCGCGCAAAGCAACTTTACGGTTATGTCGCGCCTGTAACTCATGGTCGGCACCCAATAAACCGCGCGCCATTCCACTCAGGTAAACAGGAACACCAATTTTTTCAATGGCCTCAGCAATGGCCTCAGCATTTTGTGCCTGCAGCATGGTTTGCGAACCTATTACCATTAGCGGTTTCTTAGCAGCATTGATTGCTTCAGCCACTTTATCTTCATTGCCTTTGCTGTGTGCAGGTGCTTTTGCTTTTTGAGCGTATTCAATTTTTCCCCACTTGTTTTTTTTACCAAAAGCGCGATCTAAATGATATTTCAGATAATAGTGCTCCGCTTTTTTAGCGAGCGCATAATCTTTCGGATCTTTATTTAATCCGTACCAGTCACGCACCATCATTTCGGGATACAACAAATCAATGGGACATTCAACAAACACAGGGCCGGGAATACCATTCTGTGCCTCGTAAAAGGCACGCTGAATAGTGGAGGCAAGGTCGCTTACTTTTGTTACAACGGTAGTCCATTTTACATTAGGCCTCATCAGGCTTTGCTGGTCAATATCCTGCAAAGCACCACGACCACGCAGCACTGTTGCTGTTGCGCCACCCAGCAAAATCAACGGTGATTGTGCCATTAATGCGTTGCGGATTGCAGTGAGTGTATTTGTAACACCTGGGCCTGCGGTAACTGCAGCTATTCCCGGCTTGCCGGTTAAACGCGCTGTAGCATCGGCAGCAAAAACGGTAGTGGCTTCGTCACGCACATCAATTACGCGGATACCGGCTTTTTTTGCTTCCACAAAAATGGGAGAGATATGTCCACCGCAAAGTGTGTAAAGAAATTCGGTTCCGTTGGCTTTCAGAACATTTGCTATTATTTTTCCTCCGTTCATAGTTCAGTATTTTAAAACACAAATAACGGAAAGAATAATGAATGAAGGAATATCCTGCTGTAAATCATCTGTAATTCATTCCCGGTTGTTAAAAACTTAGCACAGTATTTTATTCTGGCGAAATTATTGCAGGATATATTTGCAAAAAAAATAATCTCATGAACTCAAAAACAATCTTTACAACTCTTTCCATCGTTTCTGTTTTTTCAATCAACGCGTTTGCGCAACATTCGGTTAGCCTGAAATCTGGCATAACTGTAAAAGGTTATGTAACCGGCATTGCCGCAGGCGTCTTAAGTCTTGATGCTGACGGCAAAATGATGACCTATAAAATTGATGAAATAAAAACAGTGGACTTCAATGCCGCATCTGTTGCCAACGCATCGGAAAGCGGAGTGATGGAACAGAAATTTACATCAACTGATGGTTTGTATGTGGTGAAATATAAAATGAAAGGAAGAACAGTTTCAAAAGGCTGCAAAATTGTAATAGGCACTCAGGATAAAGGAACAGTGGTAGTGGATGTAGTTATAGATAAATACGGAAACGTTATAAAAGCCACACCGGGCGCACCGGGTTCATCAACTACCAATGATGATTACCTGTTTACCAAAGCACAGAAATTCGCTCAGGAAATAAAATTCGACAACGTGCCAACTGCCCCTCTTGAAACCAAAGGGACGGTCACGTTTACGTTTTAAATAGGTGAGAGAGTGACAAGGAGAGAAAGTAAGAATGACACTTTCTCACTCTTTTACTTTCTCACTCTTTAGCTTCTTCACCTTCTTGTTAACCGGCAGCGGATTAAAGAAGTAACGTACATCAAAAGTAAGGTACGAGCCATTCAACTTCATTACCACATTTTCGTTGTTTGCCTTGCTTGGTTCATAAGTCAGGCTTGAATTGTAGATCTGTGCAAATGGCCTTTGAAAGGAAGCTCCGATATAGAAATATCCTGATTTTGGTGTTCTGTATTCCCAACCAAGATTAGCTAAAACACCGGATTGAAAAACACCGTTGCGCTGTGAGTAATTGTTGAAATAAGTGCTGAACGTGTGAATGTCTGATACAAACATATCCAGCGACAGACCAGCAGAGGCATTCATATAAAGCCTGTTGCTTAATCTTATAAATACAAGTGCGCTTACGGGTATCTGGTAATTCACCACACCAAAATCGCTTTTGCCCTGAAAAGTGTCGGTTTTAAAATCAAGGTCGTAGTTGCGTTTTACATAATTGATTCCTGTTTCCAGAGAAACCGTGTTGGTAAATCCCCAGCGGATAACCATACCTCCTGAGTAGCCTAATTTGGGAGTAATAGTGAAATCAACTCCGTTTTGTGAAACAGTTTGTGGTCCTGTTTTTAGAAATTTTACAGGGAAGATTGGTTTTACCTGCAAACCAACGGTAACTGTTCTTTCCTGCGCCTGAACAATGTTGGTTAGGAGGCATAGCACAAAGATGGCACTGATTAAACAGCGTTGAACGGATTTCATTGGTTAATAAATTTCAAAAAATCTTTTTCAAACTGTTCTGCCATCTCAACCTGCGGAAGATGTCCGCAAGGGTCGTACACAATCATAGTGCTGTTTTTTATATCGCGGTGAAATTTTTCGGCATGGTAAGCGGGAATAATTTCATCCTGTTTCCCCCACACAATCAGCGTTGGGCAGTTTAATGTTTGAAGCCTTGTAGTATCGGGCATCGCTTCAGAACTTGCCACGGCAAAGGCCCCGTGAATATTTCCTTCGCGATTCCAGAAATCATTGTTTGCCTGTACTTCAACGGGATCAATCTTGCTGTCATCTGCCCAGCAGCGGATACCTGCATCTTTTGAAGCAGAGTAAGGCATACCGCGTTCCAATGCTTTTACTACAAAGGGCAGGCGTATCCAGTTTACAGCTTTTGTTTTTATTTTATCCATTTCGTAGCCTGCACTGCCCAGCAAAACCAGTCCTTTTACTTTATCGGGATTTTCAACTGCAATTTGCCAGGCTACCCAGCCGCCCATAGAATTGCCCATTACATAAAAACTGTCAATGTTCAGCGAGTCGGTAATGAATTGAAGGTAGTCGCGGTAAATTTCGGGTGGATTGATATTTTCTCCTTTTGGCATATCCGACATTCCAAAACCGGGAAGGTCAATGCGCACTATGCGAAAACTGTCTTTCAGCAGTTCCGTAATTTTATTGAAGTTGTGGTGCGAGCCGCCAAACCCATGAAGCATGATGATTGGAAAACCGCTGCCTTCATCGGTATAATGCAGTTCAGTTCCGCGCCAGGTAATGAAATGCGATGAGGGAAGGGTATATTTTGCTTTTACTTCGCCCGCAGCAATTATTTGTTTAGGACGGAAATAAACAACCAGCACAAAGGCCAGAAATAATACGCCAACAGCCCCAAGAATGATTTTCTTCATGTTGCAAAAGTCCGAAAAATTATCTTTGTCTATGCTTTTGATTTTATTGAATTGGCTGAAACACCGCAAAGCGCTTAATATTCTGCTGGTTTTTATCTACGGAGTTTCTCTCATCTTCTTTCATGATTTTTTTGTTCGTCTTTCTGTTGATGCAATGAACAACCTGAGCCTACCTGTTTATAATAAGGTGGTGCTGTTTGTTAGTCTTTGCGGTGGAGTTATGGTTTTAGCGTCACTGTTATACATGCTTTATAAAACAACCAAAAACAGAAACAGAAAATTGTTCTTTCTGCTTGCTACATCTCTGCTGATTGCGTTGCACTACAAGTTTTTATTTGAGATGAATATTGAAGTAGTTCACGTTCTTGAGTTCACGCTGTTGTCGGTTTTGCTTTTTCCGTTGCTGGGTAGTTTTGGTGCTTCTGTGGCTTTTACCCTGCCTTTTATTTTTGTGAACGAGTGGTATCAGTACGTTGTTCTGTACCCGGGCTATATTCAGTATTTTGAGTTTAATGATGTAGTGATTGATCTTTTGGGTTGCGGAATGGCTATGGTTTTTTTGTGGATTGCCGGAGTAAAGCCTGAACAGAAATCTGCTTTTTGGCAGAAACCAGAGTTTGTTTTTCTGCTGTCAGTTAATTTGTTGTTTCTTCTTTTGATTGCAACCTGTTTGCTTACGTTTTATCCCGAAGGCAGATGCCCCAACACTTTTCTTGTATTAAATCAATTGAAGAATCCGCATCTGTTCTGGCAAACCCATGTTTACGGTGCTGTATATCACGTTATGAAACCGCTGGAAGGTTTGGTGGCTGTTAATTTTGTATTTCTGTTGTTTTCCCGTATGGATTTTGTTGCCCAAAAATGACAGGATATTAATATCTGTTTAAATTTGGTGCATAAACCGAACTTTATCCGATGCAGAAAATTCTACTCACCTTAATTATTCTTTTACACGCTGTTATTACTTCTTCGCAGCCTTATTTTACCGATGTTGCCATTTCTTCAGGTATTAATCACAAGGCAGTAAGAGTTCAGGGTTTTGAGCCCATGTCGGGCGGGGCTGCATGGTTTGATTATGATAATAATGGCTACGATGATCTTTACCTGACAGGCGGTTTTGCCCGCGATGCATTTTACCGCAATAATGGTAACGGAACATTCACACTGCAAACCAACTCGGCAGGATTTGGAGGAATGGATGAAACAGTGTTTACAACAGGTGTTTCTGCCGGTGATATTGATAACGATGGCTTTAAAGATGTATTTATAACAACCTTAAAATCGCATCACAATTACCTGTTTCATAACAACGGTAACGGAGCGTTTACCGATATAACCCTTAGTGCCGGTGTTGCCGATACTGCCAACAGCACTTCGACTGTGTTTGGTGATTATAATGCCGATGGTTTTCTTGACATCTATGTTGCCAACTGGTGTGAGGAGTACAATGTTGACTTACCCACCGTTAAAAATTTCTTTTACATCAACAATGGTGACCTTACCTTTACAGAGAGCAGCGTTGCATACGGAATTGCCGACAGCACGGCCTGCTCATTGGCCGCGGCTTTTACAGATTATGATAACGACCACGATATGGATTTACTGGTGGCAAATGATTTCGGTTATTATCCTAACCATACTCCTAATTCGCTTTTTCAAAACCAGTTTCCGCTGGATACCTTTTTTGATGTAAGCACTGCCGCCAACGCCAACTTTGCCATGAACGGAATGGGCGTAGCTATTGCTGATTATGATGAAAACGGCATGTTCGACTATCTGGTAACCGATATGGAAACACCTTTGCTGATGCATAATTCGGCAGGTGTTTTTACAAATGAAGCTGTTGCAGCCGGTTTGCAGAATGATCAGGTGCCCAATCTGGATAATAGCGGCACACGCCCAACGGTAAGCTGGGGTTGCGCCTTTTTTGATTTCGACCACGATACCTATTCCGATATTTTTATTGCTCAGGGCGATTTGAGTTATGATTTTCCGCGCCCTGCGCTTGACCCGAACAAGCTTTACCGCAACAATGGTGACGGAACTTTTTCAGATGTATCGGTGTCTGGCGGTATTGACGATACTTATATTTCACGCGCACTGGCTTATTCGGATTATGATAATGATGGCGATGTGGATGTATTGGTTGGCATCCTTGATTCGGCAAACGGCAGCGCTCATTCATTTCTTTTTCGTAACGATGCCGCCACCGGCAACTGGCTTAAAGTAAAAACGCATGGTATGACAGCCAACCGCGATGGATATGGTGCAAGAGTGGAAGTTGTATTTAACGGCCGCACCCTCATTCGCGAGGTAGACGGAGGCTCGAGTTATAATTCACACAATAGCAGCGTTGTGCATATCGGTTTGGGCAATGCTACTTATGTTGACAGCCTGATCATCACCTGGCCGGGCGGAAACAGTGATGCGTTTTACCATGTTCCTGCCAACATTCTTTATGAAGCGGTGGAAGGCACAGGTGGCATTACCGTAGATGCAAGCGCATTTGTGCGCGCTGATAAATTTGCCGTTTTTCCCAATCCTGCTCAGGCAGGAAACACGGTGTTTTTCAAAACTGTTTTCAGTAGCAGCCCGTCTGCTTCGCTTGTTATTTATGATCTTAAAGGAAACCGCGTAGCCGAAGTTTTCAGCAGCAAAAAACTGACAGAAGGCAATACTTTAATTGAATGGAGCCTTCCCTCCGCTCTTACCCCCGGTGTTTATAATTGCAGACTGGAAACCGAAAACGGAGTGCTGAACCAACGCCTGATTGTGTTTTGACAGAACAAAGCTACACACTTAAAGACGGCACCGTAATTTATGTACGCTTGCAAACACCCGATGATGCCGTGCATCTGAAAAAAGCGTTTGATAAACTCTCCAGCAATTCAAAGCGTCTGCGGTATTTTTCGGTTGCCAATGCGCTGTCCGATAAAGACTGGGAACATTATCTGAATACAGATAACCATAACCGTGCAGCCGTTGTTGCCTACAAAAAAGTGAATGATGAGATTTACGGAATAGGAGTAGCCCGCTATTTTCGTACCCCGGATAATCCCGAAATTGCAGAAGCCGGCATAACCGTTATTGACGAATATCACCACAAAGGCATTGGCAAGATTTTACTCAATCACCTTGCCGCCCACGCCAGAGAAAACGGCATCACAACCTTCCGTGCCGAAATACACAGTTCTAATACCAATATGCTGAATATGCTGCGCAACCTGCCGCATACGGTTGCCAAGCTGGAAGATAATGTGCTGCGGCTGGAGTATGGGATATAGTTAGTGCGAAGAATTCTGAAGAACAGTAATGCTTTAAAGTTTATATAGTTTTACTTTTGTCCCGTGCAAGAAAAAATAAAAGCTGTAGAGCAGGTTTTTGAAGAATTGGATATAGAAATTGCAGCTTTTCAAAGCAGGACAAAGTTGCATTGCGTTGCCGGCTGTGGTGCCTGCTGCAAAAAGCCCGACATTGAGGCTACACCATTAGAGTTTTTGCCTTTTGCGCACTACCTTTATGAGAAAGGCGAAGCAGAGAATGTGTTAGAACAATTAGAAAGCAACCCGCAGGACATCTGCATTATTTTTAAAGCATTTGAAACTGCCACTGGCGGAACCTGTACCAAATACAAGCATCGGGGCTTAATCTGTCGCCTGTTCGGTTTTTCGGCTCGGGTTGATAAACACGGAAAATCTGAACTGGCCACCTGCAAAATAATCAAGGAAACACAATCTGAAGAGTATGCAAAAGCAGCAGCAGGAATAGGCGAGGGGCTTTCAATTCCCGTTATGCGTGATTATTATTTCCGCCTGCGCTCAGTAGATGCCAACTTATCGGATAAGTTTTATCCTATAAATATTGCCATTAAAGAGGCGATTGAAAAGGTGTTGTTGTATTATGCCTATCGTTAATTCGTTATTGCGAGCTTAGCGAAGCAATCTCACCATACGGAGCAGCAACTTAAATGAGATTGCTTCGGTCGTACCTCCCTCGCAATGACGGTTTCTACTCCCCGAAAAATTCCTTCAGCGAAAATTTCTCTTTCAGCCTTACACCTTTATCGGTATGCTGAACGGTGCAGCATTCATTCACAGGGTCGTGTTCCAGAAACAGAATGTATTCCTCATCGGCAGCCCGTTTCATAAAGGGTTCACGTTCCTGCATGGTAAGCAGCGGACGGGTATCATACCCCATTACATAGTTCACCGGAATATGTCCTAACGAAGGCATCATGTCGGCCATATACACCAGTGTTTTGCCTTTGTATTTTATATGCGGAACCATCATTCCATCGGTGTGCCCGTTGGCAAACATTACCGAAATATTTTCGGTAATATTTTTGCCATCATTTAAAAACTTCAGTTGTCCGCTTTCCTGAATAGGCAAAATGTTTTCCGATAAGAAACTCGGTTTCTCGCGGGGGTTGGGTTCTGTTGCCCATTTCCAGTGGCGTTCGGTGCTGTAATACACTGCATTTTTAAAAGCAGGCTCGTAACCCGTTTTGTCTTTATTAAATTGTATGCTTCCTCCGCAGTGGTCAAAATGCAGGTGCGAGAGAATCATATCCGTTACATCATCAGCCGTAAAGCCTGCTTTGTTCAGTGATTTTTCAAGCGTATCATCGCCATGCATATAGTAGTAGCTGAAAAACTTTTCGCTTTGCTTGTTGCCCATTCCGTTGTCAATCAGAAAAAGGCGGTTGCCGTCTTCTATCAGCAGGCAGCGCATGGCCCACGAGCACATGTTGTTATCATCAGCCGGGTTTAGTTTATTCCATATTGATTTAGGCACGGTGCCGAACATGGCACCGCCATCTAACTTAAAATGTCCTGCGTTAACGGAGTAGAGTTTCATGTATTGCAATTAGTGTTGCCAAATATAGATATTGCAATCTGTTTGTATTAAATTGAACTTTAAATCCTTTTCTTTCGTAATCAGTTTGCATTTTTTAACAGAACCTTTGTAATATTTCCCTGTTATAAGCGTTACCTTAGTATCCGCATTCAGCAAAAACAAATACAGAAAGCCAATTTTATGATCAGTAATTCAGCAAAAAAAGTATCGGTTCTTTTTATGTCAGGAGTTTTTCTTTTCTCCTCATTAAGCCTTTCCGCGCAGGAAAGAACCATTTCAGACGAAGCTAAACTAAAGTTTGATGATGTGCTGTCGCTGGTAAAAACACGTTACGTTGATACCGTTGATTTTAATGTGCTGGTTGAAGATGCCATTAAAGGAATGATGAAAGACCTTGACCCGCACAGCGAATATTACACTGCCGAAGAGTATGAGAAAATGAACGAACCTTTGCAGGGGAATTTTGAAGGCATTGGTGTTCAGTTCAACATTACGCGCGATACCATTGTGGTGCAATCACCTATTTCAGGCGGCCCTTCTGAAAAATTAGGTATCCGTTCGGGCGATAAGATTGTAAAGATTGAAGGCAAAAATGTAGCGGGAATAAAAATCACCAACAACGATGTTATTAAAAAACTCCGTGGCGATAAAGGCACAACCGTTAATGTAAGCATTTACAGACGCGGAGTAAAAGAGCTGATTGAATATGCCATTGTGCGCGATAAAATTCCTATTTTCAGTGTAGATGCTTCGTATATGCTTACTCCCGAAATAGGCTATATTAAAGTAAACCGTTTTGCCGAAACTACGATGGACGAATTTCGTGCGGGTTTAGATAAGCTGAAATCAAAAAACATGAAGCACCTTGTTCTGGATTTGCGCGGAAATTCGGGTGGCTATTTAAAAACAGCCATTGAACTTTCAGACGAATTTCTGAAAGACCGCGAGATGATTGTTTATACCGAGGGTGCTTCAAGTCCCAAGCGCGATTACATTGCCACTACCCGCGGAGCATTTGAGCAGGGTAAATTAGTGGTGCTGATTGATGAAGGTTCGGCATCCGCTTCTGAAATTGTTTCGGGTGCGGTGCAGGATCACGATCGTGGTTTAATCATCGGTCGCAGAAGTTTCGGAAAAGGACTGGTGCAAGGACCTTTCCGTTTGCGCGATAATTCGTGGCTGAAAATTACCACAGCACGTTATTACACGCCTACCGGCCGCTGCATACAACGCCCGTATGACGAGGGTGTTGATGAATACCGCAAAGAAGATGAAAGAAGGGTGGAGAGCGGAGAACTTTTTCATCAGGACAGCATTAAGCTTGCCGACTCGCTGAAGTATTATACGCCCAACAACCGTGTTGTTTATGGCGGTGGCGGCATTATGCCCGATATTTTTATGCCCCTGGACACATCAGAAAATTCGCGTTACCTGACACAGATTTATGCGCAGGGTATTTTAAATGACTTTGTAAACGAATTCGTGGATGGCAAGCGTCAGGAGTTTGCAAGTCTTTATCCCGACTTCGAAACGTTTGATAAAAAATTTGTGGTTGACCAGAAACTGTTTAACGAGTTTCTGGCCTATGCCGATAAAAACCTTGAAGAGAAATCAAAGGCCGATTCCATTACCGTTCAGGACGAAGATGGTGAGGATATAAAAGTGGCAAACACAAAAGTTGCCGGTGATAAAACTCCCGAGCAGATAAAAGAAGAAGGCATAAAAACATCGGGTGCGCACATTAAAAACCGTATCAAGGCTTACGTAGCGCGTACCTTGTGGCAGACCGAAGCATTCTTCAGAGTAATCAATCAGGTTAGTCCAGAGGTGCAGAAAGCCATTAAGGTTATTAACGATAAAACCTTTGAGGAGATGAAGATTGCCAGCAAATAAATTTGCTGATGCAGGCATAAAAAAAGCGGCTACAGCCGCTTTTTTTATGCTTGATGTTTTCTGTTTTTTTACATTGGTTTTGGTGCATCAGCAAATTTTTTGTGCTTGCCGGCAAGCTTTCCGAAAAATACGGTAAGAGGAAAAATTACCTTTTGCACAAAGGCCGGTATCTCGGTCATGGCAAACTCAGACTTGTAGCGCAGGCATAGGTAGGCCGCATCAAAGTCACCGGGGCGGCCTCCGTTTTCGTTCATGGATTTATAAATCTCAGTAAGAAAATAAATAAGGTTATCAGGAGGTCTTACGTATCCTGTGCATCTTAACAGGTCATCACCTGCATTCCAGAAACGATGGGCCACTCCGGCTTTAAAATGTACTGTTTCGCCTACACCGGCAAACTTATCTTCGCCTCCCGCTAATTTATAGCCTATTTTACCGCTAACTACAGTCAGCGCTTCTTCCTGACGGTAGTGTACGTGCATAGGAGGGCCTGCTCCGGGTTTCACTTCGTTTTCTACTTCAAGGTATTCGCCCTTTGCATCGCGGGCTATGCCTTTGAAAATTAATTTTTCGCCTGTAATGTTTTCAATAACGTGTGGAAATTTTACTGCTTTCATGTTGGTTGGTTTTAATTTAGTAATTTTGGACAGTGTCCAAATTTAAAACAATTTTAGGACACCGTCCAAATTTATTTTTATGACCACCCGCGAAACCATATTAAAACGAGCGCTGGAACTCTTCAATCAGCGGAGTATTGAGCATGTAGGAATACGTGAACTGGCAGCGGATTTAAATATCCGTCCCGGAAACATCACCTATTATTTTCCTAAAAAAGAAGATATTCTGGTGGAACTGGGCAAACAGTTGTCGGAGTTAAACTCGGCCACCATTGTAAAACTCGAAAACCCTTCGCTCAGCGATTTTATGGAACGCTACCGTCAGGTTTTTAATAATCATTACGAGTATCGCTGCCTGTTTCTGAGTTTTGTAAGTCAGATGCAGCAGAACCCAAAACTATCGGAAAACTACAGCAAGGTGGAAAAGAGCAGGCTTGATGATTTCCGCAAAATCATCAACAAACTGATTGATGCCGGTTACCTCGACCGCTCGGTAACACCCGATGATGTGGAGCACCTGGTTTCGTTTCTTTCACTGGTAGCAAGGTTCTGGATTTCGGAAAGCACTGTTTCGTATAAGAAATTAACCAAAAATCAGGCTATCCGTCATTACCTGAGCCTTATCGGTTTTGTGTTTTTTAAACACGCAACAGCCAAAGGCAAAAAGCAGATAAGCACTTTTCTCGAAAGCCTGTAGCTTACCATTTAAACACCACCTTGCCCGCTGCCATTCCGGTGGCTGCAATGGTGGCTGCCGTCATATCCACAAAATCCAGTTTTGGTAAATGAATAGAGCCCCAGCCCAGCAATGCACCCTGCATGGCTGCCGATACCCACTTATTCATGTTGTTATAATTAAGGGCATCCATGGCCTGCGGGGTAATGGCGGGGTTTACCATATAAGCAGCCCAGGCGCTGGGTTGCGGTATATTCAGCAGCCAGTATTCATACACCGCTTTGCCTGCCGTGGTGGCCACAAACAAAGGAGTTTGCTCCGTAAAGCTCAGGCCCGATGTTGCAATTTTTTCGTCCGTAGCGGCCAGCAATTGCGGAATGGATTCGGTGGGGGTGGTTGAAATATCTCTGAGCAGGTAATAAATAATCTCGAATTGTTTGTCGTTGTATTTTTTTAACTCTCCATCCTTTTCTTTATCGTCAGTTGCATACCCGTTATACACATAAGGCAATACCGATTTTGCATACAGTATAATCAGATCATCGCTTGGAGGATTGCCCGAAAAAAGGGCATTGAACACCGCATCGTTCAGGTTATCGAATGTAGGACTAAGCGGCAGAGCGGCAATAACAGCATCCAGTGCCGTTTTAATTTTTGGTGATAGGGTGGAGTAGGGGTTTATTAAGTTCATAGTTTTTTAGTTTTTAGTTTGTTTGAGTTGTCATGCTGAGCGTAGTCGAAGCACCACAAAATGGCTGTTTATAAAGTACCTCGACTACGCTCGGTATGACACGGCTATCGTCATTGCGAACCCCGTTTCCTGCGGGGTGAAGCAATCTCATAATCGTATTACTGTTTCTGATTGTGAGATTGCTTCTCCGCCTGAGGCGGGTCGCAATGACGGTTCTACAACACCACCAACTCCAGCACCTGGCTCATGTTGCTATTGCCCAGGGCATCAACCGTTTTTACACGAAACTGGTAGCGTGTTCCACTTACAAGATTGGTATACGTATACGATGCTTTTACCGTTATCTGCGCTATGGCATAGTTTACCTCGTTTGCCTTTTTAAACTGCCATTCATAAGCAGCCTGTTTATCGCTTTTTACCGTGCGGGCTATTACGCTGCCCTGCTGTGCGGGGTCATTAACCACTGCAAACACACGCGGTTTGGGCATGCTTGATTTTTTATATTCCATACCCGCTGCATGTATAATAATATCGCCAATGGTTTTGTTGGCAGGCTGGTTGGCAATCATCTGCACATACAGCCCCAGCAGGTCAAGGTCGTTAATAACCACCTCCTTGGCCTGACGGATGTTATCCGTTTTTGTTTTGCCTCCCCCCGGTGCCGAAATAGCTGCATCCAGTGCAGCTATATCGGTGGTTATCTGTGCCAGTGTAGGGTTGGCCGGGGCAGGGTTGGGCGCGGTAAAATAAGGCGATGCCGATACCATGTTCACAATTTCTTCGGCATATTCTACTAAGGCCGCTGCCGATTTTCTCAGAAGATACTGTACTACAATCCATTTCTTTTTCATGATGTTGTTGGTTTTTAATTGTTTGTTATTGGTTATGGGTTATTTGTTGTTAGTTATTGCTATAGTGTTTAGTGTTAATGTTCCGATGCTGAACCTTTTTGTGATTTTGCTGAACCTTTTTTATTCTTTGCTGAACCTTTTTATGATTTTGCTGAACTTTTTTTATTCTTTGCTGAACCTTTTTATCACTTTGCTGAACCTTTTTATCACTTTGCTGAACGTTTTTTATTCTTTGCTGAACCTTTTTGTGATTTTGCTGAACTTATTTTTGTTTTTTCAGTACTGCAAATCAAAGTTGTCGCGGATAAAATCAATTAATTCATACGGATTAATATAATCTTTGAGAAGCAGTATCATAAACTGTATCGGGCATCTGCCCAAAGCCTTACAATATTTAAAGAAAACAATGGTGTTGATGCTGCCGCCACGCTTTAAAAGTTTGCCCGCATCTATGTTCCATTTTTCGCGGCAATCGCGATGACTGTACTGGTTTTGTTCTTTGTTTTTTTTCAGGTCTTCATAAAACCTCAAGCAAAAAGAAGTATGCATTTTCATAGTCCCGTTTGTTTTGTTTTTTGATTGGGACAAAGGAAATACAAAAAAATATTCACTCGGTAACGAACTGTTCGTCAGATACTTATAGTCTTATAGCATCAGCAGAGTGTTATATCGGTGTGGTGCGGATTTGCAGCAAATGATTTGCAGCACAATTTTTTTTATACCGGCTAAACACCCGAAACACTATTTTGATACATGCAAAAAAGTTTTATAACGACTTGTTTATATAAATTTTATTTTTTACTCTTGCTGTACCGATACTATGCAATAGCAGAAAACCTTCGCATTCTATACATGGGGTGTGGATAGGCGAAAGAAAGATTCGGATATATATAAGTTAGCAGCAAACATAAAAATCAATAAAAACAACTAAATGAATACGAACTGTATTAATTGCAACACAGATTTACGACTTGACGAAAAAATGTTTTTTTGTCCCTTTTGCCTTACACAGATTAAATGCAAGTCTTGTAATGAATTATTGATTAAAAACGCAATTGGTTGCTTAAGTTGTGGAACGGCAATTACACACGCTAATGCCAAGCCGCAAAACGAGTTAAATCAAATTGAATTCGAGCAAAAAGGCGATTTGAAAAAGTTCAAAGCAACTTTTACCGATAATGTTGGTCATGATTTAGTATCAACATTTGGAAACATGATTGGAGTTCAAACCCCTAAGAAAAGGCACTTTTCATTGACTAATTTAAACCCTAATAGTCCAATTAAATCTATTGATGAATCAAATATTCAAGAGGCGCAATTAATTGAGGGGGAAGACGAAATAATTGAAGGGCTTAATCAGATATTTAGAGTAGATGGGGAAAATTTGGTTTTTCAAACTTCTAATTACAAAGAGAAAACGAAAATTGAAAGAGAAATTCGAATGGCATTATTGACGCTTCTTGGGTACAAATATTTACACAAATCAAATGAAATAAAAAGAAAAACCCTAAATGAAATACTCAAAAAATCGAAGCTTAATACAGGGAATTTTAGAAGATGGATTTCCAAGAGCGATGAAATAGTTTCCTTAAAAGGTGGATTTATTGCTTTAACTCCAACTGGAGACACCAAGGCTATTGGCGTGTTAAATGAAATTCTAGATTCAAACATAACTCAGGGGCTTATTGAATTTGGAAAAATTAATTCTACAAAAAGATATTCTACAAAAGGCGATAATCAAGCAGGAGTAAAAAGCGCAAAAAGTCCCAAAGCCTATTTGCTAAAAATAATTGCAGAAGGATATTTTAAGGAAAAGAAATCTCTATCTGACATAGTTGAACACCTAAAAAATGATCATGCAGTTACTTTTAAGACTACAGATATTTCTGGACACATGGGTAAATTTGTAAACTCTAAAACTCTTAAACGCGAGAAAGGACCAAATGGATATGAATATTTCATATAATAAAACTAAGCTCGAGACGGCTCTGCTTGGCATTAATGAGACATTTAGAGAGAAAATAATTGATGTCTACATTGAACTAAAAAAGAGATATGCTAAATCCTTTTTCAGTGATGAATATGATACAGTTGGTATATCTTCCGGAAAATTTTGTGAATATGTATTTCGCTTTTTAGAGTTCGAAATCTTTAAAAAATATACACCCTTTGAAAATCATATTTCTAATTTTCCCAATGAGTTGAACAAATTGACACAGGCTCCTTCCGCCTCAGCGAATGAATCTCTCAGAGTAATAATACCAAGAGCTTTATTATTAATTTATACCTTAAGAAACAAAAGAGGCATTGGACATATTGGAGGTGATGTGCAAGCAAATGAAATCGACATCGCAACTATTGTTAAAAACACTGACTGGGTCATTTGCGAATTAATTAGAATTTACCACAACTTACGTTTAGAAGAAGCACAACTTATTGTAAATTCATTAAATATCAAGATACTACCTGATATATGGCATGTCGATGGTAAAAAAAGAATATTAAAAGATGGTCTAAGTTTTTCTGAAAAGACACTGCTCTTATTATATAACGAACTTGATAACTCTGCAAATTTAAAAGACTTATTTAGCTGGATTGAATATAGTAGTTTATCAATGTTTAAATCAAAGGTTATTCAAAACCTTCACAAGGACAAATTGGTTGAATTGGATTCGAAAACATTAAACGTTACAATTTCACCTAAGGGAATTCAAAGTATTGAAACATTATTAACAAAATCATAATAATGCCTACCCCGCTCGGCTTAATGTTCCTAATTGTTAAGTGGCAGTTTGGCTAAGCGGCATTTGCAATGCCGCTTGGATACATATAAAAGTCGTATTTATGCTTAATAAAGAATAACATTAGTTAAGAAATAGTTTAATAATCCATAGTATGAATTTTGAAGCCATGATGGCTAAAATAAAGGCTACAAATAAAAAGCCATCTATTTTAATGGGTGCTGGGTGTTCTATAACTGGCGGAATTCCAACTGCAAATGAAATTATTAATGAAATTAAATCAAACACAATTTATTCAGAATGTTTAAACGGTGTGAATACAGATGATTATTTTGTTGTAATGAATTGTTTCGACTCAATAGTGAGAAGAGCGATTTTTCATAATTATATAAGTAAATCTAAAATAAATGTAAGTAGCTTCATTGCCTCTCAACTTTTAATAGAGGGGAAAATCAAAAATATATTAACTACAAACTTTGATGATTTGATTCCGAGAAGCTCATCTTTATTTTCGAATCCAATACCTATATACGATGTAACTTTAACAAATAAGTCGTTTGACAACTCAATTTATTTTCCTTCAATAATTTATCTGCATGGTCAAATGCATGGCTATTGGCAATTGAATACTGGCTCTGAATTGAATAAGCATAAGGATACAATTCGTTATTTTATTAAAGAAACAATAAATGACACCCCATTAATTGTAATTGGATATAGTGGGAATGATCATGTGTTAGATCTGTTAGCCGAATATGAAAAATTCAGTGCCGGACTTTATTGGATAACTTATGACGGAGAAAAGCTTAGCAAAAGAGTATCTGAATTATTAGGTGATAAAATAGGCTTCTATCCAATTGAAGGCTCCTTTAATTCAGATTATTTTTTTTATCGCTTCGGTAATATTTACAATATAATAAATAAATATAATAGTTCATTTTTTCGTAAAAGTTTAGAACATCTTAGCCAAATTAATTCTGTAATAAGTTATAATGAGCACGAAATTGACATCTTGGATTCTGTTAAACGTACGTTTGCAAAAGCACTTGACTTAATTGATGACACTGCTATAAATATAAGCAAAACAAAATCTGATCTTAATCAGACAACATTTAATTATCAAGATTTAATCGATACATATATAAACATTCATAGTTTAGTTGTTAACTCTATTAATCTCAACTTCTCTATAAAAGATAAAGAGAGTGTTGAACAGCTAAATAATTATTATGACAATGCAGTTGTATTTTTTAGAAATAATGCTCGAAAATTAAACTCCGAAAAATTATTTGAACTTACTATTGACCTATGTAATAAGATACTTGTGTTTGAGCATTCAGACAAATATTATTTTAACTTAATCTTGGCAGTTTCATTTTCTGAATGGGGCAAAATTGAAAGAAATAAAGAGAAACTGAACAGTGCTTTTAATTTTTACAATAAATCATTAGAATTTGCAGGAACTGAGTTGCGAAAACAAGTTATTTTGGGTTGTATAGCAACATCTAAACACGATATTGCCAATATTCTAATTGAAGAAAATTCTGATAAGATTGAAATTGATAAACTTCTAAATGAGGCTTACACTATATTTTCAAAAGCGATAAAAATTTCAAATGAAAATGGTAAATTATTAAATAATATTAGTTCTTTACTTATTGATACCAGTGTATTTCGAAAAGATCTTTTTCTTATTAATAGAGCAATTGAGAAAGCAAAAGAGGCTGAGCAAATCAAATCTGGAGCAGGCTCATATAATTTAGCTGCTTGCCACGCTTTGTTGGGCGAGTTTGACGAAGCATTCAAATGGTTAGAAAAAGCACTTAATAATAGGCAACATAAAAGAGAGCAAATTGACAATGAAAAAAACTTTCTTGAATTAAAAACGGATAAACGTTATAAGGCCTTGATAGAGAAATACTACTCTTAATGGGGCCTAATGCCCCCGCTCGGCTGAATGTTCAACGTGTTTGCACAAAGCACAATTTGTAATGCCGCTTAACAAGGTTTTGTTAATATCCTTGTAAAATATTTTGTAAAAACATTTATAGAGTTATATAGTTTTGCTGAGAATTAAATGAAGAAAGGGCTTCAATTCTGTTATGCACATTATTGAAACCCTTTCCGCCAGACTATACTGAAATACTATTGGCTTATGAGACCTTTTTCCCTCAGTCGCTGATTTGTTGCAGTGTTCATCTGACTAGCGACCTCTCATCGCATTATTATTAAAAGCCCCATGCAAGGGGCTTTTTTTTATAGTTGCAAATTTATTGATTAATGAACCTTGGATTTGGTTCAGTTTTGAACAAAAAGGAATAGTTTTCAACCCAGCTGAGCGCAGGCAATAACAGTTGAGCTTAACCCCACAGACGCGAGGCTCTTTTTGCCTCCTGTCGTCTATTCTTTGTCGTCCCGATAACAATTGTATTTCCCAGTTGAGCGTAGCTTGCAGGTTGGTCGTAGCGTCACGCTACGACCTGTTTAACCGGCATCTTGCCGTTTTATTCCAGGTTGAGCCTAAGCTTGCGCGTGTGTTGTGCATTGCGGCACGCTTGGCATAAGCAGTTTTTTTTACATTCCGTAGGATTCACCGGCAAGGTATATCAGAAATTCCTTTGCATCCTCTATGTTTTCGCAATAAATGCTGTAGGTTTCATCGCCCGTATATTTTCCAAACTTATAGCCCATTATTTTAGGTCCGTTGGCATGTAGTGTAAACCTGAAAAAATATTGCCGGTTGCTTTCCAGATCTTTTATACTTTGGGTTTCATCCTTGTAGCTCAGTGTTTTTTCATCGCTCAGGGGCATCAGGTCTTTCAGGTGCACTTTTGTTATTACATCAAAGTATTCTGCTTTTTTGGGTTGCTCTACTTTGGTGCCCCGGGTTTGGGTAATAACCAGCGAATCGCCAACAATAGTGATGGTAAACTTAAACTCCCTGCAGTAGCGGTCTTTTTTATCGGGATGGTTTGGATAGCACTCTCGGTAACTGAACGGAGTGGTCATTAACTTAGGAAGTTTTTGCGCAAACAGGTAAGGCGCAATAAATAAAGCAGCAGCGAGTAGTAGCGTTTTTTTTATCATAATTTCAGCAGGTTGTTAGTATTGAGAGGCAAAAATAAAAATCATTTCGGATTAGATGCGCGGCTCTTTGCCTCCACCTTTTTCATCGCATTCCTATTATTTTTTTCGCCCGATGTAATAATTCATCATTTTCTGCGTTATTAAAAGTATAGACCTGTTTTTATCGAAAAAAATCTACTTATTTCTAAACGTTGTGAATTATGAAAAAAGTAATTGTTTTTCTCTTCGCCCTGCTTGCATCATCGCGCATGGATGCACAGATTTTTCAAACCGCTCAGCTTGCTGAGGTAATTAAAAAGTGCTACACCGATTCGGTGCGGAAAACCGAACGCCTTGCGGCACTTAAATTCCACAATCTTATAAACGATTACCGCCAGCAAAATAAGCTCGACACCCTTGCCTGGGACGATACGCTGTGGCTGGCCTCGCGCAACCATACTATATGGATGGGCGAAAATGCTAAACTCTCGCACACACAAACAGAGGGCACTAAATTCTTTACCGGTAATGGTCCGGGCGAACGATACAGGTATGTTAAAGCCAATAAAGGCAGCAGTGCATGGTCGGGCGAAAATGCTTTGTATAACTGGAGCGATAATGGCTCATCCATTGAAAGCATCAGCGATATCATGGCAAAGGCTGCCTTTAACCAGTGGAAAAATTCGCCCGGGCATGACGAGAATATGCGCGCCCCGCATAGTCATTCGCACGGCACTGCTTTTTACCTTGACCCCGATGGACCTGTGTGGGCAACCGATTTATTCTCGTATCAGAAATTGGATAAACTTAATTTTTCGGTAAGTAATGAACTTGCTTCGGCAGCTCAATCAACACCTGTAAAAGGAGTAAAAACAGAGCACAGTAAAACCGAGGGTGCTAAAAAAATCAGAATCAAAGAGGCTGCACAATTCAGCGATACGCTTCTTGCTGCTCTTGAAAACAGCAGTAAAGCCAAACGCAGTAAGAGCGCTAAAAAAGCAGCACAGCGCCATGCAGATTACCTGGCCTGCACTAAAAAGCTTTCGCACGAACAACGAAAGAATAAACCGGGCTTTTATGCAGCTACTCCAGAAAAGCGAATGATGAAAGCTTCGCTGGGCTGGTATTTTTTTCAGCAAAAGAAAACCCCTGTTTCCGAAAGCATAGCCCAACTGACACTTACCCAAATTCCCTCCGATATTCCGGGTTTTGTAAATCAGGTAAATGCGGCATTGGATTCAGAAAAACTACTGAAAGGCAGTCCTCTTGCAGTTGGCTATGGTGTTACCTTTAAGCAGGTAAAGAATAGTCTGAATATTTATGTGGTAAGAGTGGAAAGGGTGAACCCCGAATCCTTGCCGGCTTCTGAACTCAGCAGCAAGTAAATTTTTGTTCTGTAAGTCAATCGGTTAGTGATTTGTTTAAACAATATCAGATAATAGATGTTGTAACATGTAATTAACAAAATCATTAACCAAAAACTAAAAAAATGACAAAAACATTAGCAACAGCAGGAGCAGCAATTCTTGCAACAACAGGAGCAGAAGCACAAACAAAATGGAACTTTGATGCCTCACACACCAAAGTGGAATTTACCGTTCAGCACTTATTAATAAGTGAAGTAACCGGAAATTTCAAAGTATTTGAAGGCAGCGTTGTTTCGCCATCCGAAGATTTTACAAACAGCGACATTCAGTTCTCGGTTGATATTGCCAGCATCAATACCGACAATACCGACCGCGATAATCACCTGAAATCGGATGACTTTTTTAACGCTGAGAAATTTCCGAAAATGATTTTTAAAAGCACTTCGTTTAAAAAAGTGGATGGCAAAAACTACAAGTTGTCAGGAAATCTCACTATCCGCGATATCACCAAGCCGATAACCTTTGATGTTGTTTACAACGGAATTGCAAACGATCCCTGGGGAAACACCAAAGCAGGATTTAAACTGAAAGGAGAAATCAGCCGCTTTGATTACAATCTGAAATGGAATACACTTACCGAAGTTGGCGGTGCAGTGGTTGGCGAAACCGTTGAAATCATTGCTAAAGTAGAGCTGGACAAAGCGAAGTAATTTAAATTGCATCTTAATATGGAGGGCGTATCTTTGTGCGCCCTCTTTTTTTTAACCATGAAGTTAGAAGACGAAATATCACAACCGAAATTTAAAAGCGAATACCAGAAAGCTGCGCTGAATATCATTTATACCTGCAACTGGTTTACCTCGCAGCATTCAGCGAAACTGAAGCCGCATGGAATTACGCAGCAGCAGTATAATATTTTAAGGATATTGAGAGGGCAGCATCCCAATCCCGCTTCTATAAAATTGCTTAAAGAGCGCATGCTGGATAAAATGTCGGATGCATCGCGTCTGGTTGAAAAGCTGCGACTGAAAGGGCTGCTTGAACGCAAAGTATGCAAAGCCGACCGCAGAAACGTGGATGTTGTTATTACTCAAAAGGGTTTAGACCTTCTTACTTCGCTTGATTATTTAGATGATAATTTCAAAGACATTATTTCTTTGAATCAGGATGAGGCAAAACAATTAAACGAATTGCTGGATAAGCTGCGCGGATAGTTCAAAACGAACTCCAGGTTAACTCCACCGCTTTTGCAGGTTCTGCACCGGCTTTTATTCTTCCTGTAAACACTACTGTTTCATTTTCTTCAACACCTTCGCTCCACGGGTTCATGGTAAAATGCCCTGTGATGCTGATAGTACCTAATTCTTTATGTGAGAACTGAACGTTTAACGTGTCTTGCGAAGCAGTATATTTTCTTGCAGTAAGGTCAATCATTTCTGCCGTTTCCTCAATTTCAAGTGAGAGTGTTGCAGCTTCGCTTTTTTGCAATGAAAGGCTGCGAAACGTGTATTTGCCAATTGTTACAGGTTCGCTTAATTCAGTTTGCCAGTAAGCGCCATCGGCATCAAATTCGGTTTTATACTCTTTTTCGGTTTCTTCAGGCAGTGCTTTTTTAGATGATTCGAAAAATCCTTTTTCTTCATCTTCAACCACTGCTTCATCCGATGGTGGTTGCAAAGGACTAACTTCTTTCTTTTCTTCTCCGCATGCAAATAAAAGAGCAAATACAGGAACGAGCCAAACTTTTTTCATTAACAGTTGTTTAGAGTTGTTGGGCAAACCTAAATGATTTTTTTGCAGAAAAAAAATCAGTGTATGGTTCTCTCCGGCAACTAAAAATCAAATTATAATCAGAGAAAATATAAAATGTAATTTCGCCAAAAATTAATTACTATGAAAAAACTTATCTTTCCTCTGTTAGCGCTGATAATCAGCTCCTGCGGCAATAGCACAAAACCAACCGAAAGTCAGGATAAAACATTTGATGTTTTCAAAGAAGCATTTGTTGAAGAACTCTGGAAGGTAAATCCTGAGTGGGCTTCTTACAACGGTTACTACAAATACGATTCGGTGCTTTCGGTTCCCGATGATAATTACAGAAAAAAGCAACTTTCTTTTTCTTCTGTCTGGCTTGATTCGTTGAAGAAGTTTGATGTAAAACAACTTTCGTCAAGCAACAAAACTGATTACCTGATGATTGAAAATCAGTTAAAGTCAAACGAGTTTTATATTAATGAGTTTAAATCATACGAGTGGAATCCTTCTAACTATAATCTTGGCGAAACCTTTGCCAAAATGATAAACGAGCAGTATGCACCGCTGGACGAACGTTTGAGAAATCTTTACAAACGGCTTCAGAAAGTTGATGCTTACTACGCGGCTGCAAAAACAAATATCAAACAGCCAACTATTGTGCATACTACTCTTGCTATTTCACAAAACAGAGGAGCAGCAGAAGTGTTTGGCGCAGCAGTAATTGATTCTATTGATAAATCAGGCTTGTCAGCACAGGAAAAAGTGGATTTAAAAACTGCTGTGGAAGAAGCAAAGGAGGCTGTTTTGTCTTATGCTGACTGGTTGGAGAAAGATATTCTGCCGACATTGAATGAGCAGACAGCGCGCTCATTCCGCATTGGAAAAGATTTGTTCACTAAAAAGTTTGACTATGAAATTACTTCAAGCTACACTGCAGAGCAGATTTATAATAAAGCATTGGAGCACAAGAAAAACCTGCACTCTGAAATGGCAAAGCTTACCAAACAGCTCTGGCCAAAATATTTTAAGGATAAAGCCATGCCAACAGACAGCTTATTAGCTATCAAAGAAATGATCGGGGTGCTTTCTTTAAAACACGTTCATCGTGATTCATTCCAGTTTGAAATTGAAAAACAGATTCCGGAATTGACAGCTTTTGTTAAGGATAAAGACTTGCTTTACTTAGACCCATCAAAACCTTTGGTGGTGCGTGTAGAGCCTGCGTATATGCAGGGTGTTGCCGGTGCTTCTATTTCTGCGCCTGGTCCCTATGAGAAGAATGCAAACACGTATTACAATGTTGGTCCGCTTACTAGTTACTCACCCGAAGCAGCTGAAAGTTATTTACGAGAATACAATCATTACATGCTGCAAATTCTTAATATTCACGAAGCAATTCCGGGGCATTATGCGCAATTGGTTTACAGCAATCAATCGCCAAGTATTATTAAGAGCATACTCGGCAACGGAGCAATGGTTGAAGGTTGGGCGGTTTATACCGAGCGTATGATGCTGGAAGAAGGTTACGGAAATAATGAACCCGAAATGTGGTTGATTTATTACAAATGGAATTTACGTGCTACTTGTAACACTATATTGGATTATAGCATCCACACCGCAAACATGAGCGAAGAAGATGCGATGAAACTGATGGTGAACGAAGGTTTTCAGCAGGAGAAAGAAGCTGCGAACAAATGGAAACGGGCCAACCTTACACAGGTTCAGTTGTGCAGTTATTTTACCGGCTTTCGTGAGATATATGATTTCCGTGAGGAAGTTAAAAAGCAACAAGGCGACCAGTTTAAGTTGAAAGCATTTCACGAGAAATTTCTTAGTTATGGCAGTGCTCCGGTTAAATACATTCGTGAGCTGATGCTGGAGGATTTAAAAGCCGGAAATGAAGTGGTGAGTAAATAATCAGATGCTTCGACTACGCTCAGCATGACAACAACACAAACATATTAATACCCACCCACACCTTGCTTGACGCGATAAAGAAAAAACTACAGTCAATTCGCCTCCGTTGCAGCGAAAGCGATGAGAAAAGTGCTTTTGATATTGCGCTGTTCAGCACGGTTGATGATATTCCGTTTGACCATTGGAACAAGGTGTTGAACAAGGAGAAGTTGCCGCTTACTATTCCTTATCTGGCAGCAGTGGAAGTGAAGCCGGCACGGAACATGAGTTTCCATTATGCCATTGTTTACAGGGACATTGTTCCGGTTGCTGTTTTATATTTTCAGGAGTTTGATTTTTCGCTGGCTAATATCAGCCGCAATGTGAATGTGGCAAGAATAGAAAGTGTGTTGAATGGTTTGAAAAAAATGGCTGGTATTTCTGTTAACGGAAGTGAAGGTGTAGCCGCACGATTATTGGTGTTCGGAAATACCTACACTACGGGCGAATATGGTTTTCATTATACCGCAGACTTTCCCGAAGATAAGTTGAGTGACATTATTGTGATGGCAACTGAAAAAATTATTGCCGGTCAAAAGAAGAGTGGAAAAATTAATGCCATTCTGCTCAAAGATTTTTACAAAACAAGAGAGCAACAGCTTTTAGGAATTAAGAATAACAGTTTCCATGTTTTCAATGTGCAGCCTTCGATGGAGCTGACGATACAACCAGAATGGAAAACATTTGAGGATTATCTTGCTGCCTTTTCATCTAAATATCGTGTGCGTGCAAAAAGTGCATTGAAAAAAGGATTGAGGCTTACACAACGCGAATTTACTGCTGATGATATTTCAGCGCATTACGAAAAGATAATGCAGCTTTATACCAATGTAGAGGACAAAGCAGATTTTCAGTTGGTAACCATTAGCAAAACGTATTTCTATGATCTGAAAATTGCATTGGAAAACAATTTTGTGTTCAAAGCATTTTTTCTGGAAGGTGAGTTGGTGGCTTTTTCAACCTTGCTTCACGGGAATGATTGTCTGGAAGCCAATTTTGTGGGCATGAATTACGATTATAATTTAGAAAATTGCATCTATCAGAATATCCTTTACGATGATGTAAAAATGGCGATTGACCGAAAGGTTAAGACGCTTTATTTTGGCAGAACAGCATTAGAGATAAAGAGTACACTCGGAGCAGAGCCTTTGGATATGTTCCTCTTTGTGAAACACAATAACAGCATCACTAATTCTATTCTTGGCACTGTGATGACCAATCTTAAGCAAGCTGAGTGGATACAGCGCAGACCGTTTAAGGGTGTGGAGGAGAAGGTGGAAAGTTAATAGAACTCTTCCGTCATTGCGAGGGTTTTTCGCCCGAAGCAATCATATAATGTTATGCAGTATTTTAATCGTGAGATGGCTTCGCTACGCTCACAATGGCGTTATTTATCACATCACAAGCTTTCATTATTTCAGCAGTAGGAATAATCAACGGTGGCGCAATGCGCATAGAATTATCGCAAAACAAAAACCAGTCGGTAATAACACCTTGCTGAATGCAGCGGTCGATTATTCTTTTGTTGGTTTCAAAGTTTTCAAATTCGGCAGCAAGCAATAAACCTTTTCCACGCACTTCTTTAATGGCAGGGTGGGAGAGTAGTTGTTTTATCAGTTCACCTTTTTGTGTGGCTTCTTCAATAAGGTGTTTTTCGCGTAACAGAAATTTAAGTGCAGCCAATCCGGCTGCACAACAAACAGGATGCCCGCCAAAGGTGGTAATATGACCCAGCATCGGGTTATGCGTAAAGCTCTGCATAGTTTCGTGCTGGGCAACAAAAGCACCCAGCGGCATTCCTCCGCCTAATGATTTGGCAAGACAAAGAATATCTGGTTCAATTCCGTAATGCTCAAAGGCAAAAAGTTTTCCTGTTCTGCCAAAGGCACATTGTATTTCGTCAAGAATTAATAATGTGCCCGTTTCATCACAACGTTTTCTCAGTGATTGCAAAAACTCTTTACTGAACTCACGCACTCCGGCTTCACCTTGTATGGTTTCTATAATTACACAGGCTGTTTTCTCTGTTATAACGGGTAGTGAGTTGGTATCTGCAATAAGCACATCAGGTAGCAAGGGCCTGTAAGCCTGTTTCAGTTTTTCGTTGCCCATAATGCTCAGCGCACCTTGCGTGCTGCCGTGGTAGGCATCTTTAAAAGCGATTATTTCGGTTCTTCCGGTGTAACGCTTGGCCAGTTTCATGGCGCCTTCAATGGCTTCGGCACCCGAGTTGGTGAAATAAACGCTGTTCAGCTTTTCGGGCAGAACAGAGCAAAGCAAAGTTGCAAGTTCCACTTGCGGGGTTTGCACATACTCACCGTAAACCATCAGGTGCAGGTATTTTTCGCTTTGCTCGCGGATGGCTTTTACCACCTCGGGATTGCAATGCCCTACATTGCTCACTGCAATACCCGAAATCAGATCCATGTATTTTTCACCCGCTTTACCATAAAGGTATATACCCTCGGCC
The DNA here is from genome assembly GCA_050186075.1 of Bacteroidia bacterium. Lineage (GTDB taxonomy): Bacteria > Bacteroidota > Bacteroidia > SXHM01 > SXHM01 > SXHM01. The sequence goes on from JBFWYU010000008.1 coordinate 50,382, forward strand.
CTCTCTATTTCCAGAGCAAGCGGAAAAGGAGTGGTTTGGGCAAGATGCTGATAGAAAAGCTCGCGTTGGGTAGGCATGGGGGCAAAAGTATTATTTGCTATTGATTTCGTTCCAAACTTCTTCTACACTTAATCCTTGAAAACTGTTTTCGCTGAAATTTTTCTTGCAAAGCCTGTAAACAACACGGTTGTAGGGCGCAGGCATTTTATGTTTGTCAGCCAGCGAAAGCAGGTAGCCATTAATGTCGTCCAGTTCGGTATCGGTGGTATTGCGGCTGAAAATATCCTGTGCCATGCTGCTCATACCCATTTTCTTCAGGTTTTTGCGGAACAGGGGAGCAGTGATCAGTTGAGGCAAAACTGCACTTGCTTTTAATAAGGTCCAGGAAGGCAAGCCTTTGATGTGTTCTTCCTTTATGCCTTCGGCTTTCAGAATATTCATACCCTCCAGCATCATGTTCGAGATTATTTTTTGCAGTAAGTCGGGACGATTAGTGCTTTGGAAATTCCTTCCTAATAAGGTGGTGATGGAATTGCCGAGGTTAATCAGCAGTTTGGTGTGAGCTACATTGCGCCAGTCTTTGGCGATAAAGGTTTCTATGCCTTTGTTAAAAATAGCTGCAATGTTTTTTAATTCCTGTTGTTGATTATTATTGTAAGAACCTATTACCAACACGCCTTTGTGTTGATAACCTACCACACCGGGTTTATCTAACCAGGCATTGTAGGCAAGAACACCGAAGATGACCTCAACCCCGGTCTCGCCTGAGGCGAGAGGGCTGAGGCTTCTCTGATTAGCCACTCCGTTTTGCAGTCCAAGAATAACCGTGTTCTGTTTAATTTTCCCTTTCAGGCTTTGTACAATTGCGGGCAGCGAATAATTCTTTACCGCCAAGGCAATCACATCGGGGTTCTCCACTTCATCAATACTTTCAATAACTTTAATTGGAAGGTTTTTAGAGTTTCCTTCACCATAAATTCGAAGACCTTTTTCGCTGATCTGCTTTGCGCTCTCGCCACGACAGAGCAGGTAAACATGCTCATGCTTTTCACTCAGCCATGCAGCTAAGGTACAGCCGATAGCACCCGCACCGTAAATAATTATCTTCTTTTCGCTTTCCATTTAACGGTCTTTATTGCTTGTAAAAATAGTTCAAAACCTTCTGGCTTTTGACTTATTTCTTTTTGCTTTTACCTCATACTTTTCAGCCCTGCATTGTGAATATCTATTTGCTATGCACGAAAAATTCCGCTGCTTGTTTTGCGAATATTGCAAGGAAAAATAAAACTGAATACAATAAATAGATTAAGTTCTTCGTTATATAAGAAACAACACATACTATGAAACCCATACTTCTTCAAGTTACATCAGCAATGGATACACTGAACAGAGTGGCATCAACTGTTCCTGCTATTCCAGTACAGCCTGTTCCACCTGTTCCCGAGCCCATGACAGTGATGGAAATACTCGTGAAAGGCGGATTGATTATGATACCGATTGGTATTCTTTCTATCGTGGTTATTTACATTTTTATTGAGCGTTACCTCACCATCAGAAGGCACGCCAGCATGGACGAAAATTTCATGAACAGTATTCGTGAGTATATCCGTGACGGTAAAACAGACTCTGCTTTAACGCTTTGTAAAAACACTCAGAAGCCCATTGCGCGTATGATTGAGAAAGGTATTTCACGCATCGGTAAGCCGATTAAAGAAATTGAGGAGTCAATTGAGATTGCCGGAAAGTTTGAGGTGTATAGCATGGAGAAAAATATTCAGATACTTGCCATCATTGCGGGTATTGCTCCCATGTTCGGTTTCTTGGGAACCATCATCGGGGTTATCAAGATTTTCTATGATATATCCGTTACAAGTGATGTAAGTATCGGAAGCGTTTCAGCCGGACTGTATGTAAAAATGGTAACCAGCGCAGCAGGATTGGTTGTTGGTATTGTTGCCTTTATTGCCTACAACTGGTTGAATATTATGGTAAATAAAGTAGTGCAAAAATTAGAATGGAATGTGATGAATTTCATTGACCTTCTTAACGAGCCATCCAAATGATAAACCTTCGCAAGAAAAAAGAGATAGGGGCTGAAGTTTTTACTTCGGCAATGAACGACATCATGTTCTTTCTCATGCTGTTCTTCATTATCATCTCTACGCTTCTAAATCCAAGTATGATTAAGGTTTCGCTGCCTAATTCGCAAAGCAGTCAAAATCTTCATAAGAAAGAGATTAACCTGAGCGTAAATAAGGATATGTCTTATTTCGTTAACAACAAACAGGTTGGTTTTGAAAGCCTGGAAGCGGAACTGCAGGCCGAGATAAAGCTGCATCCTGAAGCAATTGTTATGTTGCGCTTTGACAAAGAGCTTACCATTCAGGATTTGGTGAACGTGCTTGCCTTGGGCAATAAACTGAACGTGAAAATGGTATTGGCAACTGCCAAGTAAAACGTTTTAGGCTTCTAGTTCCTTCTTTTCTTTGCCTTCTAACTTGTGGATTTTCTTTGTTCCCTCATAAATAGAGAACTTCAGAAATCTGCATTCAAGCGGACCATTGAACACTGTTATTTTGCGGGTAGGTTTTAAGCCGATATGCTTAACCGCTTCCATGTTGGAAGTAATCATCCAACAATCGTAACCTGCATATTTTTTCTTGAAAACATCACCAATACTTTTGTAAAGTTCATTTACGTTTTCACCCATACGTTCACCATAAGGCGGGTTGATGATTACCGTTCCTGTTCCGGGTGGTGGCGTAAAATCTTCAATAGAAGCCCGGAAAGTTTTCACCGTGTCTTCCACTTTTGCATTATTAATATTCTCCTGTGCTTTATCTAAAACCTGGCGATTAATATCTGAAGCATAAATGCGGGTACGATCGTCATCACTTATCTTTTTAATTGCTGAATCCATGATAATCTGGAATAAATCAGCATCAAAATCTTTCCACTTCTCAAAACCAAACTCGTTGCGGAAATAACCTGCCGGAATATTATTGGCAATCAATGCTGCTTCAATGGCAATGGTTCCCGAGCCACACATGGGGTCAATAAAATTAAGCGGAGGAGTCCAGTCTGTAAGCATTACCAATCCTGCCGCCAATACTTCATTGATAGGCGCAACACCGGTTTCATCACGATAGCCTCGCTTGTGCAATGATTCACCTGAACTGTCTAGCGAAACAGTAAATTCATTTTCTCTTACGTGAATATTAATGCGGACACTCGGGTTTTCTAAATCAACATTAGGGCGTTTGCCAAACTTATCACGAAAACGGTCTGCAATAGCATCCTTCGCCTTTTGCGAAAGAAATTTGGAGTGATTGAAAAGCGTTGAGTTTACGGTACTGTCAATGGCAAATGTATTTTCAAGGTCAAAAATATTTTCCCATTCCATTTTAAAAATCTGTCCGTAAAGCTGCACTTCATTCTCAGCTTTAAATGTGTGGATAGGTTTCAGAATTCTTAATGCGGTGCGCAGTTGTATATTGGCTTTATACATAAAGCCTTTGTCGCCTTCAAAGCTAACGGCACGGTTATGTGCTTCCACTTTTTGTGCACCCAGTTTCATCAATTCTTTTGCAAGAATTGGCTCAAGACCAGCCATTGTTTTGGCAGTCATTTTAAATAATTGTTCTTCTGCTTTCATTTTAATCTAACGATAAAAGCAACTTCCAGGCTTCCCAAACATTATCTGCATTCAGCAATTGCTGTGCATTTTGGTGCAGGATTTTCTCCAGTTCCTTCTTATCTCTTTTATGAACTTCCAATATCTTTTTTATTCCCGGTTGTTCTTTAAATGCATTTATTTCTTCTTCTGTTGGCAATGCTTCTACATTACCCAGTTTACCCAAATCATTTCCGGTAAGAATACTGCTTTCTCTCACATTTTCCGGTAATGCATCAATGCCTATACCTTTTCCGGTTGGCTTGGCTACTTTAAAGATAGCACTGCCGGAAGCACGTGAATACCAATCGCCACCCATGCGCCCTACTAAATCAATTTTGTTGGGGTCAATCACTCCGTTGGCATCTAAAATATCTTCGCTTACATGCATCAACAGTATTTCACAAATGATAAGATTAGCTGCACCGCCTTCATCTCCCATTGAAATAACATCTACAACCTTGCATTCCATCTGCACAGGCGATTCCTTTACACGAAAAGGTTTTATTAATTCGGATTCCATAGGAGTAAGTCCGGCTTTTACAAATTCATTTACTCCTTTAGCATATTCAGTGCTTGATAATGAACTCTGCTGCACCAGATCGTAATTTACCACATTGATTACCACTTCTTTTGTTTCAAGGCAATTGTCTAAGGTGTCTTTCGTAGTGTTTCCTCTTACTCTGCGTGCAGGTGAAAAAACTATAGTAGCCGGATTAGAGCCAAAAGCATTGAAAAAGCTAAATGGACTTAAGTTGGGATTTCCGTCTTTATCTATTGTACTTGCAAAAGCAATGGGACGAGGAGCAATAGCGCCAAGCATATAGGAATGAAGCACTCCTGTTGCTACTTCACCTGGTTTAATTCGTTTCATGGGCATAGAAATGAGGTTGCGAAGTTAGTTTTTAAAATCTGTGTGAGTAAAAACAATAACGTATCTGATTTGTTTCAAAAAAACTGAAATGATATTTGTTTGAATAAAAATCTATCTTTGCGCCCTGTTCAAAAAAATCACATGCGGATGTGGCGTAATTGGCAGCCGCGCCAGACTTAGGATCTGGTGCCGAAAGGCGTGGGGGTTCGAGTCCCTTCATCCGCACAAAAAATGACACAATTGATGAATATTAAAGAAGAAAGAAATGATGCTCTGAACGGGAGCATCATCATTGACCTCAAAGCTGACGAGTATTTACCCCAAGTAGATAAGGCCTTGAAAGAACACCAGAAAAAAGCTTCCATGCCAGGCTTTCGTCCGGGTAAAGTTCCTTTTGGTGTTGTGAAAAAGATGTATGGTAAATCGGTGTTACTGGACGAGGTGAATAAAATTCTTTCTGATAGTCTTTATAATTACATCAGCGAAAAACAACTTAAAATTCTGGGGAACCCAATCCCCAACACCGAAAAAACAAGCAAAGTTGATTTTGACAATCCTTCTGATTTAAACTTTGTTTACGATTTAGGTTATGCTCCTGAGTTTACATTAGATATTTCAAATTCACAGACTTTTAAGTTCTACGAAATAAAAGTTACTCCCGAGGAATTGGACCGTGCAGTTGAAAATATTACCAAACGCAACGGTAAATTGGTGGATGTGGAAGTGGCAGGAGAAAACGATTTGCTTCACGGAATTTTCACCGAAGTTGACGACAACGGAAATGTAGTTGAAGCCGGAATTACAAGCCATGCAGATGTTGCATTGGCCCGTGTGAAAGATGATAACCTGCGTAATACGCTTTCATTACTGAAGAAAGGCGCAACCACCATAGTTGAACCTGAGAAAATCAGCGACAATGATACCGACCGTGCTGCAATGTTGGGTATTACCAAAGAACAGGAAGCTACCATTGCAGGCAAAAAATTCAAGTTTGAACTGGAAGCTATCAAACATCTTGAGCCGGCTGAAATCAACGAAGAGTTGTTGTTGAAAATGTATCCTGCAGGCGATGTTAAAACGCTGGATGATTTGAAAAAGAAGATAGAGCAGGACATTAAAAAATACTTTGAAACAGAAAGCGAGCGAAAGCTGAAGAACGATATTGTGCTTGAGTTGCTGAAGAAAACCAATCTTACCTTGCCTGATGCATTCCTGAAACGCTGGTTGCTGGTTATTAATGAAAAAGGAGCTACAGCCGAGCAGATTGAACAGGAGTATGACAGCTACAAAGATGGTTTGAAATGGCAGTTGATTGAAAACAAAGTTATTTCTGATAATCAGATTACTGTTAGCGAAGAAGAATTGAAAAACGGTATCCGTAAAGAAGTATTGCGTCAGTTTGAATATTTCGGAATGCCTGACCCGGGTGAAGAAGTGCTGCAAAGCATGATTCAAAACTTTATGAAAAATAAAGATGAAATCCGCAAGGTAAATGACAAGATGTATGACGAGAAAACCTTAGCACTGTACAAAGAGAAGTTTAATATTCAGAAGGTAGAAGTTTCACAGGAAGAATTCTATAATTTAGCAGCCGCTCAAACGGTTTAAATAACTAATAATGTCACCCTGAGCGTTGTCAAAGGGTCTCAATAAAAACTTAAAAATATGCAAAACGAATTTCGTAAATACGCCATAAAACACAGAGGAATCAGCAGTCTTTACTACGATGATTATGCAAAAGCAATGACACCTTATATTATTGAAGAGCGTCAGTTAAACGTTGCCCAAATGGACGTTTTCTCGCGTTTGATGATGGATAGAATCATTTTCCTTGGAACAGGTATTGATGACCAGATTGCCAACATCATTCAGGCGCAATTACTTTTCTTAGAATCAACAGATCCTAAAAAAGACATTCAGATTTATTTGAATTCTCCCGGAGGCTCTGTTTATGCAGGTTTGGGAATTTATGACACCATGCAATACATCGCTCCCGATGTGGCTACTATCTGCACCGGAATGGCAGCAAGTATGGGTGCCGTATTAATGTGTGCCGGAACAAAAGGCAAACGCACAGCTTTGAAACATGCACGTGTAATGATTCACCAACCAATGGGTGGTGCGCAGGGACAGGCTTCTGATATTGAAATCACAGCGCGTGAAATTCAGAAGTTGAAAAAAGAACTTTACGAAATTATTGCCAAACACTCCGGTCAGGATTTTGCGAAAGTAGAAGCCGACAGCGACCGCGATTACTGGATGATTGCCGAAGAAGCAAAAGCGTACGGTATGCTGGATGAGGTGTTGGTAAGAAAAGAGAAATAATCAAACTATGATTAAGGAACTGTTGTTGTCTGTATTTGTTGTTGCAGCTCTTGCGAGCTGCAACAAAGACAAATATGTGGTAGAATATGTAGTTGATTGCAATACCTGCACCATCAGCTACTGGGATGAAAACTCAACATATATTGAGCGTATTCCTTCCACGGGAAACTGGACCTACAGTTTTGAAGGTACGCAAGACAATAAAATATCTGTAGCTGCTCAAAGCCAATTATGTCTGGATAGTGCAGCTTGTGCAGATACACTTCAACTACTGGCCGACAGCGTTTACGTTTCCGTAAAAGTAGACGGCAAAGTAATGGAAAGCGCAAGTCAGGGAAACCGTGAGTTTGCAGCTGCCTGGGTTGAGATTTTCCTCGATTAAACACTACGTTGTTAATAACCTCCTATCAGGTTGCTGAACCCTCTGCACAATTTGTGGGTATAATTACCGTTTAAATAATAGTTTATACCTTTACAGTTCACACTTCTCCACTCACATCATGGATAAAGAAAAAATAAAATGCTCGTTCTGCGACCGCGATAAACGCGATACCGCAGTTTTGATTGCCGGAATTTCCGGACACATCTGCGATAAATGCATTGAGCAGGCGCAGTTCATTATCCGTGAAGAAATGAGCGGAAAGGAAAAAGGTCAGTTCTCAAACCTAAACCTGCTTAAACCACAAGAAATAAAGAAATACCTTGATGAATATATCATTGGTCAGGATGAAGCTAAAAAGGTATTAGCTGTTGCAGTTTACAACCACTTCAAACGCCTAACCCAAAAGATCGGGCGAAAAGATGAAGATGTAGATATTGAAAAATCAAACATCATTATGGTGGGTGAGACCGGAACGGGGAAAACCCTTCTGGCACGTACCATTGCTAACTTATTACATGTTCCTTTTTGCATTGCCGATGCAACGGTTTTGACCGAAGCCGGTTATGTGGGTGAAGATGTGGAAAGCATTCTTTCACGTTTATTACAGGCTGCCGATTATGACGTGGCTGCAGCCGAGCGCGGAATTGTATTTATTGACGAGATTGATAAAATTGCCCGCAAAGGAGATAATGCTTCAATTACACGCGATGTGTCAGGAGAAGGTGTGCAGCAAGGTTTATTGAAACTGTTGGAAGGCTCAACAGTAAATGTTCCACCGCAAGGAGGAAGAAAACATCCGGAGCAAAAATTAGTTTCGTTAAACACCCGCAACATCCTTTTCATCTGTGGTGGTGCGTTTGATGGCATCGACAGAATTATAGGTAAACGTATGCTTACGCAGTCTATTGGTTATACCAAAGACAAAGGTGCTGAGAATGTGGATAAGACAAATTTTCTGCAATACATCACTGCTCCCGACTTGAAAAAATTCGGACTTATTCCTGAGTTAATAGGTAGGTTACCGATTGTTACGCACCTGAACCCGCTTACAAAAGATACCCTTCAGCGCATTCTGGTTGAGCCTAAAAATGCTCTTATCAAACAATACATCAAACTGTTTAAGATTGACGGTGTTGAATTGAAAATTGAAAAAGAGGTACTGGAACTTATCGTTGATAAAGCAGTGGAATTTAAGTTGGGTGCCAGAGGTTTGCGTTCAATATGTGAAGCGATACTTTTGGATACCATGTTTGATCTTCCTTCGCAAAAGGACATCAAATCAGTAAACATCACGCTTGACTTTGCACTCGAAAAATTAGAGAAAGCAAAGATTTCAAAGCTGAAAGCCGCGTAAAGTATCAACGAATTACGAATAAAAGAAACGAATAAACGAATGGCATAATGCCATTGAATTCGTATATTCGTAATTGATACGTTATTCGTTGATTTTAATCCTCTTTATCTTTGGATTTGCAACTCCTTCCTTAATTCATCAGAAGTCTTGGTAGACCCATCGTGACTCCAACCCGGAGGCATGAACAGGTATTTCAGTTTTGTACTGAAATCAGGAGCACGTTTTAAATCCTTCGCAATTGAAAAATATTCGTGACTGGCAATTTTAAAAAGGTTGTAGGTGTGAATATTGGTAGTCAGTCCGTAAACTACCGGGTCAGTATCTTCTTCTTTTGCAAAGGTTCCGAAGAGCCTGTCCCAGATGATGAATATGCCGGCATGATTACGGTCGAGGTAGCGCACGTTGCTGGCATGGTGCACACGGTGGTGCGAAGGTGTATTCATAAACCACTCGAGAAATCCCAGTGTTTTAATGGTTTTGGTGTGTACCCAAAACTGGTAAATCAAACTAAAACTCATCATAATCATAACCATCAGCGGAGGAAAACCGATGACAGGAAGCCACAGCCAGAAAACATATTTGTAAAGTATTTCGGTCCAGCTTTGGCGCAGGGCAACGGCCAGATTATAGTTTACAGAAGAATGGTGGTTAACATGCGCAGCCCACAAAATACGGATGTGGTGGCTTAAACGATGGTGCCAGTAAAAACTGAAATCATCCAGAAAAAGTAAGAGCATCCATGCCCACCAGTATTTAAGATTATCGGTCATGCTCATCACATTGATTTCGCGCAAAGCGGGAAATATGGCAAACTGATTAAGCCAGGTGAAGATGCCAAACGCTGCAGCTTTTACAAATACACCAATGGCTAAAGAACCAAGTCCCATTCCAATGCTTGAAATGCTGTCGATGGGTTCATGCACATGCATGCGCATTCGGTGGCTCAGGTAAAGCTCAATAAAAATAAGCGCTAAAAAGCCGGGAATAAACCAAACGGTGGGGTCTTGCCAAGGTTCCATGAAAAAAATGTTTTCGCGAAATTACTGCATTTGTGTTTATAAAGTATTGATTGTCTGCTGATATTTATCAAGACTTTACAGCACTGAATAATTTAGTTGCGGTAAGAAAATATTTTACCTTTGCGCCTCGCTGCCCGGGTGGCGAAATTGGCAGACGCACCATCTTGAGGGGGTGGCGCCTTACAGGTGTACGAGTTCGAATCTCGTTCCGGGCACAACAAATAAAAACCCAATGAACAAAGCGAAAACAGCAGTTGCATTTTTTACACTGGCATCGCTTTGGCTTTTTTCGTTCACGGTTTCGGCTCAAAAACTTTATTTCTGCAAAGGCTATTCCGAAACGGGCGAGCCTAAAGGCGTTGCCGAGGACTGGGCTTTTGACGGCAAAGGAACCGAGGTAACATTTTTGTATAACAACGGAAAAACAACATTCAGTTTTGCATCGCTGTTTTTTGTGATTGAGAATACTGCAACAAAAAAAACAGACAAGGTTGAATTTAAAGTGGCGCAAAACCGCAACTGGGATGCTACTAAATATACCTTTAAAGAAGCGGGCTATTATGCTGTTTCGGTTTTCGGAAACGATAATAAGTTGTTGGCTAAATCATTGATAAAAGTTGGCGAAACTAAAGCCAAAGAGGTTGTAAAACCGGAAGTGAAGAAGGAGGCTGTGAGCAAAGAAGTAATTAATGTTGAGGAGACAAAAGCGGAACCAAAAGAGCTTGTTGCCGAAGTTAAGGTTGAGCAACAAGAGCAAAGCAAAGAGGTAAAAGAAGTATTGTATTACGATGAGCTGAAGGTGATTTTCTGTGAGCAGATGAAAGAAGGCAAAATTGTAAACGAGAAAACTACTTTTAAAATGAGCGACCTGGGTGCCTATGTGGAAGTGGTTTTGCAAAACACCAAAGCATTAAACACATCGGTCGTTACGGTTGACATCTGGAAAAAAGATGGGGATTCGTACAGCGAGCATGTGGACGAGCAGGAACTGAAACTCGACAGCAAAAGCAAGCAGGTAAATTTTCACCGTTCGTTTTTTAAGCCGGGCGACTACAAGTTTTCGTTCTTTAACGATAACGGGGTGTGGATGAGCACCGGATACGTTACCGTTTTGCAGTAAACTTGATTCTTATCATTTACAGAGCGGCATACTAATTGATTTTATACTTTCGTTTCGTTAAAACCTAAAAACACAAACACCATGAAAAAAATAGTTTCTTTTGTTGCAGCTACCGTGATTGCTGCCGCAACCTTTGCACAAACCACCTACACTGCTAAAAAAGATTTTACGCTAACCTTTTCGGGTAGCGAAGGAACCAACGGCACAGCCGTAGTGTGGAACCCCGATAAGCAGGTTTATTATGCCGCCATTGCCGGCAATGCTGTTTACCCCCTTGAAACATTTGGTTCGGGCGGAAACCTGAAGTATGCCAACACTACCGAAATTGATGTTCGCGGACTTTGGTACAATGCCAAAACCAAAAAACTGGAAGGCAACGGTGCCGGTGAGGTGGGTTATTTCAGTTACATGATGAATGCAAGTGGTGAGCCGCGTACTCCCGAGGTAACGCTGAGCGGACAGCATCAGCCCGATTTTCAGAGTGTGGCTGCTTTTGACGGTAAAAAGCTGTATTTCTTTTTTGACGGCAAAATAACTTCATACAGCACCAAGGGCAAAGCCGGAAAATCATTGGCCTTGAAAAATTCGCCTGCTTCGGTTGATGTATTAAATGCCACTACCGTGGTTTATACCGGCAGAAAAGGTGAGGAGTTTGGTTTGCTTGATTACGATGCAAAACGTGTTTACTTATTCAATAAAAAAGGTGTTTACACCGCTACGGTTAATCTTCCCGGAAGTGCTATTACAGGTAATATGTTTCGCTTTGCTTTTGCCAATGGCAAAATATGGCTCTATGATGTAGACAGCCGCTCATGGACCGGATACACGTTTTAGTTTTAACCCTGTTATAAAAACAAAAAGCCCCTTGCCTCAGGCAAGGGGCTTTTTGTTTTTAATACATGATGTTTACACAGCGCTAACCGTAATGGTTTGCTCTACGCTGTATTCGCCAATTTCAACTTCGTTTTTTACATAGCGCAGGCGGTAGGTCCATTGCTGGCTGGTGCCTGCGGGCGGCATATCGCTTTTGTCGAGGTAGTTGGGTTTGCCGTCAAAATCAAGTTTTACCCAGGTGCCGCCAATCTTTTTATAGATGTTAACCCCATCGCTTTTTAGTTTTTTCCAGCGCACCAACACCTGCTCGGCCACCATTTCCAATGAAAACACAGGTTTATAGGTGCTGTAATCAACCGTTGAATCGGGCGCTTCAATCTGTAAATCTTCGCCTATTGTTTTTGAATAGTTGGTGTTCAGTTTCAGGGTTCCTGCCAACGCGCGAAAACGCCCTTCAATGTTGGGCGATGCCGGCATAACCGGAGGTGTGCTTACATCTACTGGCAAAGGAAAAGGCGGCATAATGGTGCCATCTTGCCCGTAGCGCAACTGGTCTTTAAGCTTAGTCCAGTCCTGCGCGTATGCCGCCACTCCGGTGTAGCGTATCATCACAAAGTTAAGCCAATCGCGGTCGGCACCCAACCCTCCCAGTTGCGAAGCCGAAAGGCCGAACAGGGCTGCATAGCCGGTTGCGGGGTTAATAAGTTTGCTGCTGAAGTTTTCGAACTGAGCAAGGAACTGGAGGTCGTTTGATTTTACAAACTGCCATGGTTAATTGTTTTTTTTTAATGATTAATGATTGGTTTTATAGTTAGAAAAAAGTGTTTTTGCTCGGGAATAATTGATTTTTGCGCTGGCAACAATGAATCTTGCGTTGGCAAAAGAGTGTTTTGGCTTGGCAAGAATGAATCTTGCGTTGGCAAAAGAGTGTTTTGGATTGGCAAAAATGGTTCTTGCGTTGGCAAAAGAGTGTTTTGGATTGGCAAGAATGATTCTTGCATTGGCAAAATAGTGTTTGGGATTGGCAAAAATGATTCTTGCGTTGGCAAAATAGTGTCTTGCATTGGCAAAAATGATTTTTGCCAGCGCAAAAATGAATCTTGCCCAAGCAAAACTGCTTCCTAAACCAAGTGCCGATGTTGCCGAACTATTCATTTGAATTGAAAAATAGCGTACCTGACCGATGAGACAAACATCCGTATTAAAATAATTCGCTGCGGGCACTTGTTAGGGCAAAATGCCCTTTCGCATTTTATGGAATGCTTAAAAGCCCCAGCACAAGAGCAATGTAGAGCATGTGTGAATCGTTTTCGGCCTCCAGCAGCCCCCGTATGGTGGTTATGCGTGTGCGGCAGCCTTTAGGCTTAAGCCCTTCGTGTGCGGCAATTTCATTAACAGAGTAGCCCCGGGCCCATAGTTCCAGCGTTTTTAACTGTTCGGGGCTTAATGCATGGCGGCATGCATCCTTAATTGGTTTTTGCGGGGGCAGGGGTTGGCACCTGCGGCCGGTTCGTTTGTTTTTCATGTGAATTAAATTTTTTCACATAAAAATAAATACCTGCTTATTTTTTCACAAACCTTAAAACGGTGGTTTCCTCTGCGTGAATAAGGCGCACCAGGTAATTGCCCGCAGCAAGGTGTTCAATGTTCAGTTGTGTTTGGTCGGCAGTTAATTGTTTTTCAAGAACCACCTGCCCTGTTAAGTCATAAACAACCACCCTTGGGGCATAAGATTTTATGCCCGTATTAACAGATAGCACATTATTGGCCGGATTTGGATACAGTGTTACAGCGTTTTCTTCCGTAGTAGAAATTCCGGTAACCATATCGCAGGTATATGCAAGCGGATTAACCTCCAGCGGTGCGCCCGGTGTAAGGTCGCGACCTGCAAAGGCTGCATAATCGGGTGCATAGTAAGTACAGCGAAAAACATTGTTATTGCCCACGGTTGTTCCTTGGGTTATAGGGCCGTTCAACTGCACAGGGTTCACGTATTCCCACACCATATTATCATTGGCATCCACTTCAAAGAACCTGCCGTTGGCACCTTCGCAAACCAGGGTGTTGCCGTTCACTAATCGCTGCGCTCCCGAAATGTTGGACGAGAAAAAATCGGTTGGAGTGGGAGCGGTGTAAATCCACGCACTGGCCGTGGGTGCATAAGCCTGCCCGCTGCTGATGGAATAGCTGTTATCCAATTGCAATGGCGGCTCAATAATTTCTACTGATGAATAATTTCCCTGAGGACGGCCAAGTCCGTTGTTGTAAATCATAATCTTGTTTTCGTCCGGGAAACCTGCATCAATCCAGTGGGCGTTATGCGGACCATACAATTTTTTGGTGGAAGGATTTCCTCTGTTGTAGGCCGCAGGATTTCCCCAGCGGTAAAGCAAATCACCGCCCCTGCCCGAGTTGCCACCGCTGTGCGTGGCCGCCTCGGCAGTGGTGGTGCTGTGGTCTATAATCCAAAGCTCATGAAAGTTGTGGCAGGTAAGCACAATCTGGTCGAGCTGCGGATTGTAGTGCACAGCGTTAATGTGCAGCCAGTCGGGGTTCATGGCCTGGGCAGCAAAGTTCAGGTCAATCAGTTCGGGATGGTCTTCAACGGCAGCGTAATTATTTTTAGTAGCGTCAAATTCCTGCACCAGATGGTCCCAGGCATGCCATTCCCACACAATGTTGGCGCTGTTGTTTCCAACGGGCTGCAGCTCCATAATCTTATCGCTCCATATGCTGGCATTGGTTTCCGATGGGTCGCGGCCCTCGGCAATAGCCTCATCATCGGTAAAGGCTTCCCACGAAATGACCAGAATATTTCCGTTGGGCATGGGATATACATCGTGGTGCTGACATTCGGTGCTGCTTGAAATAGTATAGGTCCAAACCACATTGCCGTCCCAGTCAATTTTTTCAATCACGCCACCGCTGCCGCCATAATTAAGAATGGGGTTGTTGGTGTTCCCCGTTCTTAATATGCTGCCGTCTTCCAGTAAATACACCGATAATCCCGGAAGATAGGTGCTCGGCCATGTATGAATGGATTTGCCGCATTTATCAATCAGATACGTAGTAGTGGAAGGCATGGGCGCAAAAAGCACATAGCCGTCAAGTTGCCCTGCCTCATGCGTAAAAAGGCCAACTGTTTGCTGGGAATAGGAGAGGTGGGAAAGGAAAAGGGTAAAGAAAAGGGTAATCAGTTTTTGCATGAATCAATAGACTTGAAAGATGGCGTTTAGTTTAACCTACTCAAAATCCTTATACAGCAAATACTTTTTGCGTATGGCTTTAAAGGTCTTCAAGCCCGGCTGCCAGGTTTTACGGATATCGTCTTCGGTTTTTCCGGCAATGATTTGTTCTTTCAGCGTTGCGGTGCCTGCTAATTTATTGAAGTAATCGGTGAAGAAATTCTTTTTATCGTCAGCGCTTTTGTAGCTTTCAATCAACCAGAAGAGGTAAAGCTTGCCAAGGTTTTTTACATAAATATCACCAAAGTCGGCAACATCAAAGCCGCGACACAGTTGGTCTTTGTAAGGCGGGTTAGTGGCTCCCGTCATGCTTTTGGGCGTAAAAGTGTAGCTGCCTTCTTTCATGGTCGGGTAGCCGAAAGAAAGAAACGGTTTATCCGTTCCGCGACCTACGCTTACCACCGTGCCTTCAAAAAAACACAGCGAGGGATACAGATAAATTGCCGTCATGTTGGGCAGGTTAGGCGAGGGGCGCACGGGCAATAAATAAAAATCGCTGTGTCCGTAGCCTTGCAGCGGAATAACGGTGAGCGTGCATTTAACACCGCCCTTCAGCCAGCCTTCGCCATTTACCATTTGGGCATATTCGCCAATGGTCATGCCATGCACCACCGGCACAGGGTGCAAACCCACAAACGATGAAAATTCTTTTTCCAGAATGGGGCCATCTACATAATAGCCGTTGGGGTTGGGGCGGTCGAGCACCATAACGGGAATTCCTTTCTCGGCACAGGCTTCCATCACATAGGTCATGGTAGAAATAAAGGTATAGAAGCGTGCGCCCACATCCTGAATGTCAAATACAACAATGTCCAAACCCTCTAACTGTTCGGGCTTGGGTTTCTTGTTGTCGCCATACAGCGAAATGATTGGCAAACCTGTTTTGGTATCGGTGGTAGAATTTACCGCCTCACCATCCGCAGCCTCCCCGCGGAAACCGTGCTCAGGACCAAAAACTTTTTTCACCTTAATGCCAAGTGCTAACAGCGTATCCACCAAATGCTTTTTGCCGATAACCGAAGTCTGATTGGCAACAATGCCCACGTTTTTATTTTTCAGCAGCGAAATGTACTTGTCGGTTTGCGCTGCACCTGTTTTTATTTCGGTGTCTGTTTTTACGGAATAATTCACGCGCTCTAATTGCTGTGCGCAGGAGGTGAAAATGAAAGCAGATGCGAAAAAAAGTAAAAAAAGATGCTTCATAAAAATTGAAATTCTTTGCGACCTTTGCGTCTCTGCGGTTAATTAATGAATACTGAGTTCTTCATAGCATCGCGCATCATTCGCGCAAAAAAAGCTCCCGAAAGTAATACTATTTCCGGTACGCGACCCATTGTGCGCATAGCGGTTGCGGGTATCTCCATCGGCCTGGCGGTAATGATTGTGGCGGTAAGCATTGTAACAGGTTTTCAAAAAGAAATACGCGATAAGGTTTCGGGTTTTGGTGCTCACATAGTTGTTACCAATTATGATTCCAATACTTCGTATGAGCCCGAACCGGTAAGTACTGATCAGAGTTTTTATCCTTCTATTGATACAGCAAAAGGCATCCGCCATATTCAGGTTTTTGCCACCAAAGCAGGGATTATCAAAACCGATGATGAAATTGAAGGTGTGGTGGTAAAAGGTGTGGGCAAAGATTTTGACTGGAGTTTTTTTGAGAAGCATATTATTGAAGGCAAATCATTCCGCAGTGGAGATCTCGCCTCAGGCGAGACCTCAAAGTCAGCATTGGTTTCGGAGCAGATTGCCAAGAAACTGAAACTGAAAGCAGGCGATAAGCTCTATATGTATTTCATACAGGGGCAAGACCAGAAAGCGCGCATCTTTACTATTTCAGGCATTTACAAAACAGGACTGGAAGAGTTTGATAACCTGTATGTGCTGGCCGATATTGCCCACATTCAAAAACTCAATGATTGGGAAACAGACCAGGTGGCAGGCTTTGAAATCTTTATTGATGATTTCAAGGACCTTGACAACATGGGCAATTATGTTTACAATCAAATAGGGCAGGAGTTAAATGCACAAACCATCAAAGAGCTGAAACCGCAGATTTTCGACTGGTTGGGTTTGATGGATACCAACGTTGTTATCATCATTGTGCTGATGTTGTTGGTGGCAGGCTTTAATATGATCTCGGCCCTGCTGATTATGATTATTGAACGCGTGCAGATGATTGGTATTCTGAAAGCCTTAGGTATGAATAACGGCAGTATCCGCAATATCTTTATTTACAATTCGGTTTACCTTATCTCCATGGGTATGCTGATTGGAAATGTGGTGGGTATTACTGCATGCCTCTTGCAAAAACACTATGAGTTCATCACCCTGCCCGAAGAATCGTATTATGTAAAAGTAGTTCCCGTAAATCTTGAATTGCTGCCTGTACTGATGCTCAACGCAGGAACATTGGTAGTCTGCACCCTGATGCTGATTATTCCTTCTTACCTTGTTTCGAGGGTTAGTCCGTTAAGGGCGGTGCGGTTTAATTAAAGATTTTACCACTAAGGGCACAAGTTCACTAAGTTTTTCTCTGTGTTCTTAGTGAACTTAGTGGTGAATCTGAACTAACTAAACTCCTTCTCCAGCGCAATCCTCAACTGCTCAGGCGACACATTTGGAGTAAGTTCGCCTTCCAGCGCATAGGCAATTTCTCCTGTTTGCTCCGAAACCACAATGGCAAACGCATCGGAATGTTCGGTAATGCCAACTGCCGCGCGGTGGCGCATACCCAAAGCAGCCGGAAAGTTTTCGTTTTCGGTTACAGGTAATACACAACGGGCAGCGGTAATCATGTTATTGTTTACCACAATTGCTCCGTCATGCAGCGGACTGTTTTTAAAGAAAATGCTCTCAATCAGTCGTGGCGAAACACGGGCATTGATAGGTTCTCCCGTTGAGGTATAAAAACGTATGTCGGTGTCTTTTGCAATAATAATAATGGCGCCTGTTTTTGTTTCGCTCATGTTTTTGCAGGCTTTAACAATGGAAGGAACATCAATTTTGCGTTGCGGTTTCACAGGTCGCGTGAATGAAAATATTTCGCGGGTAAGGTTCTTGTTGCCCAGAATTCCTTTGGTGCCTACTAAGAGCAGAAATCTGCGTATCTCCTGCTGAAACACCACAATCAATGCAATAACACCTACGCCAATAAACTGCCCGAGTATAGAACCCAGCAATTGCATATTCAGTGCTTTCACAAACAACCAGAGCAGGTAAAACGAAAGTATACCCGCGAAAATATTTATCGCAACAGTGCCTCGCACAATGTGATACAACTGGTAAAGCAGAAACGACACCAATAGAATGTCCAACGCATCTAACCAGCGGAACGTGATAAAAAGATATGCTGCTATTTCAGGCATGTTGCAATATTAATCTTTTTAGAGAATTAAAATTCCCAACTTTGTGAAATGAAGAAATTGCTTTTTCTGTTTTTTACCTTTTCCCTTGCTTTGGTTTCGTGCAAGAAGAAGGACGAAATTTCGCCTTATATACAGATTACTTCTCCCCATGAATATTCTGATCACGATGTGCTGGATACGCTGGCTGTTGTTGGCACCATAAGCGATAATGAACATCTGGAATATGTGAAGCTGTCGCTGTTGAACGAAGATAATATCACCGTTGCATCGGTGGTAACCTTATTTCCCGAAACAAAGGAATATTCACTCAATCGCGAATTTATTATTGACAATATTTTACTTGAAAGCGGTGAGTACAGTTTATTGGTAACTGCTTCTGACGGTGAGAATGAAACGCGTAAATACATTTCCATAACGCTGTATGAAGCGGTAACTGAACTCACCGGAATATTGTTTACAGAAACACCTTCTGCAAATTTGGTTGAGGTAAAAAAGATTAAACCTGATTTGTCTGTTCAGCAGATTGCGTTTGCTGCCGGTGATTTTTCATCGGCTGCTGCAAGTTCAAAAAATCAGGCGTTTTATATGGCAGGCAGCGAAACCGGTTCGTTGCGTGCTTTTTCAATGCTCAATAATTCAGAGTTGTGGAGTGTGCAGGCCAACCCGCTTTCGGGAGCAGCTTATTTCAGTGATGTGTATGAAGAAGACGGAACACTTTATGTTTCGTTTTTTGACGGAATACTGAAAGCCTTTGATAAAAACGGAACGGTAAAGCAGCAGATAGATGTGAGCGGCTACAACTGTTTTAAAATTTATAAACTGGGTAATCTTATTTTTTCAGAACAACAACAAACCGGGACATCTAACCGCAGGCTGGTTTTGTACGATGCAATCAGTGCAGATGAAGTTCAGACTGTTCAGCTCGATATGGAAATAGTTACGTTCTGCAAACGGAATGACGACAATGTTTTTGTTTTCGGCAACAGCGGAAATCAAGGCTACATGAAGAATTACGTTATCAGTGATAACGGTTTCTGGGAGCCGCATGATTTGCCTGCGGGCATGGTTTTGTCAGCTCAGGTAATTGATGAGAATTCTTTCCTAATTGGGCATGAAACCGGTGTGAGTAAATATACTTACAACCCCAACAGTCTGACTGATTACCTGCCTGCCGTTGCTGCTTCTTTTATAAGATATGAGCCGCTAAGCAATCTTGTAATTTTATCTCAGGCAAACACTGTTAAGTTTTACAATTACAGCAATGCTTCGTTGGTAAATTCGGTAACGGCCTCATCAGAAATAAAAAGTTTAAGTTTGCTTTATAATAAATAACATGAACAGAATTTCACTGATTGTTGTACTTGCTTTTACTGTTTTTTCTGCCTGCAAAAAAGATTGCAACACACCTTCAGATTTTCGTGATGTCTGGAGAGGTCAGTATCAATGTGTTGAAACAGTTAATTGTTATGGTCCATGCTTTACCTGTTCCTCAACCCGCGACACTGTTATTTCTGTTGATTACGGAACCACCGATTCTACTTTAATAGTGCTTGGTCGCGAGGTGTGGCTTGATTCGGGCGGTAGTTATTCTGCATATCATTATGGATTAAATTTCAGAAACGACAGTATATTTTCTAACTACATGAGTGGTGGTTTGGGTTGCGGCTCCTATATCAGTCATGTGGGAGTGAAAATATCAGACACGCCATAAGATTATGCCATTAGTCCACAACAGGGACTTGCTCCTGTATTCGTTTTTTCTTGCTCTGCTTTTTCTGTTTTATAAAGGCTACACCTTTAATTCATGGGATCAGGCCGAGTGTTTGCCACAGGTCTATCAATTGCTTGATTCTTCTCTTTACAGCACTGACTTTTTTATGCAGGAATATCACAAGGCATTTACTGTTCGCTTTTATTTTGTGTATTTTATTTATGGCTTATCATACATTTTCAGCGTTCCATCAGTTTGTTTTGCGCTTACGGTTGTTTCTCTTTTTCTGAGCATTTTTTATTTCATAAAAATCACACAGCATTTTACAGACAGCAAGTTGGCAATGCTTATTTCTCCAGTGTTTGCGTTTTTTATCTTCTTTAATTTTACGGTTGGAGGCAATCAGATACAAAGCAACTCCATGATACCCGGAACGCTCTCGGCTGTGTTTGCCATTGTTGCTATTCATCTTTGTCTCAAACAAAAATATAATCTTTCCTTTTTGCTCCTTGGAATAGGCACATTGTTCCAACCATTGGTTACGTTGCAGGTGTTTTTAATTCTGGTGCCCGTTATGTTTCTGCGGATAAAATACATCGGCTTAACTAAAATTATGCTGGCGGTTGTTGTCTATCTTGTTTTTTCTGCGCCCATGCTGCTGCCTGTGTTGTATCGTCAGTTTTTTATTCATGTGGATTACGACAGTCATTTGTATTATCAGGTTTTATATCGCTTCCGAAATCACCTGCATTATCTTCCTTCGCTGTTTCCTGTCAGTGATTATGTAAAACTTTCTGTGCTGGTGATTGCAGCTCTTGCCGCCATCAGGTTCACCGACATCCGAAATAAAAAAGTGCTTTATTTCTTTTCTGCTATCATTATCTCCGGCATGTTGCTGTATTGGATAATGCTTGAAAAAGCAGACATGCAAGCTATCGGTAAATTACAATGGTTCAAGGCAACCGTTTGGCTGAATGCCATGGGCTGCATTGCTCTTGCGGTGTTTCTCGGAAATCTGATTGAGCCCTATCTTAAAATGGATTGGAAGAAATTTATTTTTCCTGCAAGTATTGCCGGAAGCGTTTTACTCCTTGTTGTGCTGCTTAATTCAAAATTATTGCCGGTTGAAAAACTTCAAACCCGATATCAAATCGGTAATTACAAAAAATCAGATTTAACACTTCTTCACGAATGGATAGCGCAAAATCTTCCGAAAGATGTAGTAATACTTTGCAGCCCTGAAAATACTTCCTTGATCTGCGAAGCCAAACGCTCGCAGGTGGTGCAGTATCAGGCAATTATTCACGAGCCATTTTATCTGTTGCCATGGTATCAAAAGTTTAGCGATGTTTATGGTGTAAGTATTGAGAATGCAGACCGCCACGATATACGCAAACAGGCAGCTGAATTATACTTAATAAGAAATTTCAGAAGTAATGCATACAAAATTAATTACCGGATTGATGATATTTCAACCTGCAATTATGTACAGGAATTAGGCAGCGTGGTTCACCAAAGCGGCAATTATATTCTTACAGAATATTTGCCTGAATAATTTTATTGATAACAATATCTTTGCCCCGATGCAGAATATAATCAGTCAGGCGGCAATAAATATCCGCGATAGTTTTGACAGGTTTCATGTTGAGTTTAAAATTATGACTCATCATGCTGCACTTCGTTTTGAACATCGCGACTGGCAAGCTATTCAAAGCGACAGCATGGAGCGCCTTGACCATTACAAGAAATACGTTACAGCATCAGTCGATCGCACCCGCGAATTACTCAGCGATAAAATCAACGACCATGCAACCTGGGCAGAGCTGAAAAAAGAGTTCTCAAAATTGGTGGCTAACCGCTATGACGGACCAATTGTAGAAACCTTCTTCAATTCTGTGTTGCGCAAGATTTTTATTTCGGAAGGTATTAATGAAGAAATTGAGTTCATTGATTTTGACCGCGATGTTATTTTCGTGAATCCTGACCAGCCTATTTATAATTCGTTTTTTCTGGGTAGCGATACCATTGAAATTGTTGTGCGCAGAATAATTGCATCGTATAATTTCAACTTCAAGTTTGCTGATTTTGAAGCCGACATTGCTTACATCACCGACCGCATTACAAAGGCTGTACGCAAGGCTTTTGTAAAACTTTCGTTCGATAGAGTTGATATGTTGTGTTCTGTTTTTTACCGTAACAAAGGTGCGTATCTGGTTGGCAGAATTATCAAAGGAAATAAGTTAATTCCTGTTGTAATTCCGATGGTGCATAGCGAGAGAGGAGTGGAGGTTGACAATGTATTACTCACACAGGATGAAATAAGTATAGTTTTCAGTTTTACCCGTTCCTACTTTTTTGTGGAAGCGGAAAATCCCGCTGAATTGATTCATTTTCTGCGTCCGCTGATGCCGCAAAAGGCAGTATCGGAATTGTACAGTTCTATTGGTTATAACCGTCATGCAAAAACAGTGTTGTATAAAGAGATTTATCAGCATTTAGAAAAAACAGACGAGAAATTTATTGTTGCTCCCGGCATCAAAGGAATGGTGATGTCTGTATTCACATTGCCAACCTACAACATGGTTTTCAAAGTGATTAAAAATGTTTTCAAGCCACCTAAAACCGTTACACGCAAGCAGGTGGTAGATACGTATCGTTTTGTGTTTATGCACGACAGGGTAGGGCGGATGGCCGATCCGCAGGAGTTTGAATACCTGAAATTTGATAAAAGCCGTTTTGAAGACGAAGTGTTGAATGAGTTATTGGAACTTTGTTCTGAAGCGGTTTATGTTGAAGGTAACACAGTAATTATCCGTCAGCTTTTCACCGAAAGGCGGATGATTCCACTTAATATTTACCTTGCTGAAGTGGATAAAGAGAAAGCAAAGAAGGCGGCTGTTGATTACGGTAACGCTGTTAAGGAACTGGCTGCTGCCAATATCTTTCCAGGTGATTTGCTGATGAAAAATTTTGGTGTTACCCGGCATGGGCGTGTAGTGTTTTATGATTACGATGAGTTGTGCTTTCTTACCCAATGCAACTTTCGTAGTAAGCCCGAGCCGCGCAGTCACGAAGAAGAATATTCGTCCGAAACATGGTTTACCGTTGGCGAGCACGATGTTTTTCCCGAAGAGTTCCGTGCGTTTATGCTGCCTACAGGCGATTTGCGTGATGCCTTTTTGAAAGTGCATAAAGACCTTTTTACTGTTGACTTCTGGAAAAACATGCAGGACAAACACACCACCGGTCAGGTTATTGATTTCTTCCCCTACCAACGCAGAAAAGCACGCAAGGAAGAAGGTGTTTTGAAGTTAGAATAAACAGAACTTTCAGGTTATCTTTGCCCTGCTTTGAAAAAACTCCATCAGTTAGTTTTAAAATCGTACATCGGGCCATTTGTCCTTACCTTTTTCATTGCCCTGTTCATTCTGGTAATGCAGTGGCTCTGGAAATACATTGATGACCTTGTAGGCAAGGGTTTGGAATGGTATGTTGTTTCAGAACTTCTGTTTTTTGCTTCTGCAAGTCTTGTTCCGTTGGCTTTGCCACTTGCCATCTTGCTTTCATCCATTATGACTTTTGGAAATATGGGCGAGCACTACGAACTGGTAGCTTTTAAAACTGCCGGTATTTCACTCTGGAAAATTATGTATCCGCTCATCATCACTTCTATCTTAATCAGCATTGGCGCCTTTTATTTTTCAAATAATGTTATACCTATCGCCAACTTAAAAATGGGAACCTTGTTGTATGATATCCGACAACAGCGTCCTGCGCTGAATATAAAAGAAGGTGTTTTTTACGATGGTATTGATGGCTATGTGATGAAAGTAAAAAGCAAAAGCGAAAACGGACAGGTGATGAATGATATTATTATTTATGACCACACCGAAAGACAAGGCAACACCAAAGTAATTATTGCCGAAAAAGGGAAAATGGAAATTTCGCGTGACACAATGGTTATGTCACTCACGCTTTATAACGGCTACAGCTACAAAGAAGAACAAACCCCACGCAGACAAAAGGGGACTTATCCGCATCTGCGTACATCGTTTAAAATTGACACTATTCGTTTTGATTTAAGTGCCTTCAAACTTTCGCGCAGCGATGAATCTATTTTCAAGGATAATTACCAGATGCTGAACATTGCACAACTTGAACAAAGCCGCGATACCTTACAGTTGAAGTTAGACAGACGCAGAGTGGAAATGTCTTCAAATATCTCTTCAGGCTTTAAGTATTTCAGCGCACCGCAATTGTATGTTGATAATGACAGTGCGAAAGCTGACAGTAATAAGCTATCTTATTCAAATGACATACTTTCAAATTTTAATCATGACGATCAGATAAAGGTTGTGCACACTGCATTGGAGCAGGTCCGTAGCCGTGAACTGTATATCAGCGCAGCACTGGCCGATAATTTTTCAAGAACAAAAGTTATTAATAAACATAAAATTGAGTGGCATCGCAAATTCACACTTTCGTTTGCCTGTCTGGTGTTGTTTTTTATCGGTGCTCCATTGGGTGCTATCATCCGCAAAGGTGGTTTGGGTGTGCCCGTTGTGATATCTATTTTGTTGTTCATCTTCTATCACATAGTTTCCATTACAGGCGAAAAATTTGTAAAAGAAGGTTTATGGATTGCCTGGCGTGGCATGTGGATGTCATCATTAATTCTGCTGCCGTTGGGTATTTTCCTCACCTGGAAAGCTACTACCGATTCGGGATTATTTAATGCTGATGCTTATCTAAGACCATTCAGGTTAATTGCTGAAAAATTTCAATCGAAGAAATGAGGATTCTTCAGATTTGCAATAAGCCGCCTTTTCCGCCAGTTGATGGTGGTTGTGTGGCTATGAATGCCATTACATCGGGCTTGCTTGCTAACGGACACAGTGTAAAAGTGTTGGCAGTAAGTACACAAAAACATCCTTTTCTTGAAAAACAGATTCCTGAAGCATACCTGAAAAATACTTCAATAGAAACTGTGTTTATCGATACAAGTTTGAGTGTGAGTAAAGGTTTTGTAAATCTGTTTACCGGTGGTTCCTATAATATTGAACGTTTTTATTCAAAGGATTTTCAAGCTAAGCTGGAACAGATTCTGAAAAACGATAAATACGATGTTGTGCAGTTCGAGAGTATTTTTGTTGCTCCGTATCTTGAAACGGTAAAGCAGTTGTCAAAGGCTAAAACAGTTTTGCGTGCACATAATGTTGAGCATTTAATCTGGCAGCGTATGGCATCTCAAACTTCAAATCCGTTAAAGAAATGGTATCTCCGCTTTCTTGCAAAACGACTGAAAGAATATGAAATGAATGTGCTGAATAATTTTGACGGAATTGCCGCCATTACAGCAGATGACAAAAAATATCTTCTCGAAAATAATGTTTTAACAAAGTCTGATGTTTTTCCGTTAGGGATAGATTCAGCACAGTATAATCCGGCACAAATGAGGGATGTCGAGTTTCCTTCTTTGTTTCATTTAGGTTCTATGGACTGGATGCCGAACGAAGAAGCCATCAAGTGGTTTCTTGAAAAAGTATGGATGGATATACATGCTGCATTTCCCACTTTGAAATTATATCTTGCCGGACGCAATATGCCTGAATGGTTGCATACACTGCAATTACCTAATGTTATAATAACAGGTGAAGTTGCAAATGCGCATGATTTTATGCGTCAGAAAGCTATGATGATTGTTCCTCTGCTTTCGGGTGGCGGAATGCGCGTGAAAATAATTGAAGGTATGGTCTTAGGTAAAGTCATTGTTTCAACAACCATTGGTGCTGAAGGAATTGAAGTGAAGGACAGTTCAACTATACTAATTGCTAACACTGCTGAAGAGTTTGTGCAGCAAATCGGCAAGTGTATTAATGACAGCGATTTTTATAACCGTATTTCTGTTAACGCAAGAAAATTTGCACTTGCAAATTATGATTACAAGGAAGTTGCGGATAAATTAACCCGTTTTTACAAGCAGTTATAAATCGTGAAAGTCCTGTTCCTCGTTTCCCGTGTTCCGTATCCGCTTGAAAAGGGCGATAAACTCAGGGCATTTAACCATCTGAAATTACTTTCAGAGAAGCACGAGATAACACTCGTTGCATTGAATGATACAGAACTTCACCCTGAAGCAGAGCAGGTTTTATCGCGCTACTGCAAACGCCTTCATGTGCTTGATATTTCTTTTGGTGTAAGAATGCTAAGTCTTATTTCAGCAGCATTTAGCGGAAAGCCATTTTCAACAGCTTATTTTTATAACAATATTGCACAGGATATTATTGATGAAATTATTGATGAAGTTCATCCGGCACATATTTTTTGTCAGCTCACCAGAGTTACAGAGTATGTAAAAAATGTAAAAAATATTTCTAAAACATTAGACTATCAGGATGCCTTTGCCAAGGGAATGGAGAAGCGTATCAGCAAAGAATCATTTTACCTGCGCTGGCTTTTTAAAATGGAATACAAGCGTCTTGCAAAATACGAAGCCGAAGTTTTTGATTGGTTCGATAACAAAATAATCATCTCTAATCAGGACAAAGAAAATATTGCGCATACTGATAAACAGAATATTGTGGTAGTACCCAACGGAGTTGATTTGGATTACTTCAAACCAAGGGAAACTAAAAAGAAATACGATTTGCTGTTTACCGGAAACATGGCTTATCCGCCAAACATAGAAAGCGTAGTGTTTCTGGTAAATGAAGTTTTGCCTTTGGTGATGAAGCAGAAACCTGATATAAAACTATTAATTGCAGGTGCAACACCGGTAGCCCGCGTTAAAGATTTACAAAGCAAAAATGTGGAGGTAAGCGGATGGGTTGACGATATGCGCGAATGTTATGCAGCAAGCAAACTGTTTATTGCTCCTATGCAAATCAGCATAGGGTTGCAGAATAAGCTACTGGAAGCAATGGCAATGAATGTACCTTGCATTACCTCTGAATTGGCCAACAATGCTTTACACGGAACGCATAATGAAAACATACTGGTTTGCAAACACCCGCAGGAATATGCTGAGGCGATTCTTAAATTATTGGATAACCCTGCCGAAGCCGAGCGATTAGCCAATGCCGGACATGAATTTGTGAAACTGAATTACGGTTGGCAAAAAATGACGGAACCTTTATTAAGACTGATTGAAAAATAAAAAGCCCCCCGCCAAAGGCGGGGGGCTTTTTATTTTTCAATTTTGCTAATAATTAAGACTTTGTTGCAGTAATTGTGCAAGTAAGTGATTGTCCAGATGCATTGTCAGTAGCAGTGTAAGTCAATGTTAATACGTTGCCATTGATTGATCCTGATCCAGTGAAAGATACATTATTGTAGCTTGCTGCATCTAAGGTGATATTTTCACCGTTAACAGTTGCGGCAGCATCAACCTGAGTTGCAAAATCTCCAAGGTTTTGGATAATAACTTTCAAGTCACCTGAAGCAGAAGTAACAATAGTCATATTGTAAGTGTAGTTGTCTGGTCCGCAAACTTCCTGACATGAATAAGCTCCTAAGAATTTATCTCTTGCAGGTACGCAAGTTCCGTCATCTTCAGTTGCATCTGCATCATAGTTGTCAGCAGTTTCGTCTGTGCAACCTTTAGTAGCGCAACCTGAGAAGGTAGCAAGTCCACCAATAAATAATGCTGCTACACCAAGATATTTAGCAGTTGAAACGATTTTCGAAAAATTGAATTGTGTTGTTTTCATTGTTTTGTTTTTAATTTAGGTTATTGATTGTATTGTTATGTTAGTTTTAAATTTTACTGGGGCAAAGATAAATATTTCAGGTTACGGTAAAATTAATTATTAAAAAAGTTACTTTTGTCGCTCTAAACCTTTAAATCAAAAAAACAAAAATGAAAAACGTATTATCATTATTAGTAGTTGGCGGGATGTTGGCTGTAGCAGCTTGCGGACCCAGCGAAGCAGAAAAGAAAGCAGCAGAGCAAAAGAAGTTAGATTCTATTGCAGCTGTTGAAAAATCAAAATTAGACTCACTAGCAGCACTTGCTGCCGAAGCTGCTGCTAAAGCTGCTGAAGCCGAAGCTGCTGCTGCAGAAGCACAAGCAGATCTGAAAGATGCTAAAGCTGATGCTAAGGCTGCAAAATCTGATGCTAAGGATGCAAAAGCTGAAGCTGCTGCTGCAAAAGCAAAAGCTGAAGAAGAAGCTAAGAAAAAAGCTGAAGAAGAAGCTAAGAAACCAGGAACTCTTGGTAAAAAAGGTGATGCTAACAAATCAACTGAAAGTGGAACTACAACTTCACCTTTGAAAAAGAAAGGAAACTAATTTAACAATTAGTTTTATAAATAAAAAAGGAGGCTTATTGCCTCCTTTTTTATTTAGCTTTAAAATCGCCAAAACCAAAAATCAATAAAAATAAAACCAAAAGTATTAGAAATTTCTATACTGCCTTTATGTCATAATTCGCAGTTAATACCTCAATCTTCTTCTTTGCCTTGCCTGCGCCCTTGTTTACGGTTACATTCTGCTCAAAACATACCTGTTTCCAACCATGCTTCTTAACGAATTCGTTCAGTATATCGCTTGGATAGCTGCTCAATAAGAACTTCCCTTCCACTCTTGAAAGGGCTTTTAAAAGCATTTCAAAGTCCTCTTTAGTATAACCATCATAATGCGCACAATCGCTATTAAAGTATGGCGGGTCGCAATAAAAGAACGCTTCCTTCCCATCACGGCTCGTAATGATACGCAAAGCATCCGTGCATTCAATCTGAACATCCTGAAGCCTTATTGCATAATCCTCCGTAAAACTGTCCCGTTTGTTCTTAATCTTCTTGCTGGTTGTGTTCTTGCCCTTATCATAACCCCATGAGCCGTCAAGTATTGAACTAAATGACTGTGTAGCCAACACCCAAACCGACCAAGCCCGTTTGACTTCATTAAACAAGTGCGGAGCATTGTAAATAGTTGAAGCATCCCGATGAGCCGACCGAGAATGAAGCGTTATTCTAATCTCACGCTCCAAACTACTGAAATCCTGCTGAACAACCCGGTAGAAGTTCACCAACTCCTTATTGGTGTCATTAATAACCTCCACTCCGCTCTTCGGTTTCTCAAAAAATATTGCACCGCCTCCAAAGAATGGCTCGCAGTAAAGAGTGTGTTCGGGAATGCGTTTCAGAATTTCAACAGCAAGTTTCTGTTTGCCGCCATAATAAGTAATTGGTGTTTTCATGCCACAAAATTACAGGAGCATAACACCCCGTAATTCTGAAAATTATTAACAGTTGAAAAGTTAATTCACTTCAAATGTGATAGCTGCACGAACCGATATTAACGAGCCTGTGATGTTTTGAAAAACACCGCCCGAAATAGAAACAATACCCAATTCATCAGAACCTGCATTTATTGAGCATATACAAAAATCATGTCCTGCAATAAAGGCTGTTCCTACTCCGTTTGATTTAGCAACTTCAGGAAGTTTAACAGTTAAAACCTGGGCATTACCTCCACTCACCTGCGAAGAAGTAATAAGAACATTAACATGCCTTGTTTTATTGTCTTTTCCATACAGCGCAGAAATACTCGCTCCTGAAATATCCCAATCAACAGCCGGCTCGTCATCGGTAAGATAGTTGCTTGCCGCATGGCTTAATTCAGTCCATTCGCCTCCGGTAATAAGGTCACACAAATAAGGAGCCTCCAAAGGAACCCTCAGAAAAACCGAATCAACCGCAACCACAATTCCTCTTCTTATTTCATGCACATATTTGCTTTGGGTGTTAGCGTAAATCTGCGGGTCAATTATATCATTCGTAACACTTAGTTCCCACACAAAATATTGAGAGCTACCTTTGGTAACAGAATGAGCAGCAACTTTGCAAATCTCAAACTCAGAGCCATTATACATTACAATATATCCAGAAGCTACACTCACCGTATTGCCGCCATTTGTGAATATTGGCTCAACTCCATCAAGCCTGCATCCAATACCAAGACTGCCCGGTGTAACACCCTTTAAAAATCCGTCAAATGCTTTTGCAATACCTGTTTGAATGTAATCAATGTTGTCAAGCCTTAAAGGGTGTCCACCCTGATATACTTTAATTTTGTCCATCTTTAGTAAGTTTGAATTGTATAATTAAATCCGGCAATACGCAGCTTATTAATTCTTGCCTTCATTTCATCTTGATTAAAAGTCAGCGAAACAGGAACCATTATCGTGAACGCAACAGCGCTGTAATACTCCTGCTCATAATAAACATAAACAGGTTGCTGATTTTCGCTGTCATAATAAATATAAGGCGGCTCCTGTCCCTCGCTTTGGTAAAACAAGTAATTGCTCGGCAAGCTGCTCAGTGTATGCGCTATCCATATCCTCCCCCCCGCTGTCGGGTCTGGCGGTGAAGCCCACGCATCAGCATCGTAATATTGAATATTCAACATCCGCTCCATTACCATCACCTGCCCGTTGTAACTCGCCTCGCGGTTCACAATATCCCGGAATGCAAGAAACTGTGTATGCACATACTCAATAGGTGAAATCAATACACGCAACCACGCCATTGTTTTCTGCCCTGCATCAAACCATTGCATCAAGTTGCCGAGCCAGGTGTTAAACGATATGTTGTAGTCCGTAATCATTACGCCACTTCGTAAGTAATAGTATCACTGAACGTATTACCCGGTGTGCTATCCTCCACCATCCAACCCGCAACCGTTTGATAAGTCCAGCTAATCGCAGCATACGGATTGACACCAACCTGGTATTCTGCCAAATCAACCTGAAAATCCTCAATACCCTCAACCGCTTGCACTGCATCAACCATAGCGTTAATGCTAAATGTTCCGTTAAACGGAATAGAAAGCAAATAAGCATTAATAGCATCCTCAACCGGAAAAGTGGAAGGCGCTGAAATCAGCGACCCGTCAGGGTTAAGCACCAATGGATTGTATTTAACCTTCGCAGTAGTTAAACGCAGCCTATCTGCGTTCAGGCTGATTACGTTTGCTGTAATTCCCGCAGGCTTTTTCATGTTACAATACTGCTGTATCGCTGTCAACTCCGTTGTAATTGCCGAATCAGCCGTTGCCACCTTCAGCAACACAACTCCATTACCCAAACTAACAGCAGCAGCACGTTTCACCACCTGTGCTGCCAAGGCTCCTGCACTGGTAGTATCAATATAAGCCGGAAAATTATTTACAAACGTTAAAGCAAAACCATACTGAAACTTCTTCAACTCCTGTTCCCACCAGGGCTCAGTTCCGTATTTATTCGCGTTGGCAATCGCAGTCGTTTCCGCTTTATGCGCATCAAACAATACTTCCAACATCCACGAGAAAAAACTAAACACCCGGATTAATATCCGGTGGTCAGCAACCTTGCTTGGAGTGGTAATATCCGTCAGCAATGTTTGAGCATCGTCAGCTTGCGGAACCAAGTCGCCCAATGCGCTTTCATTCTGCAATGTAACATAATACTCCTCGTAAATGGTATCAACGCTTCTTGCCATTATTTCTTATTTTCAATATCCCGTTTACCTTGCATAATCTGAAAAATCCACTCCCTGCCCAAGTAACCAGCCGTTACCGAATACAAAATCCAGTCATTATCCGGTTGGGTGTAAAACCCGAAGTTGTTGATAACCGTTTCCCGCGCCTCAATAAATATCACCCCGGCAATAAAACCAATCAGCACATCAATCCAGTTGCGCGAAATCCAAATCTTAAAGCTGAACGTGCCATCAATAACGCTTCTGCGCACCGTAAATAAACCTTGCAGCAAAAGCCCTGCTATCGCATACAAGTGCAGCAGAATAACACCGCCAACACTCAATTGCTGATGGGTAACCAATGTGTCCGCTTGCGGGTAACACTGCGTTGCCATCAGCAGCAGTGTGCAAATTCCGAAAATTATTTTTTTCATTTAAAGTTGAATTTTCCGGTAAGTAATATAAATCGTTAAATCTCCATCGCCAAGCGTAGCGTTACCTGCTCCGCCTGTTGTAAACACCAGCGGTTTGTTTTCTAAAATTTGAGTATCTGTTGCGTTGGAAATTGAAACATTATTAAACTTCACCATCTTATCAACTGTTGCATCCAACAACTTTGCATCCGAGTAGTAGGACTTGGTTGCCGTTGGGAATTGAAGCAGAATACCCGTTTGAGTTGCATAGTCAGTTGTTACACCTGCTATTCTTCCTGTCACAGAAATTAGTTCAAGTGCAAAACCCGATCCCGGTGAAGGGATAATTGTATCAGGGAAATCATAAGCAGTAAGAATGCTATCGCTGATAATGGTTACTGTTGTGTCATAAATTACAGCTCTGCTCTCCCAATCAACATTCCCGCTACCATCGGTCATTAAAACCTGATTAGCAGAACCGTCAGCATTAGGCAATGTATAAGCATCGCTTATTCGCACCGCCATACCTCCGTTGCCTATCTCTAACCAGTTGTTTGGTATATCATATTTGGCAATATTATAACCTCCAATTTTGTAAATTCCATCTGAGGGTATTTGAAATTCTGATGGGCTTCCATCAAAAAAAGAAAAATCAGCTAAATAGTGTAATGTACCTGAAAGATTATAAGGTATCCTGTAATCATTCCCTGTCGGAGCAACATCGCTCCACTCTAATCCCGCTGCCTCCCAACTTGTATTTCCATCTCCGTCAGTTGTTAGGATATAACCGCTTTCGCCATTGTCAGGTGGTAAATAAAAATCCCAGCTCATAGTATTTTCAGGGGAAACTGACGGTAATATTTTGGTGTAATAGGAATTTCCAGTGTAATATAACCTTAAAGAGCCGTCAGTAGTTCCAGCTTGCCCGATAAACAAACCGTCCATATCATATCCAATAGGCGAATGTGTAACAACCCCCGATTCAATGAATAATAATTTGTTATTTTCAAAACCACTTGTAGCATCGCCATTAGTAAGTGTGTAGCTACCGCCTCCTACTTTAATCCACACACCGCCCGAAGCACAATACCAAAATCCTTCATCAGCATCAGTTTCATAAACCAATAAACCCTGTGCAGGATTAACAATAGAAATCCTTTGTGTCTGTGTCATACGTGGTATAAGAAACCCGCCTTTAGTTCCCGACACTTCAAGTAGTGCGGAGGCATCAGCAGTTTCTTTTCCAATCACAATTTTACCAGTAGGCACACGCATATTTTTACCAATCTTTACCTCGTTCTTAAATAAAGACGGGTCTTTCCATTCATTGATATAGTTTATTTGTGCTGTGCAGGAAGCGGCTAATAGAAAGAAGATAATTAATAATTGATTTTTCATGTTTACAGAATTTGTGTTTTTGTTGATATTAAATTTTTCATAAATATTGGTTTCTCACTTGGGTAATCTACCCCTGCTGCACCCAAGTAATCTGCTAATGCAACGGGTGTGTTATTTGACATGACAACGTATTTTGTTCCGGGTTGGTCTCCACCACCTTCATTTGTAAATAAGCCGCCTTGCATCATTACCACAACGGGCGTTGGTGCTGTTGCCGCTTCCGTTAAAAGGCACAGTGATTTTGTAAACCTGTCGTCAAAGTCTATTACCTCCACGTCCTCTGTGTTGTATTTTCCAAGACGGGCAATAAACTGATTTAGGTTGTCGCAAACGCTCACAACGCACCACGAAACACCCTGCTCCAAAACAAGCGGAAAACCTTGTCGTATATTTTTGTAGTGTGTCCATATTTTTTGCCATGTAGGTTTTACAACAAAGGCAAGGCTGTCGTTGTTGAAACTAATCACCCCTGCGCTGTCACCACCTACAACAAATACTCGCTCCGTATCAAGTTCAACCGCCACACAGTTTTTGCAGTAACCTGCCTCTACTCCTAATACCTCCTGTTGGTATGGCGAAGCAGTATCACCTATTGAAGTATCTCCGCTATTTACAGGCATAACCACAATTTCTGCCAAACCTGTGGGGTCAAATGCGTGGTGGATAATTGCAACTACATCGTTGGAGGCAGCGCAATAAACAAGTTCTATTGAAGTTGTTTCCACCAAAGAAGAATCATAAGGAGTGCCGGGCGTGAAAGCACCAGTGCCGCTGTCAACCTGAACCATGACAAATTTGGCTTGCCCGTTTTCCATGCTTTCGCTATACCCTACTACCGTTTTGTAATTGTCAAAACACTTAGCAGGCAGGGCTATTGTTTTGGTTACTCCCTCCAATTCGGATGAATAACGACTGCCTACCGGTTGCACAGAGCCAACCAACGTAACGGCATTTGCTTCAATTTTAAAAGCAATTACACAAAGCGTTCCTGCGCCTGATGAATTGATATTACAGCCACCTACTACTATCATATCCGCAGAAACAGAACCAACGGTAATTTCATAATCAAAGTCTGCGGTATTTGCATCGTTTATCGTTCCTATGCTAATGGTAGAACCATCTGTTGTGAAAGGTTGAACATAAATTGTGTTGTCGTGTCCAACTACCACAGAGGCGAGAACACCGCTTGATAATTCAACTAATTTAGCCTGCTTAACCTGTCCTCCTGTATGCGATTGACTGTCTAACACAGAAAAGGTATTAGGGGCTGTAAATTCAATTAAACGGAGGCGAGGCGTTCCCATTAACTCGTCTGCCATTATTTGCACAAATTTATTTGTGAAACCCGAAAGTTTTATTGCATGAAAAACCAACGTTTCGTCAGTGTTTGCATCCACATAAAGTTGTTCCATTTTGTGGTAAAGTTTTCTCACCTCTGTTTGCGGCACTGCATCATTCAAAAACAAACGACCAACTTCATATTGGTCAAAGTTTTCTGCCGGAACAACGGTTTGCGTGTAGGGGTCTGCCTGCTCAATCTCATCGCTCACTTTGTTGTAAAAGCTGTCAATGATATTATTGATAACAGTGCGCAGCTTTGTTGGCGTAATGTTGCGTGTGCTGTTGTTTGCAAACTCGCTCGCCACTTGCGCGAGTAAACTGTTTCTGTCTAAAATGCTCATGTTTTATTGTTTAGTTAAAAATCTCAAATCCATTATCAAAACCTTCATTAAAACTGCCGCCCTGCATATAGCCCTCACCAATATCAAAACCGTCATCAAAGCCATCGTTAAAACCACCGCCAACCAATCCTGCTCTTGCCGTAGCAACCGTTATTCTCTTTCCGCTGTAATACTCCGCCACACTCTTATTCACCGCTGTTCCAGGCAGCAGCTTCGCACCAATCACCGGAATATCATTAAACCCGTTGAAAATTCCTTGCGCAAATAAATCAACGATGCCCGTTACGTTTCCGTAATACTGCACTGCCAAATCCTTCAGGCTCTGCCGCTCATGTATTTTAATTCCTTTCGGCATCTACCTTAACTTCCGTTTCCAAAATTTTTATGTCATTCACCGTAAACCCGTCATTCCTCAGTTGCTGTTCAATCTCCGCTTCCAGCTTCACGCGCTCATCCCTTGTCATGCTTGCTCCTAATTTCATCTGCAAATCCACACCCAACAGCGGCAACCAATAATAACCGCCCTTTGCACTCAACAATATCCTGCGCTGCTCCTGCGCTTCAGTATTGCCAACAACAAAACTTCCGTTGCGTATCAACAGGTCTCCGTTCTCATCACATAATATTCCCTGGTTCTCAGCCATGCTTCACGTTGGTATTATCAATGTTACTGTGGTCGCCCCAATTCAATGAACTTAAAACACCGTTTAAAGCTGCTTGAAACGCGCTATTGGCTCCATTGCCCGGTTCAGGTATTGGAGTTGCTAATACCTGTTTAAAAGCATCAATAAACTGTTTATTCACATCCATCACCTGCTTCAGTGTTTCCGCTTTCACCAAACTCCACTGGTCGCCCTTCAAATAAATTCCATCAACCTCGCTCACCGCGCTCAACTCCCACATATTCCGGTCATTCTCCACCATCCGTATCGTAACATCACTGCCAACTTTCGGCTTCAGAATAAATCCCTTCAGCACACTATCCTCAACAGCTTTCAATCTTACACCTTCGCGGGTATAACTCCCGATCACCGTTACATCACAAGTCAAAGCACTCATATCAACGCTCTTCACCTTTCCAACCACCACCTGCTTTTGCAGCAACGGTTTAATCATTCGCTCTATTGCTTCTTTCAATTCACTCATACTGCTGCGCCTAATGTTATTTCCTGACGGTAGCCGCCAGTTCCGAACTTCCTTACAACCTTATCAACCCAATACTTTCCGCTCCGGTCATAAGTAGGGTCAGTGAGTTGAACAATGTCACCGTGCCTTACAAATGGTTTTCCGAAAGTGGTAAAGCTGCCACGGTAGCCGTCATACTTCAGGCGCGATAACTCCCGCTCTGCCGCTGCCTTCAGTTCCGTTGTTGAGAGATTATAGAAGTGCATCGTCCGCTTCTCTCCGCGCTCATCACCAACCTGCACCGTTGTTTTCTTATTATCTTTTCCGATGCTGATGGCTTCCACATTCAGCCTGATATTCTCTTTTGTAAAGAACTCAAGTGAATGGGAAATTATATTCTGCTCAAAATTGAAAGGCTTGGTAACCGCATAGTCCGGGTCATACTGCAACCCAACCTGTAACTTGCCATCTCTGAAAAATGATTGCAGCCCCCAGCTACTCTTCAAATCTTCCAGCACCTTTGCCGCACTCCATTCTTCAGGGATGGTATATTTCCCTATGTCAACATCCAGCACTTTATTGGGCACTCCGGGTGCAATATGTTCTATAATTGTTTTCAGTTTTGTTCCGGGAGGAAACTGGTGTGTAACATTATTCTGTTTTAAATTCCACATCGCATCCTCACACGCTATCTTCACAGGAATAATCGGGTTCACCTGACGAATAAAACCGCTGAATACAGTATCGTTACGGTCATTATAACCCAACTCAATATTCACTTTACCGCCAATTTTAAGCATATCCTTTAATGCCCTGTTTTTAAATTCGCGGTCATATAGCTTGCGCGGCAATTCAATCGTGCAGGTATCGGTCAGGCGCTGCCATGTGGCTTCATGTTCAACAGAAACAACATAAGGGAATAGTAAATTACCCAATGTGAGAGAGCAGGTCAGTCTAAGCATCAATAATACCGTTACCATCTATTTTGTAAA
Source organism: Bacteroidia bacterium (assembly GCA_050186075.1). GTDB lineage: Bacteria > Bacteroidota > Bacteroidia > SXHM01 > SXHM01 > SXHM01. Next base: position 87,357 of record JBFWYU010000008.1, read on the forward strand.
TTTGTTCGTCATCGCTAACACAATGCAACCTGAACGGCTGCGTATTGATAAATTGAAAAGGCAACCAATCAATACGTTTAATTACCAGTGCAAAAATTCCAAGCCGGTAAAGCAATTCGTTATCAACCGTAATCTCTGATTTCAGCGCCTTAAATGATGTAAGGTGCTTTATCAAATCATACGGTCTGTTCAACTTTCCTTTTGGCGAAACAAGAACCCCGCTAATCGTAACCACATCGTCACCCTCGCTGATGTATTCTTTCACCGTTCCTTTTCCTAACCCCTCCGTTCTCACCAATGCTGTTTCAACAATGTTGTTACTTCCGCTCACTTCAGTAATTGCATTTCCTATCTTCAAATTCACACGCACCTTTCCTGTTGCCTGTAAGGTAACCGCACCATACACCGCATTTCCAAACATCCCTCCCGCCTCAAACGCTTCATCCTGCTCCAGCACCTTCACATTGTTGTAGCCAACCTGCGCGGCTGTCTCCTCCTTGCTCAGTGTATAACCAAGCACCGGAGTGCGCTCCCTGTATTTTGGTATGGAAAAAACTGTTACTGCCATTCCGCTATTCGTATATTCGTAATCAATTCGTTATTCGTTGATAAATTAATTCCCGCTTAATTCAAAGTCCCTCACCCCTGCAACCAATGCTTCTTTCACAGCCTCGCGTATCTTCGTCATATCCGCCTGCGCTCCTGCAATGTGGTTCTGTATAGTTCCCACCAACTGATTGATGTGAACCGTAATAATTCTGCCGCCACCGCCCTCTGCTTTAGATGCTCCCTGCGATTGCTTCAATGCAACATCCGGGTTATTTCCGGGAAGCATCGGTTTACTTTCGGTTGTTCCGGGCAATACTGTTTCAGGGGTTTCTCCTTTCTTACTTTCTGCAAAAGAATTTCTTCCGGCTTCAGCGCCCTTGTTATATGCCTCACCAACGCCTTTTGTAAATTCACCTTTCACCAAAGCTGTCGCAGCTTGCATAGGCAGCGTAACTAAATTGAGTGCGCCTTTTGCAGCCGCAGCCGCAGCGCCTGCATAATCTCCTTTTCTGAATAATTCAATCGCTTCAAAAATTGGAGCCAGCATCTTTTTAAAGAAGTCGGCAATATTGGTAAACACCTGCTTGAAGGTTTCCCACAACCCATATATCGCAGCCCTGAAGCCCTCAAAATTGTTCCATGCGTAAATAACTCCGGCAACCAACGCAGCAACAGCAGCAATCACCCAAGTCAATGGATTGGCAAGCAAAGCCGCAGTCCATTTCCAGGTAGCTGAAGAAAGTATGTTTGTCCAAAACGCTGCAATCTTTTCACTTTCACGCATGGCATCTATTGCCTGCTTCATTGCCATAATACCCGGAGCAAGCATAATTATATCACTCAGTCCGCTGCCGATAATGTCCAGCGCAGGCAGCGCATCGCCTGTCATTTCAAAAACACTTTGCCTTATATTTGAAAAGAAGTTGCGTATTTTTTCGGTTGACTTCTCATAAGTATCATTCATGGTGTCGCTCATCTGCTTCAGCGCATCAGGCATACCCATCATTTCTGTTTTGTATTTGTCAAGCAGGTCAAGGTTCATCAGCAAACCACGCCCGGCTGTTGTTTCGCCTGCGCCAAAAACCTTTTCCATTAAACCCTGGTCGCCTGCTATTTTTTGAAGTTCAGTTAAACGCTCTTTAAGGCTTAAACTTTTATCCGTTACAATCGCCATGTTCACACCATAGCTTTCCATTTGCTCTGCCACTTCTTTCGGCACAACACCGCTCCCGATGGTGGTCATCACTCCGCGCATCGCAGTTCCCAATCGTTCGGTGCTTCCAAAAAATTTACCTGCCACCTCCAAAGCTGCATTCAAATCCATAAAGCCAACTCCCGCTGCGCTGGCTTCCGCTCCGCTTCGTGTCAGCGCATCGCTCAATCCGGGAACTTCCACCTTACCAACCTTCGCTGCCGCTGCAATTATGTTAGCCATATTCGCAGCTTCTTTACTTGCCGCAATAGGGTCGTCAAGGTTCACAGCATATTGGTTCATCGCTGTCTCCAATGCTCTTACCGCGCCAACCGCATCGTCACCCATTGTTACACTCAGTTGTGCAACTGTTTTTCCAAAACTGTTTAATGCTTCAGGGTTCTTTGCAATCTCAGGAGTTAAAGCGGAGAGCAGGCGGGTGTAGCTTTTCAAATGCTCGGCAGGTGTGCCGCCAAATTGCTCACTCATATCTTTTGCCATGCCGCCCAGGTTGTCCAGCTGCACTCCGGTAATATCAGTAATCGCGCTCAGTTCTTTCAGTGCCTTGTCATAACTGTAAACACTTTCAGCGCCCTTGCGAAACGGTGCGCCCAACAAATCAACTCCACGGCTCAACACATCCATCGTCAGCACACTCATGCTCTGCTGTGTTTTCTTCGCCCCTTCCTGAATAGCGTCAAAACCTTTTTTCACGCTTTCATCCAAGCCGCCCACACTTTTAAGCAACTCACCATACTCCTGGCGTATCTTGCCAAGTTCAGCGAGTATGTTGCCCTCAAGACTTAACTTAAACTGCTCCTGTTCCATTCCGCTATTCGTATATTCGTATCAATTCGTTATTCGTTGATTATTTCCCAAACGCCCTTCCTATTGCTTTTAAAAACGCAACCTCCATTTGTCGTTGCTCTACTTCCATCAGGTATATTGCTTCTGCAAGCCTCTCCGCCCATTCATCCTCCTTCAAAGCGAAAGGGTCAACACCGATATACCTGCGTATCAGCGCTGACCCCTTCCGTATTTCGTCAGCCCCATCGCTGGGGTCAATGGCATTGAGGCTTACACGTTTTTTATGGTCGCCACACGAACGCGGAACATGGACTTCAGTGCCACTATCACGCTCATTTTAACCTCCTCGTTTCCTTTTGTTTCAGGGTCTCCGCCCAGGTAGCAGTTGTCAAACAAAATCAACCCACTCTTCATCGGGTCTGTTTCTGCCACTGCTGCCGCTGCGCCAAGAATGTCAATGTTTGGTTTCTTCACAAAGCAGGTAACAGTGTTCTTGCCCGTGTCGTCCAAAGGCACTTCCACTTCCTTTACTTCGCCATGTTCTTTTTTCCATTTGTCAAGCTGCGCTTGCGTAACTCCACCGGGGAGTTTTGTTTTTGGGTCTGCCATAATTATTGATTAAACGTTTTTAAGAACTTTGCTTATGATGCCGGGTAAAACAATTTCGGTTTTAGTATCACCTTGTTTGGTGCTGAGTTTCTCTTCAGTAAACTCAAAATCTTTCCATGTTTCTTTACTGATAACGGTTTGACCTGTATCAAGCCATTGCAGCGGAATATCAAAAGGAGCAATGTCAGTCAAATCCTGACCGGGCTGCAACAGCGACTGTATCGCATCCACTTCGTATTTGTAGAGGGTAAGGGAGCATTCATACTCCTTGTTACCATAACCACGGTGGTCAGGCTCATCACCCGCACCGTATTGATTTTCTTTTTTGCGCTTAATACCTCTGTCAATAGATACAATCCCGGTAATCGTGCGACCGAGTATATTAATGCGGACATTAGCCCATGCAGGGCGAACACCGTTTATTAAAGGAATTCCGCTCATCGTTATACAAATGGATTAGTGAATGATAAATCAGCAGTAATGGCTCGTGCAGTTCCTGTTGGCGTGATACTGAATTTAAGTGTGATTTCAGAGGTGCTTAACACATTCTGGTCAGGGTCAACAAACACATCCTTGCCGCTTATTTCCTGTCCTGTTTCCATTTCAGAAAGCGAAGTATGTCCAAGCCTTTCAAGGTAAGCCACAAAGGTTCTGTCCAATTTTCCGGTAGTTGTATCAACGCTCACCGGGTTGCCGAGTTTAGGAACTAAGGCTGCATAAATCAATCGCGCAGCTTTGGCAATAACCTCGTTGTCGGGTAGGTAAGCATAGTCAGAACTTGCAGCCGTTGCGCATTTGTTGCTGTTCAGGTAAACACCATCCACACCAACATATTTGCGCCCGAAAATATAACCCTTGTCATGCAGCGTTCCCAAATCGGTATCGCTGTAAGAACTCAGTAACAGGTTTGAACTCAATGAAACATTCTCAAAAATAGGAACGCTCATATCCTGAAGATTGAACTTTTCTACCCACATGGTATCTTCATTCACCTTTGCTTTGCTGCGCGAACCAAGCACTGTTCCGAGTGCCGCATACCCTGCATGAATAGCATGAGTTGCCGCAACATCATAGTCCTGAAGTATAGTTACCGCCACTCCATCCGCATCATAACCACCGCCCACAAGGTCTTCAGCGTTGGTTGCACTTCCGGTAAAGCTGCGACCTTCAATAATAATGCCGCCCAAGTTGCGGTGCGCTGCATCTTCCTGCGCTTTCAATGCTTTTGCTTTTGCAATAGCGGTCAGCACATCGGCATCAATACCGTCTGTGGTTGTAGGCGTGTAGTTTGTTGCCGGGCAGCGGAATGCTCCGAGCCTGCGCACATTACCACCTGCATCCAGCAGCAGCTTTGCAGCATTAGAGGTATTTGCCACATCCAGCATATCAGTAAGGCTAACGGTGTCAGCCAGCAGCATAATCCACAACTCCCCGTCAGGGTTCATGCGGAAAAACTCTTTGATGTGGTGATGCACCAACACGTTGTTGGTAGTATCGTAATCGGCATCAATGCCCAATGTTACAGCATCGTTGGTGCTTTTCAATTGGTAAGAAGTGCCGAGTTGCAGCAATGGCGATGAACCGGGCGAAACCCCGTTTCCAATCATGGCGCTCACCATGTCCTTGCTCGGATTTCTCCTGCCAAGCGCACCGTTGCCGATATTGATAGTTACATTTGGTAAACCCATTGGTGTTTACTTTTTAGAGGTTTTTGTTTTTCCGGTTGCTTCCAAATCATTGCGGGTAATTTCTACCTCTGCGCCTTTTTTCAATTTCGCAGCATGGTCAATCGCATGACCTTTCTTTACAAAATACTGCCCGTCAACAGTGGCATATATTTTCTCAAGTTTTTTGTCAGCTTCAAAAAAGGGAGCCGCACCCTGGATTAATTCTGTTCTGTCCATGAGTTAAATTGGTTTTAAAAAGCGTTTAAAATAATTCCATGCAAACCTTCCGCCATACCACAACGTGAATATGCCGCAAGCCCATAAAGCTGCTGTATGATACCACTTCACGCATTGAGCGCAGGCATTCTTAATCGTTACCGAATTACCCACATCCGTGCGCAGCCGGGTAATCTCTTTTTCCTTTACAGCAAGGCTGTCGTTAAGTGCTTTACAATTTGCTTCAATAATCAACTGCGTAGGCTCATCAGGTTTTACTTTTTGTTTTTTGCTGATGCTCACTTTGGCACGGTTGCTTTCTTTAACAATAAACATTTGTCCTATAACGCTGTCGCAAGGCGCAGGCACAGGAACTTCAACACGCAGCGTTTCGGCAGGAACCATAAACGGAACTTTTACAATCCGCTCCTCCACACGCACACTGTCCTTAACCTCACGCTGACTGGTTACTTGCAGCGGACTGCAAGCAACCAGTGTCAGCGCTAACCACGCAACCACAGCGTATATTGTTTGTTTTTTCACTTCGTGAATTTCTTCTTTATGTAATTCAACAATTCTCTTACTGTCCATGCTGTTGCCGCTCCAACTGCGCTCATCAATATGGTAAGCCCTAAATCAGAAGTTACCATCAGCCCAACAGCTTTCATCGCCCACGGTGCTATACCGCCAATCAGCAGGTAAACCCAACCGTCACCGCTGTCACTATGCTCCATACTACGCAGCGGCTTCAATGAGTGCAAGCACTCCTTTTTGGTCGTTACGCGCTTTGCTTGCTCCGGCTCTCACCAATGCTGAGAATACATCACCGTAGAATTGCGGGTCTTTATTTTTCTCAAACACTTCAATACCGTTGTTTCCGGTAGTTCCCAAACATCTGCGCAGGAACTGTGGATGCCATGCCAACGCTGAAAGATTATCAGCAGCAGCAACCGATGCCCCCTGTGCTTTTACAACAGGTGTGCTTTCGTTATCATAACGCAATACCGCACTACGCACCATCACATTAAAGTTCAGCAAACGACCGATGGAGCCTTTTACCAATGCAGCCTGTCCTATTTTCTCAAGGCTTACAAACTCTTCAATTTTCAATACATCAGCCATCAGGTCGCTGTCAATCAACAGAATTCTGCCCTCCTGCGGAATGTCCATGCGGTTCATCAGTCGGTTCAGTTCAATCAAATCATTTTTTGCAACAGCTTTGCGGTTGCCTGTTTGCCCTGATTTGTAAGCTGCTCTTGAACCACCTGTGGTTCTTGCAAAGTTGGTAGCCAGTGATGGAGACCACTCTGTCAAAAACATTTCAGCAATCTCTTTGGTCAGCGTTTGAAAATGGTCAAACATCAGGCTTTGGCGCTTGTTATAGCTTGCCTCAATTTCTTCAGTGCGTTGCAGAATTACCGGGTCGGTGGTAAATTCGTGAATGCTGTATTCAATATCGCTGTCCTCGCGTTTTGCAGCAACCGCAGGTAATACCGAGCGGTTCTTCTCCACGTTGGGTGCAGTTCCTGATTGCGGCAGGTGAATTTTATTCCCTTCCAAAAATTCACTGTCATCACGTGATTGCAGAAAGAATGAACTGTCAGGATAAATGTTCTCTTCCAAATCCTTTGCCCATACTTCAGGTGTAATGGCAAACAGCGCCTGAGAGGGTCGCTCAAAAGGAATTACCATCGCTGCAAGAGCAATAAATGAAATAACCGCAGAATTCAGCACCGGGTTTTCCATTTCAAAATACGACACCGTGCCCGTGCCGATAAATGATGCTATGATTAAGCAAACAAGGAAGTTGATAATTGAGAACTTTTTCATTTTCGTTTTTTTTGTTTTGGTTATTTTATTCTACTCTGTAAGGTGTTCCGGCTGCTATCCATGTGCTGCCGTCATAAAAGAAGGGTGCAACAATGTGTTTAAGGCTATCGGTTATCGTGTAGGTCTTGGAATTTATACCCGTTCCGAATGTCAATACATCGCTGTCGTTGTCCGTATCAATGAAATTAATCCACAATAGCGCACCTGCCGTTACATCACTTGCGGTAGTAACATTGATGGTAGCACTTGCGCTGATGGTGTCCAGCGTTACATAAGTATAGAACTGGTCAACTTCCACCGCAGTGATGGTAGGTTGGTCAATCAATTCATAAGAAGGAAACTGTGCGGTGTATCCTGCATCAACGCTGTCGGGATAGGTAAATCCGCATTTGTATTTTCCTTTGCTCATACCAATACCCATATTGCTTTGAGCGTTTGCGCTGATAATGGTCAGCGTTCCGAGTAAAATCAGAAGAAAGTTTTTCATGTTATTTTTTGTAGGTTTTGTTAAACAATTCTTGGTAAGCATCTTTATCCTCGGTTTTGAGTTTCAAAAGCCCTTTAGGGTCTTTCTTTTCCCAATCGCGCATTGTCCAGTCTTTGCGCTCGTCAGCAACACCACCGTTGCCCGAAGTTTCGACCTGACTTTTCAAAGTCTTTTTGTCCGGCATCAGGTCAATGGTTTTTTGAGCAAGGTCAAAATCGTTGCCTGCCAGTTTGGTCAGCGATTCAGCCTGCTTCTCATCCAACCCTTTTTTCAACTTGGCAGTATCAATCAGGTTTTTAATGGAGGCATCGCGCTGAGTTTTCAAAGTTGCTTCAGCATCGGTTTTACCTTTTTTCAAGGTTTTGATTGCTTCATTCACCTGGGCTTCGTTTGCATTTTCTGCAAGTCCAAGTTCTTCAAGCAGGGCTTTTGGAAATTTGTCCATGTCGGAGTTTATTGTTGGTTTAGATTGAAAAATTGAAAGTTTAGAAAGGTCAGATTGTTGCTTCACCAAAACCGATTCGCCATTGTAGCGAAGCATCAGGCAGTTTGCGTTTCCGGGAATATCAACTACACTGGCTTCAAATGGCTCCCACTCTGTAACGGTAGGCATCGTTTGTCCTTGCAGCATCAGTGAAGGGTCAGAAGAAACAGCGATAATGTTAAAGCCCAATGAAGCGCCTTTTAAATAACCTCTGTCCACTTTACCACTCAGGCGTTTTGCTTTGTCATCCTCCATGTCAAAGGAAGGGTCTGCCATCAGCTTACCGCCTTCAATGCGGATGTTATCCCACTTGCCAACCGGTCCCTCGTAACCATCACCATAGTCGCGGTGATTGAAAAGCATTACCGGATTGTTTTTGAACTTATCCAGTTTACCGCCTGCCATCAGCAAACGAAAGCCGTATTCATTTACGCTCTCATCGCTTAGTATAAAGGTTTTTATCGCCATAGTCTGCGACAAAAGTGGGGCGCAAATCACCATCGTTACAAATCACCTGTCCTTTATGGCGCCATACAGCGTAATCATGGTGCTACACAGGCGCAATAAAACAGCACAGATTTTATCTGCCGCCCTTATTCAATGACTTTTGTAGCAATGAATAAACAAGCGGCAGCACGGGATTTGTTCAACCTTGAATGGGAACAAAAGGACATTGCAAAAGTCCTCAAGACTACTGAGAAAACTATTTCGGAGTGGAAGAAGAAAGGCGATTGGGATAAAAAAAGAACCGAAGCCGCTATTCATCTCGCTACATCTGAAGAGGCATTGTGGGAACTTATCTCCTACCAGTTAGCAGTTCTGAAGCGGAAAAAGGATGAATGGCTGAAAGATGAACCCGACAGCACCAAGCTGATTGACAAGGGTGATATTGATGCACTGCAAAAAATGTTCAGTGTTGTTAAAAAAGAACAACAGACATGGACTACCTACGTTACCGTGTTGCGTGAGTTCATGGATAAATTGCAAAGCGTTGACAGCAACTTAGCAAAGAAGCTGGTTGAACCCGTTGACAACTTCCTGAACGATATGAAAAACAAATTCTAATCCTGCATGGAACTCAGCAAAAAGGAAAGGGCAGAGTATGAGAAATGGATGGAATTGCGCCAGCGCATTCGCACGTCAACGGCTGCTGTGCGCAGTGAAACTGCTGAAGAAAAAACCGCCCGCATTCGCAAGCTGATTAAACCCGGTAACGAAGAAGAGTTTTGCAATTACTATTTCCCGCACTATTGCAAAGCTGCATTCGGTTGGTTCCACATCAAAGCATTCAAAGACATCAATGCAGCCAACAGCTTCAATGTATGGGAATGGGCGCGTGAACATGCTAAATCAGTATTTGCAAACGTATTCACTCCTGCGCTTAAATTAGCAAGGCAGCAATTAACAGGCTTCATTCTCGGCAGCGAGAATGAAAACAAAGCAAAGGTTCTCATCGGTGATTTTGAAGCTGAGTTGTGGGACAACGCACGTTTCAAATATGATTTTGCCGAGAACGGTGATTTCGGAATCATGGGAACATGGCGCGAGGCGCATTACAGCATTCAGGGCGGTATTGGCTTTTGGTCATTCGGTATCGGACAAAACCCGGCAGGGGTGCGCAAAGGCGAGAACAGACCCAACGTAGGTGTTATTGACGATGCCGATAACAAGAAGAAATACAAGAACTCCGAAATTCTGAAACAGGATTTAGATTGGGTGCTTGGTGAGTTTCTCGGATGCCTGTCAATCAAAGCAAAGACTTTTATCTACACTAATAATCGCGTAAGTAAATATGGTCTCACTGCTCATATTGTGGGTGATGTGGAAGAAGATGACCCGAAACGCAAAGGCATCAACCACATCAAAGTTTTCGCAACCGAAAACCCCAAAACACACAAGATGCTGCTTCCTGAAGAGGATGGCGCTGTGCCTGCGTGGAAAGAAAACTACACGCTGAAACACATTATTGTGCGGATGGAAGAAATGGGCTATCGCAATAGTATGCGCCAGTTCTATCACCTGCACATTGAGGACGGAAATATTTTCAAACCGGAGCATCTTCCCTGGCACGACCTTCCGGCTTTGCATGAATATGATAGCCTGCTCACTTACTGCGACCCAAGTTACAAAGACACAAAAAAGAGCGACTTCAAAGCCATTGTGCTGATTGGGCAGAAAGGAAGATACTTTGACATCATTGCCTGTTGGGTGCGCCAAAGCAGCAAGAGCAACATGGTAAAGGCTCACTACGACCTGCACGAATTGGTTGAAGAATACTTCAGCAGCTTGCGCATACAGAACGGGCAAAACTGCAAGCCCGTTGTTTGTCCGCATTACATGGAGGCTGGCTTTGTTCAGGACATTATTCTGGACGAATACTACATTGAAGGCGACAGCAGGAATTATCAACTCCGCATCCGAAAAGATGAACGTGCAAAGCCTGATAAATTCGGAAGAATTGAAGACCTTGAACCATTGGCTGCTCGCGGATTGCTGCGCTTCAATGCAGCCAAGCGCAAAGACAACGACATGAAAACCCTGCGCGACCAGTTCCTGAGTTTTCCAAACGGACATGACGATGCTCCTGATGCGGTGGAAGGCGGCATATTCCTTTTGCAGAAAAGAACCCGCACACGCAAGTTTGACACACGCATTGGAAATCGGCAACCCCGCTACAACTCATATTAACAATGAACACAGGAAACGAAATACACATCTATCGCGGCTGCGGTAACGACAAACAAACCAATGGACATCTGTTGGTTTATACACAAAAACAAATTGTTGTTTTTGCCTGCCTGACACTTGAGTTGCCGGACAATGAGAACCAGCGCAAAATAAGCTGCATCCCCGGCAACCAACGCTACAAAGGGAAAAAGCATACCTCTCCTTCGCTTGGTAATTGCATTGCCATTCTTGATGTTCCTGAACGCGACAACATACTTATTCATGCCGCTAATTTCTATCGCCAGTTGCTTGGTTGTGTTGCTGTGGGTTATACCGGAAGCGATATGGACAATGACGGAAACGTTGACATCACTTCCAGCAAAGACACACTGAAAGCATTACTATCTGTTCTTCCTGATGAATTTGAAATAATCATTTATAACGCTGAATAACCATGCCATTCTTAGAACTATCCGACTACGACAAACAAATTAAAGATGCTTCCTTAGACCAGGTGAAAGGTAGCGAAGGCAACCGTTCCGATTCCGAATTAGCGGCACAGGCAGAAATGGAAAGCTATTTAAACCAGCGCTTCAATGTGGGCAACATTTTTAATAAAACCGGCAGCGCAAGAAACCCGCTCATTGTGTTGTATATGATTGATATTTCACTCTACCACCTGCACAGCCGTGTTACTCCGCGCATGATTCCGCAGATACGCATTGACCGCTACGACAGTGCAATCAATTGGTTGAAACTGGTTGCAAAAGGAACCATATCGCCCGACCTTCCAAAGAAAGCGGATGCGGCAGGTGAAACAATTATTCCCTCACGATTGGGCAGCAACGATAAACTTTCTCATCAATGGTAAAAACAAAAACAAAACCTGCTGCAAAGCAGCCTGTATTATTGAAACGACCTCCTAAAACATCACTCATAGGTCAGGTGGTGGAGCAGAGCCGTGCGCGAACACGCAAGGATATTAATGACTGGCGCAAAGCAATCAACCGCGCAGAGAGCAGCACCAATCCGAGGCGCGACCAACTAATACAACTCTTCAAAGAAGTTGAATTAGACAACCACATTACCGGGCTGATTGAACACAGCCGCAAAGGAAGCCTTTTAAGCGAGGAATTTCAGGTAGTGGGAGCAACAGACGGGAAGCCCGACAAAGAACTCACACAGCTATTCAAATCGGCATGGTTTTACAAATTTATTAAGCTGGCGCTGGATAGCGAGTTCTTTGGTTATTCAGTTTTAGAATTGTCCGACATCATTGTAAACGAGCGCGTAACCATTAACCTGATTCCGCGTGAGCATATTGTTCCAGACCTCGGTCTGTTCCTGAAGCGCACCAATGATAATGACGGGTTGTATTACCGCGACATTGATACGGTAATTGAAATTGGAGACCCCGAAAATCTTGGTCTGCTCAATAAAGCGGCTCAATGGTTCATCTACAAAAAGAACGCTGCAATGGCGTGGAGCGAGTTCTGTGAAATCTTCGGAATGCCCATCCGTGTCGGTAAAACAAATTCCAACAACCAGGAGGATATAAACCGCATGGAAAAATACCTGCGCGAAATGGGTAGCGCAGCTTTCGCCATCTTCCAGGAAGGTGAAGAAATTGAAGTGAAAGAAACCACACGGGGCGATGCTCACAATGTTTACAACCAATTTATAGAGCGCGGCAATTCTGAGATGAGCAAACTGTTTGTTGGCAACACCATGACCAATGATGTGGGCGCAAGCGGAAGCCGCGCACAGGCGCAGGTGCATGAGAACACCGGAAACAATGTGCTGGAATCTGACAAGCGTTTTATTACTTCAGTTGTAAACGACCTGCTCTTTCCGGTGCTTGCTAAATACGGATGGAAGCTGAACGGTAAAAAATTTGAATACCCTGAAAACAAAGGCTTGCTGGAACTGTGGGACAGAACAAAAGAAGCAATGCCGTTTATGGAAGTTGACCCAAAATGGATTGAAGATACATTCGGTGTAAAAATACTTGCTTCAAAAACTCCGCAGCAAAAGCAGCAGGGGCAACTCCGCAGAAGTATTGATGAACTCTATAAGGATTACTTCACAGGAGCAAAATGAATGAGCAGGAAATAAAAGAATTAATCGCAGGAATATTAAGCGGAAAATACGTTGCGCAAAGCCTTCCTTATAGTTTGTTTAATCAAACTTCAAAGCAACTTATAGAGGCGTTTGAAGGCGGTTGGGGTGAGAATAAATTATCACATCCTGATGTTTACAGTCCCGACCTTGAACTATTCAACAGCTTCCGCAAGAACCTGTATTATTTCAGCGCCAACAAAACTGCAAAGCAGGTAAAAGAACTGCAAGCGCTCATCCATGACGAGCAGGGAAACAGAAGAACCGTAAACGAATTTACAGCCGAAGCGCTGAAGGTTGATGAGGCTTTCAACAAACGCTACCTTGAAGCGGAGTATGATATGACTTTCAAACTCGCGCACTCAGGGCGTGAGTGGCGTGATATTGAAGCAACAAAAGAAACCTTCCCTATTTTGGAATGGGTTGCTGTGATGGATGCAAATACCCGGCACGGTGAGTTCAATGGTATTAAACTTCCGGTTGACCATCCGTTTTGGGACAGCCATCCTATACCTTATCAATGGGGCTGTCGCTGCCGTTATCGTCAGCACAGGAAAGCGGATATAACCACAACTATTCCTGATGTGCCGGAGCCTTCAAAGTTGTTTCGCAACAATGTTTACAAAAGTCAGCAGGTTTGGAAAAATGACATACACCCGTATGGACAAGATTTGTCCAAAGAAGATAGAGCGGGTGTTACAAAGCTGATTAATGATGCAATTGCAAATCTGCCGCTCATCAAACTTAAAACATCAAACGGCTCTGCGGCTGTTCATCCTTATCACGCTCCCGATAAGCCTGACGAACTTGAAAAAAATATAAGAGCCTCACTTCTGCTTGCTGAAAAATACGGACACGATATAAAACTCTTGCCTGAATTATCAACCGAAGCTGACATCAAACATCCCGATGCCGAAATAGATAATTCACTCGCAGAATACAAAAGACCGGGAACCAGAACAGGTGTCTATAACAGGTTGCGGGAAGCCGTTGACCAAAAAGTTAAAGTCGTTGTGTTTGACAACAAAAAACTTTCTGCTGAAACTATTTACAGAGCAACTAAGGGTTATTTCCAACAGCGCAAAGAAGAAACAACCATTAAAGAAATATGGGCAATCGTTAATGGAACTGCGGTAAAGACTAAGTTACCGATAACTGAACAATTTTACAATGACCTTTTAAAAGCTGAAGGCGAAACTCCATAAATGAAGTCCCGCCTTCAGGGGTGTCCGGGCATTAAAGCCCCGACAGCACAAAAGTATGTATAATAATCCGTTTGACAAACTAACTAAGAAAGTTTCTGAAAAACTTGCAAGAGTTATTCCGCAGGGTATCGGGCGTATTGCGGTTAATCATTTCAAAGACAGCTTTAATATGCAGCGCTTTAACGATGCAGGCTCTCCCGCGTGGAAGCAGGTAAAGCGCAGGGAGCCTGACAGCGAGTGGTATGGTTTTAAATTGGGCAATAAAGCACGGAGACCAGGGCGAAAGGCAAGGAAGCCGGATGGTAAAGGAAACTTCAGCAAAGCCGCTACAACGCAGGATATTTTACAGCCCACCGGAAAAATGCGCGACAGCACCTTTGTAAAAAGCGCCAGCTTCCGCGAGGTGATTATTGCCAACAGCGCGAAGCAGGCAGCATTGATGAACAGGGGCGGCAGGTTTCGCATCTTTAACAAGACGGCAGCAACAATGCCTAAACGCCAGTTCATGGGTAAATCAACACGCCTGATGGGAAAGGTGAAGCAATTTGTTAGAGAAGAAATTCACGCAGCATTTAATGACGGAACACGTAAAAAATAAAAAATGAAAGCAGCACACCTATTACTTCGCACCGCTTTACGCACCGCTTTACCAGCCATTGCGCGTATTGACCGCTTTAACCATCAATATGAGAACCTGAATGAAGAAGACCCGGTGGACTGGAATGCCGGAGCCATCTACATTGAATTCAGTAATACCATTTGGGAAACTGAAGGCGATGGAATTTCGCAGCAGGGCGATACGGAAATACGCCTGCACATTTGCCGCAGCTTCTTTGGCGATACGCATGAAGAAAACAACAGCCCCGCCTTAGGCGGGGTGATGGACTTACCCATTGAAGTATTCAAAACCTTGCAAGGCAAAGCCCTGCAAGATGCAAACAGCCGCGATGTTATTGCAAACATCATGCGCATAAGCTCACAGGAAGATAATGACCATGACGGGCTTGAAATTGATGTTGTCTCCTTCCGCGCAAGGCTTTACGATTACAGCTTGAGTGATGTAAGAGCAGCAGCAAGAACCAATGTGCAGGCTGAGCCGGTGGTGGAGAATGACCAGGGGTTGTAGTTAATCAACTACCTTAATCACTTCATCATTTTTCACATGGAAAGTCTTTTCCATTGTAACGTATTGACCAAAATTATTTTTGATTTTGTATTGATGGCGAATTGAAACAGTTTCGTTACCGAGGTCAATTACTTTGCCCCAACCAAGCGTTTTATATTCAACTGTTGATGGGTAATGGTCAATGCAATAGTTAGTTATTGTAGTATGATTATTAAACTCACTGCTGCATGATACAGCAAGAAAAACAATAAAGATGTAGAGTGTTTTTTTCATGTTGTTAAAATTTAGAAATACAAAAATAAAAAATCCCCCGATATACCATACCGGGGGATTTGTCACTTCGAGCGTAGTCGAGAAGCCTACTTCTTTTCTAAACACAACTGCTCATGCGTAGGCAGCATATCTTCTAATAAACACAACACGGCATACAAATGCTCACCATCGGGGCGTTGGTCATTTGCCAAACAACTATCCTGCATAATGTTTATAAGCCCTTTATAGGTGGCGGTTAAATCTTCTTCGCAACCTCTAAATGCAATGTTTATAGTTCGGTTTTCTCCTTTGCTTATCATAATGCACCTCCTTTTAATTTGTTGGCAATGCTATTACGCAACACTGCGTCATCTATTCTGCATACATCATGCAGAATATCAATAAGCCGCTCTTGTGTTAGCCTGTTGTGTTTGCGCTTGCCGTTTAACTGCTTAGGGGCTACTTCAAAGAGAGTTGGCTGATAATTATTGATTTTATCAATAATTAAATCCTCAGCCCAATCACGAAACAGTTTTGCCTGTTGGCTTTTAATAAAGAAGCCGAGACGAACTACTCCGCGTTTTGTCCAATACGTTTTATTAGCCGGGTCGCTGTCAGAAATTCTGACACCGGTAATAAAATGCTTGCCTTCAATAAATTCATTACTAACTCGCTTGTGTTCTCTGATGTTTCCATAAGAAACACCATAGCCGTTTGCGACTTCTTGTGAACTCATTAAAAACTCATGTTCTTGATTTGGAATAATTTTTACGGTTACTCCTTCCGTTACTGTTAAACTAAGCTGCTCGTTTTGCTTCGGAGCTTGAAGGTTCTTTTCTTTGGTGACACTCATTGTCGTAAAGAATTAGTTAAACAAATCGCCCGGATGTGAGTGTCACCACCATGCGAGGCATGATAAGCCGGGAGGCATTGCTGCTCTCCCCATCCGGGTTTTCTTTGCTTTCAGATTTTAAGAGCCTCTGAAATGGCGGTAACACTCAGAGGCAAAAGTAAAAATAATTTCAAACTTCAAAATTTCATGTGGTTTTTATTTATTAACAGAGGTTGGTTTATTGCTGCCCGCTATAATCTTTTCAACCGTAGCAGCAGCTATAAAATACTTGTCTCCTAATTTTTCAAATATATGGTCGTAGGTATATTTACGTTTACCATTGGTTTTAACATTCGCCATTCTTTCAAAATCTTCTACAATGTTTTTGTTTCGCTTTTCAAGTTTGGTGTTGTTTCTCATAGGTGTAGTAATTGGGTTAAAAGGTGGGTTAATTCAGCATTGGTATGTTGTTGCAGGGGCTTGTGGTATTGCCCGTATTTTATGCACCACTGGTCAAGCCGGGCGGTGTCAACTTTAAAGGCTGCTCCGTTCCAGTATGTCCATTGCTTGTTACGCGCAAGGGCATAAATTTTTTTCATCTGCCGTGTTCGCGCATCATTGGGCGCTTGCGGTGCAAGGGCTTGCAGCTTGCCGAGCAGCGCCTTCATTTCATGCGGTTTCAGTTCTTTTGCGCTCTCGGTGCGCCCGTTGGTTGCAGCGCTTATCAGTTCGCGCTTGCTATCCATTTGCCCGGTTATATTCAACAATGTATGGAGGCGTTTCAAACTCATCTTAATTCATCTTCAAATCTTCGTTTATTCAAATAGGTTGCAGGGTAAGGCAGGGCGGTGTTTTTGCTGTTGCAGAATTGTTTGAACTTGTTTATGCGCTCCAGGGCTTTCACCTTATCAGCTTCATTCAGTCGCTTCCATGCGCGTTCCGCTTCCAGTTTTCCGGTCTTGTAAGCATACAGGTTGTAGAATGTTTCAAAACTCAGGTCAAGTGGAATCTCCTTCAGAACCCGTCCTTGTTTAGCAAGGGCTTGCAGTTCAGCAAAGGTAAACGGCAGGCGCTGTAAAATCCATGTCAACTGCTCGTCCGTTACTTCGGCACGGCATTGAAAGCCGCAGAGCAGTTGGTTGTTGTTATATTCAAAAACCAAATCGCCTTCAGTTTTTGCGGAGGTTAGGGAGTAGCGTTTCATCTATTTAAACTCGTAACGTTCGTTTTCTTTTTCAATAGTTGTGGTGAATGGGAATTCAGCTTTAGGAACTTTCTGTATCATGTCCATCAGCGAAATAGAACCTGTAAATACTACATGATGCTTACCGTTCAACTCAATTTGCAGCGTTAAACATTTCTCATTGTTTTTGCCGTATTGCGAATCGGTAATGCGGAAATCGTGAACTACAACCGGGCAGTTCAATACCTTGCTGATTTTTATCTTTTCACCCGTGAACGAGGGTAGTGTAGGCTTTATGCCAAAGTCGCTGAATTTTTTCATGCCAATAATTTTTTGAGTAGGTTTTTACTGTCGCAGTGGTTAGCCCATCCTTTGTAGGATGCAACAGACTGCGGGTTTCTGTTGCGTTTCATTTTTCGGGCAAAGTTTTGTTTGATGCTTTTGCGCAGAAGCGTGTGCGTATGGTAGAAGCGATAGCCCACAAAATCAATGCTTCGTGCATCCACCGGGAACACTTGGTAATTGTGTTTTATGGTCAGCTTTAAACGGTCATTCAAATACGTTTGAATTTCGTTAAAAAGTTGATGCAGGTAGGGTTTGTCCGGTGCAAGTATTACAAGGTCGTCAGCATAACGGAAATAGTATTTTACGCGCTTTTCTTCTTTGAGCCAATGGTCGAAATAACTGAGGTAAAAGTTGGCGAGGTATTGACTAAGATAGTTGCCGATGGGCAAGCCATCAGCGCTGTCAATAATTCCATCCAACAACCACAACAGGTCATTGTCTTTAATCTTCCTGCGCAGTAATTGCTTCAGTATATCGTGGTCAACACTCGGATAAAATTTGCGGATGTCAAGTTTCAGACAGTATTGTGTTCCTGCTACATCGCGGAGCGCAGCTTTCACACCTTCAGCAGCAGCATGTATTCCTTTGCCTTTTATGCAGGAATAAGTATCTGCTGTAAATGTGCTTACAAATATCGGCTCCAGCACGTTCATCACAGCGTGATGGGTAATGCGGTCAGGGAAGTAGGGTAAGCGATAAACAAGGCGCTCTTTTGGTTCATAAACCGTAAATGTGGTGTAGGGCGAAGTGGCGTAGATTTTATCCTTCAGCATTTGATGAAGCTGCTGTATGTTGGCTTCTTTGTTTTTGTTGTGTTGCTTAACACCGTATTGCTCCGCTTTGCCTTTACTTGCTTTTGCATCTGCAAGCATCAGGTTTTCAATGCTGATTATTTCGGTGTATAAATTGTTTTTTCTTTTCATGCCTTTGCTTTTTAAAAGGTCGCTTTTTCAATCAGTGCGAGATACTAACGCCCTTTTTTTCTTTAGTCTTTTTTTGCCAAGTGGCAAGGTCTGCACCGCTCAAACATTCGCATAGGTGGGAGCTGACATTCGTGTTCGAGTTCGTGTAATCGTAGTCGTTATACGACAGCCTGGAGCCTGACAACACAACCGCTCTTGCAACACACAACCTCATTGTATTACTTTTTCAGGAATAAAAATGCTTCAGCATACAACTCAGTGAACTGCTCTCCGGCATACTTCGCCAGTTCCCGTGTTTTGAAGCAAAGGCGGGAGCCGACAGACGAGATCGAGTTCGTGCAAACGAAGTCGCTAAACGACAGCCCGGAGCCCGCTGTGTTATCTGCATCGGCAGTAACCCAAAGCCACGGATAGTATTTCCACTCATCGCTGTCATTCCAGTTGGGTTTCCAGCCTTCATTCAATGCCTCGGCAATAATGAATAGTTTGTAATACGCTATTATCGCATTACGGTGTTGTTCAGGAAGCATGGAAACTTCCGGCAATTTTGTGGGGTCAATGCCCAATGCTTTGCAAGCATCTTCAAATGATTTGATTTTTTTCATGTTGGTTTTTGTTTATTGATTGGTGATTAAATTAAAAGGAAGTCGCGGTAAATATTTTCAAACTGTTGACCTGCGTAGGTTGCTAATTCGCTTGACGAAAAGCAAAGGCGGGAGCCGACAGTCGTGTTCGAGAGCGAGTAAACGTAGACGTAAGACGACAGCCCGGAGCCCGACTTGTGTGTGAACCATGCGTAGTATTTGTATTGACTGGTGTCAGTCCAATCCGGTGTCCAGCCTTCGTTGAGCGCTTTGGCAATGATGGTTAATTGCAGGAATGCTTTTGCCGCAAGCATATCCTTGTCAACGCCATTGTAGTCAAGCAATATCTTTTGGTTATCGCTTGCGCCAACAATGTCCAGCGCATCTTGAAAGGTTTTTACCCTGTCGGTTATTTTCTGTGAAAAGAGTTCCGTTCCAAGCAAGGTCTCAAGCAGTTTCTTTGTTGTTTTGTCAGCCTCTTTGTGGGCTTTCATGGCGTTAGCCTGGTTGATGGTGATTGTTTTCATGTTTGTTTTGATTGGTTGTTAATTGGTGTTTATTGATTGTTTAAATCCTGTTTTGTGCCGGTGTAAAAGGCACACCGAGCCATGTGAAAAATTCTTCTTCAGATTGCCATGCCGGAGGCAGTGTGGGATGGGTGTTGCGACATTCCCATTTTACCTTTCCTCCGGGCAGGTCGTGTTTGATACATTCACTTTGAAGGCGCAGCCCGTCTTTAGTTCCACACCATCCGAGTTTAATCCATCCCGTTGCAATGACTTTGTGTGCATACTCAGCGCTTCCGGTGCGTATGGCGAACTGCCTGAAGTAGTCGTGCTGCTCCGGCATAAACAAGTCCAGCATAATGCCTTCAGGTAATTCAATCTGCATCATTCTGCCATCGGTATCGCCTTTAATCACTTTGCCGAGGCTGTTGACTTCTTTGCTGAAGAGCAGGTTGGTGATTATACCCTCATCCCACCCGAACAGATTTTTTAGAATTTCCTTTTTAGGAAGGCACACTATTTCAATGTCGCCCACTTCGTCTTTACGCCTGCGGATGCTTCCTGCTATTTCAATGCGCTCGCAATGCGGCAGCAGTTGATGTTTCAGTTTGTAGGCTATTATCAGTGCTTTTGAAAGTATCATGTTACAAAGAATATGCGCTCATTATTAATCTGTCGGGCTTCCCTTTTTTAGAGGAATTATGCCACACTTCAACACGCTCATTATTGGTAAATTCATTATCAATTTTAACAGTGTATTGCAATTCAGCTTTGGCGTGATTGCCTGTTTTTATTTTTGATAACTCCGTTTTTAAATTGGAAGCATAGGTGTGCAGGTCGGGCGCTCCAAGTAATTCTTTACAAAGGCTGCGAACCTTTAGCCCAAGCATATTACCTTCATTGATTACAACAGTTAGTTTCAGCATTATTTGTAGGGATATAGTGGTTGTTTAGGAACGTGAGCAAAGCCTTTCACTTTCGGTGCTGGCTCCGGCTCTGTTGTTGTTTTATGAGTTATTACCGCTTTTACAATGCGTGAGCAGGTAAAGCGATGGCGACAGGTTTCCTGCTCATCGGGGCAGCAGGTGCAGTAGAGTTGTGTGGCTTGGTTGCGTTTCATTTGATTAGTGGTTTACATTGCGTCCGTTGGGGTAATGCTTGCTGTTGGTTTCGGTGTTCAGCTTGTGTATTTTATTTATTGCATCTCGCTTTTTGCTGAAAACAATATTCACAAGGCAGTCGGTGATGGAGCGGATAAAGAGTGCAATCATTTTTTCTCTTTTTTAGGTTTATGTATGATTGCCACTTCTTCTTTCTTTACCACAATAAGGCTACTGTTGATAGTTGCTTCCACACAGGTGGTAACGCGATAACCGAACAGCACTTTAACCCGGTCAACAAAGCGAAAGCGGACAGTCATTTTAAAAGGTATTTTCTTGAAGTTTGCCATGTTGTTATTTTATCCCTTCCCGCCTGCCCGGAGCAACAAAGCAGAAGTGCTACCGGGCAGACAAGGAAAGGCATGATTTAGATTGCTGAAAAATTTAGTTCCACATAATCATATCCGCCTTCTGCGTTCTTAAAGGCAACGCGGTGGTATGTTTTGCTGTCGGGTCTGCGAATTGCTTTTTCAATGCACTCCAGCGCTTCCTGAAACAAACCTGCCTTAATCCGTGATTTGTATTTCAGCAGGCTCAAGACTTTCTTACTGTCAAGTTTTCCGCGAGAGGTATTGAAAGCATCCATCACCAACTGGCGAACCATCTCTTCTGTGCCTTCAAGATTTCCCTTCAGGAAGATTTCTAATTTCTCTTTTGCCACAGCAATAAGCGTCTCATCAAAATCAATGCGCTCGTTGATGCTTACTTCAATGCGTATGCTTCTGTCGAAGTTATACCATGTGAAATTTCCTTTCCCGTTTTTACCTTCAACTTTATTGTCCTTCATCGTTTGCTCATACACCTGCTCTGATGCCTGACGGATTAGTTCTTTCAGTTCGCTCAGTGCTGCGCTGGCAGCTTGCGCAGTTTTCAGCACTTTGTCGCTCATTTTTTCACGCAGCTTTTCAGTTGCTGTAATGCGGCTCGCAGGTATTTCAACGCCTGCTTCGTCTTTCCAAGTTTTTTCTTTCAATTGGTTCATGTTGTTTGTTTTTGTTTGTTGTTATTATTTGGTTTCGTTAATTTCGGTTTCTTCAATGCCGCAGGCTTTCAGGCATAATGTGGCTTTCTCGTTGAAAAACTTATCGGTCTTGAAAAGCGCCTTGTAATTGTTGCAGGCAAGTAGTGCGCTGCTGTGGTCACGTCTCAGCAGCGTTCCTATTGAGTTTAAAGTCATGTTAAGCTGAGTGCGCAGAATGTGGCAGATAATGGAACGTGCATCCACATACTCGCGATTCCGTTTAGGAGAAACAATATCCTGCCAGTTCAACTTCAGCACCAGCGACACGGTATCAATAATGCGGTGCGGATTGGTAACTACCGGAACATCGTTTTTAAAGCGCATGAATAATTCTACCGGGCATCCGGTTTCGCGCTGAAGCTGTTGCTCAAATTTGTGGAGCAGGTGTTTTATGTCGCTCATTTTTTTATTTTTTTGGTGAAGTGTTTATCAATTATTCTCCGGGCAATATTGTTGTGCTTTATATCGCTGAAATAACCGAGTGAGTAAAGCAAGCGAATGAGATAAACGGTTTCAATATTCACACTGATTGATAGTGTGCTGCCATATATAACTAATTTCTTTTCCAGTGTTATTTTCAGGCGCAGCAGCAGAATGCCCAATATTTTATCCTGGTCATTGGGCATGTTATTGTAGTAGGCGCATAACTCTGCCAACCTTTCTTTAAAGTTGTTGGCTTCGTAGGGCGTAAGTTTTACGGTTGCGTTTTTCATAAAAATCTTCTTGGTTCGGTTGTGGGTATGCTTACAGTTCCTATGTCATAACCATTCTCCGGCAGCTTGTTTTTTCGGTTGGTAATTTTGATGTTGATTATTGCAATCTTCCATTTGATGTTGTTGCGCTCGGTCAACACTTTGTCATATTCAGGCGCGAATAGTTTAGTCCGGGCGAGGCGGCTATTCACCTGCTCAAGCTGACTTTCCAATGCTTCGCGCTCTTCCATTAGTTCCTTAATTCGTTTAGTTGCGGTTTCGTATTTCTCGCTCTTGCTCATAATTTATTTTTTACAAATTCACCGCAGAGGTAAATTGCGTTTTCACTTACTTTAATGTCGTTGTGTATTCTGAACCAATTCCTGCGCAGCCATTGTTTTGCTCCTTCGGGGTCGCGCATCAGGCTTATATCAAATCCCTCCAGCAGTATGTCGTTTGTAAATAATACCTCCTGCTGCTTGCGGTAGTTCATCCACCAGTTCCAATAGCCGAGCGTTTTATCTTCACTCAGTCGCTTAAACTGTTTTGCGTGGTTTGCAAGCGGCTTAAGGGTATTGTAAAGCAGATTTAAACCCGTTTCAAATTCCACGTTGTTACGCTCTAATTCTGTTAATCCAAGCAGGTTGATTAGTGTAGGTAATTCCTGCTCTGTTTGTTTGGTTGTTGTGATGGTTGCTGTTTTACTCATTGGTGTTTATTTTTTATTGTAATCCGTGATATTTTTCTGCACCTTCTTCCCAAATGGTGAAGGGTATTTTTTCGCCTTCCTTGTAGCGACTGGTAATGAATGCCCGGTAACCTTCCACTCTAATCTTCACATGCGCATCATAGCGGATGCGGTTGGCGGTTTTCCCGCTTGGCAGCTTACCGTCCGCATGGCTGATAAGCAGGAACAGGTGGCGCTTAAATTCAGCGAGCAGCGCGATATATTCAGGATAGGTTAAGCCGGAGTATTGGCTGCTGTCAATAACCACAATGCGCGGGCTTTTTTTCTTGCGCAGGCGATTTTTCAAATCGCTGATACTTTCACCGGGAACCAATGTAAACCGTCCGCGCACCTCGCGCATGTTCACCCGCAGCAGAGCCATTTTAATGGTTTCGCCATCGCGCTCCTCCAAACTGTCATACAGCACCCGTTCAAAGCGGGTGAGGTATTTGCAGAGTTGCATCACAAACGTAGTTTTACCATGACCGCTGCCGCCCCATATCAGCCATGCCCCGGTAACTTCGGGGCGACCGAAGCTGTGAAGCCACTCGCCCTCAAAACTTAATAACTCTCGTTTTTTGTTCAGAATATCCATAACACTAAGCGCTCTCTGCATATCGGTTTCATGCTGCTGTTGCTAAATCCATTTCCATTTTTTGTTTGTAACGTTTAATCCTGCGCATATCGCCTTCGCACTCTGCGATAACTCTGCTCACATGAAAATCATTATCAATGCCATTGGCAAGACAAACCTGTTTAATGTCTTTTTCGCTTGTTTTAAGCAGTTGTATGGGCTTTCTTCCGCAGCGCGACCATAACTCCTTATATCCTCTGCGATTAAACTTTAAACCGCGCTGAAAACGCTGTTCAAGATGGTCGGTTGCCGATATGGTTATTCCGCAGCGACCCTCTAATCGGTTATACAAACTGATGAGCAGGTGAATTACCTGGTTGCTCAACTTATCAAACTCGTCAATCATAAGCAGAGGGCGCTCTAACTGGATGAACGTGTTTGCGATAAGGTCAACCTTTTGAGCAAGGTTGTAGCCGTCACCGCTTTTTCCCATCTGCTTCAGTATTTCTGCAATAAACTCGTTGCGACCCCAAAACTCATCACAACATATTCTGAAACTGTTTTTATTTAGTTGCGCATATTGTTTTTGCGCTTCCGATTTACCGCACCCGGCATCACCGATGAGCATAAACATTTCTGAAGTTTTACGCGCCTCGTCAAGAGTGCGTGTAACAAACTGAAAGTTGCGGGTAGGAACTACTCTCCAGCTTTCGTCATAACCTACCCAAGCCGCAAGCAGCTTGTAAATAGCCGTGTCGTCAGCGCCATACTTGCCGCTGAAAACCGCTGATACTGTTGAGCCTTTAGAACCTGCCTGCACTGCGGCACGTTCCTGCGATAGTCCGAGGCGCTCACATTTTTCCTCAAACATTTTTTTGATTTCTGCTTTGTTCATGTTGATGTTGTTTTTAGTGATTATTAGTGGTGATTATTACATTCTCTCTTTGAGTAGTTTGTCAATATCCTCTTCGCCTTCATCCGCTGCCAATACAGGAACAGTAGTTTCAATTCGTTTTTTCCATGCGCCCCATTTCTCCGATTCAGTATATCCGGTGTCGGCAACAATGGCATCCATCTCGTCCATCATTTCTTCCTCCAGCTTCATCTGACGGTTAATCCATTCTTTGTCGCCATCCTTCAGGTATTTCACCGAGCGGCTTACTTCGCGCTTGGGCTGCGCACTTGCAATCTTTTGATAACCTCCGGTTCCGTGAACTATCAGTAAGTCCACTTCGGTGTATTCACCGTCCGGGTCATACTTGAGATACATTTCACGGTGCAGGTATTTGCGCCTGAACTCGTAATCAACATCCCCTTCATCGTTGTAAACTTCGTAGAGTGTATCAACTCCGTTAAGGCGCAGCTTAATGCCGATGGGGTTATATTTTTTCGCCCCTTGAATATCCCAAAACAACTCAGCAAGTTCATCTAATGTTACTGCGGCTTCTTCGGGGTTGCGGCTTGCGCTGTAAATCTCGTTGGGCGATTGTTTGTCGCGGTAACCGAGGTTATTCCACTCCTCAATAATCACATCTAACAAACTGCACAATTCATTAAAATCAGGCAATTCGGTGATGTTCTTTTTTATGTCATCCATGTTGGGGGCATAAGCAAGGTTGCTGTGCGATGGTCTGCCGTAGCCGCTCCAAAAAGGAAATTCCGAAAGTTTCAGCGTTTGAAAATCCTTGAACATTTGTTCAATAGGTTTTCCGCTTGGGCGGTAGGCGCGTGTTGGAAAGCAAACCTGCGCCAGTTTTGAGTAAAACTCTGCGCTCGCTTTTCCTTTGTGTCCGCCCTGGTTATCGTAAAGCAACTGGTAGGGCTTGCTTCCGGCATTGCGTAGGGCCATGCGGTAGGCTTCGCGTTGCATTTCGCCATTCTCTTTGTTAATACCTGCTTTGGTGCTTCTACCGAGTATCTTGCGGCTGCGGCTGTCCATAACAACGTAGGTAGTTGCAAGTCCAACCTCTTTGCCAATGCGGTAATACCAGTTCAGTGCGGTTCCATCGCTCACCCAAATATCATTGCTGTATTCCGGTTTGCTCAATTTGAAACTATGACCGTGCAACTTGCGGAAGCCTCTGCGCCCGTGGCGTTTCAGGTCAATCAAATCGCGCACACGCTGCTCGGCAATGCGTGTTTTGAACGCGCTCAGAGTAATATCTGTTCTCCATCCGTTTGCAGCCGCTGCCGCAGGATAAAGCATGTAAATCATTTCAATGCTTTGGCGTTTGGATGCCATTTCTTTTACAATCCACGCTTCAATTTCATCTGTGATTTTTGTAGTGTTGGAATTACAGAAGCGACCATTGATAAGGCTTTCAAATCCTGCGTTGCAGTAATCGTCATACTTGCGTTTCAGCGCAAGCGGATTTTTTGGTAAGCTGTGATTAATTTCTCCGCGCAGGTTGGTAAGCACTTCGCTCATCTGCTTCCAAAAGTTGCGCATGGTTCCGCCCAAAGCTGCGCGAGCCTCGCGCTGGTTATTGTAAATTTCTTTTATGGCATTCAGTATGCAGGCGCTGGCGGTGTATAGTTTCTGATGCTGCTCCGGCAGGTGCTTGCCATCAGCCATTGTGTATTCAATAAAAAAGCGAGCAGCCTTTTCATCCGGTTGTATTTTGCCTTTGAATGAATTACTGCTCGCCTGTTTTGAAGGGTCGCCAAATGTTTTTATTATTTCTTCGCGGTAAACCGAAGGGATTGCCTCTAATGCAATCAGGCTCTGCCTGCCCCTGCCGCCAATCTGACGAACGGCTTGCATTTGTTTGGCGGTGGACATCCATTTGCCCCACAACTCATATCGTTCCGAGCCATCAGGTCTTACACTTGGATTCAGTTTTTCCCAACCAACATTGATAAGTCCATAAAGACTTACGCAGATTGTGTTTTCGTGTTTGATGTAAACCATTAGTGAATGATATAATCGTTAGTAGCGCGGTCTTTAATTGATTCGAGCAGAATATTTAATTCTTCTTGGGTTTTTTCTGCATACATCCTTATGATGCGCTTATTGAGTGCTGTGTTTGGATTTACTTCGGGTTGCCTGCTGCATACCTGCTTCACATGCGTATAGCTGCATCCAAGCGCATCTGCTATTTGTCTGTAAATTGATTTGCTGTCGTCTGCCATTTTGAGTATTTGTAAAAAAGAATACTTTTGTATTTGAGCCGACAATATTACAAACAAGTTTGCACAAAAACAAACAATGTTGAAAACTTTTTCAAACAGGATTGAATTTTTGATAGAAAAATTGGGATATAAAAATGTATCTGATTTTTCTAAAGCCCTCGGCTATGCCCAATCTGAAAAGGTTTCTCGGCTTTTGCGTGATGAAAATAATAAACCATCGTTTGACATCATTCAAGACATTACAAACAAGTTTGAAAAAGTCAATATTAAGTGGTTGATAACCGGGGTTGGGAATTGGAATACTGAAAACAATAAGACAATATCAGTAGTAACTGAAACCAATAATGAAAAGCATCTAAAGAATGTCGTTAATCGAAAATTTGTCCCGTTAATTCCTATTGATGCTTTTGCCGGATATACGGGTGATAGTTCAACAGTATTAGAGCGCGATATAAGTGAACAATATGTAGTTCCTGATTTTAAGAATGTAGATTTCCTTATTCGTGTGCGCGGCAACTCCATGTATCCTAAGTATGCCAGCGGTGATGTGGTTGCCTGCCGCATTTTAAAAGATTGGGCGTTTTTCCAGTGGGGCAAGGTTTATGTAATAGATACAGAGCAAGGCGTATTGGTAAAGCGTATTAAAAAATCAAGTGAGAAAGATTGTGTGCTGGCAATCTCTGAAAATAAAGAGGTGTATGAACCTTTTGACCTTCCCAGGTCAAGCATCCGTAACCTCGCTCTCGTCATCGGTGTCATCCGCCTTGAATAACCAAAAGTTCATCCACCCCCACACCCTTTTGCCACTGTTTTTAATTAATCAGCTATAAATCAATAGTTTAAATGCTGATTTATTCCCTTATACCTGTTATTTAGTGGAAATAAAGGGGGGGGTATCGCCTTAAAACTGCCATAATTGACACTAAAAACGGAAGTAGAGGTATGTTTTCTCGCTGTTTTTATACGCCCAACTATACGCCCAACTATACGCCCAAAGTGGTTTTTTGGTTTTTTTCAGTGGTTTAGGCAGAGTATAGTTTCGGCTGCTTTAAGTGGTGTATAAACCCCTACTTAAACCAAGCAAAAAAGCCCGTTTTTACGGGCTTTCAGCGCATTTAATTAACTCGGTATGGTATATTGCCACAATAACTATCCGTTGCAGCCTGTGCAATGGTAGTCTAATGTTCCTTTATTTACTTATGGTTTTATAGTAGCTTTGTGGCAAATTTCTCACATAGCCCTGTATTTACGGGCTTTTTGGGGCTTTTTTTGGTTTACCTCTTTATACTTTTAGTTTCAACCCCCTTAGCTTAAATGCAAATAAATAGAAATAAAAAGCCCCCACCTGTTTTGGTGAGGGCCTTTTATTCTGGTGATCCCGCTGGGATTCGAACCCAGGACCACTACATTAAAAGTGTAATGCTCTACCAGCTGAGCTACGGAATCGGCTTTTTTAAAGCGGGTGCAAAGATAGAATCATTATGAACTAAACCAACAGTAAATATTATTTTTTCTAAACTTTATTAACAATCCTATATTAGTGGTTGATTTTCAGGTCGTGACCCATTTTATTTTTTTTGGTTTGCAGGTAAAGTTTGTTGTGTTCGTTTGATTCTATTTCAAGAGCAATGTTCTCAACTATCTCTAATCCGTAACCAATAAGTCCTGCACGTTTGGTTGGGTTGTTGGTAAGCAGCTTTATTTTTGAAATACCTAAATCACGCAGTATTTGTGCGCCAACACCGTAGTCGCGTTCATCCATTTTAAAACCGAGTTCAAGATTGGCTTCTACTGTATCGCGTCCTTCTTCCTGAAGTTTATAAGCTTTCAGTTTATTCAGCAAACCTATTCCTCTTCCTTCCTGATTCATGTAAACGATAACTCCTTTGCCTTCTTTTTCTACCATTTCCATTGCTTTCTCCAATTGTGGTCCGCAATCGCAGCGGCACGAACCAAAAATATCTCCGGTAAGGCAGGATGAGTGTACGCGAACCAACACAGCTTCATCTTTTTTCCATTCACCTTTTACTAACGCTAAATGCTCTTGTCCTGTTGTTGTTTGCTTATAGGCATACAAATCAAAGTTCCCGATTTTAGTTGGCAATTTTATCTTTACTTCTCGCTCAATCAATGATTCAGTGCGCAGGCGGTAAGCAATCATATCTTCAATAGAAATGATTTTAAGGTTGAACTTTTTTGCCATCTCCAGCAATTCGGGAAGGCGCGCCATTGTTCCGTCTTCGTTCATGATTTCAACCAATACTCCTGCGGGTTCAAAACCTGCCATACGGGCTAAATCAATCGTAGCTTCAGTGTGTCCGGTTCTGCGCAGAACACCGCCACGTTTTGCTTTCAGCGGAAAAATATGTCCGGGTTTCCCGAGTTCTTCGGGTTTTATGGTTGGGTCAATTAATGCTTTAATGGTTTTTGAACGGTCGCTTGCAGAAATTCCTGTGGTGCAACCATGACCAATTAAATCAACGGAAACGGTAAACGGTGTTTCGTAAACAGCGGTGTTATCGGTTACCATTAATTGTAAACCAAGTTCATTGCAGCGGTCTTCAATCAAAGGAGCACAGATTAATCCGCGCCCGTGTGTTGCCATAAAATTGATTACTTCGGGAGTTGCGTTTCGGGCTGCAGTTATAAAATCACCTTCATTTTCGCGGTCGGCATCGTCCACCACAATCACTACTTTGCCCGCTTTAATATCTGCAATTGCTTCCTCAACGGTGTTGAGCTGTTTTTTCAGTTCGTTCATTCTTAAAAATAAGTGTGCAAAAGTAGTCTTTTTTACCTTATGCGCACTCGCTGAACTGCCCGTTGTTGTAGATAGCTAAAGCCTTTCCTGTAAAGGATTTTCCTGTATAAGGAGTGTTTTTAGATTTGGAGCGGATTTCTTTTTCCGTGAATGTCCATTTCAGCGTTGGATTGAACAGTGTGATGTTAGCATTGTTTCCTTCATTCACAGAAGGAATATCAAGTTTTAATATTTTTCGCGGGTTTATTGCTGTTTTTTGCACAAACAACTCTTGTGAAATTGTATCGGAAAGGGCTGTGTTTACGGCTGCATAGGCAGTTTCTAATCCAATTATTCCGAAAGCTGCGTAATCAAATTCCACCTTTTTGTTTTCCTCATCTTCGGGACTGTGGTCGCTGGCAATAACGTCAATTGTTCCGTCTTGCAGACCTTTTATTAAGGCTTTAATGTCGGCTTTTCCGCGCAGTGGTGGTTTTACTTTGTAGTTACTGTCAAATCCGGTGAGTAAACTGTCGTCAAGCGAAAGGTGGTGAGGTGTTACATCCGCAGTTATTTTCAATCCTTTCTTTTTCGCCTGTCTGATTAAATCAACTGATTTTGCAGTGCTTACCGAAGAAATATGCAGGGGGGTATCGTTGTATTCTGCCAGAAAAAGGTCTCGTGAAATCTGCAATTCTTCTGCAACTGCCGGTATTCCCTGTATTCCGAGTGTAGTGCTTACTTCGCCTTCATTCATTTTTCCGGTTGCTGATATTCTTGCATCATCGGGAAAACTGATGATTAAACCATTAAAACCTTTGGTGTAAAGCATAGCAAGTGAAAGCAATCTGGGATTTTCAATCGCTTGTTTTCCGTCTGAAAAAGCTACTGCACCTGCGTTGTGCATGTCAAACATTTCAGCCAGTTCTTTCCCTTTTCGTTCTTTTGAAACTGTTCCGATAGGAAAGACATCTACTATCTGGTTCTTTGTTTTGTTTTTTACGAATTCAATTTCTGCTTTGGTATGTAGCGGTGGATTGGTGGAAGGTTTACATGCAACTCCTGTAAAGCCGCCCTGTGCAGCAGCTTTTATTCCGCTCATTAAATCCTCTTTTTGTTCATATCCCGGTTCGCGGAAATTCACATTCATATCAAACCAACCCGGAGAAACGCATAAACCTTTGTGTTCATACACTTTTATTTTGCCTTCTGTTTTCAGGTCCTTTCCAATCTTCTCAATCTTTCCCTTGCGTATAAGGATGTCAACTGTTTTTCCGTTGTGCTTTGAAGCGGGGTCAACCACTTTTGCAGATTTGATAAGAATATCCATGTTGTTGAATTTATTTTAATAACCGTATCAGTAATACTTCAGAAACAATAAATGCCAGTGTCAGCCACACAAACCATTTCCATAGTTTTATTCCTTCGTTCAGTTCGGTCAAAGTTATTGCAAGACTTTTATTGTTGGTTTCCACTACAGAAAAATTCCCGCTTCCTGCTTTGTTGGCCATGCTTTCTAACTCTGTTGTGCTTAAATATTGCAGCACCGATTCCTTGCGATCGTAATTAAATGAAAGTCCGAACAGCGTGTCTGTCTTTGCTTTCAGTAAATAATTCCCTGCTTCTTTTAGTTGGTTGCCGAGCACAACAGAAGTCAGCGGACCGATAATTTTCTGCTCCGGGATTATTTCAAATTTGTTGTCTGTACTTGTGATGCGGTAAACGCTCTCTCCGGCAATATTGGAGTTGGCAAATTCAGTGGACTGCTCTTTGCCAATGGTTTGAAATAGTGGTCGGCTCGGTTGACTGAACAGTGCAATGTTATAGAGTGTTGGTACAAAAATGGCATGGCGTGAAAAGTTGCTGAAGTTGTCTGACAGGCTTACTGAAAGCAAATAAGCATACCCTTTACCTGAACTATATTTTGATAGAAAACTCTCACCATTGTTCAGTCTAATCAGAATTTCTTCGCGTGTTTTGGTGTTTTTAGAAATGATGTAATGTTTAGAAACAATCGGCAAATCAAGATTCTGTTTTTCTTTTTTCTTTTCAAAAACATTGGCGAAAATTTCGCTCTGGTAATTGATGCTGCCCACTTTTGTTGCGCTGCTGTCCTTGCCTGAAATGCTGCCTGCTTCCAGGGAAAGCAACAGTTCGTTGTAAGAACTGATGTCTGAATTCTGTGCAGGAATAATTAACACACTGCCGCCTGCCTGTGCAAAGCGTTTCAGTTCCTGCGCCAGTCCTGATGAAACGGAGGTGATTTCATTAGCTACAACCAACGAGTAATTTGGCAATGAAGCATAGTTCACGCTTTTTTCGTTCTGATTATCGAGAATAAAATACGGGTCGTTTACGAATAATGAATTGATGGATTTACTTTCTTCTTTTCCGTTGATGCAGAGCACAGGAATGTTTTTGGCAACATTGAAGGTGAAGAAAAACTTGTCATCATACGTTACGGGATAATCCGTAATGCTGAGTTCGCCAAGTTGCAGACCGGTTTCGGAAAGTGTGAACGATAGCGGCACTTCGGTTTCAGATTGTGCGGCAACTGAAAAACTTGCCAATGCTTTCTGTGTGCCATTCAGTATGAGCTTTACAGGAATGTTTTCATAATCTTCGCCTGAGTTATTTTTAATGCGTAGCTTTAATTCTTCTGGACGATTAAGCTGCCGGATAGGAGTGGAGAACCAGCAGGAGTCGATATACAGGTTGTTGCTTTGCGCAGGTGTTACAGGAATGAAGTAGCACGACAACCCGCTATCCGCTTTTATCTCTTCTATATTGCTGACGCTTTTCTGAAAATCAGAAATGATGTAAGCACTTCCGCCTGCGTTTCCTTGCGATTTAAGTGCATCTTTCTGCCTGGAATAAATTTCTGAAAGTGTTTTTACCGAAGGACTGATTTTTACTTCTTCTAACAGTTCAAGAAATTCTTCACGGTTTACAAGGCGTTGCTGATGCCCTTCAAAATCATTGGTGAGCAATTGAAACTTCTGCGAAGGCGGAAATGCGGAGGCTATTTCTTTTGCTTTATTTCTGGCATCATCCAGCATGGTTCCTGAAGTTCCCTTGGCTTCCATGCTGAATGAGTTATCTACAAAAATACTGGCTACGCCTTCGGGTGTATTGGCGCTGCTGTTTTTTGCAGGGATAAATGGTTGTGCAAAAGCTAATACAAGACAAGCGATTGTAAGCAGCCGTGTAGCCAGTACCAGCAGGTGTTTGAGGCGTGAGCGCGATTGTGTTTCAATTTTTACTTCGCGCAGAAACTGCACATTGCTGAAGTAAACGGTAACAAAGCGTCTGAAATTGAAAAGGTGAACAAATACGGGAATGGAGAGAGCCGAGAGTGCAAAGAGAAATTCGGGATAGACAAAACTCATCGGAGCGCAAAGATAACAAATTTACTTTGCTATCAGTTCTTCCGTTAATTCGTTTAACGCTTTTACTTTATTTTTAAAATCTCCTTTTAGTTTATTTCTGAAAATCTTCATGTTATTCAACAACTCCGGAATAGAATCAGGAAGGCTTTCTTCCAGCATTTCCCTGAAACGCTTAGCAAATGTTGGTGATTTCCCATTTGTTGAAATAGCAATCTTTAAATCACCTTTAGTAACAATGGAGCCCAGATAGAAGTCACACAGGTCAGGCGTGTCAGCTACATTAACTAGAATGTTTCTGCGCTTTGCTTCTTCACGAATGTGGGCATTTAACGGTTTATCATCTGTAGCAACAATTGCAATATTAAAGCCTTCAAGGTCGCTATTCTGATAGCTTTTTAAATGAAGTTTTATGTTTTCATTTTTCCGTAGCATTTCTGAAATCTCTACATTTATAGTTTCAGCCACTAATGTAATAGTAGCATCAGGGCTACTTTTTATCATGTAGCGTAGTTTCTCTGCACCCACTTCACCTCCGCCAACAATCAGCACGTTTAGTTTTGCTAATTTCAGAAATACAGGGTACAATGTGTTTTGTGAAATCTGTTGCATTTATACCTTCAATAAATTTTCAATCTGTAATTCATTTAAAAACTCAGGACTGAGTGATACCACTTCACCCGCAACAATTACAGCAGGTGTTGAAATGCCTTTTGTTTCTGCCAATTCAACTATTGTATTAATCGTTCCGACCACCGTTTTTTCATTTTCTAATGAGCCATTCTGAATAATAGCAACCGGTAAATCATTCTTTCCATTCTGCCTGAAAATTTCAGTGATCTCCTTCAGCTTGTTTACGCCCATCAGGATCACAATGGTAGCTGTTGATTGCACCGCAATAGCGATGTCTTTTGATAATTGATGGCAGCTTGTAGTACCTGTAAGCACCCAAAAACTCTCCGTCATTCCACGATTGGTAAGCGGAATTTTTTGCAAACCCGCCAATGATGTAGCACTTGATATTCCAGGTATAACCACTGTTTCAATGCCAAAGCTTTCTGCGTATTCAATTTCTTCATACCCTCTGCCAAACACAAATGGGTCGCCACCTTTCAGGCGAACAACATGTCCGTATTCAAGAGCATTTTTTACAATAAGGTCGTTAATTTCTTCTTGTTTTAAACTGTGCTGACCGGCACGTTTGCTCACTGAAATTTTCAAGGCTGTTGCCGGTGCGTAGTTCAATAAATCAGGATGCGTTAAAGCATCATATAGCACCACATCGGCCTGCTTCAGAGTTTTAACACCTTTCAGCGTAATCAGGTCGGGGTCGCCCGGACCGGCACCAACAAGACTTAAAAATGGTTTCTTGTTTTTCATTGAATTAGTTTGCTGCCGGAGTTTCTGCTATTTGTTTATTCCGCAAATCATTAATGTCTTTCAGGAATTTTCCGGCTTCTGCAAAGTATTTCTCCGCAAATTCTTTGGTAGGCTCATTCTTTTGAATTTGGTTTACAAATTCAGTAAAATCAGCCACAGCAGAATATTCACCTGTAGCCACAAAGTTTTCCTGAAAATCGGAAATGATTTTGTTGTGCGTATTGCATTGAACCTGTTTACCAAGCAACATTGCCTTTGCTCCTGAAATAAGCGTGGCATAAGAGTGATAGATTGCATCAGCATATTGTTTGTTCTCCAATGCCTTTGTTGCCCATTCGTATTTTTCTTCGGCTTCATAAATAAGCGTAGCTACTAAGTCGATCATCACACCTGCACACTCGCCAACGCCAACTGCTGTTTTGTAGCTTTCGGTATGTCCCCAGTCTATAAAATCTTCTTGTGTTAAATTGCTCAGATCCGCAAGAGGCTTGAGTAATTCGTAGAAGTAGTTTTTGCCTTGTCTGCGGAAATAATCATTGAATTTTTCATTTTGCTGAACATTGGCTTTGTAATCGTTCAGAAGGTTTCTCACTAATTGAGGTCCGCGTTTTGAAGGTACTTTAATTACTTTTTCAGCAATTAACCCAACTCCGTTTCCTGCTGCACCACCACCCAAAACCAATTGCAGCGAAGGCAAAACGAATGCACCACTTTTCAGTGAACTTCCCTGAAAACCTATGCTTGCTGCCATGTGCTGTCCGCATGAATTCATGCAGCCACTGATTTTTATGTCAACGTCTTTGTTGTGCAAAAACTCAGGAAATTCTTCTTTTACTACTTGTTCCAAAGCCACTGCTGTGCCTGTGCTGCTTGATATTCCGAGATTACAAGTGTCTGTTCCGGGGCAAGCTGTAATATCTGCGGTGCTGTTAAATCCTGCTTCGGATAAACCGATTTTATGCAAGGCATTAAAAAGATGAGGCAACGCTTCTTTGCGCACAAACTTGAAAAGATAATTCTGATTGATAGTAATTCGGATATCGTCTGCCGCAAATTCCCTTGCTACTTCTGCAAGTTCACGGGCTTTTGAAGTTTTTAGATTGCCGAGTAAAACCTTTATATAAACTCCGTAAAACCCTTTTTGCTTTTGCTCGAAAACGTTTGTTGCCAACCATGTTTGATATTGATTTTCATCGGCAACTTTTACTTCCACGAATTGTTGTTCTGCTTTTGGAATAGGCACAGGTAAAGCATTTCTGTCAATTTTAAAGATTTTTGACTTTAATGCTTTTTGTTCCTGAGCAACCAATTCCATCAGTTTTTCCAGGCCAATATCATTGAGCAGGTATTTTATTCTTGCTTTGTGCCTGCGGGTACGTTCACCGTATTTATCAAACACGCGGAGAACACCTTCTGTGAAAGGAATGATCAGATCTTCGTGTAAAAATTCATAAGCAGTAGGAGCGAGGAAGCTTTGTGCGCCTAGTCCTCCACCAATCAATACTTTAAAACCGCGCTCACCTTGCTCATTTAACTTTGGAATAAATCCAAGGTCGTGCATGAAGGTGAGGGCCGTGTCTTTATCACTTGATGAAAATGCAATTTTAAATTTTCTGCCCATTTCCTGGCAAACAGGGTTACGCAAAAAATAACGGAACATTCCGTCTGCATAAGGTGAAACATCAAAGGGTTCATCCGGGTCGATACCCGCAATATCAGAAGCGGTTATGTTGCGAACTGTATTTCCGCAAGCTTCACGTAAAGTAATATCACTCTGTTCCAGTTTTGCCCACAATTCAGGGGTTTGTTCCAGTTTTACAAAGTGAATTTGTATATCCTGTCTTGTAGTTGCGTGCAGCACACCGCTTGAATATTCATCGGCAACATCACAAATCTTTATTAATTGGTCAGGCGTTACTTTTCCGAAAGGAAGTTTAATGCGGATCATCTGCACACCTTCCTGACGCTGGCCGTAAACACCACGGGCCAGACGAAGACTGCGGAATTTTTCGCTGTCTATCTTACCTTCTTTGAAAAGACGTATCTTCTTTTCAAGGTCAATAATATCTTGCTGTACAATGGGGTTCTCTAATTCAGTTTGGAAACTTTTCATCTTTAATATTTAGTTAATAGAAAGCATAATGGTTCTAAGGCTCAGGAAAATAATCACAAAGCCTACAATTAACATGAGCGTGCGGTTGTTTACTTTTTGACACAGATAAGCTGCAAAGGGTGAAGCAAAAACACCGCCTGCCATAAGGCCTACTACAACAATCCAGTTGTCAATTCCGAGCATGAATGTGAACGTGCTGGCGCCTGCCAGTGCAATAAAAAACTCTGCAAGGTTTACCGAACCAATGGTGTAGCGAGGATTTCTTCCTTTACTTAAAAGATTAGAAACAACAACCGGTCCCCAGCCACCACCACCAATAGCATCTACCAGCCCGCCAAAGAGTGCAAGCGGACCAATGTTTTTAGTTTTTGTTTTTAAGATGTTTTTTTGAAGTGCTTTATAAATTACCACCAATCCCATTATCATCAGGTAGGCTGCGATATAAGGCTTGATTTCTTTTCCGTCAATTGAGCTAAGGAAGTAAGCGCCAATCACCGCGCCAATCACCCCCGGAATAACCAAACTGCGAAAGAGTTTTTTATTAACGTTTTTGAACTTCAGATGCGATAGACCGGATGCACCGGATGTAACTACTTCGGCTGCATGAACGCTGGCACTTGCTGAAGCAGGTGGTAAGCCTAAGCTCAATAAAAATGTTGTTGAGCTAATTCCGTAGGCCATGCCCAACGCTCCATCAACAATCTGGGCAAGAAAACCAACCAAGGCAAACATCAGAAAGTCGGTAAGATTAAAATCAGTAACTAATTGTTTAATGGTTTCAGACTCGGAAAAGTCAGGTGCAAACTGAATGGATATAACTATGAAAATTATCGTTATCAATAACGCTGCAACTCCTATCAAAGCCCATTTGGTATAGGGATTAACAATTCCGGCAAACAGTAAATTTTTGGCTTCGCGCATAGTATTTCGTGCGCAAAAATATAAACTCTACCTGATTTGTAGACTATTTGAGTAAAAAAATTATTTTTTCTTCTTAATCAGCCCCTGTTCCTTCTTAAGAACATCGGCAATGCTGGTGTTTTCAAGTATAGCAAGTGTGGCATCGCGCACCTGCATGGCTACCTGACTGATGCCGCAGGTTTTTTCGTCCACACATTCTTCGCAGCGTTGATAAAAGTTAAGACTAACGCAGGGCAGCAGGGCAATAGGTCCGTTGGTAAGGCGTATAACCTGTGTAAGCTTTACATCTTCGGGCTTTTTAATCAGGTAGTAGCCACCGCCAAATCCTTTTTTGCTGCCCAGTATTCCGGCATTTTTAAGTTCCAGCAGAATGGCTTCCAGAAATTTTTTGGGAATATGTTCGCTTTCCGAAATGTGGCTGATAAGCACGGGCCCTTTTTCATATTCTTTGGCAAGATATACGAGTGCCTTGATTGAATATTTTGATTTTTTGGAAAGCATTGTGCAAAAGTAATTTTTTTCTGTGCAGGTAGTGATTTTATATCCCAACCAACAAGTGTATTTTTAGCACGTGAAAAAATGGATGTTAAGTATCGGTCTTATTCTGTTGTGCAGCATTAGTTCAAGTGCACAAACGGATACGGTTAAAGTGAAGCCGCCCGGTTTGGATACGCTTGCTGCGCTTAAGTTTTTTGAAAGCAAGGGCTTGAAAGTAGATTCCTGCGTAAATCAAAAACTCTATTTCGAAATCTACAAATGGCTTGACACACCGTATTGTTATGCAGGAGAAACAGCCAAGGGTATTGACTGTTCAGGGTTTTGCAATAAGATGTATCAGGCGGTTTATGGTATAACCTTAGAAGGCGGCTCGCGCGATATTTATACCAAGGTAAAACCTATTCCCGTAAAGCTTGCTCAGGAGGGTGATTTGCTGTTCTTCAAAATCTGGAAAGGACAGATTTCGCATGTGGGTATTTATTTGCAGGGGCGTAAGTTTGCTCATGCCACCACGCAGGCAGGCGTTATTATCAGCGACCTTGACGAGGCCTATTACAAGAAGTATTTTTTTAAAGCAGGGCGCTTACTAAAGTAACTTAACGCCAATCTATTTTTCTATTCCGCAGTATTTTTTGTGAAAAGCACGGTAGCCAAACAGGCGTGCAACAGGTGCTACGGTATTCATCAATACTTTTTGTATGCCTACCGGAACATCAGCAAGAAAGGCTTTGCTGTCCATATATTTTAATGTTACAAGTTCCTGCACCAGTCCTGCTTTACCATTTGTTATCTTATGGTCTGCAAAATAGTTGGTCAGGTTTTCAATAAAATAATCAAAGTCCAGGGCAGGGGAGGTGGTGTGGATATACACCACCGGCTCGTCATGGTTGTTATAGTGATTATGGCGCTTGCCTTTGGGCAGCACAATTTTTTCTCCCGCTGCAACAACCTGTACTTTTCCGTCTGCAAGCACGGTTAGTTTTCCTGACTGTACTTCAAACACTTCGTCCTGCAACACATGAAAATGATTGGGCACTAATTCGCCTTTGCTTTTAATGGTTGATTTAAGGGTAACGCGCGCACCATTGGTGTCTTTAGCGGTTTCCAGAAATTCAAAGCTGTCGCCTGTATGCGGGTTGCTTACTACTTGTCCTTTGGTTGGCATGGTATGGTTGGTGTTTTAAATATACCTTCAGTTGCTTTTCCTGCTCTTCAATTATCCTCTTCTGCGTTCGAGCAATATCATCATGGTAAGGGCAAGCACAATGCGTTCCTGCTCCTCTGCACTGATATCGGTTAGTTTGCTTACCGAAAATTTGCGGCCCCAGAAGGATGGTTCTTTTTCTAAACGGACTACTACCGTTCCCTTCATGTCGCTTACCTTGTATGCCGGGTTAAAGAAATAGCCTGTAAATAATCCTATAAGGGGTATCTGCACAAAGATGGCATCGGCCACTTTTATCCAGGCATTTTCTTCGCGTATAACAAACTCCTGCTGCTGCGCGGGGTTATATACCTCGTAATTGGCTTTCCACAGCGATGCCCAGCCTTTGCGCGCCACCTTGCCTATGTCTTTGCCTTCTTTATCAAAAAAGGTGTAGGCTGCCGAAAAGTCAATCCATTTGTTGGCTTTTATGCGGTAGGCCTCGGTGGTCTGGCTCTCATCGGTAAACACGGTTATTTCTTCAATGAACTTAAACAGCTTTTGTTTTACATAAGCAACGGTAGTGCCATAGGTATCTTTTACTGTAAAGTCGTTGGTAAAAGTTGATATTTTAAATTGCAGACTTAGCGGAAAGTCGAGGTTTTTCATACTTGAAATTTAGATTTCAAATATAAATTAATTTAAAGCGGGGGTGCGGTTTAATTTTTCCTGTTGAGGGTAGCGGGACACTACGCTTAACAAAAGGCAGCCTACGCTCAACGGAACTGAATAATTTAGTGGAATTTCTCACCTTTTGCCAGCTTTTCAATAATTTCTTTCCTACGCTTTTCTCTTGTCTCCTGTTATTTTGCGGTTTGTAGTCGAAATCCAATAGAGAAAAGATTCGTCTTATTGAGCGTCTTAAAAAATTCTTCCGCTTTTTTGTTTTTGCTAAGTTCTTTTAAAAAGTCTTCCGGTATAGTCATTTTGCTTGGGGCATC
Organism: Bacteroidia bacterium; assembly: GCA_050186075.1. GTDB lineage: Bacteria > Bacteroidota > Bacteroidia > SXHM01 > SXHM01 > SXHM01. The sequence goes on from JBFWYU010000008.1 coordinate 127,428, forward strand.
ATATGCTTTTTCCCATCTACCATCTGCTTTGGCGTTTTCCACAGCTTTTAATCCGGAAGGTCTCATTTTACCTTCATTTATTAATCTTTCAACGTGTCCGGTATTTATTTTAGACCAAAAACTTTTTTCTCTTCGGGGACAAAATTTTTGCAAATAGGCTTGTTCGTCATATGCATTTTTTTGACCATCAATCCACCCATAGCAAAGCGCTACGTCAAGTGCTTCCATATAACTAATTGTCTTTTTACCAGAACCTTTCTTGAATATTTTAAGCCAAAGCCCATTTGAGTTTTTGTGATGCTTTTCGAGCCAAGTTTCAAATGCTTCGGATGTTTTGAATTCTATTGTTGGAAGAGTAATTGATTTAGCCATTTTACTTTGCCGTTTTTTCTATTCTATATACTTGCCGCTAACGTTTGAGGTATTGCCGAAGGCGGGGTTTAAATGTCCGCCTCAGGCGGATCGCACCCCACCAACCCCGGAGGGCTCACGAATACAATAATAAAACAAATTATGCAATGAGTAAAGTTAATTAAAAGCAGAAATGGTTGTTTATGCGGAAATATAATTTCCGCTATGTCCCAAGCGGCAATACAATTGCCGCTTAACCAAGATACCGCTCAGCTGGGTAGCTGCTGTTAGCTGTAGTTATTCTATTTCAAAATGTTTCATTACTCGTAAAACTCTCAATGTATTCCATCTGCTTGGTTGGCCAGCTTTTTCCATGTTGACGTGTACCTGTCCTGAATGGGCAGCTTGCATATTCCAAGTCCCTTCATTGTTTCGTTTTGTCTTCAGAACATCTATTGCGGCTTTCATTCTGTTGTCCCATTCAATTCCTGCATATTGAAAACAGTCCATAGCTCGGAGAATATCATATTTCCATCTGCACGGATAAGTCAGTTTCAAAAAGTCTTTATTAATAATTTTACCTGTTCCGTCAGACAAGAATAATTGATGTAGCAAGATAAACTCAATTGAACTTTTTTGAGCGCTGTGAATTTCCTCTTTTCTATACATATATCCAGCTTTCTGAAATTCTACAAAACCTTCAAGCACGGATATTGTTGAGTGCAAGGAACTATGTTTAGCTCCGCTTCTTGTTGTCCTGCAATTAAATCCTCCATCCGGCATAATCTCATTAAGAATACTGTCTATAATAGAATGTAACTTCTTTTCAGGTGTTTTGAAATAGGAAGCATAATTCAAAAACATTCCATTTACACAAACGTCACTATGCTGCGATGTGGATGGCCCCAATTGAATACCTCCATCATCTGCCAGGTTATTTTGTAAGACCAGTTCTATTGTCTCTTGTACAATCTCATTGTTTGATGGGAGATTTAAATTGCGAAGGTCAAGTAAAGTGTAATGGGTCGAAATCCATTTGGGCTGATAAAATCTATCTCCCCAATGGCCGTCTGAATTACGTTTTGATAAAATTTTGTTACCCCATCCTTCATTTGCTATTCGGATTTGAAGTTTTTTTTGTCAGAACCTAACAAATCACGCCAAACTTGGTATTGAAGAGAGACGTCTCCTTCCAATAACCAGTCTATGATTTGCTGATTGTTCATTTACTTTTTGAAATTTAATTTTGAATATACTTCTTACGAAGAGATGTGGTATACATTACTGTTTCCATCTTTCAAGATTTGGAATTGACCTTGTAGCCAACCAAGCAAAGAAACCATTCATTCCGTCTTTCTTCATTTCTTGTATACAAAACTTTTGCATTTTTTTGGCTGTGTCTATTTCAGGGGGAGTTAAAAACACTCCGTTTTCATAGCACATAGAGCAATATTTTTTGCTTATAGAGCCGTCTTTTTCTGTCCCTCCGCCTTTTTTATCTTTCTTCAATGGGAAACCGCAACTTTGACAAAATTTATATTCTTTCATTGTCATGTATGTTATTTAACGTATATAAATTTACCGCTAACGCTTGAGGGCTTGTTGCTGGCGGGGCTTAAATGCACTCACCTGTCGCCAAGCACCAAAGGTAATAGAAAGTGATAGCGGTTGAAGTTCCTGAGTCAGCCCCGCTTGCAACAAGGCCATGTTACCTGCCGTTTTTCTCATTTGTCTGTTATTGAAAAACTCACTCGTCTATTTAGTTTACAACCATCAGGATATTTGTCACCGTTAAGCAATTTGGAATATGAAACTGGTTGTTGTCCGCCCATAGCCCGAACTATAATTCTGTTAGAGTCAACCCCATTGTTAATTAAAAATTGTCTTGTTGCAAAGGCACGATTAAACGAAAGTAAAGTGTCTGTTTCCAAACATTCATATATATCTGAGTGTCCGTCTATTTTTATTGTAAATTTTGAATTCTCTTTTAAAAATATCGTCAGAGTTTCTAAAACAGAGTCGCGTTTTGAAATTGTGTAAGAGTGTTCGTCAAAAAATAAATATGGTCCGCCACTACAACCTTTAGTATGAAATTTAATATCTTCAAATGTAATATTGTCAAGGTTATATCCTAAACTGTCAGCACGTAACTTAAGCTCATTGTTTGTCTGGGCAAATGAGTTTGCCGATAAAAAAGTCAATGCAATTAGTCGTGTTAAGGTTGTCATCTTAAAATGGCAGGTAACG
>JBFWYU010000009.1:0-119316 GCA_050186075.1 Bacteroidia bacterium
GCATCTCTCACAGGTGGTCAGGGAACAACTTCAATTACCGTGAAGTTCGGAAGCACCTCGGGTAACGTATCAGTTACTGCATGCCACTGCTGCGGATCTAGTGCTGCTAGCAACTTGGGAGTAACTGTTACTTCAGCACCGGGAACTCCGGGCGGAATATCAGGTGCTACATCTGTAAACGGAAACCAGACAGGAGTAAGCTATTCAATCAGTGCTGTGGCCGGAGCAACTTCTTATAACTGGACAGTTCCTTCAGGGGCATCTATTTCAGGCGGACAAGGCACAACTTCAATTACAGTAAACTTTGGAACTACATCTGGCAATATTTGTGTTACTGCATCTAATTCATGCGGCACCAGTGCAGCAAGCTGTGTTGCAATTACAATTAACTGCTACAATGCGGGGTCACAAACTTTCAGTTATACAGGCGGGGTTCAGTCCTGGACAGTTCCTTGCGGTGTAACGTCTATCTCTGTTGATGCACGAGGAGCAGGAGGTAATATTGGTGTAGGTACATGGGCTAACTATGGCAATAATAATCCTGCACCGGGCGCAAGGGTTCAAACTACTATTTCAGTTACACCCGGTCAGCTATTATATTTTTATGTAGGAGGTCAACCTTCACCGGGTCCAACGGGTGGATTTAATGGCGGAGGTACAGGCGGAACAGGATACGGAGGAGGCAATGACGGTGGTGGCGGTGGCGGTGCATCCGACATACGCTCTTCAGGAAATACACTTGTTGACCGATTAGTTGTAGCAGGTGGTGGTGGCGGAGCCGGAGCAGATTGCCAAACCGGAGGAAATCACGGAGGAAGCGGAGGTGACCCGAACGGATACGATGGTTTCAGTTGTGAAGCCGGAATTACCGGTGGCGGTGGTGCTACACAAGGCGGTGGCGGTGCAGGCGGTGTTGACGGCCTTTACTTTTACTGGCCTGCCGGAAATGCAGGAACATTCGGTACAGGAGGAACAGCCGGTTCAACAACAATTGGTGGCGGTGGCGGTGGCGGCTATTATGGAGGTGGCGGTGGTTGCTTCAGCGGTGGCGGTGGCGGTAGCAGCTACGTTACACCTGTTGGTAGTTCAGGAACTTCGTATACTGCTAACTTTAACGCAGGCAACGGTCAAATTAGTATTAACTGGTAATTTATATAATCATGAAAAAAATAATAATCTCTTTTGCAACATTATTTATTGCAGTATTATCCTCATCAGCACAATCAACAAAAGAAGAAATTGTGTTAGTTTCTTATGAACAGATGACAGCTTCAAAAGCAGCCATACTGGGAAGACTAACATACGGTAAATCTTCAGGCTTTGATCAAACAGAAAAAGCGTTTATTGTTAAACCCGCAGATGCTACCAAAGAAACGCTTGACAAACTGGTAGAGGAAATAAAATATAAATCTCCTGATTGCATCATCAAGCTGATGAGCGTTGAGAAAAAGATTTCAAGCCCGATTGCAACGGAAGGCACTAATAAATAAAATCTTCCGGCTTATAAAAAAAGCCCTCTGTTTTTACAGAGGGCTTTTTTGCTTTTCAGGAAATAAATATGTCATCAGGAATTAAAGGTATAATTCCATTTTGCTTGGCAATAGCATACATTTCTTTTACCGCCTTCTCCCCTTCCGCACCAAGGTTTATTGAGTAATTATTTACATACAGGTTAATATGACTTTGAATAACCGAAGGCTCCATTTCCTGCGAGTGGCAGCGAACATAGTCTTTACTTGCTTCGGGATTGGCAAAAGCATATTCAATGCTCTTGTGGATAAGTCGTTCAACTTTCAACTTTATATCTGACGAAAGGTTTTTACGGATTGCAATTCCACCCAAGGGAATTGGTAAACCTGTTTTTGTTTCCCAGAACTCGCCAAGGTCAATCAGCTTTTTCAGCCCTTTGCTTTGATAGGTAAAACGATTTTCGTGAATGATTAATCCTGCATCAACTGTACCTGATAATACAGCATTTTCTATTTCAGAAAAAACAAGTTCAGTTTTATTTTTTGCATCCGGGAAAGCAATACCTAAAAGAAAATTTGCAGTGGTGTATTTTCCGGGGATTGCGATTTGCAGATTAGAGATATCAGATGTTAGCCCTTCGACTACGCTCAGGGTGACAGCATTTGCTATCTCGGGTTTTGCAATTAAAATCGGGCCGCAGTTTTTACCTAATGCACTGCCTGAACGCAGCAACTGATAATCAGCAGTCATGTAGGCAAACGCATGATAGCTGAGTTTGGTAATATCCAACTCTGCTTTAAAGGCTTTAGTATTCAGCGTTTCCACATCGCCCAGCTGCACTTCAAATTCCAGCCCTTCGGTATCAATGCGTTTATTTACGAGCGCATCAAAAATAAACGTGTCGTTAGGACAAGGCGAAAAACCAAGTGTAAATCTCATGCTTAATTATCAGTGTAAACTCTGCCTTTCCTCCAGCTGTCTACCGCGCGAAACCAGGTGCTTTTGTAAATAGTGGAACGGTTAAGCACATAATCATTTTCAGAGAAAGGATTCTGTAAGCGTGAAAACGAAAAGTTGAGTGACATAACATTGTTCTCCTCGCCATACACCCACGTTTCGGTTTCAGATGTTTTATACAACACATTGGGTGGACCAAATATCATGTAAATGAGGCCGCGGTCGGTTTTCCAGCCCTGCATGTAGGAGGTAAACAGTTTGTTACTTTCTTCTACGCGTGAATAGTATTTCTGAATCAGTTCACGGCCACGATCGTTGGTTTCGGAGGCATCTAACCAGAATGCCTCTATCCCTGCTTTCAGGTTGGCAGAGTTTTCAATATCGGTATATTCCTGCTTGGTGGTGATGTAACGCAAAGGCTCCAGCATGGCTTTTGCATTGGATACATTCGGAAAGTTGTTGGCAAATTTAAAAAGCGTAAAACCTTCATAGTTGCTGCTGTCGACCTGAAAATGATAAATGCCTTCGCTGCGCAGTTTCAGCGTTTCGCCTACCTGAACAGTAAACAAGCTATCGGCTGCATACTCAAAAGGTTTAGGGTTCACAATAGCAAAAGGCGGTGGCGCAAGAGGATAATTGATGCGGTAGTAGCGCACCATAAACTTATTTACGTTTTTATTTTTGTGATACAAGGCATATTCATCTTTGTCCAGAAACTGATTGAACAGGGGATACTCGGCACCATTCTTTTTCAGGTAAAAATTATTGCGGCTGTTGCTTGTTGAATGGTCAACATCAACAAAGGCCTTAGCCACCTGATTGCGGTTGAGGTCGGTTAAGGCTGCCTTTACCAGAAATTTTCCGCTGCGCGGTGTATCAAAATCCACATAACTGATGATATCTTTTGCCAGCGGTTTCTCCACCCTGTCTTCAAATACAAAAGAGCCGCTGTCTAACACTTCACGCGCTTCAAAGGCCTGAATTAGCTGATACGAAACAGTGAAGTTTGCAGAAAAAACATCATCGCCCTGCTTTTTGGTGTAGAGCAATTCACCTGCATCTGCTTTAAAAAACAAACGCGAAACCGAGTCGGTTACACTAACCACTTTAAACTGTGGATGCAGTTCTTCCAGCTCGGGATTATAGATATACGAAAGGTTTTGATTGCTGAGTTTGCTGCCGCCCGCGCAGGAAGAAAGGATAAGAGCAAGAAGGAAAAACAGTAACGAAATGTCACCCTGAACTTGTTTCAGGGTCTTAACTATAGATGCTGAAACAAGTTCAGCATGACGTATGCGGGTATTACTCTGCATTTTCTTCCGATCGTTCTAACAAATTTTGCGGCAAGGCCTTGGTGGCTTTTGCTCCCAGTTTTTTAATGGCTTCAACCCTGTTCACTAAGTTTCCGCTGCCAAGGTGCAATTTATTCATGGCATCGGAATAACTTGATTTTGCTGCATCCATCTTTTTGCCTACATCAATTAAATCGGCTACTAACAACGTAAACTTATCATACAGCGCACCTGCTTTTTCGGCAATTTCAATGGCGTGTTTGGTTTGCTTTTCCTGTTTCCAGATAGAGGCAACGGTGCGCAAAGTAGCTAATAAAGTAGTAGGACTTACCAACACTATTTTCCTATCCCATGCATACTGATACAACTCATTGTCACCCTGTAATGCAATACTAAACGAAGACTCAATCGGTAAAAACAGTAACACAAAATCGGGTGTATCAAACTGCGTTGCTTCCTGATAATTCTTTTCGCTCAATCCTTTGATGTGGCTACGCACCGATAGCAAATGTTCTTTAAGGTATTTTTCTCTGTCTGTTTCGTTTTCTGCATTAACGCAGGCATTGTAGGCCACCAGCGAAACTTTGGCATCAATAATAATGTGCTTATTGTCGGGCAGCTTAATCACCACATCGGGTTGATAGCGCTTGCCTTCTTCGGTATTAATAGAAAACTGTTTTACATATCCTTCATTTTCTACCAATCCTGATTTCTCAAGGATTTTATCCAAAATCATTTCGCCCCAGTTGCCTTGTTTTTTGCTGTCGCCTTTCAGGGCTTTTACCAGGTTGTTGGCTTCTTCACTCACCTGCTTGTTCAGTTCAGTCAGGTGTTTCAGTTGTTCTTTAAGAGAAATGCGCTCTGATGAATCTGCCTTGTAGGTCTTATCCACCTTTTCTTCAAAATCCTTAATGCGGTCGCGCAGGGGATTTAAAATGCCTTCCAGATTTACCTTATTCTGCTCGGTAAAGCGTTTACTCTTGTCTTCCAGCACTTCGTTGGCAATGTTCTTAAACTCCGTTTTCAGTCGGGTTTGTATCTCTTCCAGTTCTTTTTTCTGGGTGTCTAATTTTTCAACCGCGTTTCTAAAATCGCTTTCGGCAGTGGTTTTAGCAGCTAATAACAAACTGTTGTTTTCGCGGGCTTTGTCTAACTCCGTTTTTGTTTCGCGGTATATTTTTTCAGCCGACTCCACTCCTGCCCGGAGACGGGCAATGTCATTATCGCGCTCTTTCAGCTGTTGTTCCAGCGCTGTGTTTACACTCGTATCGCTTCCGCGCGAGCGCAACCAAAGCCATGCAATTGCAAAGCCCAACAACACACCGGCAAGAAGAAAAGCAAAATCCATACTGCTGTATTTTTAGAGGGAAACAAAGCTACATAAATTTAATGACCACCCCCTAACCCCCTCCTTGAAATAAGGAGGGGGAACGGCAACCGCGAGCACACCAACTGCCTATATTATTTTCACATCTGCTGTGAGGTGTCTCTGCTTCCTCTCCTGACAGGAGAGCATAAGAGGTGAGGTCTACAAATCATCAATATTCTTAGAGGCTCCTTTATCCTGCTCTACATCGTGTACAAGTGTGTTTTGGTTTTTCTGCATGGAATAAATTTCGCCAAGGGTAGCAGGCTTTTTAAAATGGTGTTTTATCCCCAGGCGCTGTGCCAGCAGGTTTGCATCCAATACCGACAAGGCTTTAAATTCCTTGCGGGCTATTAATCGTCCGGGGCGCAACAAAGCACTGTCGAGCTTTTGCAGGTCAACATTAAAGGTGCAGATGATTTGTATATTCAACATGTCGTTGAGCAAGCCATCGGTCATGTTAAGCAGGTTGGTAACACCTTGTATGCGTATGCCTTCCTGACGTTTGGCCAGCAGGGGTTCGGCATCTTCAATCAGGAGCACACAGGTATGTCCTTCTTCACTCCAGCTTTTAAGTTCGTTGGAGAGAAAAGTCATGAAGGCAGGATCAACCAGATGGTCAACCATATTGGGCGGAATGTAAATAACATCTTTGCGGTTGGCTACCATTTTGCGCAGCAGATGGCGGATGTAAAACGTTTTGCCGGTGCCCGGAATTCCGTGAAAAAGCACTAATCCTTTGGTGCTGCTGTTAAAGCGCTGCATCAAATCGTTATGAAATTTTTCGAACCCGTGGCCGTAGTTCACATCTAAATCTTTAATAATAAAATTATCGTGTACAGCATATTCCTTAGTAGTGTAGTTGCCGTTTTTTACTTCAATGATATTGATTACAGGCTTTTCGGGCTTTTTACGTAATGAACACTCGTCTATTATTGATGAAATGCGTTCTTCAAAATTATAATCGCGTGCGCTGTTTACATCGCTTGGATGCAGTAATGAAAACTGAGAGGTGTATATCTGTTCGCTGTATTTATCAATAAAATCACGAGGAATTGAATATTCATCGGCATTGTGCGATGATATATTATGACAGTGCAGTAAATAGCCCCAGTTATGCGGAAAAGAAATGGTATAGCGTTGCAGGCGCGGTTGGTTGCCATTCCAGACATTGGAATATGTGTGAACCACATCTGCATGCAAATCCTCTTTAAGGCGTTTGAGCAACACCATTGCTTCAATAGCGGGCCCCTGAAAAAATGTTATAGAAGGTGCTTCATGAAAACGAAGTGTGTAATAACGTGCAAACGGAAAATTATCAGGCGTAAAACTTGGCCACTCGGCAAGCCATTTAGCATCTTCTTTTTCTAATTTGTATTTTTCGTAATCGGGTTCGCGTTCGGCTTGTTCTTTGTTTTCTATTTTGCTTAGCGGGTGTTCCAGTGTTTTATCTTCGCCTTCATAAACTAGTTCGCGGATAAAGTATTTTCGGGGGCCTTCAGTTTGGTTGGTGATTTTTTTTATCCAGTTGCCCTGTGCATCGGTTTCTGCGCCCTCTTCATACAGCATGGAAGGGTCGGGATAATGAATATAAGGTTGCGGGTTGTGTTGGGGTGTTATTTTTTTTCCTTCGCTGTCATATTCATAAGTGCTTACAAAGCTGTTTTTAAGCGTTCCGTCAGGATGATAGATGTTGGTTTCAATTACATCGCCCTGTTCATTGTATTTATAGGTTGTTTTGCTGCCCATATGAGCTACAGCTTTAGTGTTATAAACAGTCTCTCTTTCTATACACTGGCCTTTTTCGTTGTAGGTATTAATGTGGCTGCTTATAATTTTTCCGTCTTTGTCGTATTCAATATTTGTAAGGGGTTCGCGCCACAACCGGTTATTTATGTTTATTACTTCATCGCGGTAGGTGTGTATCTGTTTTCTGAAAACAAACTCTACTCCGTTTTTTACATGATAACCTATGTGTTCAAGCACTTGCTCTGTATCAGTATACGTATTGGTGTAGCGATACATCAGATTGCCGCCTGCATCATTGGTTCGGTTTTCTGTTATCTGGTGTGTATCGCCCAGATAGGTCATGATGGAGGTGCTGTAGAGGTTGCCTTCGTAGTATTTGATTTCCTTTATTTTTCGTCCTATACCATCTATTTCATTGATGGTACGGAAATTCTCTCCGTAAACATCGGTTTGGGTAATTAAACCCTCGCTGTTAAATGTGTAGATGAAATTTTTGTCCACTGAGCCGTGGTCAACCTCAATTTTGCCGGGTATAATTTCATCGTTTTTCACCACTGCTTTGTAAACCGTTTGCATCAACTGCTTGATATTGCCTTTGAGTTGCAAAAAGTCCTTGTCGGTTTGTCCGGGATTTTTGTAGAGCATAGCTTATAAGTTTTAGTGTTGTAAAAATAAAAAAAACTATATTTTTCAAAAAATATTGAATGGCGTTTTTTATGACCTCACCCGCACTGCGGGCATCCGCCACAGGCGGAAGAAGGGCCGACAACCGCGTAGGTACCACCCCCTACCCCCCTCCTTGAAATAAGGAGGGGGAACGGCAACCGCAAGCACACAAACTGCCTGTATTATTTTGCATCTAATGTGTAGCCCTCTGCTTCCCTCTCCTGAAGGAGAGGATAAGAGGTGACGTCATTGCGAAGGAGGTCCCGATAGCTATCGGGAGACTGAAGCAATCTCATAATTATATTCAGTAATTTAATCATGAGATTGCTTCGCTACGCTCGCATCCGATAGCTATCGGATGACGAAAACTAAAACACAAACGAAGCCAGATCAGTCCAGGGGCCCGGCTGGTTGCGGGTATTTACCCAGCGGGCATAATACCATACCCTTTGTCCGCGCAGAGCGGGGTCAATGTTTATACGCGCGGGACTGCGGCCGCCTTCCACCGTATTAGGGCACGCATCGGGCGATGCAGGCTGCGTACCTATTACATAGCGCAGCTGTATGCGCGCCACGCCTTTGGGCTTTGCCTTGCGCAGCGCAGCCGTTTCGGGGTCAACACTTAAATAACGAACCACCAGTACATTACCCGATGCATACTCCATGGTTATTACCGGCACCGAAGTGGGCACCGCAACCGGTGTACGCGTTTTATCGCGCGGCTTCAGTCCGCATTCTACAATGGCGTTATCGTCCATCATATCGTTGCGGTATATCCAACTCTGGATAAAGGGACGCAACTTTTGTTCATAATTTCTGCGGGCAACATTTTTGGTGCTTACCTGTGTAGCCGTGCGGTTGCTTTTTGATTTGGCTATCAGCCATGCCGCATCCCAGGGTGTTTTTACCAGGCCTAATACTGCAAGTGCTGTAGCCGGTATGTTCCACACAGGTGCGTTAAGCGTTACTTTGTCAAACAAATTTAACTGAAATGCATCAAATGCTGCATCTTGTTTAGGAATTCCGTTTTGTGCCATTTTGTTAATTTTTTTTAAAGATTAAACACTAATTTATATTCCGTTAAGAATTATTTTTTGCTCAGATAACTATCCCAAACACTCGGACAACCTGATGAGTGTTGCGGAAAACTTAATGAATGGTTCGCACAACTTTCCAGGACCTTCAGACAACTTTCCAAGTGTTCGGGAAAACTATCCGAAACCTCCGTACAACTTTCTGAATGTTTCAGAAAACTATCCAAGACTCTAAGACAACTGTATGAATATTCCGGAAAATGGTCTGAAACTCTCGGACAATTTTCTGAATGTTTGAGAAAACCGGCTGAGCAAAAAATAATTCAAAGAACTGGCACAAAATTACGCCCGTGAAAAGTTGTAGGAAATACGCTGAATTGGTTAACCAAAAAACGGTAACCAAAATGGGGTAGAAAATGAACCGTAATTGCGTCCCGATAGCTATCGGGAGCAGAGAAGCAACTAAGCGCAGCGTTCTCTTTACCAAAGGCAAAAATCTTATAATCAGATGCAGAAATTTAATCGGGAGATTGCTTCGCCCGCGAAAAGCGGGACTCGCAATGACGATGGCCTACTCATCACCCGGCTTTGCGCCTGCCGGAAGTGGAAGCAACTGAACACCTTCAAAAATATCAGTGCCCTTAAGATTGCCCTCTTTATCAAAACCATTTTCCATAGCCCACACCAGCAGCTCTGAGCGGTGATGGATGTTTAGTTTATTGTCTATGTTTTTAATAATGGTGTTAATCGTCTCGTTGGAGTTGTTATACATATAAGCTATTTGCTTGGGAGTATAACAACGTCTTAACAGCGACACTACCTGCGCCTCTTTGGCTGTAAGATACTGGTCATTGAAATAATACCGTACGTGTTTCATAAAAACAGTTTTTAAGGTTAGGCAATACAAATTTCAATATATATAACGCAGGGATTAAGGGTTTATTTTGGGGAATTTTATTTTTTTAAGATTTTTTAACAGATGAGAGGGAATATTTTTTACAAAAAATAAATTTGGTATTTGATTGTGAATATTTTTAGATTTGCCTGAGTATCGGATACTTTTTAATTTGAGAGTTGGGGATATTTAATGTTAGGAGTAACTCTACTGCGACAGCGCAACATTTAACAGACAAAGCAAAAGTCAACAGACAAACTTTAACTTAGCAACCAAAACTGATAAACACACAATTATTATTAAATGAGCAAAATAAAAATTTACAAATCTGAAAGTCTTAAAACTTCATTCAATGGAATTAATGTGTACACACAACCGATGAAAGTCAAAGATGTTCTCACGATTGCCTATGTAGCTGTTCGTGGTAGGGACAACGAAGAAGGTGCGGTTCAGAGAGTATTAAGCACATACAGAGTAAAGCAAATTAGAGAATATGTTTTACAAGGGAAGAACTTTTTTAATACTTTCATTTTAAATTGGAATGAGGAGAAACACCCAATCAAATTTTCTAATGGGAATATTGAAATTCCTATTCTTCCGGCTTCAGCACAGGTAATTGACGGACAGCATAGACTTGGAGGTTTACAAGCAGCAATGGAAATTGATCAGACCGTTGGCAATAGAACTGTCCTTGTTTCATTTACTATTGGACTTTTGACAAAGGATGCGGCTGAAATATTTTTAAATATCAACACAGAACAAAAGCCAGTTCCTAAAAGCCTTATTTATGATTTATTCGGTGTTGTTGAATCAGATAAAGAACATGCTATTAATAGAGCAAAAGACATTGCGACTGAGTTAAATGAAAATGAGGAATCACCATATTACAAATTGATAAAATTTCCCGGATCACCCGCTGGCTATGGAATTGTTGATTTATCATCTTTTGTTTCTACTTTAAAAAATTACTTGAAGCCTAACGGTCTTTTTTTTAATTATAATATTACTGATTTAAATAGACAGAAAACAATTTTCTTAAACTATTTCATAGCTATTAAATACTTCTATGATCAAAAAGATTTGTGGAATGTAAAATCCAAAAATCCTTTCTTACAAAGTGCAGGAGTTGTTGCTGCAATTGAATTTTTTACTGAAAAACTTTTACTCAAATGCAGTGACAAAAAATCTTTTTCAGTAGAAACACTGAAAGGATTTTTGCAATTGGATAAAAGTGAACTACTCAGTCAATCTACAGTTAAAGGGACGGATGGAAAATCTGCAAGGCTTGCAATAAAGGAATACTTAGAAAACAATTTATTAGCCGAGGCCCCTGAACAAGACGAGTATGAGTTCTGAAAGACTAAGGACGCAAGTTCAGTTTGAGAATATTATTGGTGGTAACAATCCATCAGTATGGCAAAATGCAACTAAAAACCAAATAAAAAACTTTGGCTTTAACCCAGCCCATGTAGTGATTTTGGAATCCGCATTATCATCTGACTCACTTGACTTTTATTATAAAGGATTACTAAGTTTATATGAAGGATTAGCTTCCGCCAATAAGAAAAATTTCTCATGGGCAACTGTTAAACTGTATTACTCTCTTTATTATTTTCTTAGAACTTCGCTTTGCTGTAATAAAATTGCTTTTGTTAGAAAGGAAAAGGACGGGTATTATTTTGAAACTAAACCTACGAAGACTCCGATAAGTAACGGTAGACCAGCAGACCATTTTGCAGCTATTGATTTATCTAAACAGTTTTTCGGCAAAACTGATTTCCTGCAGTCTAACAAAATAGATGGAATTTTACCATATGATTGGATGCGACATCAACGCGAGAATGTTAATTATAGACACAGAACCTTTTTTGAACCTGATATACCAACTGTTTGGGATGTAATTTCTCAAGAATGTGATAATGACGGATTAGAATATTGGATTGGAAAATATTTGAACGAAGATATTTACCCCTTTCTTGAAGACCATGCAATTCTTGCTATCCCATTACGAAGATTAAAACTTACTCATTCTGATTTAATTAATCAAGGTTTTGGAATTATTGTAAGACCTGAAAAGGAAGAAAAACTTAATGGCCTCATTAATGAAAATAGATTCTTAACTCTTCTTAGACCTTTTAATAGAGGCAGGGTGTAACCCCCCGCTCGCGCGAGGCTCTTTGCCCAGCTAGGCGGCATCTTGGTTAAGCGGCATTTGTAATGCCGCTTGGAACATAGCAGAAATTGTATTTCTGCTTTTTTATTTATTTTAGCAGTGCTAAACAACATCTTGCTTTACCTAAATACAGTATTTCATGGAACTGAAATTTGGTATACGAACTATAGGAAGTGGAAAAAACAGAAGGGTATTATTTACCAATCCTTTTACAGGCGAAGAAACCAGTTATACAGTAAAAGAGTTTCAAGCTAGATTTATGAACTTCATTAATGAACTTTATGAAAAAAAAGTACCTATAAACTTAGCTGAAATAAAGGTAAGCCCCGCAGGCTATGATATTACAAAGGAACATTTTAAACATCTTCCGCTTGTTAAAATAAGCAAGTTGCCCGGCAAACCTGCTGCAAAACGTAAATCACCGGCTAAGAAAAAAGCAGTGAAACGCAAAGCAAAGGATATAAAAGCGAATTAATAACGCCCCCCGCTCCCGCGAGGCTCTTTTATTTTTGCATTGCTGATACAGACTAACACCTAACACTATACAGCCATGAAATACACCATCCGCAACATCAGCCACGGCCCACACGATATGGATGACGATGTTGTTTTCTTTGAATTTGAAGTACATTTTACCGAGCCCGAAACCATACAGATAAACTATTTTTATGATTTCGGAAGATTGTTGCGCACACTGCAAACTACCCAACCCGACTTTTATAATTACTACAAGAAAACCCATTCCGGCCTTGACAAATGGGGTCCTGCCGAAACCCAAACACTGGAAGCAATGGGTGATGAGGCAATAAAACAGGTTTATCAGTTTCTGGAAGATTACCTGCTTACCTGCGACTGGATTCCAACATTGCTGGAACGCGAAAAACAATTTCGCAACCTAACGCCCGACCAACTGCAGAAACAGCAAGAAGCAGCAGTAAAAGTATCGGAGAAACTTTCAGCATTGGCCTCGCCCGAAATGAAGAGAGCCACCAACCGCGATCGATTATTTTGCGAGCAGGCCAGCCGTAAAATGCGCGATGTAGCCCTTGAGGTTTATCCCGAAATAGCCAACCTTGAAGCCGAAGAGCTTAAAGAATTCAAGCACCTGTTTACCCGTGAAATTATGAGTATGCAGGAACGCCTGGAAAAGCTGCTCAGCAAAAACAAAAACAGCTAAGTTTGCGGTAACCAAACCACAAGCCATGAACCTGCTCAGCCAACCACAGAAACTATTCCTGCTTATTGTTATCACAGGCTTTGCAGCACTGTTTGCGCTTTCACACTTTGCGCTTCATCCTTTATATGATACAAGCTTGCTGCCAACCGATGCAGCAGAACAAAGCCGTAAGTTCACTGACTATTTTGACAAAGGCACCTTACTCATCTATGTAGTATTGATTTTTATTGCCAACCTTATTTACCGCGATACCCAAAAAGGAATTTACCTGCTGTATGCCTGGCTGTTTTTCTCGGCATTTACGCTGTTCAGCTACCTGTATATGTCCGATGAGTTATTTCATTTTAAAAAGCAAAACGGTTTATGGCAAGGCGAATCATCGCTTGCTTTTATTGCAGGATTATTTCTGTGTCTTATTGCAGCCACAGCAGCTTTTATTAATTATGCGGTATTGAAAAAAGTGATGCAGAAGTAAAAAGGGTTCACGCAAAGTGCGCAGAGAGAAAACACGCAGAGAGCGCAAAGGAAAAATTGGCTTTACTTTCTTCTTTGCGAACTTTGCGTAAACCTTAGCGTCTTTGCGTGAAAAAAATAAAACATGACTGAAAACGAGATTTCATATAAAATAATAGGCGCAGCTATAGATTTGCATAAACAACTTGGACCGGGATTGTTAGAATCTGTTTATGAGTATACTTTGGCCTATGAACTCAGGGAATTAGGCTTATCAGTTGAACAACAGGTACCAATGCCACTGGTTCATAAAGAAATAAAAATGGAATGCGGCTACAGGCTGGACTTAAAAGTTGAGAGTAAAATCATTGTTGAGATAAAAGCTATTGAAACACTGGCACCTGTTCATTTTGCACAAACATTAACCTATTTAAAATTAAGCGGAATAAAACTTGGATTGCTTATTAATTTCAATACTGCTGTTTTAAAAGATGGGATTCACAGAATTGTAAATAACTTATAAAATAGTTTACGCAATGAACGTAGAGTGAAATTGGCTTTTCATTTCTTCTTTGCGAACTTTGCGTCCGCCTCAGGCGGATTGCACCCTTTGCGTGAAAAATGAAGAAAAAGTTCACGCAAAGACAGTAAGAAAATACAACGCAGAGTGCGCAGAGGAAAAATTGGCTTTTCCCTTCTTCTTTGCGAACTTTGCGAAAACCTTTGCGCTCTTTGCGTGAAAACTATGAAAAAACAAAAAACTAAAAACATCCCCCCTACTCCCAATCCGCAAAAAGCAAAGCCGGAGCAGAAAAAGAGCAGCACTGCACTTTTGGTTGCTGCCTTCATTCTCTTTCTTGTTCTTATCATTACGTATGCCTCCTTCTCCCCTTCCCTCAAATGCGATTTCACCAACTGGGACGACCCGCGCTATGTATTGGAAAACCCATTGCTGAAAAGCACCAAATCCGAAAATATAAAAGAGATTTTCAAAACCAAAGAAGTATCGCTCAACTATCATCCGCTTACCATTCTGTCGCTGGCAATGGACTACCAGAAAGCCAAATTAGATAAGCCCGAAGTGTATCACCGCACCAATCTGATGCTGCACATAGCCAATACGCTGCTGGTGTTTGTACTCATCTATTTATTCAGCAACGGCAGAATGGAAGTAGCAGGATTTACCGCTCTGTTTTTCGGCATCCACCCCATGCACGTGGAGTCGGTAACATGGATTGCCGAACGCAAAGATGTGCTCTACACCTTTTTCTTTTTACTGGCACTTATCGCTTATCTGAAATTTACTGACAAAAAGCAATGGTGGTTTTATGTGATTGCACTGATTGCCTTTACCCTTTCGCTGCTTTCAAAAGCAATGGCCGTAACGCTGCCTGTTATCATGCTGCTGTTTGATTTTTTAAAAGGACGAAAACTGGAAGCAAAACTCTTCCTGGAAAAAATCCCTTTCTTCCTACTCTCACTTGCATTTGGTATTGCGGCACTGCGCATACAATCACAGGGAGCCATTGCCGAGTTCGATACGTTTACCATTTTTCAGCGCGTGATGTTTGCCAGCTACGGAGCCATCATGTACCTTGTTAAGTTGTTTGCACCGGTTAAACTTTCGGCATTTTATCCTTACCCCAATTTAGATAACAATGGCAATATACCTGCTGAGTTTTATGCTGCTCCTGTTATTCTGCTGCTCATAACAGCACTCGTTTTCTGGTCACTTAAAAAGACCAAACTGCTGTTTTTTGCTTTTGCATTTTATTTGGTAAGCGTTGCAATGGTATTGCAATTCATCTCCGTAGGTAGTGCTATCATGGCCGACCGCTATACCTATATTGCTTACATCGGTCCCTTCTTTTGCATCAGCCTGGCACTATCGCAGCTGGATAAAAAATATAACACCGTTAAATGGGGCGGTTATGCGGTATTGATGATTGCCGCACTTGTTTTTGCAAGAATAACATTTGAACGTACATCGGTCTGGAAAAACAGCGAAACGCTGTGGAGCGATGTTATCAGCAAATACCCTACGGTTGAAGTAGCCTACAAAAACCGCGGTAATTATTACGGACAAAACGGCAAACACGATGAGGCCTTAAAGGATTATGCTGTTTTCCTGAAACTAAATCAGGAAGACCCTAACATTTATGTGAATTACGGCAATGTAATGAACCTGAAAAATCAGAACGACAAAGCGCTGGAAGCCTATAACAAAGCACTGGCGCTTGACCCGAATAATTTTCAGGCACTGATGAATCGCGGAAACATTCACGGAACATTTAAAATGTATCCCGAGGCTATTGCCGACTACAACCGTGTTGAGCAGTTAGACCCGAATTTCACACAATTGTATTTCAACCGCGGACTTACTTTCCTTAACTCAGGCAATGTTGCTAATTCTGTTACTGACTTTAACGTAGTATTGAAACGCGAACCAGAAAATGTTCCTGCCTGGCTCAATCGCGGTGTGGCTTATTTTCAGGCAGAAAATTATCAGGCAGCGCTGGCAGATTTTATGCAGGCAATAAAACTGCAGGGTAATAACGGTGAAGCCTGGTTTAAAGCATCGGTTACTGCATTTAAAATGAATAACCTGAAAGATGCCGAAACCTTTGCGCTTAAGGCAAGGTCATTAGGTTACAAGGTTGAAGACTCCTATTTGCAAAGCCTCAAATCAAATTAGGCTATTAACAGGTGTTGATATTTTTATTTAGGATTTTCTGAAAATAGTTTCTAAGTTTGATGAAACAAAACCAAAATCTGTAACGCCATGAAAAACAAAATTTCGCTTGCCGCCACTGATTCCACTCCTGCTCTTGAGTTTGATATGGAAAAGGGTAAGCTGAGCCTTACAGGTAAATCCATTCCGCAGGATCCAACCTTGTTTTACGGTCCGCTGATTAAGCAATTGGACGAATACATTGCAAATCCTGCACCCGAAACCACCGTTGAAATCAATCTTCAGTATTTCAACACACCCTCTGCAAAATACCTTCAGGATATTTTTCAAAAACTGGAAACGCTTACTGCCAACAGCAAAAGTGTATCGGTAAACTGGCATTACGAAACAGGCGACACCGATATGTTGCAGGCCGGTAAAGATTATCAGGGAATAGTAAAACTCTCTTTTTCTTACAAAGAAATAAAAGAAAGCTGAAGAAGCTATCTACTTTTTGCTGACATTTGCAGTCCCAATTAATTCTTCCTGCACATGTTTTCGCGTTTTACTCTCCTCACCACTGTATTGCTCAGTGGATCATTTTTTTTATCACAAGCTGTAACACCCGATACTACGGGTTTAATCGTTGCAACGCAACAAGGCCTGCTGCGCGGCACCATAGATAACGATGCGCGTGTATGGCGCGGTGTACGTTATGCGCAGCCTCCCGTTGGTGCGCTGCGCTTTAAAGCTCCGCAACCGATGACTTTTCAGGAAGGAATTACAGATGCCATCGAGTTTGGAACCATTTCTCCGCAAACCATGCTAACCATGGGCAGCAGCGAGAAAAAAAGCGAAGATTGTCTTTTTCTGAATGTATGGTCGTCAAAGAAAAAAACGGATAAAAAACCGGTAATGTTCTGGATTCATGGTGGCGGCTTCTCCATCGGTTCCGGTTCTGACGAAATGTATAACGGCAGCAAGCTGAGCAAAAACGGTGATGTGGTTGTGGTAACCTTTAACTACCGCCTTGGTCCCTTCGGCTTTCTGTATCTCGACCATCTTAAAAACGATTCGCTGCAATTTGAAAACAACCTTGGTCTTCGCGATCAGGTAGCAGCACTTAAATGGGTAAACGAAAACATTGCAGCCTTTGGTGGCGACCCTGATAACATTACTATTTTCGGAGAATCAGCAGGTGCTAATTCTGTTCTGGCTCTATTGGCATCGCCCGATGCAAAAGGTTTGTTTCAGAAAGCAATTGTGCAAAGCGCTGCATCAGTAGGACAAACCAGCGTTGACAATGCAAAAAAGATGACTGCTGAATATCTGAAGTTGCTGAATATTACAGCCGAAAATATTGCTAACCTTTTTACCATCAGTGCCGACAGTCTGCTTGCTGCCAGCGACCGATTATTTGAAAAAGTAATAGCTGAAGTAGGCGACCTGATTACGTTTGCCCCTGTAAGCGGAACAGACTTTCTTCCCTTTGACCCCGAAGTTGCCATTGCAAAAGGATTTGCAAGTGGTATACCTGTTATGATCGGCACCAATAAAGATGAGGCAAATCTGTTTTCAAAATCAAAACCGGCTTTGATAAAACCGGAAGTTGAAACCGTAAACAAATACATGAGAAGCACAGGAAAAGCAGAGTGCATCAATGAGATTACCTGTCTTTATCCTGAGTATCCATCACCGCGTTCTATTCTTTCCATGATTACAGATGGCATCTTTCAAATTCCCGCTTATAAAATTGCAGATGCACAAAGTAATTTTGCCTCGGCTTATAGCTATCGTTTCGACTGGACTTCGTTTCCAATACGTCTTATAGGATTGGGAGCCTGTCATGGTTTGGAACTACCCTTTATTTTCAGTTCTTTTCAATCCGATGCAGGCAAACGAATTATGCAGGCATCAAACAACCGCAGAGTAAAAAAGATGTCGAAACAAATGCAGAATGCATGGATAAATTTTGCGCGCACAGGAAAACCAAGCAGCGATACACATAACTGGCCTGAATACAACACACAAACACGTTCCACACTTATTTTTGACAACACTATCAAAATTGTTTCTGACCCTATTGCCAAGCTAAGAAAGGGCTGGGAAGTAATACGTTAATTTCAGCGTTTCATCATTAACATTTACTAACATCTGTTGGCTGACAGGCTATCTGCTTTTGTCTATCTTTGCCTCAAAGTAAATGAACATGGAAATGACATTACAGGCAAAAACACTGACACAAAAAGCCATTGAATTAGAAGATAAATACGGGGCACACAATTACCATCCCTTGCCCGTTGTGCTTTCTAAAGGCGAAGGTGTTTATGTCTGGGACACCGAAGGCAAAAAATATTTTGATTTTCTTTCGGCTTATTCTGCTTTAAACCAAGGACACAATCATCCTAAAATTGTGAGTGCACTGATAGAGCAGGCACAAAAACTTTCACTCACCTCACGTGCATTTTACAACGATGTGTTGGGCAGATATGAGAAATACATTACCTCTTATTTCGGCTACGATAAAGTATTGCCGATGAACACAGGAGCCGAAGGTGTTGAAACAGCTATGAAATTAGCCCGCAAATGGGCTTACGAGAAAAAAGGTATTGCCGAAAATCAGGCGAAAATTATTGTGTGTGAAGGCAATTTTCACGGGCGCACCATCAGCATTGTGTCTGCTTCCACTGATCCTGATTCTTATGGCGGCTTTGGCCCATACACTCCGGGCTTTGTAAAAATACCATACAACAATGTTGAAGCATTGAAAACTGCTTTGCAGGATAAAACCGTTGCAGGATTTTTGGTTGAACCCATACAGGGCGAAGCCGGTGTTATGGTTCCTGATGCGGGCTATCTTGCAGCCTGCGCTGAATTGTGCAAACAAAACAATGTATTGTTTATTGCAGACGAAGTTCAAACCGGGCTTTGCAGAACAGGAAAATTGCTTGCATGCGACCATGAAAATATTCGTCCCGATGTGGTAATTTTAGGCAAAGCATTGTCAGGTGGAGTTTATCCTGTTTCGGCTGTGTTGGCCGATGATGAAATTATGTTGTGCATCAAGCCCGGTGAACATGGTTCTACTTATGGTGGAAACCCCATTGCTGCTAAAGTTGCCATTGCTGCTTTGGAAGTTTTAAAAGATGAAAAACTGGCAGAGAACTCTGCAAGACTTGGTGAAATTCTTGGACATGAATTAAGAGATATTAAGTCTGATATGATAAAACTGGTGCGCGGGATAGGTTTGTTTTATGCCATTGTAATTACTCCTAAAAACGGCAAAACAGCATGGGATGTTTGTCTTAAACTGGCAGAAAACGGTTTGCTTGCTAAACCAACACATGGAGATATTATCCGCTTTGCGCCACCACTTATTATTACTGAAGACCAACTAAAAGAATGCATTGGAATCATCCGCAGCACTATTGAATCATTTGAATAGAAAATGAGATCTCTCGCTACAGCTATTCTTTTATTTATTCTCAACAGCACTTTCGCTCAGAATACCTATTCGGGCAATGATCTTCATGCGCTTGGTTTCAGCATTGTTACTTACGACACAACTGCATTGGAACATGTTGAGAATAATGACCTTTATTATTTCGGGAAAGCAATTTTGCGGGATAATGAAGCACTTTTGAAATTTGTCAAAGATGATGACTTATATTTTCTTGGAAAAAGTCTACTGAATAAAGATGTTAAGGAAATTGATTTTGTAAAAAATGATGATTGGTATTACTTCGGAACTGCGCTGAAAGAAAAAACAATGCCTTATCTCGATAATATCAAAGACGACAACATCTATTACCTCGGGAAAGCATTATTCACAAGAGATTTAGGATTTCTGAATAAGATTTCACGCGAGGAGTAATGGCACACGGATGACACGGATTAAACAGATTTTCGCTGATTTTTCTCAATATAACTTTGTGTTCTAAGTGTTCTTAGTGGTAAATTAATGAAACTTTCACCCGAACTTAAATCCGCATCACCAAAGGCTTGGATTGATTGCGTGATGAACGACTTCAACAGCTTTTTACAAGATCATGCCGATTGCGAACGCAAAGCCAGTTCAATGGCCATGAGTTTTGTTGCTAAATTTCACGATAAGCCCGAAATAGTTCCCTTGCTGATTGAAACAGCAATTGAAGAATTGCAGCATTTCGAACAGGTTTATCAGATAATGCAAAAGCGAGGCGTACACCTGAAAAGAGAAATTCCGGAAGATGAATATGTAAATGCCTTGCTCAAACATTGCCGCAGCGACCGTGACGGACGCGCATTAGACCGAATGTTGCTGGCATCTATTATTGAATGCCGGGGTGCAGAACGTTTTAAAATGGTTTGTGATGCTTTGCAGGATGAAGAACTTAAACTCTTTTACCGCGAGCTGTGGACTTCAGAAGCTAAACACGGAAATATCTTTGTAAAAATGGCTTTACAGTATTTTGATGAAAAAGAGATAGAAAAGCGTCTGGACTATTTTGTAGAAAAAGAAACAGAAGTTATGCTGGCTTTACCTATTCGTGCTGCCTTACACTAAATCGTCATTGCGAGCAAAGCGAAGCAATCTCAGGTTATGAATTTCAAAAACTCATTAACAGCAAAACTTTTACTTGCAACTGTTTCAGTTGCATTTGTTGTTTTGTTGCTTGCTGTTGCTGACAGGATTTATGGTAATTATTTCGCAAAAACCACACAGCAACTCATTTATCCGCCTTGCAGCAAAGCCCGGCATCAAAGCAGCGAGTTTGATATTACTGTAAAAATAAATTCACTTGGTTTTCGCGACTATGAATATCCTTTAACCAAAAAGAAAAAATACCGCATTGCTGTTATTGGCGATTCATTCACCTTTGGCTGGGGCGTTGATTTAGAAGATTGCTGGGTAAAAATTCTGGAAAAAGAATTGAATATTTCTGGGCTTGATATTGAACTACTAAACCTTGGTAAAGGCGGTGCCAGTCCTGCGGATTATGCACAAACAGCAGAAAAAACAATCCACCTTTTGAAACCTGATTTAGTTGTTATTGCAGCTTTACAGGCAAACGACTTACATCAGTTAATCCATGCGTACGACAGTCTTCCGAAACCCGAAATTGAGCAACCGAAAAGAAGTTATCTGTCCGAAAAATCAACTTCTATACTTAACCGGGCATTTCCTAATTTCATAAAAAGGTTGTCTGTTCAAAATATCAATATCAGCCAACAATGGAGACGTGATGCTCCTGCCCTGCTTGCAAGTTTTCAGGAAGAACGAAAACAAAGATTTGATGCATTGGATGAAAATGTAAAATCGGATTTTCAATCTGGATTACTTAATCCCTGGCTTATTCATCAGGCGGTTTATTATCCAGAGTATTTTATTGAGCCACTTGACACTGCTGATTTGGAGGTGGTAATCGGAGTTTCGACAATGGCAGATTTTTTTGCAGCTATTCAACAAAATTGCAAAGCGAATAATGCTGAGATGCTTGTTATCTCCGTTCCTAATCTTGCCTATTCATCAAAGGAAGAAATGACTGCTTTAACAAAATATGGCTTCATCATTCCTGATTCGCTTTTTGCAAATAAGTTTGCAGATGAAACCATAAAAATGGCAGCCGATGAAAACGGTATTGAATTTTTCTCCGTTTCAGAAAATTTCAGACAAAACAAAAAAGAAGAAAATCTGTATTACCCGTTTGACGGACACTTTACCAAAGAAGGCAATCGTTTGTTTGCTGCTTCGGTAAAAAATATTTTTGAAAAGAAAATCAAAACGAACTAATTACTTTGTTTTAAAACGTCCGTTCTGCCAAAGTCCGTCTTCCACTACTCCATCAACGTGGATCAATTTTCCAAAACCATTGTATTTGCCTTTATACCATTCGCCTGAATACGATTGTCCGTTTACCCATTTCATGGTGCCTTTGCCTTCAAATACATCGTTTTTCCATTCGCCTTTGTATTCGTCACCGTTAATCCATTTCATGGTTCCGCTTCCTTCTCGTTTTCCAATTCTGAATGAACCTTTGTATTCGTCACCATTAGGCCATTTCAGAGTCCCTTTACCTTCTGGCTTTCCGTCAACTACCTGACCTTCATACACACTGCTATCGGGAAAAGTGATTGTTTGTTTTTGCGCATTTGCAAAAAAAGAAATGGTTGATAAAAAAGTAATAGTTAAGAAAAACTTTATCGCGTAGTTCATTGTTTTAGTTGAAATTTGGTGCGCAAAAATAGGTATTGACATTTTTCGGTATCTGAAAAGTTTTACACAAGGTCATCTTTATATTTGTCTGCTTCAATCCAAAAACAATACCATAAAATCATAATTGAAACTACTTAAGCAACTACTAAAACTAATGGTAAACACAACACACAAAACTCACCTGAAAGCTGGATACAAAGCTCCGTTATTCAAAGCAAAAGACCAGGATGGAAATGAAATTTCACTAAAAAATTTTACAGGTAAAAAACTAGTCCTTTACTTTTATCCCAAAGATGATACTCCGGGCTGCACTGCCGAAGCCTGCAACCTGCGGGACAACTACAACATGCTGCTGAAAAAAGGATACGCAGTTATTGGCGTAAGCGCCAACAATGAAAAAGATCACAAAAAATTTATTAAAAAATTCAACCTGCCTTTTCCATTGATTGCCGATACTGAAAAAGAAGTGTGCAATGCCTACGGTGTTTGGGGTAAAAAGAAATTCATGGGCAGAGAGTTTATGGGCATTGTGCGCACTACTTTTATTATTTCCGAAAAAGGTATTATTGAAGAAGTAATCGAAAAAGTGGACAACGAAAATCATACGGCACAAATCCTCAAATAAATTTATTCACAACGGATTTTCTGTTTAACATTTTTACAATCTTTACATCGAATATAAATCTAACATATCATATCTAAGAAAATGGCAAAAGAAGCAGTAGCAACCAACCCAAAATTAAAAGCATTACAGGTAACACTTGAGAAATTAGAAAAATCATATGGCAAAGGCAGCATCATGCGTCTTGGCGATAAAGCAGTAGAAACGCTGGAAATTATCCCAACCGGCTCTATAGGACTTGATCATGCATTAGGCGTTGGCGGTTTCCCTCGCGGAAGAGTGATTGAAATTTACGGCCCTGAATCATCAGGTAAAACAACCTTGGCTATTCATGCAATTGCCAACGCACAAAAGCAAGGCGGCATTGCGGCCTTCATTGATGCAGAACATGCGTTCGACCGTTTTTATGCAGAGAAATTAGGCGTTGACATCGAAAACCTTTTGATATCACAACCCGATAACGGTGAACAGGCATTGGAAATTGCAGACAACCTGATCAGCTCAGGAGCTATTGATATTATAGTAATTGACTCAGTTGCTGCTCTTACACCAAAAGCAGAGATTGAAGGCGAAATGGGCGATTCTAAAATGGGTTTGCAAGCACGTTTGATGTCACAGGCATTAAGAAAACTAACCGGTACAATTGCAAAAACCGGGTGCTGCTGCATTTTCATCAATCAGTTGCGCGATAAGATTGGTGTTATGTTCGGAAGCCCTGAAACTACAACAGGTGGTAATGCATTAAAATTTTATGCATCCATCCGTTTAGATATTCGCAGAGTTACTCAAATCAAAGAAGGTGAAGAAGCAACCGGAAATCACGTTCGGGTGAAAGTTGTAAAAAACAAAGTTGCTCCTCCGTTCCGTAAAGCAGAATTTGACATCATGTTTGGTGAAGGTATTTCTAAACTCGGTGAAATTATTGACATCGGTGTTGAAATGAACATCATCAAAAAAAGCGGTTCATGGTTCAGTTACGAAGATGCAAAACTCGGACAGGGGCGCGATTCAGTTAAACAGGTATTAACTGACAACCCGGAGCTTTCTGACCAGATTGAAGCAAAAATCCGCGAGCAACTGAAAGCGGCCTAAACTGTGAATGTTACAACAATCAGCCGTATTATCACGGTGAGCGTAGTCGAAACGCTTAATTATTTGCCTTCGACTACGCTCAGGCTGACAACATTTTTTTTGTCAGCCCTGTTTTCATTATCTCTTGTTTCCTGCGATAAGTTTTTTGGTAAGAATCAAAAATCTGAAACAGCACTTTCACCACTTGATTCAATCTCTGAATTAATAAAAGCTAACCCCGAAGATTCAAAACTCTATAACGAGCGGGCAAAACTTTACTTAGAAAAGAAAGAATATAAAAATGCAAAGACTGATGCAGGAAAAGCAATCAGCCTCGACTCAAGCGTTTCTGCTTACTACGTTACAATTGCTGATGGTTACTTCTTCACCAACGAGCCTGACAAGTGTGAAGCTTCGCTAAAGAAAGCCATTTCATTAGATGCTCAAAATAAAGAAGCATTGATGAAAATGAGCGAGTTTTATATGTATCTAAATCGCTTTGAAGAATCAATAACCTTCGCAAATAAAATTCTTGAATTTGACCCTAATTTTTCAAAAGCATTTTTCATTAAAGGAATGTGCTACAAAGATGCAGGGGATACTGCTCGTGCCATTCTCAATTTCCGCGAGGCATTTGACAAAGATCCTGAAAGCTACCACGCCTGCATTATGCTGGCACAATTGCATTTTGGTTTAAAAGACAAACTTGCTGTTACGTATTACAACAATGCACTGAATCTTAAACCCAAAAGTCTTGAAGCCTACTATGGTTTAGCTATGTTTTATCAGGAAACAGGTGAACTGAACCGTGCATTGGAAACCTACTCAACTATTCTGGGTATTGACGCAAATTATAAAAATGCACATTACAATATTGGCTATATTCATTTTCAATATTTGAAAAATTACAATGAGGCATTGAAACATTTTGACAATGCAGTAAAGTGTGATGCTTCCTACTATCAGGCGGTTTACATGCGCGGTTTGTGTTACGAAACATTGGGCGATATTCAACGTGCCAAAGGCGAATACACCCGTGCTTTGCAAATCAATCCGGGCTACCAAATGGCACTGGACGGAATGAATCGTGTTTTGAAATGAATGTGAAAATAAAAGCTGTTCGATATTCAACATTCGTAGTTCGATATTCGATATTTTTTCTCTTCATTTTTCTTTCTCATTTTTCTTTTTCTCAATCCAAATCCAACGGCTGGAGCGTTGGAGCTACTGCTCAATATGGTTTTATTCTCAGCCATCGCCACAATATGGGGCATTTGGTTCGCGGACATACACCGGCTTATGAACTAACTGTTTCAAAACAAACCTTTGGTAATAAATACTGGCAGCAGCATTATCATTATCCGGTAATCGGTTATTCTTTCATTTACATCAATCTTAAAAATGATGAACAGTTAGGAACCGCCCTTGCATTCTATCCCCACATCAGCTTTATGCAGAACCGGCAGCGCAAATTTATGCGCTACTTTAAAATAGGTTGCGGAGCAGGTTATATTTCCAAAGTTTTTGACCGCATAGAGAATAATAAAAACACCGCCATCGGTTCGCACATTAATGTTTTCATAAATTTCACATACGGTTTCAGATGGATGCTACACCGCAATTTTTCAATTAACGGAGGATTATCGTTTATGCATTTTTCAAATGCTTCGTTCACTGCACCTAATCTTGGTATTAATGTGCCAACCATTAACCTTGGCGCTACCTGGAATTTAAGCGATGGAAAAGATGTTTATAAGAAAGACAGCATTGCTCCGCCCCGCGACCGCAAATGGCATTACAGTGTTATTTTATCAGGTGGCTTGAAAGAAGTTACTCCGGCTGGCGGACCAAAATACGGCATAGGCTCACTGAATGCTGAAGTTATAAAACCTGTAAGCAGAAAAAGCAGAATTGGTGTTGGTGTTGATATTTTTTACGATGCCTCTATTGAACAAAAACTGAAAAGAAGCGGAGGAGATTACAGCGGAATGTTTGCAGTAGTGCGCCCCGGACTGCATTTTCACTACGAGCTTAAAATTTCTGAATTCTCTATGTTGTTTGATGTTGGCGGATACTTATACACCCGCTGGAAAGACGATGGATACATTTATGCCCGATCAGGAATTCGTTACCGGGTAGCAAAAAATGTATTGCTGGGGCTAGCGCTGAAAACTCATTACTTCAAAGCTGACTTTGCAGAATGGGGAATTGGGTACGAGTTTTAAGTTTGACAAACTATAAAAACCTGCAACTGAGCAGCGCAATGTCATCTACATAGCCGCGACTGCCTTTATGTTTTTTCAGTTTGGTAACAACATAATCGTTGAGCTCTTTCATGCTTGAATTTTGTTTTTCTACCAGAATTAATTCCAGTTTACTCAAACCAAATTCTTTACTTTCTTCGTTCTCTAATTCGGTTACTCCATCGGTGTAGCAAATAAGAGCAGCACCTGCAGGAACGTTTATTATTCCTTCTTTAATAGAACGTATTTCCTCCAGCATTCCCAGTCCGGGACAACCAACAGAAAGTTGACTCACCGTATTGTCATACAAAAACAAAGGTGGATTTTGACCTGCATTGATATAGGTCATTACACGGGTAATGAAATTGTATTTTGCAACGAACAGCGTAATAAATTTTTCGCCTTTGGCGCTTGCGTTTACGCGTTTATTAAGCTCTGTAATAATTTCGGGGAGTGAAGAGCTGTGGTAAAACAAAGCGCGGATATTTGCCTGAAAGTTTGCCATCAGCAGCGCTGCCGAAACTCCTTTGCCTGATACATCGGCCATGCAAAGTGCTACTTCATTGTCATTCAGCTTTACAAAGTCATAGTAGTCACCGCCAATTTCCTGGTGAGGTTGGTAGTATGCATTTATCTCAATCTTATCATCTTTGGGCAAAGCATTCGGGAAAAGCATGGCCTGCATTTCTGATGCCAGCTCCAACTCTTTTTTTACTGCTGCCTGACGCAGATTATCCTTTGCCAGTTTTTTATTTTCGATAGCAACAGTAATAATATTTGCCAGCGTTTGTATAAAAGGAATATGGCGTGTTTGGGTGTTGTCAATCAAATCTTCGCGGATATCGCCAAGCAACAGAAATGCTAAAGGTTTTGATTTATGAAAAACCGGAATAATCGTTTCAAACTTATCAAGACAGGGATGTCTGTCTTCAGTAAGCTCGGTAACTTCTTTATAAAGCAAAACCTGTCTGGCTGCTTCGTCTTCTTCAAAGCGCATATCTAAACCATAGCGCAATGAGCAACGCCATTCTTCATCGCAGGTATAGAAAGCCATGCGGCCAATATTTAACTGGCTACGCAATACAAATTCAAAGATTTTCAAAAGCTGTTCTTTTGAAAAATTATTGTTGATAGCGTTGGTGATTTCGAGCAGTGAGTTGAGCTTGAGATTTTTCAGCTTGAGGGCTGAATTAGCAATCCTGAGTGTATCCAGAATTACTTTCTCGTTTTTATTTTTGGTCAGCTCAGTCATTTGCATAGTTGTGTTTGCAAAACTATAGCACGAATTTAACCTAAACAGACAACCTGTATCAAAGTTTTAGACAAAGCAATGTTTACAAGCGATTCAGATGAAATATACGCAGACTAAATCAGCGCTTCAGCTTCTCAATAATTTCGGGAAGCTGTTTTATAAGCGCAAGCTCTTTCATTTTTTCGCGGGCTTCGCGAACGGGTGAGCCAAACCATATCTTATTTCCTTCAATAGATTTTGCAAGTCCTGATTGACCAAGCACTACTGCGCCTTTGCCGATGGTTAAGTCTTTTTGAACACCTACTTGTCCCCACAGGATTACATCATCTTCCACGAATACAACTCCCGCAATACCTACCTGTGATGCAAACAGGCAGTTTTTACCAATCACTGTATCGTGACCGATTTGAATGAGGTTATCCATTTTGGTGCCTTCGCCTATTACGGTATCACCTGATACGCCACGGTCGATGGTGCAGTTAGCCCCTATCTCTACATTGTTGTGGATAACTACTCTTCCGCAGGAGTTCCATTTCTTATACGCTCCGTTTTCTTTCTTCATGTAAAAAGCATCGGAGCCTATAACAGTGCCGGAATGGATGATAACGTTATCGCCAATCACGCAATGGTCGTAGATGCTTACGTTGGCATGGATGATGCAATTCTTTCCGATGCTTACGTGATTGCCCACAAATACTCCGGGTTGCAGAACGGTACCCTCTCCTACTTTAGCAGTTACGCTTATAGGTGCCGTTGCTTTTTCAAACGGACGAAAATGCAGCGTTAGCTTATTATAATCCTGAAAAGGGTTTTCGGAAAAGATAAGCGCCTTACCTGCCGGGCAGGCAACTCGCTTATTAATGATAATGGTAGTGGCTGCTGAGCTTAATGCCTTATCGTAATACTTGGGATGATCAACAAAGGTGAGGTCGCCTGTTTCTACCTTGTGTATCTCGTTGATGCCGGTGATTTTGAAATCGGGTGAGCCTTCAAATTCGCAACCGATGAGGGAGGCGATTTCTGATAAAGTTTTGGAGGAAGTGAGTTTCATGGGGATTTGTCGTCATTGCGAAGGAGGAACGACTGAAGCAATCTCTAAATTATGTGAGATTGCTTCGGGTGAAAAACCCTCGCAATGACGGAATGCCTATTTCACACGCTCTACGTACGACTCGGTGCGGGTATCAATTTTAATTTTTTCGCCCTGGTTTACAAAAAGGGGAATATTGATTTCTGCTCCTGTTTCCAGTTTACCAACTTTTAGGGTGTTGGTAGCGGTATCGCCTTTTACTCCGGGCTCGGTGTAAACTACTTCCAGCTCAACAAAGGTTGGTGCTTCGGCTACAAGTGGCTCATCGTTCTCAAAGCCTACTTTTATGTCCATTCCTTCTTTCAGGAATTTTACTTTATCAGCAAGCAATGATATGGGAAGGTGTATCTGGTCATAGGTCTCGGGGTGCATTACTACAATATGCTCACCTTCGGGATAAATGAACTGGTAGTTGTTGTATTCTACACGTGCTATTTCTACGGTTTCGTCTGCGCGGAAACGGTGCTCTAATGATTTACCTGAACGGATGTTTTTCATACGCACCTGGTAAAAGGCACGCAGGTTGCCGGGTGTGCGGTGTTGCACCTCGGTTACCGAGCACAGCTCGTTGTTAAAACGTAATACTGATCCTGTTTTGATGTCTGATGATTTTGCCATTTTCTATTTGTGATTTACGATTTAGTGATTTAGCGATTTGTGGTTGGCGGGTTGGTTAATTCACTAAATAACCAATTCACTAATTCACTAAATGCTAAATGGGGTTGCAAAAATAGGGGAATTTGTGAAACGGGCAAACGGGCTTTTTTACCGCAGAGGCGCTAAGGCGCAGAGGGGATGGCACACGGATGACACGGATTGGACGGATTGGCGCGGATTACTTTTCGAAAATGTAAAATAAATAGAGTCCACCAGTATCTCCTCCCCCTGTACTGGAAACTAATTTATAACCTTTTTTAGCCATCATATTGAAAACTCCATTGAGTGTATTTGCATTTGATTCCATGTTTTTAATATTTATTGTTGATAACTCTCCTTTTTCTATTTTACCATCAGGATAAGCAATTACATAATCTTTCCACTGTATGGAAGCTGCTATAATGTGTAGTGTTGCATATTCCTTTGTTTCCTGCGCCTGTGCCTGTTGCGCAAAGGTTAGTGCGGTGATGAAGATGAGGGTGAGGAGGCGTTTTTTCATGGTATTTATTAGTTGAATGTTTTTATTATGAAACACGAACAATGATCCAGCCCGTTTTGGGATGCAGCGCTTTTTCAACCGTAAACTTGCTGCTGGTTTTTTCTTCTACCCTGCGGCACAGGTAGGCGGGGGTTGCCGATTTCCAATGCCATTCGCTGGCTTCTATTAAATAGATATCGCCTGGCTTCATCCGCATTAAAAGCGCGCGCACGGGGTTCATTTTACTGAGCGGGCGGGTGGTATAAGCTTCTTTTTCTTCCTGAGTTAGTTGTTTCATGGTGAGGGGTTGTTAAATTTATACTGCAAAAGTAAAAAACTTTTAACCAGTTGTACAATTACCATATAGTATTCGTATAACCACCTTTAAGTTTCGTACTACTAACTTTCGGTTTCATACAGCTACATTTCGGTTTCATACTACTGCCTTTCGGTTTCTTACTACTATCTTTCGGTTTCATACTGCTACCTTTCGATTTCATACTGCTGCCTTTCGGTTTCGTACTGCCGTCTTTCGGTTTTATATAACCGCCTTTTGATTTCGTATAGCTGGGAGCAGATTTTGCATAACCGGGTGTTTTGGGGGCTTATTTTAGGTTCGGGAAGGAAAAACAGGGAGAGGTTTTACCCTGTAAGAAAGAATTCACCAGTAGTTTTAGCCACAAAGGCACCAAAAGCACCAAACCCCACCAAATGAATTAGTGGGAATTGGTGCTTTTGCGTTTTAGTGGCTAAGTATTTTTCTAAGTTTGGCATTACAAACAAAAACAAACTCTATGAAAACAATCAAAACCACCCTTATAGCAGCCCTGCTGCTTTTTACCGTTAACGCTGCGCTGGCGCAGGATAAGTATGAGTATTCAACACTTATAAGCAATAGTGCTTTAAATACTATTAGCATTATAACAGCTTCAGAACTAAAAACAATTAAAATTGCCAAAGGAGAAACTGAAATGCAAGCGCTATTAAAAGAAGTTAATAGGATGAATAAGGAGGAAAATTGGGAGGTATATAATAATTCAACTATTGTTAATAGTAGTAATATCTATGCTCATTATTTCTATTTAAGAAAGAAAGTCAGCTAAGAACTTTTACCACATAGGCACATAGGAAACATAGTGGTTCATCCGCCTGAGGCGGATGCTTTTCTATTGTGAACTATGTGTCTATGTGGTAAAAAAAACGTGTAATAAATTTCTACTTTTGCGCAACAACACAAAATCACCAATTCGCTAAATCACTAAATCACAACTAGTGAAGGATATTTTTGAAAAAATAGCAGCCAACCGCGGTCCTCTTGGCGAAGATGAATAAAGGTTGAGCTATCCCCTCTTCCAGAATCTTTCCGGCAGCTTGCCAAACCAGTCTATCATCTTGCGCAGCACATCAAAGTACAAGGTAAACATAAGCACAACCGTCATCGCCCATATAACCATCAGGTTAGCCCAAAACGTATCAATATACATCCCGAAAAAAGGCTTTTGCGGTGCAAAAAACTGCGCCCTCAGGACAGTTGAGTGATGCGGGTCCACATAAATAGGATCAATACGCTGTATCAGTCTCCCTCCGCGTTCCGTCATCTTATCAATATCATTCTTATTGGTCACTAATTCCAGCAAACTCTCGTTGGTATATTCATTTTTCATTTTCACAAAAGCATCCTTCAATTCCTGCGATTTACTATACTGCGTGCTCAGTCTATCCACCGCGTTAAAGGCATCGTTGCTCTGCTTCTGATAATACTTGCGCAGCATATCAAGATACGCATGCGTCTGCATCGCAATGTCTTCATTAAAACTTTCGTAGGTCAGGTTACCTAGATATTTAAATGGCACCTTACCGCCCGTCAGCTTCAGCTCATCCATAATCTCGGCCTGCACCAGTTTCAAGTCCTTCTTCACATCCTCATTGCGCTCGGCATTACCCATATTCAGAGATGCAAAATCAATCCGCTTCTTCAAATCCCCGTTCCAGAAATTGTTTTTAAACTCAGCCTGGCTCCTCTTTTTGTTCAGTTCAAAAAACTGTTGCTCATACTTATTGCTCTTAAACTGGTTCACCGCCAGCGCCTCATAAGCCCAGCGCGAAGCCATCACCTCGCCCGCCAGCGGCACCGTACTGTGCGAAGCAAAATTCGGATTCAGCTTATCAAACTTTACAATCACACCGCTCAACAACAACTGCGGAATAATCAAAAAAGGTATCAGAATATAAATCGTCACAGCCGAATTAAAACTCGAAGAAATATTCAGCCCCAAAAGGTTGGCAAAACAAAACGTTGAAAACAAAATCACAAAATAATCCACATTCATTCCCTTAATTTCCAAAATCCAGTTGCCCAGAAGAATAAACGTTATCGCCTGCACAGCCGAAAGAAAAAACATAATCCCCACCTTCGAAACCAGATAACTCCAGCGGCTCAGATTTAAAAAAGCTTCGCGTTTCAAAATCTTCTGGTCCCTGATAATCTCTTCGGCACTTACCGTTAAACCAATAAACAGCGCCACCACCACACACATAAACATGTAAGCCGGAATATTATCATTCGCATAATACACATACTCAGCCGTCTCGCTGCTTGAATATTTTACCAGATAAGCCAGAATAAAAGCCAGCAAAGGCGCCTCCAGTAAATTAATCACCAGGTACTGCGTATTCGAAAGCTTCGAAAGCACATCACGCTTTACAAAAACCTTGATCTGGCTCAGCAGCGAAGGCACCCTGTACGAAACAGGTATCTCTCCCTGATGCTTCGAAGTATCAACAACCTCCGGCTTAAACTTGGTCTTGTATTTCTCGTTCCATTCCTTGGGCGTAATCTTCCTGTTCTCCGTAATCTTCCCGTATTCATCCACCACCTTCGTTTCAATGGTGTTAAAGATTTGCTCAGGATTTACGTTACCGCAACTCTCGCATTCCACTTCATCACTGTTAACCTGTCCCGTCTCCGTTTTAAAATAACTTACCGCATCAATCGGGTTACCATGAAACAGCGGATAACCGCCTGTATCAAGAATAAGCAGCTTGTCAAACAATTTAAAAATATCACTCGAAGGTTGGTGAATAACCACAAAAACCAATTTGTTCTTCAGCGTCAACTCCTTCAGCAAGTCCATAATATTCTCCGAGTCCCGTGACGAAAGCCCCGAAGTAGGTTCATCCACAAACAACACCGTTGGCTCCCTGATTAATTCCAGCGCAATATTCAAACGCTTGCGTTGTCCTCCGCTTATCTTCTTGTTCAGCGGGCTACCTACCTTCATCTGGCGTATCTCATACAGGCCAAGGCTTTTCAGCATTTCAATCACCATTTTGGTGATACGAAATTTACTGTACCCATCAAAACACAATTGCGCGTTGTAAAACAGATTTTGAAAAACCGTCAGGTCTTCCATCAGCAAATCGTCCTGCGAAATATATCCTATAACACCCTCCGCCCTTTTCTTGTCGCGGTGAATATCAATACCGTTAATAGTAACACTGCCGCTCGTTGGCGGAATACTTCCGTTCAGAATACTCAGAATAGTAGATTTCCCCGCACCGCTCGCACCCATTATCCCAATCAGCTTTCCGGTCTCCTCCCTGAAAGAAATATCGTGTATTCCCGTCTTCCCTCCCGGAAATTTATAGCAAACATTGTTCACCGCAAATTCAAGCGTAGCCTCAGCCGAGTCTTTCATAAACTGGCTCACCACATCGCTGTAATAAACCGCAGGCATCTTTTTACCTTTTATAGAAGAGCCCGATGTAAAAATGTAAGAACGGCTTTTTAATACAGGTTGTCCGTTCAGCGTCAATTCTTCCTCACCTAAGTAGCGCAAAAAATACATATTAACACTGGAAACCCGCATCACCCTTATCATCCCCGTCAAATTTTCCGACAGAATATGGTGTACTTTTTCATTCCCGTTCTTTGAAGCCGAAATAATCAGAAAGTCATTCGAATCTATGGTTTCATTTTCGGGATGCGTTACAAACCAAAGGCAACGCACAAATTCCTGAGTATCTATATTAAACGTCTCCGACACCGTGGAAACAAACTCCATTTCCTCGGGCGAACTTTTTTGTTCAGAGTTTACATACTCTATCAAACGCAGCAAGACTACCATCTTCTGCTTCTGCGTCAATTCCGAATTTATCTGAGTGCAAATCTTCAGAACCTTTACAGAGTTTACTGAAGTCTTCTTCTTTTTACCAGTGTCTTCCTGTCCGGCTTTTCCACGATACTGTTCAATAAACGAATCAAAAACTTTAAGATACTCTTCAACCTTCTCACTGCTCAGTTGCTGGCGAAGGAAAAGCGCAACCACATCACGCCCGCGGCTGCTGTCTGCCTGCGGATTGGTGATGAGCGCAAAAAGCTGCATCAATGCCTTTAATATCCTTTCACTCATAAGTTGGTATCTGCAAAAAAGACATTACCGCTTTCGCAATAATGTCTTTTCGCTTTTTAGTATTTCGTATTCTATTTCTGCTTAAAACCAACCAATAACACAGCACAGCCCGAAGTTCCTCCCGTTGAGTTAAGTTGCGCTTCTATAGTGCAATTCAATGTTGAGTTCAGTTTAAAATCCCAATACGGAGCATTTTTGTGTTCGCTATTGGTGAACAATAAATTACGTTCCTGATCATAAATAGAGAATATCAGATTCCCATCGCTGAAACCGCTGCAAGCTGCAATACGGTAAGTGCTTCCACCAAAAAAGGTAGCACTGAACTCAGCTACTTCCTGATTAACAAGCAATGCTCTGTAGGCTTGCCCGTCAGAAATATATTCTGCTGAAATGTTTTTTCTGCAAAGACTGGCAATGGAGTCGCACTGCGCATTAGCAGTAAAGAAACCTGACAAGGCTATAATAAATGTAAAGAGTGTCTTTTTCATAATAGGTTTTTATTTTTTCGGTTTATCCTACAATTGAATTTCTGATAGCAGCAATTTTATCTCCTATTGCTTTCAGGTGTTCTTTAGTAATGGTAACTTTTGAAGTACTGTTGATAGTGGTAATTTTATTAGCCTCATCCGTTGTTGGTTTCACGTATTTGTATTCTACGGCAACAGCATCAAAGTCATAAGCCAGTTCATATAATTGATCAAGCAGAGCAGCTACTTCTTCCTGACCACGGTAAGGGTTCAATGCTTTAATAAGGTTATCCAATGTATATTTCTGTTCACCAAGCCTTTCTAATACCTTAGGATTATTACTGCTTTGAGCAATAGTAGTAGTAAAGTACAAGGTCTCAATCCAGCCACCGGCAAGAATTAACACACCAATATCTTTCTTATCGTTGTCTTTCAAAAAAGCATCCGATGCGCTGTAGGCATCACCTACCATTGCCAACATAGAATCTTTTTTACCAAGGTTGTTTTGAAAACGATCAATGGTTTTAGCATCAAATGCACCAAGAATTCCCAATTCATCAGAAAGTTTACGAACTGCCTTCATGTAACCAAGCGCATCCTGACTATTATCGTATAATGTTACATACCCAACATCAGCACCGTAAACACCAACGTTCAGTGCTTTTTTGTATTTGGTTGTGTATTTCTCTGCATTTTTAGCAGTGTTTAGCATACCATTATTATACTTCGCTCCTGTTTCTTTAATCAACATAGATGTTTGCACAGGCGAAGGAATGCTGAACAGCGCACCGCCAACACTTACTACCTGATTTGAAGTATCGGGAGGTGTTGGTCCATCAGGATTAGGTTTAGGGTCTCTTTCGCAGCTATCGCATCCCGCTAAAAAGAGGGAAACAATTGCAGCCGACCATACGAATGTTCTGAGCTTTGGAAAAGTTGAGGTTACCATCATCGTTCAGGTTTTTGTTTAAAGGTTTTTAACTGATTTTTAAAAAATCAATAGGCAAATATAACGGTAAAGCTATGCCAAGGTTACTTATTCGGGAATATTTTTTCAGTGGAATTATTAACAACCGCTCAAAGGCACTTTACAGCCTGATTGATTAACAGCTTTTTATCAACGGGAATAACACCTGCTTTCTCGCAAACCAATCCTCCTGCCAGATTGGTTAATTCAGCCAGTGTTTTGCCATCTGTTTTTGCACCCAGACAAAGTGCAGCAACTGCAATAACCGTATCACCGGCACCTGAGACATCTATTACATTTCGTTTATGTGCACGCAAGTGATGTTTGCTTTTTTCGTCTGTTACAAAAACACCATTTTCTGAAAGCGTAAGCAAAACCATTTTTGCATTTAGCCTTTTCCGCAAAGCCTCTGCAGATTCTTCTACCTCTACCCTATTCTTTGGATTAAGGTCTTTTAGGTTTAAACCTTCTTTCAGTTCTTTTAGGTTGGGTTTAAAAAGAGTAACGTCTTTATAAGATAGAAAATTTCGTTTCTTGGGGTCAACGGCAACTGGAATATTTTTCTTTGCAGCCAATTTCACAACTTCTTTAATAAGAGAGGTGGTAATGCAGCCTTTGTCGTAATCCTCAAAAATGATAACATTGATTTTTTGTTTCTCGATAATGGAAGAAATCTTTTGAAACAGTTTCTTTTCTTCCGGAGAAGAAATTTCATTTGCCGTTTCCTCATCAACGCGCAGTACATGGCTGTTATCACAAATGATACGTGTCTTTACTGTTGTTGGGCGTTTTTTGAGTTGCAGCAAACCTTCAGTTAAAAGTTTATTACTCTTAAAAAGTCTTTCTAAAGTCTTTGCACTTTCATCGTCACCCGTGATGGCACAAACAATGGGCTTTGCTCCCAAGGATTGAATATTCAATGCCACATTTGCCGCACCACCCAAACGTTCTTCTTTTGAAGTAACGTTCACTATCGGAACAGGTGCCTCGGGCGACATGCGATCTATCTTTCCTTTAATATAGGAATCAATCATCACATCACCGATGATAAGAACGGTTTGATTGGCGAATGACTTGAATAAATCCCTAACTGATTTATTATTCATTTAAAGAGGCTTCAATTGAGTAACAGCTTCCTTAATTCTTTTTGCCGCTTCTTTCAATCGTTCGTCAGAAGTTGCATAGGAGATACGAATGTATCCGGGCGCACCGAATGCCTCACCGGGAACTAAGCCTACATGTGCTTTGTTGAGCAACCACATGCACAAATCATCTGCATTTTTA
The DNA here is from genome assembly GCA_050186075.1 of Bacteroidia bacterium. Taxonomy (GTDB): domain Bacteria; phylum Bacteroidota; class Bacteroidia; order SXHM01; family SXHM01; genus SXHM01. The sequence continues at coordinate 36,643 of JBFWYU010000009.1, forward strand.
ATTACGGTTTCTCCGTCTGTAGTATTGAACAGTTGTGATATTTCCGGGAAAATATAAAACGCGCCATCAGGAACATTCAATTTAAATCCTGAAATTTCTTTTAGCAACGAAAGCATAAGGTCGCGCCTTTGGAAAAATTTCACTCGCATTTCTTCCACCACATTTGGCGGTGATTCCAATGCTGCAATTGCAGCACGTTGAGAAATGGAACTTGTAGCAGAAGTAAATTGCCCCTGCATTTTATCGCAGGCTTTAGCAATATAAAGCGGTGCACCGATGTAGCCCAATCGCCAGCCTGTCATAGCGTAGGCTTTAGAAACTCCGTTGATGGTAACAACCTGTTCTTTTATAAAATCAAATTGGGCAATGCTTTCGTGCTTGCCTACAAAATTGATGTGCTCATAAATCTCGTCTGAAACGATGATGATGTCAGGGTGCTTTGCAATAACTTTTGCAATTTCTTCTAATTCATTTTTAAGGTAAAGCGAACCTGTTGGGTTGGAAGGCGAACTGTAAATCAACATCCGCGTTTTGGGAGTAATGGCTTTTTCTATCTGAGCAGCACTTACTTTAAAATCAGTATCAATAGTTGACGGAATTAAAACCGGATTACCCTCTGCCAGTTTTATGATTTCTAAATAACTTACCCAATATGGAGTTGGTACCAGCACCTCGTCACCGGGATTAATTAAACTCAACACTACATTGGCAATACTTTGTTTGGCTCCTGTAGAAACCACAATCTGGTCGGGAGTGTAATCCAAACCATTCTGTTCCTTAAATTTCTTTGAAATAACTTTTCTTAAATCCAGATAACCTGCTACTGGCGGATAAAAAGAGTAATTATCATCAATTGCTTTTTTAGCCGCAGTTTTTACAACATCAGGTGTATTAAAATCGGGCTCGCCTAATGCAAGGGATATTATGTCAATTCCTTTTTCGGCAAGCTCGCGGCTTTTGCGCGACATGGCAATGGTTTGCGATTCGGCAAGAGAATTTATGCGGTCGGATAGTTAATTCATACTGCGCAAACCTACGTGAAATTTGAATGAATGCAAAAAGCAAAAACAATCATAATTTTTTTTTGAAAATTAATTAAAAAAAACATGTGATACTTTAGGAAAATATGTCGTAACTTTAACTATATTTTTTTCTCCTAATGATAGCTATTCAGCTACCTATCAAAATGCCACCCCCAACAAATAATTGAATTGGAAAAGAAAGTAAATGAATTAAAATCAAATACAATATTTCAAAAAAAACATTGAATATATTTTCAAAAAAAAACAAAAAACATAATAAATAAAGGCATGATCATGAATTAACTGCATTGATCAGATAAAATTAAAATACATTTAATTCAACTACAAAAAACGAATTCAGAAACTTACATTTTGTAAAATATATGTAAATAAATGTAATATATATAATTAAGACATGCTATAATTTTAATTATACTTGCGGGTGTATATTTATTCATAAATTTATTAATTTCATATTAAAAAATGAAAAAACATCTACTACTTTGCTTAATACTTGTAGCAATAAGCCTTACCTCACAGGCCCAAACAGCAGTAAGTGCAACAGGGGTTGCCCCCGATGCCTCAGCTATGTTTGATGTTTCTGCAACAGACAAGGGTATGCTGATACCACGTGTTGCGCTAACAAGCACAGCAGCATCTGCACCTATAACTAGTCCCTTAACTTCACTTTTGGTATACAACACCGCAGCTGTAGCCGATGTAACACCGGGATATTACTATTGGAACGGAACAGCTTGGACACGTTTGCTTAACGGAGCCACTAATCTTTCAGGCAGCGGAACCACCAACTACCTTGCCCGTTGGACACCCAATGGAAACACCTTGGGCATAGGAGTAACCACTGACAACGGAACTAATGTTGGTATAGGCTCAGTATCTCCAACTCAAAAATTAACAGTTGCAGGAAACATCAATAAATCAGGATCATGGATTGCAGGTGACGCTGTATGGGGTGCAAACACCTTTGAAATCCATAATAACAGTTGGGATGGTGTATCTAACGGAAACTATGGAGGCATAACAGGCGGACACGGGTATTACTACGGAGGTTTACAATCGGGAGGAGGAGGAGGAAATGAAGCAGCAGCAGGAGAATTTTATGTTTCAGGAAAATCAATGCTTATGGGTAATGTGGGAGTAGGAACTACCGGCCCTAATTTTAAAATGGATGTACAGCAAGATATTTCCATGAGTGGAGATATTAACCCCGGAACAGCCCAATTATCAGTTGGCGGAACTTCAACAATTGGTAAACGAATGCTCATGGGTTACGATGTCAATGGAAACGGATATGGGTTTATTAAAGCAGGAAATTACGGTGTTACATGGACACCGCTGGCCCTGCAGCCAAACGGAGGAAACGTGGGAATAGGAAATACCGGACCTGGTCGAAAGCTTCACGTTTCAGGTGATATTAAACTTGATTATGGGTACCAAATATATTTGGGTGAAAACGTAGGAGCTAATGGGAAAATCGGCATTAACTTCCACACCGATGCCGACCCCAATTACTGGATCGGAAAACCTGCCGGAGCATGGACACAACCCCTGCATATAGGATTTTACACAGGAGTAAAAATTGGAGCAAATACTGCTTATGGAGGAACTAAATTCTACAATAGTTCGGATATGGCCACCGAAATTATGTCAGTTGGTAATGGCGATAACCACGTTAGAGTAGCTAATTACCTTTTTGCACAATACGTTAATACATCAGACAACGTTATTGGCAGTGGAGTAACAGGCGTAATGGTTAAGGCAAGCGACAACTATTTAAGAACCGGCAATGCAGCTGCAATTACTACATTTTTAAATACAAATAACGGATGGATTCAAAACCAATATGGCAGCCCACAAAGCGCCAATTACGATATAACAGGTACAGGTCGTTTAGCAAAAATAAAATTTTATGGTGAGGGCGGAAATAGTGGCGTTGGAAACGACAGTTACGCAATCTACCAGGAAGCAGGAGCATGGTCACACCCCTACCCAGACTTAGCCATTGGCTTCCATACCGGTATCAAATTGGGAGCACATTATAGTTACAACGGTATCAGATTTTATAACAATTCAGATTTTGCAACTCAAACCATGTCTGTTGGGGATGGTGATAACAACGTAAGGATTAATTATAACATTGCTACAGTGGGCGATATTGTATCCAACCAAAATTACGGGTTAGGTTTGGTAGGGCTTTATGCCAGCACCAGATACCAAAACGTTTTTGCAATGGGTGCAGCATACAGGTTAGCAGCAGATGGAACAAGTCCCGGAAACTTGTATGGTCTTGCCTGGACGCACTCAAATGTTGGAGGCCAATCAATATCTAACTTAGGCCACCAATTGCTTGTAATGAGCAATGGAGGTACAACAGCCGCGATAGGAAATGGATTTTGGTCAAGTTACGGAATTGACGTTGGCGGTAACGGAACCTATAACAGGTTTAGAACATGGACAGAACTAACAGGCTCCCATGGTTTGTATTCAGGTGTAAACGGAGCCCATTTTTATCCAAATGATGCATCTTATGGCTCATGGAGAATATTGGGAACAAGAAATGGTTGGGGAGGATTAGAATTCCCAAGCGGAGCAGGAAATATTTCTTTAATGATAGGTCAAGGTGGTTGGGGTGGTATGACTACAGGTATGCATGCTAACAGCTATGGATGGCTCTGGAGATTTGAACACCAAACTTTATATGCAGCCAGATGGGTAGATTCTGATAACAATTCATATTACTTTGATGGTCATTCAACCTCTCTTGTAACTGGTGATTTTTATATTAGTCATAATGGAGGAATTTTAAGAATTGGTCATGGGGGATATGGTGGAGACTGGTGTTGCGGTGGCTATGATTGGTGGGGGTGTCAAGGTTGGTGTTCTAACATCAGGCTAAGTGTTTATGGCGGTGCGGAATCATTGGGTTGGTATGGCTGGTCTGATGGCAGATTTAAGAAAGATGTACAAACTGTTTCAAATGCGTTAGACCTTGTAAAATCAATGCGAGGAGTATTTTATAACTGGACATTTGAAGGAACAACCCCTTCCTACGATGACCTTATAAAGGCAACAGAGAAGAAAGAATACAATCCTAAGGATATTGAAGCGGCCAGTGGAGCACCACCTGGAAGCCGTATTGGTGTGATTGCGCAGGAAATTCAAGAAGTTTTACCGCAAGTCGTCACAAAGGTTGAGGATAAGGATACGTCAGGTACGGTAATTGGGCATCATTATTCAGTAAATTATAACGATTTAGTCCCTGTACTGATAGAAGCTATTAAAGAACAGCAAAAACAGATTGAAGAATTAAAAGCAAAAGTTTTTGGAGTATCCTCAGAAAACAATTTAACTAAAATAGAAGAAAAGTTAAAACAAAGCACCATCCCTGATAAAAATTCATTCATGGAATTTATCCAATCAATCAAAAACAAGAGTGAATTGGATCAACATGAAAAATTAAAACTGGAAATGCTTAAAACTAAATTAGGTATCAATTAATTTATATTTAAAATAATAAACAAAAGCCGGAAATTATCCGGCTTTTGTTTTCTCACCAATCAACAACATGAAAAAAACACTTTTTTTCTTTTTTCATTTTATTTCCTTTTACTCTATTTCATATGCACAAAACACTTACGATTTAGTTTATCAAATTTTAAACTCTTCAACCTGCGGTTCTGCAAATTCATCTTGTCATAATTCTTCTGCTCCATCAGGTTTAAACTTTAGTTTAAGCTCTGCTGCTGTTTATAATCAGCTTTATATGCAGGTGCCTTCCAATACTATTGCATTGACAAAAAACAACAAGCTGGTCTACCCCGGTGATCCCTACCGTAGTTTCCTTTTCAGAAAAATAAATAATGGTTTGGCTTATAATGTTGATTTATCAAACGAAGGCAGCAATATGCCTTTATCAGCCCCCGCTCTTAACGACAAGCAAATTGAACTTGTGCGCCAATGGATTATTTATGGGGCACAGGAAACGGGAAACGTAATTGACACAGCCCTTATTTCGTCTTTTTATGATGATCAGGGTATAGAAAGTGTGCCTAATCCTCCCCTTCCGCCTGTCAATTCTGAGGGATTTCAAATTCATCTCGGGCCAATATTACTACCTCCATTTGGCGAAAATGTTTTCCTTTTTTCAGGTGGCGAGTTTTCAAGATTTGACTATCCCGGAAATAGCACAACTGCTTTATATAAAATGACTTCGTATGCAGGAGAAGGCCATCATCATTTTACGCTGTTCAGTAATACAAATACAAATCTCACATATGGTTTACAGTATGCTAATGCACAGTTTCAGGATTCGAAATTTCTCATGTCGAGCCAACAAATTATTGATACGCTTGAATTCCCATCAGGAACAGGTGTTTTTACAGGAGTTAATGAACCATTAATTGTAAACGTTCACTATTTCAACCCATATCCAAAAACGATGGCTTGTGATTTTTATGTTAATTTATATACAAAAAGCACTGATGAAGTTGTACAGGAAATGAAATTTTCTGATAATGGGTACCCTGACAATCCCAATAATCCTCCTTTCTATATATTACCAGATGGATTAGAGCATACTTTTGAATATGATGCGTATAATCCAGGAAGTTCCGAAACAAGATATGTATGGGCAGTTATGGGACATTCACATGCAAGAACTGTAAAGAATATTGTGTACCTAAGAAATACAAACGGAACAAAAGGAGAGAAAATATATGAAGCCGGATGCTATGAGGGTATTCCCGGCTGCATTTCTCCTTACTTTGATGCTGTGCATGTTCCAACAAGGTATTTAGATAATTATCTTCCGCTAAATCTGAGCTCAGGCTTAATTCAAGAAGCAAGTTATATAAACAATGGGCCAGACACTATTTTTTATGGTCCGTGGGCAAATGAAAGTGAGATGATGGTTTTTGGGTACTATTATGTTTCAGATACAACAGCATTAGGTATAATAGAAAATCATCAAAACACACTTTCTGTTTACCCAAATCCATTTTCAGGAAATTTTTACATAGAATGTAGTGAAAAAATGAAATCAGTTGAACTGTTTGACCTAAGTGCGAAAAGCACTTTAAAAAAAGAATTTGGGAAGCCTGAAAGAAAGATTTCCATGGACTGTTTACATCTAATTTCGGGAGTCTATATACTTAAAATAATAACCGAAGAAGACAACAGTTATTTCAAGCGAATAATCTGCAGGTAGTCCTATTCTTTTAACGGAACAACCCATAAGGGAGGTTTAAACAAATCAGCCTTTTGTTCTGAAAGATTTAATGTAGAGTCAACAAGGCTTTGCGGTTTCCTTTTATTAAGCGACACAATAATCTCTGCTTTTATTTCCGGGTTAATAAGACCGGCTTTTTCTGCATCTTTTTGTATTGCCATGGCAGTTTGCGGAATCATGTCAGGAAAAACAACCTGAGCCATAATCTGTGGTGGAAAAAGAAAAGTTCTTAAATCAATTCGTTTATTCTTTCCTGTAGATTTCTCGGAAATATAAAAATCATATTTAACAGGAACCTTATTTTGTATCATCATTCTCCATGAAAACCGTTCACAAATTCCAATCCATGAGGGATTTCCTTTATATAGAAATTGTCTCATTGGAAAAATTAATTGAAAGGAAGAGTAAAATATTAAAAAATAAAATAAACCATTTTGCATTATAGGCTTAGATAGCTGTTGAGTTGATTTGGTGTTTTTATGAGATTTTTTTTCATCTATTGAGTGCTGAAAAACAAACAGGTAGTTACAAGCCAACATAATAAATGGAAACATACCAATATCAAAAATGATAGAATTGATAATATTAAAAATAAAAGTTAAAACAATACCCAACTTCTTAAACCTGGAACTGAATAATAAAAACCCAATACACAAATCATAGATAATTCCGCTATATGCAAAAAAATATTTAGCTGAGTCAATGCTGAATAACCAACCCAGCAGAAAATAATTTTCACGCTGCTTAATAAACGTTCCTATTGGTTCAGTTTCAACTAACCAATCATAATTCAGTTTTGCTATTCCAGCAAAAAAATATACTACAAAAATCTGCAACTTAAGAATTTCAAAGTACCATCGGGGTGAATACGCATTTTTTATTTTAGGATTAACAAGAGCATCTAAAGACAATGAATTTTCGAGCTTCATAAACAGTGCTAAAAAACCTACCAGAAAGAATAAATACCAGTGATTATTCCAGAGCATTTTATCCTGAAAAAATAAAAAACCGAAAGACAAGGTAAAAACCCACTTGCTATACCTAAAAAAAAGCCCCGCAGAACAGAATACCGCAGAGATTAGTGTTATTGCAAATAGTGAAGTAAATCCTTGTGCAGTAAATTCAACATCAAATGGAAAAAACTCATAAGGGAATCGCACTCTTGCATCAACCAGAAAAGCCTGAAAATAATCACGCTTTCGAAACTGAATAAGTTCCAACGCAATAAACCCGAAAAACAAAATCCGAAAAAGAGACAGGTATTTATTTTCAACCTGAACAGTCAGAGACTCTTTTAATTTAGTAATTGATGACTTAACTTCCACTTTAGTTGTGTTTTATCTTAGTAATGACATTTCTACCGATAGCTTTACCCTGCTCCAACCCAACTGAAATCGCTTGACTGTAATGGATGCCTCCGTATAACCTGCTCCATCCTGCTTGATTTGCAGCTTCTCTGAAAGAGTTAAATGTTCTAACTCCAAATCCAAAAACAAACTCTGTAGAATCTGTAAAGTGATAATTATCACCTACCAAGCTTGTAAGTATTTCTGCTGCTGAAGAAGATATTACACTATGCCCGCTTGTATGTTCAGGAAATGGTGGTGTTTCCAGAAAAGGCGACCATTCGCGATCTATATACTTATTAATGTATGTTTCGGGGCGAATAAGATTACTCCTGAATTTCTCATCCCAGCAACTAATAAAGCCATCAAACAAACCAATTGAAACAAGTGCAAATGCCTGAGCACTTCTTAAAGCATTAAACTTTTCCCTTTTTGTAACTATTGAACAAATATTTATCCAATGCCCACCGGGCGATAATTTTTTAGTTACGTAAGAGAAATGCCCATCTACCCAGTTTCGTAAAGGATTATCGTCCCAAAAATAGGCAGTACTATTTGAAGCAGAATCATTTTTTTTAACTGTATTATATACTTCCATTGCCTCTGTAAAAAATGCTGAACCTGATAGGGTATCAAATTTTAACGGTGGTGCTGGTTTAAATTGAGAAGAAGAATCCATAAACATGGGTCTCATGTGCCTCCAATTAGGTTCAAGAGCATCGTAGTAAGCCGGAGGGGTTGGTTCCCACGAATAGTCTGTACCTAATGGTTTATAACGGGTAAATGTTTTAAGTTGAATAAAATTATCATTCTTTGCCCACGCTATTATTTTCTCTGCTACTAAATTTCCATACTCAATAGAATGTTGAATCGCAACAGAATCGTTTTTTTGTGATTGTGATATTTTAATAAATACATTATCTATATCATCAAGTAGATTAGCACGGTAAACAAAGAATTGGGCAACGCGCTGAAATGCTATAACAGAAGCAAGGTTAAAATCAATAGCTGAATTTACCGGCTGAGGCAATCCATTAAGGTGTTTAATAACACCCGATAGTGATTTGTAATTAACAGTATCTGTATTTCTCAATGCTTCAAAAACTGCAATATTAGGATAACAATAAACCCTGCTGGCCTGAGGAGGGTTAAACCCATCAACTAATATTACGTTAGAAAGGCGCTGATTAAGATAGTGTATAAAATTTCTGTAATCTACAGGTTCTGTATTTTGCTGAGCTGATGTATACGTGCTGAAAAAAATACAAAAAAAGCAAATATGTATTAGTGATTTCATAGGTTAGAATTCATTTATTTTTTAGGTACTGAAATAAACGGGGAGGATTGACTCATATACCCTTCGCCATAATAATATTCTATTTTTCTGACATCTCCCTTTTTTTTAAGACGTTGATCAACGTAATTAGTTCTTTCAGTTTTTTGTGAAAGTTTCAACAAGCTAATTCCTGAATCATTGGAAGCAGTTATATAATTCATACATCCACAGTTTGAATTATATATTCTTACTGCACCTCTATTATTATCAGTACTGTAAAAACCACTCTGTTTAGGCATACTAATATTAAAGCTTCCCTTACCATCGTTTATCAATACATAACCCGGACAGGCATCTTGTTTCCCATAAGTGGAGTGAATAGCCTCTGAATTTCCGGTAATTAATAAATCAAGAAAGCCATCTGCATTATAATCGTCTGTAACTATTCCTGTAACCATACATGATTGAGATAATACGGGAAGATGCTTAACTATAAATTTCCCATCTGACTTATTTTCCAGCATAACATGCTTAAACTGATTAGCTGATTTTATTGCTGGTATAATTTTATATCGGTTAAGAAATTCTGTTGGTGAAGTTTTCGCATAAGGTAGATAATTAATAAACACTTTCCGCAAACTTCCCATTTGCTCCAACATGGCATCACGCGAGGATATGAGTGTTTCTATATCTTGTAAATAATAACTCATTACAGCATCGGTACTTCCATTGACATCAAAATCTGCATAATATGCAGTTAAAGGATGTTTCTCATCTGCACTAAATCTTGAGTTTAATCCCCAATTTGCCAATATATAATCTGTATCACCATCGTTGTCAAAGTCTCCTCCCACAATACTGTTCCACCAACCCGACAAAGTGGTTTCGCCAAAATCTATGTCTGCTTGTTTTAAAGCTTTACCTGAATTTTTATAAAAAACAGGTTGCATAAATTCTCCAACAATAATTAAATCCGGCTTCGAATCATTATCATAATCACTCCATATTGCTGATGTAACGAGTCCAATACTATCAAGTCCTGGAGCAAGATTTAGTGTAACATCTCTAAATGCCGAATTATCATTCTGAAAAATAAATGAGCGAGGTGTGACAGGGTATTTTCCGGGAACCGATCTGCCTGCGAAAAAAAGATCTACATCACCATCATTATCAAAATCAGCGGCAGCAAGGGCAGAAGCATTTTCGTTTATTGCAGGTGAATAATTGGCAGAATAGTTAAAATACCCTTTACCATCATTTATATAGACTTCAAGTGTCATATCATTTTTAGAAAGATTATTTTCATTGCCACCTTTTGACTTAATCAAATCAGGATACATGTCATTGTTAATATCTACAAAGATACAAGCGGCATCATCACGGTAGAATTTAGCAGGAGCTTGGGTTAGTATTCTGATCTGTTCAGATACAATATTAAAATCACCACCAGGTGTTTGCATAAAAAAACTCCCCTTTTTAGTTTCTGTTCCTGAAACAAAAAAATCTTCAAGTCCATCAGCATTTATATCTGAAACGCAAACCGAAGGACCTTCACTTGATATTTTACGTATCAAAAGTGGCTCAGACTTAAAGTCGTCATACAGATTTTCAAAATGCTTAAAACCTTTATAATTTTCAGTTACTTCAAAAAGTTTGTCAGCTTTAACTGTATTCAATCCATAATTAGTTATGTGTGGCACTTCATTGAATTTTATTTTCAAAAGTTTATTTGCATTAATATTTTTCAAAAATGTAAAATCATCTCTTTCCCACCTGATTATAAGCGAATCGACCTGACTGCAGGTATCTAAACCAAAAAGAAGAACAGGCTCAACAGAAGACTGAAAACCGCGCGATGGCATTAAATCCATTTGCTGAGCAATACTTCCACAATATGCTATAACACGCGCACCATATGCAAACGGATTTGAATAATCGCCCTCAAGATTTATTTTCAAATAGTTCTTACCAGAAATTGTATTTTCAATTACAAAAGATAGCGTATCAAAATTATTCCACACCATATCTAAATCCCCGTCATTATCAAGATCCCCATATGCTGCTCCATTTGTATTACATGGGAAACCAAGATCTTTCAGTTTACTAAATGTTAAATCTTTATTATTCTGAAACAAATAATTTGGCAGACGAAGTTCCTTCATTTTTTCCATTGCTGAAAGGAAAGCTCTGCTGTGTGATAAGGGGTTAGCTTTTTTAATCGAATCCATCGCAAACTTCTGAAAGTCGCTATCTAACATATCTTTTTTAAGGCTATTGGCAATGAATAAGTCTTTAAATCCATCGTTATTAAAATCTGCAAACAAAGTACTCCAACTCCAGTCGGTATGGGCAACACCTGCCAGATGTGCTATATCAGAAAAATTATTGTCACCCTGATTCAACTGTAAAACATTTCTCACAAACTGATGATAATAACCTGCACTCACCAATTGTTCATAATGATCATTAGTAATACCGGACTGTGTTTTTTGTCTTACAGGCTCTTCGGGAAACATATCCGCCACTATCAGGTCATTAAGCAAATCATTATTGATGTCTGCAGCATCGCATCCCATTGAATTCATACTTACGTGGGCAAATGCACTCTCTAATTGATTCGAAAATGTGCCATCCCCATTATTAACCAAGTAATAGTCCTGTTTCATTAAATCGTTTGCAATATAAATGTCAATATTCCCGTCATTATTAAAGTCACTTGCAGCTATACCTAAACCTAAGCCATTTTGCAATACTATTCCTGCTTGCTTTGAAACATCAGTAAAATAACCATTGTCATTTCTCATTAACCGATCGTTGCTTAATTCATTCATTTTTTGTTTTGAAAAAATATCAGTTACAGCTAGTGACCGATTCTGATTGTTTAAAATATAAACATCTAAATCTCCATCATTATCATAATCAAAGAAAGCAGAATGAATGGAATAAGAACTATCGGCAAGGCCATATTTTAAGGCTTGCTCGCTAAATGTCATGTCCTTATTATTTATTAGAAGAAGATTTCTTCTCCTCTTTTCATCAGAATAACCTGAACGGCATACATAAATATCTAAATATCCGTCTGCATTTACATCAGCAAACGAAACTCCCGTATTCCATCCATCATTATAAACAATATCAGCTTTTTCACTTATATCGGTAAATCTTAAGTTACCCAGATTTTTATAAAGTCGATTACCCTCCTGATTGCCTGAAAAAAAAACCTCAGATAAACCATCATTATCAAGATCGCCAATAGCAACCCCACCCCCATTCCAATGGTTTTGATGATTAATCATATTGAGACTATCGGTATCTACTACATAGTTGCTAAACTTGATGCCACTTTTCTCAGAATCAACTACTGTAAAAAAAGAGTTCAGTTGCTGACAATATCCATCAGCAAAGCTTATCAGTGTAAATAAAAAGATAAAAACAATTTTAATTTTCAACTTCTTGTATTTGCAGGTAAATATAAATAGAAAACATTCTTAGATAAACATCTAAACATAAATCAACCTCTCCTCCACTCTCTCAAACCCCATCTCCTTCAGTTTTTCAGCATATCTGGCTAATTGCTCCTGATGCTCCGGTTTTTCTTTTCCGGTTTTGAAATCAATAACAGTAGCTGCATTGCCGGTGATGATAACCCTGTCGGGGCGAAGCCAGGTGCCATCATTCAGTAAAATTTCTGCTTCGGTTTTTAGTTTCAGGCCTTCGGCAAACAGTGGTTTTATATCAGGCCTTCTTACCAGGGCAATAATTTTTTGTTGCAGCAGTTGTTCATCTTCGGCTTTCAGCAGACCATCTTTTTTCATGGCTGACAAAACGGGAATAATATCGTTCTCGGTATAAATTTCTGAAATGGCGGTGTGAAATAAATTGCCCCATGTAATTCCCAAATCCTCCTCCCACAACTTTTTGGAGTTGCGGCTGATGAGCAACTTCTCGCGCCAGTCGCTTGAAATCAATTGCTCCAGCTGATAGGCATTTTCTTTTGCTTCGGTTTTTGAACTGTATGTTGCTTCGGTTCCTATTCTGTAACTGAACTTATCAAGTGCCCATTCATTTCTATTTTCAAGCCATGCTTTCAGTGCATAAGGTATAGATGAAATGTTGTCTTTTGCTTTTACGGGTAAGGGAGCAAGCACATACAAACGGTTGACAGGTCGTGTAAAAGCTACATACAACAGGTTAAGAAAATCCAGTGTGGTTTTGCTTACCTCTTCGGTGTAAGCGCCTGCAAAATCAGTTTGCTCCAATTGTTTAGTTGCACCTACCAGTGCCGTTTTCATGGGAGCCAATTCTTTCTTTTCGGATGTATCTAACCAAAGCATGGAGCGTTTTACATCTACTTCATCTTCGGCAAAGGGATAAATGACAGCCGGAAATTCCAGACCTTTTGATTTGTGAATAGTCATCACATTCACTGCATTAATGCCCTGCGGAACTACGATGGAAATCTTGTTTTTCTTCTGTTCCCACCATTGCAGAAACTCACCGGGGTCGTTGGTATTTCGCGAGGTGTAGCTGTGAATGGTATCTAATAAAAACTGCAGGTAAGGGTCGGGAACAGCATTGAAAAATGCAGCCACCATTTTCTCAAACACTTCATACAAAGGATATTTTAACAAGGTTTGCGCATGTAGCTGCGGATGGTGTTGTTCCAGGTATTTACTCAATCTTCCAGCGGCTGACTTTTCTAAGTAATACAGGGCTTCAGCCTCGGCAATATTGTCTTTGCTGTTGTATAAAAAGCGCAACAATGAAACGAGGAAATTAACCTCTGCCGATTGCGAAAGCAAGAGCGATTCAGAGGAGATAACATTCACCTCGTGTTCCAGTAAATAACGTGCAACTTCAGAGGCATGCGTGTTTTTGCGTGTAAGTATGGCAATGTCTTTTAGCTGAAATCCGGTGGCAAGCAATTCATCAATTACGGATTTAGTTCTCTCAAACATTTTTTGGTCGTAGTCTTCTGCATCAATAAAATCAAGAGTTACGAGGCCGCCTGTGTTTTTTGCATCTGCTTTCTGACTGTGGTTATCATAGATTACGCTGTAGTTGCCGCTTATTCGCGCTGAGAGAAACGAAAAGAAATCATTGTTAAAATTCACCACTTCCACTTTGCTGCGGTAGTTTGAATCGAGTTGCCTTTGTGCAATATTTCGTTCTAAGGTTTGTTGTCGTTGTGCAATCAGTTCAGGAAAAATACCGTCATTGTCCTTACCTGCTTTTTCGAGCAGGGCGGGTGTAAGAAATATTTGCGGCAGTTGTGTAAACTGCTCTACTCGCCCGCCACGCCAGCGATAAATGGCCTGCTTGCCATCGCCCACCACCATGTTAAACTGTTTATGTGCCAGCGATTCATCCAGCAGCGGCAGGAGATTGAGCCATTGCAATACCGAAGTATCCTGAAACTCATCTACCAGGTAATGCTTGTAGCGTTGCCCGATGCGCTCATAAATAAAAGGTGCAGGCTCATACATTACCACTCCCGAAATCAGGCGGTTGAACTCCGAAATGTGCACGGTGTTATTCAGCGTTTTTATTTCGTTTACAATTTTTTCCACTTCACTTAAAACACTTATGGCATAAAGGTTTTTGGCCACCAGCTGATAGAGCTGATAATCTTTATGGTATTGCTCTTTTGCATTTTGTAGTTGCTGATAACAATCCAGTAACAAAGGCGCAATTCCGTCAATGCTTGCTTTTATGTTGTCGGGCTTTTTATCGGTGTACCATATCCCCTCGCCTACTGCTTTTAAAACATAGGAGTTGCCGTCAAGATTTTCAAAATTGAGTTCCGATACTTTGCGAAAATAATTTCCAATTCCATTCTTGCCTTGGTAAAAATCATCCAATGCTATTCCTTCATCGGCAATGGTTTTAAGGGCTTGCTGCGCAATGCCTTTTAAAATGTTTTCATACCTGGTGCAAAAGGCTGTGCTGCTTTTGCGCACGCTCTCAAAATCTGCGGGGGTAAGTTCTTTCAGTGATTCAACATGCAGATGGCCTTCTTCGTCAAACAGTATTTTGGCGAGCTGAAATATGCTGCGTTCTATGCGCCAGTCTTTGTCTTCATCGGCACGGGCTTCGGCAAACTCAACCAGTGTTTTGGTAAGGGCTTCATCGCTTCCTGCTTTTTGCAACAGAATATCAATGGCTTCGGTGAGCAACTCATCTGACTCCACTTCCACGTTGAAGGTAACGGGCAGCCGCATATCGTGGGCAAAGGTGGAGAGTATGCGGTGGGTAAATTTATCAATGGTGCTGATGCTGAAATCGGAATAGTTGTGCAGAATATGCGATAGTAATTTCGCGGCACGGTGAGCCAGCTCGGCATCTTCCAGTTTCAGATTGGCTTTCAGTTCTTCTTTTAGAGGGTCAGAGGTTGGAAGCTGGATGTTGGATGTTGACAACGCTGCCAGTTTTTTCAGCACCCGGTCTTTCATTTCGTCTGCGGCCTTGTTGGTAAAGGTGATGGCCAGTATGTGACGGAAATAATCGGGCTCGGGCGATGCCAGCGCCAGTTGCAGGTATTCGCGCACCAGCGTATAGGTTTTGCCTGAGCCGGCAGAGGATTTATAAACGAAGAAACTCACAGCGTAAATTTATTTATTTTCGCACCCGCTCTGAACAATAAAAGAAGAATTCTGTTTACAGAAAAACCCTTCCGGCCAGGCTCAGGGCGACAGCAATAAACAATAAACATTAACAATCATAAATTAAAAATCTAAAAAAATGTCAGTATTAGTAGGAAAAAAAGCGCCTGAGTTCAAGGCAAAAGCAGTAGTTAATGGTGGAGAAATCGTTAACGATTTCTCGTTAAGCCAATACATCGGAAAGAAACACGTTGTGTTTTTCTTTTACCCGAAGGATTTCACCTTTGTATGTCCAACGGAATTACACGCTTTTCAGGAAGCATTAGGTGAATTTGAAAAACGTAACGTAGCAGTGGTAGCCTGCTCAACCGACAGCGAACAAAGCCACTGGGGCTGGTTGCAGATGGAGAAAAAAGCGGGCGGTATTAAAGGTGTTACTTACCCGATTGTAGCGGATACAACTAAAACCATAGCAGCAAACTTTGGAGTATTGTTTGGCGATTACGATGCCAACGAACAAGGTGAGCTGGTTGCAACAGGACCTATGATCGCTTTCCGCGGTTTGTTTTTAATTGACAAAACAGGTGAGGTAAAACATCAGGTGGTAAACCACTTTCCGTTAGGCCGCAGCGTTGACGAAACATTGCGTATGGTAGATGCACTTCAGTATTTTGAAGAAAACGGTGAGGTTTGTCCTGCCAACTGGAGCAAAGGCAAAGAAGCTATGAAAGAAAGCCATGCAGGTGTGGCTGATTACCTGGCGAAACACTAAACCATAAAAAAGTCCCGCAAAATGCGGGACTTTTTTATGATACCTGCAACACTAACCCCTTCAGATACTGTCCCTCGGGATGATAGATATTGGTAGGATGGTCGGCCGGCTGGCTCAGGTGATGCAGGATGCGCACCCTGCGCCCGGCATCAATGGCGGCAGCCATTACGGTGCTTTCAAACAAGGGGCGGTCAACCGCCTGTGAGCACGAGAAGGTAAAAATAATACCTCTCGGTTTTATTTTGCGGATAGCACTTTCGTTCAATCTGCGATAGCCCTGCACGGCATTGTGTTTTGCCTTCTGGTGTTTGGCAAATGCGGGAGGGTCAAGAATAATAACATCAAAATTATCGGCAGCCGTTTTCAGGTATTCCTGCACATCACCCACATGCGAGTGGTGCATTTTATCATCAAAGCCGTTGAGCAACACATTCTGGTCGGTCCACTCAATGGCCTTGCGCGAAGCATCAACCGATACCACCCACGAAGCACCCGCCTTTAGTGCATACACCGAAAAACCACCCGAGTAGCAAAAGGTATTCAGCACCCGTTTGCCTTTTGAGTAGGCACCCAAGAGTTTGCGGTTTTCGCGCTGGTCAATAAAAAAGCCGGTCTTCTGGCCTTCTTCCCAGTTTACATAAAAGCGGTTGCCGTTTTCCAACACTTCGTTGGTTTCGTTTTTGCCGTACACATAAAGAGATTGCTTCGCTTCGCTCGCAATGACGGAATGAAGCGTTTCTTCGCTTTTATCATACACCGCTTTTAATTTATCTCCAAGAACAAATTGTAAAGATTCTGAAATAAGCGAAAGGTTATCGTGAATAAAAAACGAGTGTGCCTGCACAACGGCAGTGCCGTTATAAAAGTCAATGATTAAACCGGGAATGCCATCGCCCTCTGCATTCAGCAAACGGTAAACGGTAGTTGTTGTGCTTTCGGTTAAACCAATCTGCTGGCGCAATTGGTAAGCATCCGCAATTTTCCGTTTCCAGAAATCAAGATTAATCTCCGTTTGTTCAAATGAAAGAATACGCACCGCTATAGAGCCATGCGAGCAATAACCCGTTCCCAGGTATTCGCCCGAGGCTGAAAAAACTTCGGCTACATCGCCATCTGCTACTTTATCACTGCGCTCAGAAATAGCCCCCGAAAAAACCCAGGGATGAAAACGTTTGAGCGAATGCTCTTTGCCTTTGTTGAGAATAATCTTTTTCATAGGTGGCAAATGTAAAGTATTGCCAACATCTGTTGATAAATTATCATGCACGAATATCGATGAACAGCATATCAAAACGCAACACTAACGTAGAAGGATTATAAATTCTAAGTAAACCTATAGCCATGAAAACCGAGCGCAGTAAACCAACCAACCAAATCACAACCAGCTTCTTTTCACTTTTAATTATCCTTTTTTCATCAAATGTTTTCTCACAAGGTGTTGCCATCTCCAACAGCGCTTCTAATGCACCCGCTGCCGGAAGCATGCTGCACGTTTACGGTACCACCCGCATAGGCTCAGAAAACAGCGCTGACGGGGTTTTGATTTTCAATAATGCCACCAATGCAAAAACAATAACGATATCACCGGGAGTAACGGGAATAAGCTACGGACTGGTATTACCACCCATGCAGGCTACCGGACCAAATCATGTTTTACTCAATGACGGAGCAGGAAACCTTAGCTGGGGGCCACCCACAGCAGGTACTGAATGGCAATTACTTGGAAATGCAGGAACCAATCCGGCAATCAATTTTTTAGGAACAACCGATGCACAACCTTTGCGTCTTGCTACCAGCGGAACCGAACGATTGAGAATAAACGCTGCGGCAAACGAGGTGGGTATAGGCATGACCGCAGCAGCCAACAACACCCTTGACATTACTAATACCACCACAACAGGAAAAGGAATAAACGTTACAGCAAACGCACTTACAACCGGCAGCGGATTAAATGTAAGTTCATCATCTGCGGCATTAGGTACTTCAGGTTCTATCGGCAGTTTTACACTTTCGGGAAGCAATGCAGCCAATGCAGGAACAGTATTAAAGGTAAGCAACAGCGGCACATTAAATACCGGTGTGGCCATGATGATAACCAATGCAGCATCAGGTAAATCATTTCGTGTAAACGATGATGGAACCGATACCGATGCAAGTCCTTTTATTATTGATAATGCAGGAAATGTTGGTATTGGGCTTGAAACTCCTGCTTCAAAATTTGATGTAAGAAACGGTGATCTAACACTCTCTAATTCGGGAACTGCAGGAGCTCTGCTATTTCAGGGGACCTCAACCGGACAAACATCCATTAAAGCAGGTGCGCAAGGAGCTACAAACATATCTTATGTGTTGCCAACTGCGCAAGGAACAAGCGGAGATTTTTTAGTCAATGATGGTTCCGGCAACCTGTCGTGGGGCGACATACCCGCAACTGTAGCATCATTTGATGTAAGCCAGGGCGCAAGCAGCGTTACCTCGCAAACAATTAGCAGCACTAGTGATGTTAATGTAAATGACATGGTAATTTCAGTTCCGCCAGGTGTGTATATGATTTGGTTTTCTTCTGATATAATAAACGGCAACAATTCCAATTCCTGCACGGTTACCATTTACACAAATGGCACAGCCAACTCTTCAACAGAACGCACTTTTGGAGGAATGGTAAAAAGAAGTATGGTCTCGGCAATGGGGGTTGTAACCGTTACCGGAACAGCACCCATGGAAATAAGAGTAAAAGCAAAAGTTGACAGTAACAACGCAACCTTTTATAAAAGAAGTCTGATGGGCTTGAAAATCGGTTAGTGGAATTTTGCTTTCCCATTTAACAAGCCATTAACATCCAAGGCATAACTCTATTGCTAAATTTGCGGGCAAGTAAAAAATTATCCGCAAAAATTATGTTCAAAAAAGCAGTTCTGTTTGTTTCAGCATTTCTGGGAATTTCAATCGCCACTATTGCGGGCGGCTACAACCTTCAGTTTAAGATAAACGGCATACCCGATAAAACGGTTAAACTGGCCTATTACTTTGCCGACAAGCAATACCTGAAAGACACCACCGTTGCACAAAACGGAGCATTTGTTTTCAGAGGCGATGAAGCGCTACCCGGAGGTATATACATCGTTATATTGCCCAACAACCAGTACTTTGAAATAATGATTGACAAAGATCAGGACTTTCGCATGGAGACCGACACTGCAGCTTATGTGGGCAACATGAAGGTGACGGGCTCGGAAGACAACAAATTGTTTTATGATTACCTGAACTTTGTTAATCCTAAACAAAAGGAATCAAAAGAGTGGAGAGATAAAATGGATGTGATTAAGAAAGAACTTGACTCATTGAAAAAGGAAAACAAAAAAATTGACTCCACAGAATTTAAAAAGATAAAAACAAAACTGGAAGCGATAGATGAAGAAGTAAAAAACTACAAGATAAAGTACATGAACGATCATCCCGAAAACATTTTGGCCAAAGTGTTCCGGACATCTAAAGAAGTAGAAATACCCGAAGCACCAAAGCTGCCCAACGGTAAAAAGGATTCATTGTTTGCATTTAAATATTACAAATCACATTTCTTTGACGATATAGATTTTTCGGATGCACGCCTGTTGCGCACGCCCGTGTTCTACAGTAAAATCCGGCAGTATCTTGACAAACTTACGGTTCAGCATCCCGATTCATTGGTTCAGGCCGCTGACTATCTTTCGGAGAAGGCACGCGCCAATTCCGAGGTGTTTAAATTTATTGTGCAGAATATAACCAGCCACTACGAAGTGGAAGCGACCAAAGTGGTTGGACTGGATGCCATATTCGTGCACATGGTAAACAAGTATTACAAAACCGGACAGGCTACCTGGGTTGACTCAACCATTATGGCAAAAATTATGAAACGTGCCAAAACGCTGGAACCTTTGCTGTTGGGCAAAGTAGCGCCCAACCTTGTCTTGCCGGATGTTTACACACAACAACCTTATGCGCTGCACGATGTGAAAGCAGACTACACCATTGCTTATTTCTGGGACCCTACCTGCGGGCACTGCAAAAAAGTAACACCCAAATTATACGAATGGTGGCTGGAAAATCGCGATAAAAAGAAGGTAGCTGTTTATGGTGTTAACACCACGGTTAACCAACAGGAAATCTTTGATTACCTGAAAGAAAAACCCATGGACTGGATAAAGGTTTGGGACCCATACAACACCAGCAAATTCCGCGATTTATACGACATTTATAAATCGCCCGAAATGTATCTGCTGGACAAAGACAAGAAGATTATATCAAAACACATAGGCGTTGAAGACCTTGACCCGCTGATTAAAATGTGGGAGAAACAACAGAGCCAGAAAGCGATACAAATAAAACCGGAAGAGCCGGAATAGTTAGCGATTTACCTCCGCAGGATTTCCCATTTTGCCCGAGTTGTAATCCATAATACACTGCTGAATTTCAGCTTCGGTATTCATTACAAAAGGTCCGTAGGAATACAGCGGTTCGTTCAGGGGTTGTCCGCCCAGGAGAAGTAACTCTGCACCTTCAGCAGAAAAGAGATTTATTAATTCTTCGCCCCGTTGGTATAGCACCACCTGATTGGCTTTTACCTCACGCGCACCTTCGGTTTCCACTTTGCCTTTAATAACATAGATAAACGCATTGTGCGTTGCCTCGACCGGAATATCAAGGCGGCAACCGGCATTCATTTTCAGATGCACATAAAAGGCATTGAACTGCATTTCAACTTTTGATTTAACGCCCAGCATTTCGCCCAACACCACTTTAGCTGTATAATCTTTGTTTACGATGGTTGGTGTTTTTTCATCTTTGTGAACATAGGTTTCGGGAGCAGTATGTTTTAAACGTGCAGGCTGATTTAACCAAATTTGAAAACCGTGATAATCGCCACCGTCATCATACAATTTTTTCCCGGTTTCTTCCATGTGTATGGCTCCCTTGCCCGAATGAAACATCATAAACTCCCCTACTCCAATCTGAAAATCATAGTTCAGACTATCCTTGTGATGCCCGCTGCCGGCAATGAAATACGTTGTAGGAATTATACCCGCATGCGGATGCGCATCAACACGCAGTGGCTTGGTTTGGGGTTTTAAATTTACAGGTCCAAACTCATCAAAGAATACATAAGGCGAAACGTAATCGGTATGGTCGCCTGCAAAAGCACGTAATACGGGCAAGGTGCCTACCATTTGTTTACTGGCACTTAACACACGGTAAACTTTACGATAGGATTTGGAATTCAGCATTCCTGAGCCTGCCTTTAATACGGGTGTACTTGCCAGTCCAAGGCCAACTATAGCAGAACCTTTTATGAATTGCTTTCTTGTCATTTATTCGCCAAACAGGTTTCCTTTTTTGTCGATATAGATGTATTTACCCAGCAACTGAACTATTCCAAGCCCTTCCTGAAAATCACCAGTACTTTCATAAATAGTCGGGATTATTTCTTTACCGCTTGCATCAATAAAACCCCACAACTGTCCTTTTCTGACAGCAGCAAGTCCTTCGCTGAAATCTTTTATTTCATCGTACGAACGGTTTACCACTACACTACCTTTTGAGTTTATAACAAGAAACCCTTTGTTAACTGCAATTGCTACTCCATCGCTGCTGAAATTATTTGCTCCGTCAAAAACAAAGTCAGTAATGGCTTTACCTGTTTTGTCAATGTATCCTGCTTTTTCGCCTTTTCTAACCACTGCAAAACCATTTTTAAAATCATTGGCACCATCATAAACAGATGGTATTACTTCTTTTCCTGTTTTATCAATAAATCCTACCAATGAATCTTTTTGCACCAGAGCCAGCCCTTCGGAAAACTGAAGAGCAACTGTATAAGCTGCGGGAATAACCATCGTTCCTTTTTTATCAACATAGCCCCATTTACCTTGTTCGGTTTTTACAGGAGCAAGCCCTTCAGAAAATGCCATGCCTTCGGTAAAGGTTTTATCAAACATTTTTTTGCCGTCTGTGCCGAGGTAAGAGATTTTTCCTTCGCTGTCCATTGCTGCGGTTGCGCCTTCTTTAAACTCAGTTACTGTTGCATATACCGGTTTAATAACCTCTTCGCCTTTGTTATTGATGAAACCAAATTTAACACCCGACTGAATGGGCGCAAGTCCGTCAGTAAATTTGTAAATCATTTCGTAGTTAGGCTCGTTCAATTCTTTTCCTGTTTTGTCAACTGACGACCATTTTCCTTTCAGCTGCACCTGACCAAAACCGTTTTTAAAATTTCCGCAGGCATCGTATTTAGCAGGAATTACCATTGTTCCTTTTGTGTCTATGTAGCCCATTTTATCTCCTGATTTTACGGCAGCCAGTCCTTCATAGAACAGGTAGGCTGCATCGTATTTAGGTTCTATAACCATCTTGCGGTCTTTGTCGGCATATCCGTATTTACCTTCTTTAAGAAAAGGAATAAGGTCGTGCGTGGTTTGAGCAAAAGAATAGGATGCAAGAAGTAAGAAGCATGAAGCAAGAGATAAGATATTTTTCATCGTTTTACTATTTTTTGTAAGTGGTTAGTTCCGTTTTCGGAGGTAAAATTAATGAAATACAAACCTGTTGAAAGTGAAGAAATGTTAATGACCGTTTGCTGATTTACGGTGGAGGTTTGCAGTAACAATTTGCCGGCTGTATCAAAAATGCCGATGTCTAACTTTCCTTTTCCGTTGGTTCTGTTTACCTGAATTAGATCATCGGCAAAGGTGGGCAGCACTGTTATTTCTTCGGCAAGGGCTGTATTAATTCCTGTTACATTGTAGGGGTAGGGCGCAGACATAACAGGGCAATTGGTGGAGTAATTTACGCCTACCGAATAATTGCCGGGCTGGTCGGGTTGATGCAGTTGCCCGTTGGCACCGGGAATGATAGTGCCCTCGTAATACCATTGGTAATAGGTTCCGGCAGGTGTAGCTTCCAGATACATTCCGTTCATGCCAACGGATGGTGTGGGTTGTGTGCAGCTTTGCTGTGAAGTGATACGGGGCGAAACGGCCATTGAATCCTGCAAATCTTCCCATGCCTGGCAATCATCTTTCAGCCAATGATCGAACCACAGGGTAAACATATCAGCTGCTGCATCTTGCTGATCAGCCCTGTCAATATCGGGAACGGGATTACAGGTTCCTTCACCAAAATTGCAATTGAAATTATTTTGCGCAAAAAAGCAGTGGCTTCCGTTATTGATGGTGATATAGGTTTTGCAGGTTGAAGCCAGTGCATTATACATCAGCGTTTGATGGTCGGCAGGCGGAGCAACACAATCATCCTGCCCGGCAATGGTTAATGATGGAATGGTGATGTTGGCAGCCGCAGTAACTGATGAAGGGTTGGTAACGGCTGCTGCCAGCGTTACCATGGTAGTTATAGAGGTATTGTTTTCGGCTGCAAGAAATGAACTTCCTCCACCCATGCTATGACCCATAACGCCCGACTTGGGTGCTACACGCTGATAAAAAGGTGACGAATTGTTTGCTCCCTCACTCTGCATTTTAGCCGCAAGAAATGCTATATCGCCACCAAAGTTGGCATGCACGGGCGAGAAACTGCTTTCGGTAGTTGGCAATACTACAATGTATCCTTTGGGTACTAATGCATTCCAGATATTGCTGTAGGCATCATAACCCATTACAAAGCCATGCCCGAAAACAATAACCGGAAATGAGCCGGTGGCCACCGTTTGATTCTGTCCGGCTGCTACTCCGGGATAATAAATCCAGCACGTAACATCGCGGCTGCGGGCAGGGTCGTTATAGGTGGTGCTTACAAAACCCACGGGATATTGAGCAAATGATATGTTAGAGATGACTAAGGAGAAAAAGAAAAGGGTAATCAGTTTTTTCATAATGTATTTTTTATTGAGGGCTTAAATATAGTTGAAATACTGTGTTAATAGATTGCATAAAAACAGAATAGTGTGTGATTTGTTTTGGGAGGGGGTACTAAAAATTACTTGCCACAGATTCACAGATTAAAATGCTGTCACTTCGAGCGTAGTCGAGAAGCCGTTCTTAATTAAATGCTTCTCGACTACGCTCGAAGTGACATAAAATCTCTTTAACTAAATTCTTCAAATTAAGAATACTATTAAAGATTTCTTGAACCCAATTATTAAAATTAAGAATACTCCCAAAGATTTCTTGAACACAATTATTCAAATTAAGAATGCTTCTAAAGATTTACTTAACCTAATTCTTAAAATGAAGAATACTTCCAAAGATTTCTTTAACTAAATTCTTCAAATTAAGAATACTATTAAAGATTTCTTGAACCCAATTCTTAAAACCAAGAATTGAATAAAAGATTTTATACCTTTAAATTTTGAAATGAAGAACGTAATCCATTAACCATTAACCCCTAAACCGTCAAAGCCATGGATTTTAAAAAAATATTTGTAAACCATTTTGCATCTAAAGAAATAAGCGATGTGGAACTCCAAAGCTTTTCGCAGGATGGCATAGCCCGCCTGAGTGCCAACAATGGGAGTGGCCTGTTTACCACCGTGCTCAACGATACGGTAAACGCCCATACCGCCTACTTTGGAGCTATAACCGACAAGGATATAAAATTTGCTGTGCAGCAAAGCCTTACCAAAAGCAAAGACAATATAGTAGCCACGTTTAAGAAAACCATCAGCGAAAAATCAGGTATCATTCAGGGAACATTTGAAGGCGGGAAAAAATCGGCCCAATGGCAGGAGTTTTTTCCCTTAGGATTAGACGAATATCATCAGGCCAATATGAGTACTATCGAGAAACTGCTCAACCGCATGGTAACCGCCTCGGCCAACCACACTGCCGAGTTGGGCGTTGCTTTTCTCAGCATCTGGACTACCCTGCAAAGCAACTACACCACAGCCCGCACCCTGCAACTGAACAAAAAAGGAGAAGTAGGTGTAGCCCGCGAAAAAGTGAACATCAACCGCCAGCCCATTGAACTGCAATGGTGCAAAAACCTGCACTTTATAGGCTTCACCTATCCCGGCAATCCTGAGCAATGCGCCACTTTCTTTGACCAAAGCCTGCTGAAGAATAAGAAGAAGGCGGCAGTGGACAGTGGGCAGTAGGTACAGACTGCCACCTGCCTCCTTTTCCCTACCTTAGCCCCCCATGAAACAATATACAACAACAAGAACCGAATCATGGAAATCACGCAAAATACGATGGGGCATGAATGTGTGGCCCTGCATCTGGTGTACAGGCGGAAAAGTAGAATTTATAGCCGGTGATTTTAAAGAACTGCACGTATCTATTAAGCGCAACATCCGCACCTGGAACCGTGTGGGAACCGTTTATGGCGGCAGCATCTACAGCTCGGTTGATCCCTATTTTATGCTCATGCTGCTTGAAATACTGGGCAAAGACTATGTAGTGTGGGACAAAGGCGCTTCCATGAAATTTGTGCGCCCCATTATTGAAAAAGTAAAATGTCGCTTTCTTATTGATGACCAAACCATAGCAACGATAAAGCAAAAAGTAAAAGAAGAAGGCGAATACACCTTTGAGCTTCCACTGAAATACGAAGACGACAAGGGAACAGTGTATGCCGTTTTTCATAAAACTGTTTATGCTGCAAGTAAAGAGTTTTATAAAAATAAACTGGCCGCACGGAAAGCAGCATAAACATTCCGTTTCTTTGCACTGCATTTCCAAATAATGAAAAAACTTCT
Source organism: Bacteroidia bacterium (assembly GCA_050186075.1). GTDB lineage: Bacteria > Bacteroidota > Bacteroidia > SXHM01 > SXHM01 > SXHM01. Next base: position 62,597 of record JBFWYU010000009.1, read on the forward strand.
GCTCCTCATTTCAATTATCAATTGTCAATTATTCCCGCTATTCAGCGGGATCAATTGCTTTGCTCAAACCGAACTAACCCGTATAGCCTTTGGTAGCTGCGCCATGCAAAGCGGTGAGCAACTGATCTGGAACGAGATTGTAAAGAATAATCCGCAACTGTGGATCTGGTTAGGCGATAACATCTATGCCGAAACCGAAGACATGCAAAAAATGAAGCATGATTATGAAAAACTGAAAACCAATCCAAACTATCAACTGCTGCTGAAACAATGCCCTGTCATCGGCACCTGGGACGACCATGACTATGGCATGAATGATATAGGAAAAGAATACACCAGAAAAAAAGAAAGCCAGCAGCAGCACCTTGATTTTTTTGATGTCCCAAAAGACAGTCCGCGCAGAAAACAGGAAGGCGTATACCACTCCTACGCCTATGGCGAAGGCGAGCGCATGGTAAAAATCATTATGCTCGACACCCGTTATTTCCGCGATGCACCGGGCGAAAATGCTGACATACTTGGCGAAGCCCAATGGCAATGGCTTGAAAAAGAACTGAGCGAAAGCAAAGCAAAAATCAACATCATCGGCTCCAGCATACAGTTTATTCCCAACGACCATCAGTTTGAGAAATGGGGACATTTTCCAAAATCACGCGAGCGCCTGTTGAAAATGATTGGCAGCAGCAATGCACAGGGCGTATTTTTCATCAGTGGCGACAGGCACATTGCCGAACTAAGCCGCTACATTGGCTACGAAGTAAAATACCCGATCTATGATTTAACCTCCAGCGGATTGACACACGACCGTGCCATGTATCCCTTTGAATACAACAGCCTTCGCGTTGGCCCCGTTTATTTTAAACGTAACTTCGGCATGATACTCATTGACTGGGAAAACAAACGCATCACCTTTCAGGCACAGAGTTTAAGAGGCGATATAAAAATCAATCACCTGATTGAGTTTAAAGAAATAGGAATAAACTAAACACAGACCATGGCAAACTTTGAACTAACCTACACAGGCGATTTGCGCTGCAAAGCCGTTCACCTGAAATCAGCAACAGAGATTATAACCGATGCTCCTACCGACAACCTTGGCAAGGGCGAAGCCTTTTCACCAACGGATTTAACAGCTACCTCACTGGGCGTTTGTATGCTAACAACCGTTGGCATTTCGGCACAGAAAAACAATTACAACATTGATGGCGCCCGTGCAGAAGTTACGAAGGTTATGGCTGCCAACCCACGTAGAATTGCAGAAATAGTAGTGGATTTATATTTCCCTGCCAATAATTATACTGACGAACAAAAGAAGATGATTGAAACAGCCGCCTTGCATTGCCCGGTGGCTAAAAGTCTGCATCCTGAGCTGGTGCAGAAGGTAAAGTTTGTCTGGTGATGTAAACAAAAAAAGTCACACCAATGGCGTGACTTATAGAAAGTAATTAAGAGCAGTGACGGGCTTACCCTTTCACTTCCTGTTTCTCAACGCTACCGTATGCAGGGCAGCTTTCGTGAGTTTTGCAGGATGCGAAAATCATTGCTGAGCTAACTAATACAACGAGAATGATTGCAACTTTTTTCAAGGGTGAGGTGTTTTGTGTGTGAGTATTCATGTAATTATAACGGGTGCAAAAGTACATTTATTGTATATTGATACGATTATTGCAGACTAAAGGTTATCAACATTTTTTCAAAAAGCACAGATTGTGTATCAACGAATAGCTAATCCGTTACGAATATCCGAATTGAACGCGCTATCATTGCATTCGTATATTCGTATTTTTATTCGTTATTCGTTGATAATATTACGCTATGACCACCGTTAATCCTACTATTGAACCAAGCTGGAAAGCCCAACTGGCTGATGAATTCAACGCAGAATACTTCACACAACTGAAAGCATTTTTGCTTACCGAGAGATAACTATCCCCTGTAATCATGGAAGCTAAAAGTAGTAACTATGATTACAGGTTTATTACCTATATGAGTAATTATATGTTTCTATTAATTCTCTTTAGAATTGCATTGAATATTACCTCTCCTTTCCTGTGATTGTGTCTAAAATCAAACTCATTAACATAATTCTGCAACCACTTAGGGCTTACAAATGTATGCGTTCCGAGTATTGCTTTCTTTAAATTAGACCAATAACCTTCAATAGAGTTCGTATGGCAATCTCCGTTTGCCCATTGATATTTTGAATGAGTTACAGTTCTATGGGTGTATCCGTTAAGAGGCAATGCTCGATATACTTTAAATTCGTCTGAATTTAACATTGAACCTTTCTTTACATTTTCAGATATTATTGGTAATAATGTTTCTCTATGTCTATTATCAACAGCAGTAACCCTCACTTTTCCATTTCTTTCCATCATTCCAAATAGACAAGTTTTATTTTCAGCAGCCCAACCTCGTTTTATCTTTCCTTTCCCACCAATTAAAGTTTCATCTATTTCAATGTTTCCGCTCAATATTTCGTTGTCCCTTCCCATCAGTTCTCTAATCTTGTGCCCAATACGCCAAGCACATTTATAAGTAACACCTAATTGGCGTTGCAATTCTTTTGCACTTACCCCATTTTTAGAAGCGGAAAAAAGATAAATCGCAAAAAACCAGTTTGTCAACTTTGTAGTAGAGCCATGCATTATTGTATCTGCTGTTGGAAAAATTTGATGCCCACACTCTCCACATTCATAGCATTTACGTTTTTTCATTCGATAAAACTTAGCGTTGACAACGGCACATCTGGGACAGCATTCCATATCCCCAAACCTTGCTTTAAATATTTCTTCTAAGCATATATCATCATTTGGATAACGCTTGATAAATTCTGCAATTGTAAACTGAGTTGATTTCTTCATAGTATATAAATTTTCACCCTCAACTTTTCAAAAGTTAGTCCGAATTTGTTCCGAGAATAAATTTGCTTGTCGGACAAGAATTTTCAAGCCCTGACGAGCCGTCATAAATATGACGATCATGACTGGTCGTCATAAATATGACGATCATGACTGGTCGTCATAAAATAAGCCGCTTTTTTGAAACACCCCAAAATTAAGTGCTTGATAATTAACACAATAAGTTGTGGATTATTGAACGTTTTTCAGGGTATTACTTATGTCGTGGCACGAGATTTTAACATACATGATTTTAACAGGTTATATCCGAGTGATGATACCTGTTTAGAATTTTTATGGAAGACAAATCATTCCAATACGTGCTGTAAAAAATGCAGTTGCAAGAAATTTTACAGAGTTAAGAAGCGCAAATGCTATGAGTGTGGCAATTGTGGTTACCAAGTTTCCCCTTTGGTTGGAACGGCAATGGAAGGTAGCAGAACTCCTCTATGGAAATGGTTCTATGCAACATATGAGATTACACAATCTAAAAATTGCGTGAGTGCATTGGAATTGAAAAGAAGGCTTGGAATTACTTACAAATGCGCTTGGTCAATGATGCACAAAATTCGTAATAACATGAAAGAAAAAGATTTTACAAAATTATTCGGTGTAGTAGAGATAGATGAAACTTGGATTGGAGGAAGGAGAAAAAATAAAAATAAAGTTGGTTATAATGGGATGGAAAATAAAGCTGTGATTATGGGAATTAGACAAAGAGGCAAAGACGGTTTAGTTAAAACATTTGTAATTGAAAGTCGGTCAAATGGTATAATGTTGCCGTTAATTCATAATAATGTAGAAACAGGTTCTATGATTTACACAGATGAGTATCCAGTTTATAAAAGAGTAGTTGAGATGGGCTATAAGCACAAATTTGTAAATCATAAAAAATACAAATTTGCTAATGGAAGAGTTACGACTAACAGGATAGAAAGCTACTGGTCGTATATTAAAAACCCAATTAGAGGCACTTATAAATCTATAAGTAAAAAATGGTTACGGAACTATTTGAATGAGTATGAATACAGATATAATAGAAGAATGTTGAGCATAGAAGAGCAATTTAATGATTTGATTAATCGTCTAATTAAGAAACCTTCTTAAATAAAACATTAACCAACATCCACTCAAACTGCTTCTGTGTAATTTTATATCTTGGTGTTTTTCTTGGTCTTCTGATAATCGGTTTACCTGTATCGGTGTTGGATTTTTGCAATTTTTCTTTGGACATTGTGTAAAGTTTTAAATAATACTACACAGCCGCACCGAAGTTTCAGATAGATACTTCTGAATCTGTATCTATTAAAATATCAACTGAATCAGATTTACTCCAATTTTTATTTAAGAGTACTTCTTTGATTTGTTGCGCTTCCGACTTGCTTATACAATAAGCTACAGCTTTTCCTGCATAGACTTGAATGAGTATGTTAGAGCCAAAAAGGTGATTATTGATTTGAACATTCCTTACTGTGTTGAATTGGTAGGTTTTTTCATCCATTCCTATTAAAAACCAGTTTCGTTTCTTAACTACAATTTGTTTTTTATCTATGTCAACTATTAAATGCCAGGGACGAATTAAATCAGTAAAACCAACAGGAATTAACTTTTGTTTATCCCAGTCTTTTTCTCCCTCTATCTCATCTTTTCTGGAGTTTTCACTTGTTGTACTGAAGATTGACCGAAATATCCATCTGAACCCAAAAGTTAGCCAACTCCATATAGCACTTGTAAGAATGCTAACAAATGATGATTTTACTTTAATTGTTTGCATATGATTATGGTTTTTGACAAAACTATGTCATTTATTTTGGATACACAAATGTATCCAATAGTTTTTTCAAGTATGGTGATTATTGCATGTGGAAAATTTAGCCGAAATAAAATCGTTTGGAACTAATCTTAGAAAAATTAGAGAGAAAAACGATTTAAGTCAACAACAGTTGGCTGATATGGCTAACGTAGCCAAGATAACCATCCAAAGAATAGAGAACGCTAAGTTTTCACCCACTCTTGATGTAATAGTATCAATAGCTAAAGCGTTAAATGTTCCGCCACATCAATTACTGAAAAACATAAAGATTAGCGGTAGCAAGTGAAAGTATAACTAGAAACCAGTTATACCCTTTAATTGTATTTTTACAAAATTGTAAGTTGTGTATACTATGAAAAGGTTGAAATTTATTGTCAAAAACGTAATAGGATACCACAGTCTTACTGCCCATGAATAGAGGGGATAGTTATCTACCGAGAAACAAACACAGCGCGTGTTTCCTCCCGGAAATAAGATATTCTCGGCTTTTAACCATACGCCTTTTGACAAAGTGAAAGTGGTAATACTGGGGCAAGACCCTTATCATGGTGAAGGGCAGGCACACGGATTATCTTTCTCAGTACCTGAAGGCATTGCCAAGCCGCCATCGTTGGTCAATATCTTTAAAGAGATAAACGCTGATTTGGGTTTGCCCATACCAACAACCGGAAACTTAGAGAAGTGGGCCGACCAGGGTGTGTTGCTCCTCAATGCCACGCTTACTGTTCGCGCCAACCTTGCCGGTTCGCACCAAAAGAAAGGCTGGGAAAACTTTACCGATGCCGCTATCAAAAAGCTTTCGAAGAAAAGAGAGAATCTTGTGTTTATTCTATGGGGCAGGTTTGCGCAAAACAAGGAGGTATTGATTGATGCCGGCAAACACTGTATCCTGAAATCGGCTCACCCTTCGCCCCTTTCGGCCTACAATGGCTTTTTCGGGTGCAGGCATTTTTCAAAAACGAATGAATACCTTCGCAGTAAGGGAATTGGGGAGATTGATTGGAGGTTAGAGGTTAGACATTAGAGGTTAGACATTAGATGTTAAATATTGGAAATTGGAAACTAACACACTTTGCGCCTCTGCGCCTCTGCGTGCTATTTACAAGCCTTTATTTTCTTTTACCTTCGCATTCTTTTTCCCAATACCGCTTCTTTGAACTGGAGCTGGTGCGCAACGACAGTATTCTTCCGCAAAAACAATTCAAAAAGATAACGGGTTTTAAAAACGAATTTGTAAACGACAGCGCACAGAAACGCGAACTGCAAAACATTATCCTGCGCCTGAACGATAACGGCTACCTGAGCGCAAAGGTGGACAGTTCGCGCAAGGTTGATTCGCTGCATTTAAAGGCCTGGATTACTACGGGCGAGGTATATCGCTGGGCTACCATCAGGGCGGGCAATGTTAGCGAGGATATTTTGAGCCGCGCTAACTTCCGTGAGAAAGTATTTTTTGGCGAGCCTATCTTTTTCCGCAGCGTTACCCGTTTGCAGAAACGCATTATTGCGTGGTGCGAGAACAATGGATATCCCTTTGCTTCGGTTAAGTTAGACAGCCTGAAGATTACGGAAGGCAAACTGCAGGCTTCGCTGAACCTGAAGAAGAACGGTCTGTTTACCATAGACAGCGTGGTTATTAAAGGCACCGCAAAGGTGCGCCCTGTTTACCTCTACAACTACTATGGCATAAAACCGGGCGATTTGTATGACGAAAGCCAGGTGCGCAAAATCTCTATCCGCAGCAAAGAACTGGCTTTTGTGCGCGAAACCCAAAGTCCGCAAGCACTATTCACAAAAGATAAGGCCAAACTATTGGTATACCTTGATAAAAAAGGGGCCAGCCAGTTTGATGGCATTCTTGGTGTTATGCCCAACAATGCCGAAACAGGAAAGGTGCTCATCACAGGCGACCTGAAACTGAATTTACTCAACTCATTCGGTAGGGGCGAAACGGTAAGCATAAACTGGCGGAAGCTGCAAGCCCAAACTCAGGATTTGCGGACGCAAATTGTGTATCCTTTTCTGTTTAATACGCCCTTTGGTGTGGATGTTAAATTTGACCTCTACAAGCGTGATACTACCTTCATCAACATCAACCTAGCGGGCGGCTTGCAATATCTTTTCAGCGGGGGAAACTATATTAAAGTGTTTATTGATAGCCGAACATCTAACCTATTGAGCACTTATGGATTGGAGAATGTAACCACACTGCCTCAATATGCTGATGTAAAGACACTGATGTATGGTATTGGCGCCAGGTTTGAGAAGCTGGACTACCGCTTTAATCCCCGCAAAGGATTGCGCCTTATTGGAAATCTTCAGGCAGGGAACAAGACCATCAGGCAAAATGCCAAAATAAATCCCGAGGCTTACGAAAACATTAAACTGAAAACCCTTCAGATCAATGCCGATTTGCTGGCCGAGTATTACATTCCCTTTGGCAACCGCAGCACGGTAAAAACGGCTTTGCAGGGCGCAACGATGATTAACCAGAACCTTTTTCAGAATGAGCTGCCCCGCATTGGCGGATTGAAAACCCTGCGCGGCTTTGACGAGGAAAGCATTTTTGCCTCGCTCTACAGCATTGCCACGGTGGAATACCGGTTTCTGCTGGAGCAGAACTCTTACCTCTTCACATTTTTTGACCAGGGGTATTACGAGAATACAAGCCGCGGCAAGCGCATCTTCGACCGCCCTTTTGGCTTTGGAGCGGGTATTACGTTTGAAACCAAAATCGGTATTTTCTCACTCACCTACGCCCTGGGGAAGCAGTTCAACAACCCTGTTAACTTCCGCTCGGGCAAGATACACTTCGGGATAGTGAGCAGGTTTTGAAATAACCAAAGCTAGCTATTCTGCGTTTACCCTACCTTTACCACCTCAAAAGCATACACCATGACCCCCGAAGAAAAAGAAGACCTCATACGCAAAGCATTTGACAAACGCGACTGGAACGAACTGAAGAGCAACGACAGCTGGATGATATTTAAAGTAATGGCCGAGTTTGTTGATGGCTTCGAGAAACTGGCGCGTATTGGTCCCTGCGTATCCATATTTGGCTCGGCACGGACCCATGTAAACAAAACACACTATAAACTAGCCGAAGAAACCGCTTTTCTGCTTACCCAATCGGGCTTTGGAATAATAACCGGAGGGGGCCCCGGCATTATGGAAGCTGCCAACAAAGGCGCCAACCGTGGCGGAGGCCACTCGGTAGGGCTTAACATTGAACTGCCCTTTGAGCAAAGAGCCAATAAATACATCGACAGCGATAAACTCATTTTCTTTGATTACTTTTTTGTGCGCAAAGTAATGTTCATGAAATATGCACAGGGCTTTATCGTTTTGCCCGGTGGCTTTGGCACACTGGATGAATTATTTGAAGCCCTAACACTTGTGCAGACCAAGAAGGTAGCCCGCTTTCCCGTGGTGCTGGTAGGCAAAAAATTCTGGGGCGGCATGCTTAAATGGATTGAAGAAGTAATGCTGGAAGAAGAAAAAAACATAAAGCCCGAAGACCTTAACCTCTTCCGCGTTGTAGATACCCCCGAAGAAGCCGTGGAACATATCAATAACTTCTACGCTAAACACAGGCTGAAACCAAACTTCTGATGTTTGCACGCTGTCACCCTGAGCGTAGTCGAAGGGCCAAAACTTTCCATGAAACGAATTGATTTAGTAGTCCCCCCCGAAACAGCCTCCTCCGATGAAGCCCTGGCAAAAGCCATTGCCGAAAAGTCGGGCGTTGCTGAAAAAGAGATTGGCTATTTCCGCCTAATCCGCAGGTCAATTGATGCCCGCTCTAAACAAGTAAAAGTTAACCTGAGCTTTGAAGTATTTGCCAAAGGCGAAAAAGTAGTAGAAGATGATTTTGTTCAGCGAAAGGTTTATCCTGATGTAAGCAATAAGAAACCTGTCATTATTGTAGGCGCAGGCCCTGCCGGATTATTTGCAGCCCTCAAGCTGATTGAAAAAGGAAGCAAACCCATCATCATAGAGCGCGGCAAAAACGTGCGCGACCGCAGAAGAGATTTAGCAGCTATCCATAAAGACCACATCGTAAACCCCGACAGCAATTACTGCTTTGGTGAAGGCGGTGCCGGCACCTATTCCGATGGCAAGCTCTACACCCGAAGCAACAAGCGGGGCAATATCCGCAGCATCCTCTCCGTGTTTGTGCAACACGGTGCCAGCGAAGAAATACTGATTGATGCGCATCCCCACATTGGCACCAACAAGCTGCCGAAGATTATTGCCTCTATGCGCCAAACCATTTTAGGCGCTGGCGGTGAAATACATTTTGAAAAACGGGTAACCGATATTCTCATAAAAGACAATGCTGTAAAAGGAGTTACCCTCCACAATGGCGATAAGATAGGAGCCGATGCCCTCATACTTGCCACGGGCCACTCGGCCCGCGATATTTACGAGTTGCTAGACAGCAAAGGAATTCTGCTGGAAGCAAAACCTTTTGCCATGGGCGTGCGGGTGGAACATCCGCAACAATTGATTGACAAAATACAATACCACTGCGATTTGCGGCATCCGTATTTGCCAGCCGCGCCTTACAGTGTTGTTCAACAAGTGCAAGGTCGTGGGGTATATTCGTTCTGCATGTGTCCCGGAGGAATTATTGCACCCTGCGCCACTGCACCGGGCGAAGTGGTAACCAATGGATGGTCGCCCTCCAAACGCAATAACCCCTTTGCCAACTCAGGCATAGTAGTTTCCGTTGAGCCCGAAGACTACAAAGCATTTGAAAAATATGGTCCGCTTGCCGGAATGAAATACCAACAGGCATTGGAACAAGCCGTTTGCGCCTCGGCAGACAATACCCAAACCGCACCTGCCCAACGCTTGGGTGATTTTACAAAAAACATTCTCTCTCCTGCCCTTCCCGAAACCTCTTATCAGCCCGGAGTAAAATCGGTGATGATAAAAGATGTGTTGCCTGCAGTAATCTCAGACCGCCTCCGTGAAGGATTTATTGAATTCGGAAAAAAGATGCGCGGTTATTTAACCAATGAAGCTGTTGTCGTTGCTATTGAGTCAAGAACATCATCACCTGTAAGAATACCCAGAGATAATCAGACTTTAGAACATCCGCAAATCAAAGGCTTATACCCTTGCGGTGAAGGTGGCGGCTATGCCGGAGGAATTGTTTCGGCTGCTATGGATGGGGAGCGAGTTGCGGATACATGTTCTTAATGCTGTCCGCCTCAGGCGGATCGGCATCTCTAAATCAAGACACTGAAACATACCGATGGCTATCGGTATCAGTGTGACGGTAATTAGATAGCTCCTGCTTCCAACTTAACCAGATGCGCAAGATTGCCGATAACGCGGTTGTGTTTTTTAACAAAGGGATTATTCAAATCCCATACATAACCTGCAAGCACCGAACAGATTTGACCTTTAATATTCAAATCTACTTTTGGCGAAAAGAAGATATCCTGTAAAGTGCCGTCATACCAGCCAGCCACGTAGGAACGGAAGGTATCAACCCCCTGCTTCATGTGTTGGGTAAAGTCTTTTTCCCAATCTACTTTTTCGCCTTTTATCTGGCGGCAGGCAAGCTTAGCAGCTACTGCACCCGATTCGGTGGCGAATGTTACACCCGATGAAAACACAGGGTCCAGAAACTCGCTGCTGTTGCCGGTCAGCGCATAACCATCACCATAAAACTGTTTCACCGAAATACTCCAGCCCTCAATGGTGCGCGGTTCAAAGACTAATTCAACATCACGGAAACGCTCATTAATATGCGGAACCTGTTCCACCATCTCACGAAACTGTTTTTCAGGGCTTCCCGAAAATTGTTCAAAAAACCAGTTGTTGCCTACAAAACCCAAGGAAGTATTTCCGTTTGAAAAAGGAATTACCCAAATCCACACATCGGTATGATGTGCTACAATGGTAATGCGGTTGCCGTCAATATTATCAGGACGTTTCACGTCTTTCACATGCGCAAACAATGTTTTACGCGCAGGAAAATTTGATGGCTTATTCAAATCAAACAGATTAGGCAATACACGTCCGTAACCGCTTGAGTCAATAATAAACTTTGCTGCTATCTGTCTGCGGTTGCCGTTTATATCTTCAACAGTCGTCAGCGAATCGGTTCCGTTCATCTGCACATCCACCACACCCGTTTCGTAATAAACAGGAACACCTTTTTTCTCTGTTTCATCTGCTAATGCTTTATCAAACTGCGCGCGCGGAACCTGCCATGTCCATTTCCAAGCATCAGAAGTAAACTGTTCCTCAAAATTAAAATCACACATTTTGTCGCCTTTCAAAAACTTGGCACCAAACTTCTGCTGAAACCCCTGTGCTTTAACTGCATCTAACAGACCGGCATCTTCCAGATGAACCATACAGCGCGGCAACAAACTCTCACCTATAACAAAGCGCGGAAATTTCTGCTTCTCAACTATAACAGCGTTCAAACCGTTTTTCCTTACCAACGAAGCGGCAACAGTTCCCGAGGGCCCTGCCCCGATTACCAACACATCCGTCTTTTCTATTTGCATTCCTTTAAATTTTCGGCAAAATTAAATTTTAACAACCACAAACAGAGTAATTGATTAAAATCATTTTCTCTGTAAATGTTAAATTGCGTTTACAAACAAAGGAACAAATCATTAAACTTGCATCCTTTTTCCAAAAAACAGGATGGTAGTAATAGGCAACAGGTATTTAAATCTCGGAAATTTTAAAACAGTTTTGTTTGATGACGACAAAGTTGTCCTCGACAAACTTGCACTGAAAAATGTAGAAGAAAATCACAAATTTCTTGACGAGTTCTCGCATAACAAACTCATCTATGGTATCAACACCAGCTTTGGTCCCATGGCTCAATACCGCATTAGCGAAAAGGATAAGATGGCTTTGCAATACAATCTTATCCGCAGCCACTGCTCGGGATTAGGTAATCCGCTTCCCGAAGAATATTCAAAAGCGGTGATGCTGGCACGTTTGAATACACTAATGCTTGGATTTTCAGGTATTCACAAAAGCCTTGCTGAAACGATTGTAGCATTTATCAATAATGATATTTATCCTTACATACCCGAACACGGAAGTGTTGGTGCCAGCGGTGATTTGGTACAACTTGCCCAATTTGCCCTAAACCTTATTGGCGAAGGCGAAGTATTTTACAAAGGCAAGAAAGTAAAAACAGCAGTTGCGCTCAAAGCAGCTAAAATAAAACCGCTGCAAATACACATCCGCGAAGGTATTGCGCTGATGAACGGAACAGCTGCGATGACAGGAATTGGATTAATCAATATCCTGAAATCACAGAATCTGTTGTCATGGAGTATCATTGCATCCTCCATGATTAACGAAATTGTGGAAGCCTTTGATGACCATTTTTCTGAAGGATTGAACAACGCAAAAATTCATAGCGGACAGAAGAAAATTGCTGAAACTATGCGTCTGGCTTTGCAAGGAAGTAAACTCATTCGCCATCGCCCTGACCACCTGTACAGCAAAAAAGTGGAAGTGGAAGTATTGAAAGACAAAGTGCAGGAATATTATTCACTGCGCTGCGTTCCGCAAATACTTGGTCCTGTTTACGACACCATTTTAAATGCAGAAACTGTATTGCTGAATGAAGTAAACTCAGCCAACGATAATCCGATCATTGACCACAAAAACGAAAACGTTTACCATGGCGGAAATTTCCACGGTGATTATGTTTCATTTGAAATGGATAAGCTGAAAATTGCAGTCGCCAAAATGAGCATGATGTGCGAGCGCCAACTGAATTACCTGCTGAACGATAAACTGAACGGAAAACTTCCTCCATTTGTGAACCTTGGTAAATTAGGCCTGAACTTCGGAATGCAGGGAATTCAGTTTACAGCAACTTCAACCACTGCCGAAAATCAAACACTTGCTTTCCCGATGTATTTACACAGCATCCCGAATAACAACGACAATCAGGATATTGTGAGCATGGGAACAAATGCCGCGCTTATCACCAAAAAAGTGGTGGACAACACAGCTGAAGTGCTGGCAATAGAATTTATGACCATCCTGCAGGCTGTAGATTATCTTGGTTTTGAATCCAAACTTTCGCCTGCAACACAAAAGGTTTTCAAACAACTAAGAAAAATTGCACCTAAGTTTACAGACGATAAGCCCCGAAACGAAGAATTAACCAAACTAAAAAAACTAATTCTTGATGAAAACCCGCTTGGAAGTATTTTCGCGTAAGCTAAGCATAGCTGTACTTTTCTTTTTCATTGCACTTGCAACTCAGGCGCAGGATTACATCTATATGAAAGATGGATCGGAATACAAGGCAAAAGTTGAAGAAATAACTCCCGACATTATCAAATTCAAGAAATTTGACCAGCCGGATGGCCCAGTACGCACTGTAAAAGTTCAGGATGTTATTTCCATTAAATATCAGGACGGAACAGAAGAAGTGTTCACTAAAACAATTGAAAACAAACAGGTAGTTGAAACTGAAAAAGAACACAACACAGAACAATATGTTTACACCTACGAGGCTGTTGAAGAGGAAGGCGAACCCGAAAAACCCAAAAGCAAATTTGAGTTAAACGGACATCATAAATATGTTTCGTTGGGTGCAGGTTTCGGAAACAGCTATGGTGGTGCGGGAACACGTTTTCAATTTCGAGTTGGAGGTATTGTAGGTTTTGGATTGCACACAGGTTTAGGTGTTTATCCGCGACCATTTTTCAGTCCCGGAACCGGTTCATTTCAAAGAAGAATACAATTTGATTTTGGTGTAAAATTGTTTGTCTATAAATGGATTTACGTTGACTTTCAAATGGGTATGGTTGGCCGGGACGATGATTATTATTTGTACGAAACAGGTGACAGAGGGCAGTTCAGCGATGTGCTGTTTGGTCCTGCGCTGCTTGGCGGTGCCGATTATATTATCGGAAAACATATTGGAATTAATGTTGGTGCAGGGGTTTCTTTCCCGATAACAGATGTTAGCGGTGGTGGCGGAGGTCCTGTTCCTGAAACTAAAACAAATGTTTATCCTGCCATTGATACAGGTGTTTTCTACAAATTCTAAACTATGAAATGTGCATTGGTAACGGGCGGTTCAAGAGGTATTGGCAAAGCTATTTGCCTGAAATTGGCTGAGCAAGGTTATCACATCATTATCAATTTCCAAAGCAACGAAGAAGCTGCAAAGCAAACCTTGCAGGCTGTTACAGAAAAAGGAACTACAGGAGAGCTTTTGAAATTTGATGTTTCAAAGCGCGAAGATATTGAAGCGGTACTGGGTAAATGGGTGGATGAGAATAAAGAGAAAAATGTGGAAGTTCTGATTAACAACGCAGGCATCCGCAAAGACCAACTGCTGCCTTTTATGAAAGATGAAGAATGGGACAGCGTTATAAAAACAAATCTCGACAGTTTCTTTTTTGTAACCCGCACTGTAATTAAAGGCATGGTTGCTAAACGCTATGGTCGTGTTGTAAATGTAGTGTCACTTTCAGGTGTTAAAGGCCTGCCCGGTCAGACTAATTACTCGGCTGCAAAAGCAGGTGTTATTGGCGCAACAAAAGCATTGGCACAAGAACTTGGAAGAAGAAACATCACCGTAAATGCGGTTGCTCCCGGCTTTATAAAGACCGATATGACAGAAGGTTTTGACGAAAAAGATTATAAACAAATTATTCCTGCGCAACGTTTCGGAACACCGGAAGAAGTGGCAGAAGCAGTGGCATTTCTGGCTTCACCAAAAGCATCTTATATTACAGGAGAAGTGTTGCATGTAAACGGAGGACTTTATACATAGATGAACAGAGTAGTAATAACAGGTATCGGAGTTTACAGTTGCATCGGGCAGAATGTGGATGAGGTGCGCGATTCGCTTTTCAAAGGAAAATCGGGAATTGGATTTGAAGCCATTCGCAAAGAAATGGGCTTCCGCTCTGCGCTGACAGGTATTTTGCCTGTCCCGAACCTGAAAGACAAACTGCACAGACGCTTCCGCAACTCCATGCCCGAAGAAGCAGAGTATGCTTTTCTGGCTACGGATGAAGCACTGAAAATGGCAAAGATTGACGATGCCTTTTTAGATAATAACATTGTAGGAATTCTTTACGGCAACGACAGCACCGCCCGTGCAGTAATAGAAGGCGTTGATGTGATGCGCCAGAAAAAAGACACAACACTCATGGGTTCAGGCTCTATTTTTCAGAGTATGAACTCCACCATCACCATGAACCTTTCTACTATTTTCAGGCTGAAAGGAATCAACTTTACTGTGAGTGGTGCCTGCGCCAGCGGCTCGCACTCGATTGGTATGGGTTATTTTCTAATCAAACACGGAATGCAGGAAACTGTTATCTGCGGTGGTGGACAGGAAGTAAACCCCTACAGCATGGGAGCTTTTGACGGCATCAGTGCTTTCTCAGTTCGTGAAAATGAGCCTACTAAAGCATCGCGCCCCTTTGATAAAAACCGTGACGGATTGGTTCCCAGCGGTGGAGCAGCAACAGTTATTTTAGAAAGTTATGAGAATGCTGTAAATCGCGGTGCTCCTATTTTGGGCGAAGTAATCGGTTATGGTTTTTCCAGCAATGGCGGACATATTTCTCAGCCCAGCGTTGAAGGTTCTGCTCGTTCTCTGAAAATGTCGCTAAAGGATGCAGGTATTTCTGTGAAAGATGTGGATTACATCAATGCGCACGCTACCTCCACTCCTATCGGTGATGCGTTTGAGGCACGCGCTATTCACGAAGTATTTGGTGATGCTAAATGTCCCGTTACTTCTACCAAATCAATGACAGGACACGAGTGCTGGATGGCGGGAGCTAGCGAAATTGTGTATTCATTGCTGATGATGCAGAATTCATTTGTAGCACCCAACATCAATTTTGAAACACCGGATGAAGATTCAGCAAAACTGAATATTGTTTCTAAAACAATTGAAAAGAATATTGACGTATTTTTGTCGAACTCGTTTGGGTTTGGCGGTACAAATTCATCACTGATAGTAAAGAAAATAAAGTAAGAAGAAGATATGAGCAACCAGGAAATCATTGAAAAAATAAACGGCTTTTTAGTAGATGAATTTGAAGCAGACCCGAGCTTAATAACACCCGAAGCGAGCCTGAAAGAAACGCTGGATTTAGACAGTTTAGACTTTGTTGATTTAGTAGTAGTGATTGAAAACAACTTTGGTTTTAAAGCAAAAGGAGAGGATTTCGTGAACATCAAAACCTTTCAGGATTTTTACGACTACATTATTCAACGCGTTAATCAGCCTGCTTAACAACAATGGCTTGGGACGGTAAAACCCGCGGCAACGTTCTCGGCTACAGCATTTTTATTTTTCTTCTTAAAAACTTTGGTGTAACGCCTGCCTATTCGCTGTTGCGGTTTGTGGCGCTTTACTTTGTTTTCTTTACGCCAAAAGCAACACCTTACATTTATAAATATTTCCGCAAACTGGGCTACAGCCCTGTAAAATCTGCAATTAATGTTTACCGCAACTATTATGTTTTCGGGCAAACCATTATTGATAAAGTTTGTGTAATGGCCGGCTTCAGCAATAAATTCACGTATGATTTTAATGGCGAAGAAAACATTGTTGAAATAGGCAAAGGCGGCAAGGGCGGCATTCTTATCAGCTCGCACATCGGCAACTGGGAAGTGGCGGGCTATCTTTTCAAGCGGCTGAGCATGCCCATCAATATTGTGATGTTTGACGAGGAACACGAGAAGATAAAAAAGACCTTAGAAAGCGTAACGGGCAAACGCAGCGTTAATATTATTGTGATAAAGCCCAACGACCTGAGCCATATTTTTGAAATTAAAAAACGCCTGAGCGATAACGAGCTTATTTGCCTGCATGGCGACCGCTTTGTGCAGGGCAGCAAAACCGTTACTGCCAGTTTTCTGGGCGAAGAGGCGCTGTTTCCCTACGGCCCATTTCATCTTGCGGCTTATTTTAAAGTGCCGTATTCATTTGTTTATGCCTTTAAAGCAAGCAAAAGACATTATGCCTTGTCGGCAACCAAGCCCAGCGTTTGCACCAACGGGTATGATGAGTTGCTGAAAGAATATGTAAGTTCAATGGAGCGGTTGGTGCGGAAATATCCGCTACAGTGGTTTAACTATTATGATTTTTGGGAGAAGCCGAATTGAAAGAAAGGTTCTACCTTTTGAAAAGGTAGAACCTTTACATTTGCCGCAATGAAAAAGGTTCTTGTTATTCATTATTCCCAAACCGGTCAGCTTACACAGGTTTTGGATTCAATTCTTACTCCGCTGAAAGCCGACCCCGCGGTTTCCATTACCTACGAAGAACTGAAGCCGGCAAAACCTTTCCCCTTTCCGTGGACAAGCAAAGAATTTTTTGATGCCTTTCCTGAATCGGTTTTGGAAAAGCCGATTGAGATGCAGCCGATGAAGGTGAACACTGCCGAACAGTTTGATTTAATTATTCTGGGTTGTCAGGTTTGGTTTCTGTCGCCTTCGCAGCCGCTTACCGGTTTTTTAAAAAGCAAAGAAGCCGCGCAATTGCTGAATGGCAAAAATGTAATTACCGTCAGCGCATCGCGCAACATGTGGCTCAACGCACAGGAAAGCGTGAAACTGATGCTGAAAAACGCAGGCGCAAAATTAACGGGCAACATTGCGCTGATTGACCGTGCACCTAACTTAGTAAGCGTGGCTACCATTGTGGGCTGGCTATTCTACAACAAAAAAGAAAACTTTTTCGGCATTTTACCGCCATCGGGTATTTCTGAAAAAGAAATAACGGAAGCATCGCGTTTTGGAACCACTATTTTGGAAGCGCTGAACAAAAATGAGTTTCAGCGTTTACAAGAAAAATTAGTGGCACAGGGCGGAGTATCGTTGGTTAAAACGCTGGTAAATCTTGAACTTCGCGCCAAATTTATTTTCCGCAAGTGGGCACAATTTATCTCGGCCAAAGGAGGCCCGGGCGACCCCAAACGCAGGGTGCGGACTAAGATCTTTGCATGGTATCTGCCCATCGGTTTACTGGTGCTCTCCCCTATTGCCTACACGCTCTCAAACCTGATTATGCTGCTGATGCCCCGCAAGGCTAAGAAACAAAGGGAGTATTTTGAAGGAGTGGAGTTGAAGTAGCTTCACACCTGCTAAAAACCTCTTTTTCCTGAAAATAAAAGCTAAATAATATGCAAATACGTGTTGTTATTTAGAAACGGGAAATTGTATATTTGAGCAAAACACCTCCCCATGAAAGAAACCCTCCTCCTCACAGGCGCTATCATAGCCAACGTACTTACCAACATCGGCTTTAAATACTCGGCACTGAATGAACTGGTGCCCGTAAAAAAATGGAGCTGGCTGGCAGTAGGTCTGGTATTCGGGTTAGTAAACTCGGTACTGTTTACCGAGTCGCTGCGCTTTGTGTCGCTGCAGGTAGCCAGCACCGTATTTTTTGCGCTTACCATTGTGGGGCTTTACTTAGTATCGGTATTCTGGTTCAACGAGCCTATAACGCTGCTGCGCCTTGCCGGTGCGGTGGTGGTAATTGCGGGAGTTGTTATGATGTCGATGCCGGAGAGTTTGATACCGCGCTGATATTCACCCGAGGCTTTGAACCACATAGACACATCAGGAAACATAGAATTACACATAGTTTTCTTCTATGTGTTTCCTATTGTGAACTATGTGTCTATGTGGTAAAAAAAGCTTCGTTTCTGATTGAAAACCTAACCCGGAACTGAACGAAACATACTCTTCGGCAACTCATACTTCTTAATCAGCTCGGCATTCTGCTCATTGCGCTTCAAAAACATAATGGTAAAGCCGTCAACAAACACGGGAGCATAATCGGGCTGCTCAATCAGCTGCAATAAAAAAGGCTGCGCCCAAGGCGTATTATCGTGGCGGTAAAACCAGATGCAGTTGAAATTATACTGCTGCTCCACCGCGCGGAATTGCTCCAGCTTCTCCTGCATGGGAACATAGGTCTTCTTGAAAAAGTCAACGCTGTAGGCCTCGGGGCGGTTATCTACAAACACTCGCTCCTTGGGATAAAGATGATAAATAAGGTAGCCGCCAATATCGTAGTTATTAAAAACAGGACCTTTAATATTGTTCTGCTTAAAAAATTCGGCAGAAAGATTCATATCCGCGAAAAGCCCCGTACCGGTGGTATATTTAATAGGCGCGAAATACGAAGGCTCTTTGTATTCGGCACGGGGGCGTTTGTTCTTTTTGTCGGTAGCATACCCGCTCTGGAAGCCGGTAAGCACAATAAGCCCGGCAACAATACTAAGCCCCGTGAAAATAATTTTCCTGCCGCCTGCGGCATATTTCTCAACAAGGTACTGCACTAAAAAAGCCCCGGCAGGTATAGCAGCCAGCGCAAACAGCGGAATACCGCGCACCGCCATAAAACCCAGCAAACCAAAGGCAACAAGCGGCAGCAGCAGCACCAACACCTGTTTCAGCTTTTTCTGAATAATAAGCAGGGCAAACAGCATAAGCAGCACAAAGCCTGTAATCTCAAAATGCGTGAACACCATGTTAGGCATACGCTCCTGCATAAACAGCACGCTCTGATTTTCGGCAATCATATAACCATACTCCTTAAAAATAGTGAGCGGTGCCAGCAAGCCGCTGATGAAAAACGGATTGAGCAGCGATGCAACAAGCAACACACCCAGCAGTATAACATAGTGCTTCAGTTGCGCTTTGTTCTTGCGGACAATCAGTTCCTCCACCATAAAAAAGCCCGTAAGCATAAAGCCCATAAAGAAAAAGATATGGCTGTTTACCCACAGCAGCTGCGTGATACCAAGCAGGATGAACGTAGATAAATAGCTGAGTTTATGCTCACGAAAAAGCACCAGCACATAAAAGAAAACGCCTGCAAACAATAAGCTGATACCCTCGGGCCTTACCTCGGTGCGGTAAGCCAGCAGCGGGGCAGCAAGCACAGCCATAAAAAAAACAAGCCGTGCATCGGCAAAGCGCAGTGCAGCCAGACTAAACAGCAATGCAGCACCTACAACGGTAAACACATAAAACACACTCAGCCCTTCAAAACCAAAGGCCTTATGCACCAGATAAAACACCACCCCCGAGCCCCAGTGGTGATTGATAGCCTGAAAATCAGGCTCGGTATACGAATAGAAATTGGTGGAAATTATCTTGCCCGTTTCAACGGTTACTTTTCCGTTGGTAATGTGGCGGCCCAAATCGGCAGTAACAAAGTTAATCTGCCTGGCCATAAACACCAAGGCATAGGCAATAAACAAAGCAGCAAGAATAAGCTTAGCCCACAGCGGGAAAGGTTTTTCGTCTTTAACTACAGTGAGTTTGCTTTTTGCCATGTTGTGACGGAACGCAGATTATTATGATTTTTATGATACACGCAGATCTTACTAAATCTTAAACATCATAATAATCCGCGTTCTATCAAATTAGCTGTTCATAGAAATCAAAAACTCCTCGTTGGTCTGTGTGTTCTTAATCCGGTCGCGCAGGAATTCCATAGCCTCCAGCGGTGTCATATCCGCAAGGTGGTTACGCAATATCCAGATGCGTTGCAATTGATCTTTCTCCACCAACAAATCATCGCGTCTGGTAGAAGAAGCCACAATATCAATAGCAGGGAACATACGCTTGTTGCTGAGTTTGCGCTCCAGCTGCATCTCGCTGTTACCGGTTCCTTTAAACTCTTCAAAAATAACCTCGTCCATTTTAGAACCGGTTTCGGTCAGTGCCGTTGCAAGAATGGTAAGCGAGCCACCGTTTTCAATCTTACGGGCTGCCCCGAAAAAGCGTTTAGGCTTGTGCAGTGCATTGGCATCCACACCACCCGAAAGTATTTTACCCGATGCAGGTTGTACCGTGTTATAAGCACGTGCCAGACGGGTAATGGAATCTAAAAGAATAACCACATCGTGTCCGCACTCCACCATACGTTTGGCTTTTTCCAAAACGATGTTGGCAATTTTTACGTGGCGGTCGGCAGGCTCGTCAAATGTAGAAGCAATAACTTCGGCATTTACACTGCGCGCCATATCGGTAACCTCCTCCGGACGTTCATCAATCAGCAGAATAATCAAATATACCTCGGGGTGATTGGCTGCAATGGCGTTGGCAATATCTTTCAGCAACACCGTTTTACCGGTTTTGGGTTGTGCCACAATCAGGGCACGCTGACCTTTACCCAGCGGAGTAAACAAGTCAACAATGCGGGTAGAAAGATTATCCTGCTTGTGTCCGGTGAGTTTAAATTTCTCATCAGGAAAAAGAGGCGTTAAAAAGTCAAACGGAACGCGGTCGCGCACAAAAGAAGGGTCGCGGCCATTGATTTTATCTACTTTAATAAGCGGGAAATATTTTTCGCCTTCGCGCGGAGGACGAACGCTGCCTTCAACGGTATCGCCCGTTTTCAGTCCGAACAGTTTTATCTGCGATTGCGAAACATATACATCGTCAGGCGAAGAAAGGTAGTTGTAGTCAGATGAGCGCAGAAATCCGTAACCATCGGGCATGGCTTCCAGAACACCTTCGGTATTAATCAGGCCGTCAAAATTGTAATAGTTCTCTTTGCGATCGGAGTTAGGATTGGTGGTTCCGCTTTGGTTACCGTTGGGTATCTGGTTTCCGTTGTTAGGGTTGTTATTTCCACCCTGATTTCCGTTTCCTTGTTGATTACTGTTGCCCTGTTGCTGATTAGGGTTGTTATGCTGTCTGTTTTGGTTTTGATTTTGGTGCTGATGCTGCGGTTGTCTCTGCTGAGGCACTTCCTGTTTTGGTGCTGCGGGGGCAGCAGGTGTAGCAGCAGGTGCTGCAACTTCAGCAGGTGTTTCTGCATGGTCTGTGTCATCGTCTCCCTCATCATCCGAATCGTCATCATCATCGTCTGCATCATCTGCACCTGTAGTTTCGTCAATAACGGGAGCAACGGGCTCATCAATAACGGGCTCTACATAATCATCGGTAACCAGTTCCTCAAAGGCAGGTTTAGCCGGTTTCTCCTTAACAGGAGCAGGGGCTTCGCCACGGGTTTCGCGGATTTTTGCAATAAGGTCTTGTTTGCGCAATGCATCGTAATCAGGAATGCCAAGGGTCTTAGCCAAGGCTTTAAGCTCAGATACGAGCATGTTGCTCAGTTCATTTTGACTGCTCATGTAAAATATAAAATTGGTTGAATTGGGTTATGATAAAGAAATAAGTTCTGTTTTTCAGAGAGAAGGGTTAATGCCTGCTGTAATAGCTGCACTATTTGCGTTCAATAGTTTTTGATTAAAATTTCAAGAAGAAAAGGTTGAACCGGAAATGCAATAAGAAGAATGAGTATTGCGCTGCAATGATACAAATTATTTATTAATGCAAAACTTTATGGGCAAAAAGCAAACAAAATGAACTGCCTTACAGTATAATACGCGCATTATAAAAAGCCGATGACCCTCCCCTTCACCAAAAATCAAACGTTCAGGCGGGTTTACTATTTCTTTCCTCTTCAGTTGTTGTTGCTGCATTTGCGCAATAATCAGCTGCTGCTGCTGTTCTGGGTTTTGCTTGTTGGCTTTGTTTGCCGCTGGATTGGTGTAAAGTATGGTGTTCCCTATCTTCTCCTCGACCCCGAGTATCTGGGAAAGGTTGATTACTGGTCGTATTTTATTCTTGGTTTTTCGTGCGGTGGCTTTATTATGGCTTATCATCTGGCCAGCTATATTGCCAATTCATACCGCTTCCATTTTCTGGCTACGCTTTCGCGCCCCTTCTATAAGTATTGTGTAAACAATTCATTTGTGCCTCTGGTATTCATCATCATTTACCTCTGGCAGATTGTAGCCTTTGAGTATGAGAATGAAATGCTCAGCGGCAAAGAGATTTTTCTCAATGCGCTTGGCTTTGTTGTAGGCGTAACACTTTTTATACTAACCTCGCTCAGCTATTTCTTTACAGCAAATAAAGACATCTCTCATCTTTTCGGCATTTCGGTTGACGACAAAGGCGATGTTAAAGCAAAAACAAAAATCGCAAAACCTATCCGCATCATGCTGAAAAAAAATCAGGCATGGCGCGAACACAATCAGAAAAGAATTGAACCCGATGAGTGGACCGTTGAAACCTATCTGGTAAATCCGTTTAAACTTGCCCTTGCAAGGGAAACCGACCACTACGACCGCGCCATGCTGCGCGATGTTTTCAGGCAAAACCATCTTACCGGAATTTTGTTTGTGGTCATTGCATTGGTTTCCTTCTTTATCATCGGGGCATTCAGAGAATATCCTGTTTTTCAGGTTCCGGCAGGTGCGAGTATTTTTCTAATTCTTACCATGCTGCTGATGGTTGCCAGCGCCATACAGGCCTGGCTGCGCAAATGGGCTGTTACATTTTTTATTGCCCTGCTGTTGCTTATCAACTTTCTGTCGGGCAACGATTTTTTCAACCACGAGAATAAAGCCTACGGACTGAACTACAAAAGCGGCAAGGCTGCTTTTTCATACCAGCGCCTGGAAGAATTCAATAACAATAAAGAAAACTACGAAAGCGATTTTACACACACTGTTTCTATATTGGATAAGTGGCGAAAGAAAAACACGGTAATTTCAAAAGATAAAAATACCATCAAAAAGCCGAAGCTGATTATCCTCAGCTGCAGCGGTGGCGGACAACGTGCATCGGCCTGGACCTTTTATTCCATGCAGCATATCGACAGCCTGATGCAGGGCGAGCTGCTGAAACATACACAACTGATGGTGGGCTCATCGGGCGGAATGCTGGGCTCTGCCTACCTGCGCGAACTGATGCTGCGCCAGCAAACCGACAGCGCTATTAATATCTACAGCAAGGAGTATTATGAAAATATTTGCCGCGATGTGTTGAACCCGATTGCCTTCAGCTACATGGTGAATGATATGTTTATCCGCTTTCAGACATTTAGTGACGGCAACAAGGTTTACACCAAAGACCGTGGCTATGCCTTTGAAAAACAACTGCACGAAAACACCGGCAACCTGATGAACAAACGCATCAGGGATTATGCACCGTATGAAAAGGATGCCATCATTCCGATGATGTTCCTCACTCCTACTATTATTAATGACGGGCGATTGCTTTACATTTCATCGCAACCGGCTTCTTATATGTGTTCAAAAGAAACGGAAAGTTCTGTTTCAAATCCCTCACTGCCTGACGGTATTGAATTCAGACGCTTTTTTGAACAGCAGGGTGCCGACAGCCTCTGGTTCAGCAGCGCTCTGCGCATGAACTGCACCTTCCCTTACATTGCTCCTGTAGTTACCCTGCCAAGCGAACCCGCCATTGAGATTATGGATGCCGGCTTCCGTGATAACTACGGAATGAGCATTGCCATTAAATACCTCTACACCTTCCGCAACTGGATAAGCACCAACACCAGCGGTGTTATCATTATTCAAACCCGCGACACCTACCGGAAAATAACAATGGAAAATAAATCAAACAATTCGTTGATGAATATTATTTCCAATCCCGTAGGAAACATTTATGCCAACATGTTTAATATGCAGGACTTTAATCACGACCAGCTTATACAGTATGCAGGTTCCTGGTTTGACGCCCCTATTGATGTAATTGACCTGCAACTGAAAAGTCACGATGTGAGCAATATCTCCATGAGCTGGCACCTTACCTCCAAAGAAAAAATCCGCATCCGCGAATCGGTTAAGCTGCCCGAAAATCAGCAGGCCATTACAAAGCTGAAGCAGCTGCTTCAATAAATTTTCCGGCAAATTGTAATATATTTGAAATTGCTGCGTTATTGAAGTACAAACACTTCAATTATTAACCTTTAATTTTTGAAACCATGAACCGCATCATTCTTCCGCTGCTTCTGTTATTCTGCATTCAGGCAGCAGCGCAAAACCCCGAAAACATTGTGCAAACCCTTTCGCGCAGTCAAACACCAACTGCTACGGAGGCATTGATAAAAGTGGTGGTATCGGATAAAAATGAACGGCCTGTAAATAATCTTGCAGTAAGTATGCTGTGTCGCAAAACAAATAAGCTGTACAGTTCCAAAACCGATATCACCGGTGAAGCCCGTTTTCTTGTGCTTATTAATAACGACTACGAAATAAATGTAGATACGGAGCAAAACTACCGTCAGATAAGCATACCCAACAAACCTAATCTGGGTATGACTAAAAAGTTTATTTACACTCCAACCACCCCGCTGAATGAAACGGTTAATGGCGACACCATTACCCAGCAACTGGGAGCCGAAGCAGAACCAAGCAATTCAAGGGTTTTAATAAAAATGCTGATTATGGATCTTGATAAAAATCCTCTTGCAAATGAACCTGTGTTTATCAATGAAAAAGAGGGTAGTAAAGTTTACCACGGTGTTTCGGATGATAATGGCACTGTCACCATGCTGGTTCCTAAAGGTAATAAATATCTGCTTAGTTTTAAATACGAGCGCGATGTTGATTTGCTTGACCTGGTTCAAAAAGAAGGCTACCGCACCATTGAGATTGAATACGGTTATATGGGCTCACAAAAGATTGAAGAGTTTTATAAAACTGCCAAGCGTGATAAGAATGGTTTTATCACTGAATTTATGAGCACAAAAGTAAACCCGATTGCTTTTAATGGCACCATTGAAAAGACAGCACAGGGCTTTAACATTAATTACGGAATGGATTCGCCCACTCCCACTCCTGCTGCTTATGACGGAATGCTGCTTTCGCATGGCGGCTATTATTCACGCAATTTTTTCAGTTTTGATGAAGCCACCGGAAAATACAACTGGGGCAGCGAGTTTGCCGAAAGCGGTCCTTCAAGCGCTGTGGTGGAAGACAGTGTTCTGCTGATTAACACACAATCCTGCACGCTTTACGCGCTGGAAGCCTACACCGGAAAAATGCTGTGGAGCAAATGGCTGGGACCTGATTTATATTCCATGCCTGCTATTTCAAACGGAAAGGTATATGCCGTTTATCCCAACGAGCTGGGCACAGGTGTTTACAGACTTTCGCGCACCGGCAAGGGCGATGTTAAACAACTGAAAAACGTTATTGCCTGCTTTGATTTAAAAAGCGGGAAAATACTCTGGCAAAATTGGTTGGATTCCGAAGTGCTTTCTTCACCTGTTGTTGAAGGCAACAATGTTTACCTTACCTGTCTTTCGGGCTCACTGTATGAGTTTGATAAAAACAACGGTACTATGCTGGGCAATATAAACGATGCAGCCATGTCACCACCAACCATTGTAAACGACAAAGTTTTTATAAGCGTAAAAAATGCAGGTAACGAAACCGTAGCCGTTTATTCAGCCAACGGATTAAAACCTGTGAAAAAAATAAGTGCGCTCAGTTCGCCCCTTTTTGTAGATGACCTTTACAAGCTATCGGCCAACGAGCAAATGAATTTTTGCGGCACACGCATACTGCATTACAAAGGCAAAAACTACAACGTAATGGGCAATAAAATCATTTGCTCCAATCCCGATGATGGCTCTGTGGCTTGGTCGGCTTTGATACCAAACGAAAAAACAGCAACAGAAAAACCATCAGCTACCATGCCTGTTGTTGCCGGAGGTAAAATAGTGGTGTCTACATTATCAGGAAAAGTATTAGCCTTTGAACCAGCCAACGGAAAACAACTGAACGTGTGGGAAACCAACAGTCAATTAGAAACACCTGCTACCATCCACAAAGGCTGGATTTATTCAGGAACAGAAGACGGAAAAACAGTTTCCATCAATACAGGCGACAGTAAATTCAGCGGATGGAATATGTTTGGGTATAACGGCAGCCACAATACGGTGGTGAGGTAACGTCATTGCGAAGCCCGTTTCCTGCGGGATGAAGCAATCTCTTTATCTTATTACTGAATCTTATTAAGGAGATTGCTTCGCTACGCTCGCAATGACGTAAAAAAAAGAAAGGGAACCTTTTGGGTTCCCTTTCAAACAAACACATTTAAGTGATTATTTTTTCTTTGCTGGTTTTGCAGCTTCAGCAGCAGCAATTGAATCAGCAGCAGCTTGCGCTTTTGCAGCAGCTTCAACAGCAGCGATTGAATCAGCAGCAGCTTGTGCTTTTGCAGCTTCAGCAGCCTGAACAGCAGCTAAAGAGTCAGCTACTTTTGTAGAGTCAGCTACACGTTTTGCTTCTTTTTCAGCAGCAGATGGTCCGCAAGCAGCAAATACTGCAAACGCTAATACAGCAGGAATGTAAAATAATTTTTTCATTTTTTTGTTTATTGGGTTTTTAAAATCGGGGACAAATGTATAGAGTTAAACAAATACTCTATACAAAAATGTTAAAATTTTAAAGCGCTGACAATTAACAGATTAATAATATGCCTGTACATAAAAAAAGCCCCGCATCTTCTGCGGGGCTTCCGATTGAATAACAGGCTGATAAATATCTCTTACTCTTTATATTGAGCATTTACCTGATCTGCGGTGGGCAGAATAATTTCTTTGTTTCCGGCTTTTCTCACAAACTTCAGGTATTTACCGGTTCCTTTGCAGGCATAGCCGATAACCGAATCGCGGGGCGTAACACCGTTGAAGGCAAAGTATTTCCAGGTTTTGTCTTCTTCCTGAACGCAAACTACCACATCCAGTGCATCGGTGCAGGTATTTTTCAGTTTTACTTTGTAGGTATCTTTTTTAAACTGGCATTTCAGGCAATCTTCGCCCCATGCTGAGGCATATTTGGTAAGACACTCATTCCATTCCATGTCCTGAAATTCAGATTCGTTTGGTGAAGGTGTAAAGGCAAATGCAAAAGGAATAAGCAGACTGAGTAAGAGTAGTTTTTTCATTTTAATTGTGGGTGTTAATTTATTGTTCGGTTAGCGATGGCAAACATCGTTCCATTATTTGCAATGGGTGTTTTTAAGAATGATTTTAGCTTCTTCGTTTCCTTTCTTTTTTGATTCGTTCCAGTCTTTGCAGGCACCATCATGATCGTTCAAACCTTCTTTTGCCCAGCCTCTGTTATTAAGAGCTTCACCCGCTTCGGTATTATCAGGGTTTAATGAAAGTGCTTTATCAAAATCGGGCATGGCAAGGTCAAACTTTTTAAGTTTGTTGTAGGCGCTTCCGCGGCTGATATAGGCCCAGATATGTTCGGGATGTGCTGCAATAACTTTGGTATAATCATCAATGGCACCCTGATAGTTTTTTTCGGCACTCTGGCAAAACGCGCGTTGCAGCAGCGCATTCAAATGGTCGGGCTTGCTGTTTAATACTTTGGTGTAAAATCCGATAGCGGTATGAAATTCACCGGCCATCTTTTTCTGCTCGCCCTGATTGAACATGCCGTCAATATCCTGCGAGTAGGAAGTAAGAAGGTTAGAAAGTAAGAAGGTAAGAAGTAAGAGATGTTTCATGATTATGGTTTATGATTTATTAAAACATTATTCAAACGATTCTGAGCTCTTGTATTTGGGTTCCTGTACCAACCTGAGCAGATGAAGAAAAGCTTTTTCCAGACCTTTTACTGACTTTTCATCTTCGGGGGTTACAATTTTCAACCGCGAAAAGTAATTCTTTTTTTCAACTAAATATTCTTTTCGCTCGATGCATTTATCTCCGTCTGTGCATTTTATGATGATTGCCTTTTCTTCTTCTGAATAAATAACCTCGGGTTTCAGGTCGGTGATGAGGATGGTTTCGTCCATCATCTTCATGTTCTCTTTGTAAGAAGTAAGCAGGAGTAAACCTTTCTTAACATCCAGCTCATACTTGCCTGCAAGCTTTCCGTTGATATAGGCCAGCGTTTCTTCCATGCTTATATTCTGCGCAAAAGAAACTGCTGACAACAAGGAGAAACAGCAGCAGAAAAAACTATTTTTCAGCATCATAATTCTTACTTAAAGCTATTCAAAGATAAAGGGAATTGTTCATTAAATGAGTTAATATCTGAATTAATAATTCCTTCAATTTTGAACTAATCCGTTTCAATACGTATTTTCGGCACAGAAATAGCAAAGATATATTCATTGAAAAACACTTATAAGCACACGCTGCTGCTGTTTGCAACGGTTTTATTGTGTGCCGTTTCGTTTGCACAAACCTTAGATGTGCAGGGAAAATTCAAGATAGATGACGGTAACTCTGAAGGGGCTACTATAACTGTTGCCAAAAACGGAGCTGTTGTACAAACACTACCTATTAAAGGCTCTAAGTTTGCGCTTGACCTTGAGTTTAATGCTGATTATGTACTCACTTTTTCAAAGCCGGGATACATTGTAAAAAAGATTGCGTTGGATACCCGCGCTCCCCAGGATTTAATTGATGAAGGTTTTGATCCGGTTGAATTTTTTGTAGAAATTTTCAAGCAGTATGACGGAGTAAACATTGTTATTTTCAATCAGCCGGTTGCCATGTATCGCTACATGGAAGAACTGGACGGGTTTGGTTACGATACGGATTACACCAAGTCCATTCTTTCGCAGATAAAAGAAGTAGAAAAACAATTAGAGGAAAAAGCAAAGGAAGAGCAGGTTGCCCTTGCTCAGGCGCAGGCACAACAATCGGCACAGGCCAAGGCCGAAGCCGAGGCTAAAAAAGCGGCTGAGGCTGCTGCTGCTGCCGAAGAAGCAAAGCGCCAGGCCGAAGTAAAAGCTGCCGCCAAAGCAGCCGAAGAAGAAGCAAAACGCGCAGCCCTTGCCGCGCAGGAAGAAGAGAAACGCAAATTTGCAGAAGCTAAAGCAGCCGAGCAGGCCGCAGAAGACGAAAAGAAACGCTTAGCAGCAGCGGCACTGGAAGAAGAAAAACGCAAATTTGCTGAGGCAAAAGCCGAAGAAGAAAAACGCAAACTGGCCGAAGCCAAAGCAGAAGAAGAACGCAGACTGGCCGATGCCAAACTGGCCGAAGAAACACGCAAAGCAGCCGAAGCCAAAGCCGAAGAAGAGCGCAAAGCCGCAGCAGCCAAACTGGCCGAAGAAAAACGAATTATGGCTGAAGCCAAAGCAGCCGAAGAAAAACGTTTAGCCGAAGAAGCAAGAGTTGCGGAAGAAGCACGCAAAGCCGCTGAAAAAGCGCGACTGGAAGAAGAAGCACGCAAAGCAGCCGATGCAAAGGCTGCTGAAGAGGCACGCAAGGCCGCTGAAAAAGTACGTGCCGAGGAAGAAGCCAAGCGACAGGCCGAAGCCAAAGCCGCAGAGGATGCGCGCAAAGCCGCTGCCAAAGCGGCTGCCGAAGAAGAAGCCAAACGCATAGCCGCTGCTCAGGCCGAGCAGGAAGCTAAAAAAGCAGCCGCAGCAAAAGCAGCCGAAGAGCAGCGTAAAGCTGAAGAAGCGCGCAAAGCTGAAGAATTACGCCAGATTGAAATTGCCCGTGCCGAGCAGGAAGCACGCAAAAAAGAAATTCTGGCCAAAGCTGCGGAAGCAGAAGAAAAGCGACTGGAAGCCGCAAGAGCTGTTGAAGAAGAGCGCAAGAAAGCCGCTATAGCCCGTGCGCAGGAAGAAGAAAAAATACGTCAGCAGAATTATGCCGGTGTTGAAGCCAAGAAAAAAACAAAAGAGGACTACTACACTCCCCTGCCCGATTCACGCACCGAAGAAACAGTGGATGACGGCAAAAAGAAAACCACCACCATTACCATTATCAAAAGTAATTACAAAACCACCTACGTAAAAGTGGTGCACAACTGGGGCGGTGTGTTTTACTTCATGAATGATGAAGATATAACCGAGGGCGAGTTTAAGGCGAAGACAAAGCCGTAAGGACCTCACCCGCAATGCAAGCTCATAATTATATTCAGTAATTTAATCATGAGATTGCTTCGCTACGCTCGCATCCGATAGCTATCGGATGACGAAAACTAAAACACAAACGAATCCAGGTCAGTCCATGGACCCGGCTGATTGCGGGTATTTACCCAGCGGGCATAATACCATACCATTTGTCCGCGCACAGAGGTGTCAATGTTTACACGCACAGGGGTGCGGCTGCCTTCCACTGTATTAGGACAGGCATCGGGCGATGCAGGCTGCACACCTATTACATAACTCAGCTGTATGCGGCTTACCCCTTTAGGCTTTGCCTTGCGCAGCGCAGCCGTATCGGGGTCAACACTTAAAAAGCGAATGACCAATACATTGCCTGTTGCATACTCCATAGTTATAACGGGTACCGTAACGGGCACCGAAACCGGTGTACGCGTTTTATCGCGTGGCTTAAGTCCGCATTCTACAATGGCGTTATCGTCCATGCTATCGTTGCGGTATATCCAGCTCTGGATAAAGGGACGCAACTTCTTTTCGTAATTTCTGCGGGCAACATTTTTGGTGCTTACCTGTGTTGCGGTGCGGTTGCTTTTTGATTTGGCTATCAGCCATGCCGCATCCCAGGGCGTTTTTACCACCATTAATACGGCCAGCGCTGTAGCAGGTATGTTCCAGATGGCCTGGTTAGTAGTTGCTTTGTCAAACAGGTTTAACTGAAATGCATCAAATGCTGCATCATTTTTAGGCAATACGTCTTTTGACATTTTTAATTTCTTTTAAGGGTTTAACATTTTGTTTTATGCTATCTGAATATGTTTTTCTGCTACAGGCAGTATGCACCGGTGTTTTGGGGAATACTCCAAATGTTTTGGGGAATACTCCAAATGTTTTGGGGAACACTCCAAATGTTTTGGGGAACACTCCAAATGTTTTGGGGAACACTCCAAATGTTTTAGGGAACACTCCAAATCATTTGTGGAACACTCCAAATGTTTTAGGGAACACTCCAAATGTTTTGTGGAACACTCCAAATGTTTTGGGGAACACTACAATTCTTTTAGGGAATACTCCAATTCTTTTGGGGAATACTCCAAATATTTTGGAGCACTACCTTAACAGAAAAAAATACTTCAAAGAACTGCTACAAAATTACGCCCCTGACATGGGCCTGCGCATACGCTGAATTGGTTAACTCAAAAGCGGTAACCAGAACGGGGTAGAAAAAAATACGTTGTACAAATTCCGCAATTCACTTATGGAAATAACTATTCTCTTTTCCAAAGTCAAAAATCTTCTAATCACATCATTACTATTTGTAGTTATAAAAAAAAGTTTTATCATTGCTACCCGATACCATGTTGCCCCCCTTGGTATTTATAACATACACCCTTTACCTGTGCCTTAAAACACAGCAAGGGATTGATTAATTTTCTTCTATGAAAGGGGTGAAAGATTTATTTTGGGTTGAGAAAAGGAGTGGGTTGAAAAGCTCAACCGGAGTAGTAAAAAACAACAAAACCTTCGCAAGTCTAACCAACGGGGTATGGATAAGCGAAATAAAGATTCGGTTATATATAAGTTGGCAGCAATAATTTGACGACCGTGCCGACAACTGACGGACACTATAAATTAAAGCAACTATGGACAACGAGACGACACATCCTTTTATACAATTCTTATCTGACTATTGGACAGTTATTGCGGGCGTTGCAGCGACAATTGCTTATTTGACAGAGAAGTTATTTACTTACTATACTGACAACAAAAAGAAAAAAGAAGCATACCATAAAGTGTTTACTGGGACAATTAAACTGTATTTCAGTTATCAAAAGCACAGAATGATTTATCAGGAGCAAGCGGTTCTTGGTATGCCTAACGACATTTACAATGTCATTGCAAAACACCTTGACACCTTTAATAGCGACATTGAGGCATTCAAGTTGGTAATTGACGAAGAAGCAGACATCATTCCTGAAATCTCTTTGACAACTTACGCAATGTTTGACATCGTTGACAGGTTTAGAGTAGTTGACAGAATTACAACTTCTGGACAACCAAATACAGAAATTACAGACAACGAGAAATTGGTAATCAGACGAGCACAGTTCTCTGCACTCGAAGAATTTATGACGGACTTTTTTAAGGATGTTATTGAGGAGATTAGGAAAAAGACTTTAGTTAGCAAGGACTTTACAAAGCGACTTTTCTATTTGGACACTGAAGAGTATCAGCAAGAGGCAATGACAGAACAAATGAACATTATGAGACGATATTATCAATCGCTACATAGACAAGGTATGTTACCTGACGAAGTTTTCAATCACCTACTACAACAACTTACGCCACCGACAAATGACTAAACGGACGACAAATATTACTGCTGCCAACATGGGGTTTGCAATAGCGGGGTTGACGTGCTTCGTTGACACTGTTGTGCTTGACCGAACTGTGTCGCTTCGTAGAAACTGTAGTGCTAATCATCCCCGCCATCGCAAACCCTTCAAACGTTAGTAGCAAGGCTTAACGACCAACCGAACATAAACAAACGACCAAAAATGGCAGAAAACGAAGCTACCAGACCAGAGAATGACTTTAAGATAACTGAATACCTGAATTATGGAGGTCCATTCCTTATCTTTTTGGGTATGGCACGACTAATATCATTTTATCAAGCCTTTGGTGTTTCAATCGTTTCATATCTTGATTTTTCGGAGATTATTACATCATTTTTTGACATTTTAGTAGTTGTTATTTTCTTATTTGCTTATATCTTAATTCAAAATGTCATCTTGACTGATAAGAATGAAGCAGACAGAGCACAAAAACAAAGACAAGAATTAATTATACACGAGGATAATTGGAAAAGACTTTGGCTTTATTTCCTTTATTTAAAACGCTTAATTATTATTGGAGTTGTTTTAATTCTTGGCTGTGCTATATCACATTTCATTTTTCATAAGATTGAAGCATTTACAATATTTATAATAGCTGCTTTCTTTGTTTTCCTGATTATTTTCTCTATGACACTCGTTGAAATTGAACGAAAACACAATCATTTTCAGTCAAGTATTAATAAACGGAGGTT
The DNA here is from genome assembly GCA_050186075.1 of Bacteroidia bacterium. GTDB lineage: Bacteria > Bacteroidota > Bacteroidia > SXHM01 > SXHM01 > SXHM01. The sequence goes on from JBFWYU010000009.1 coordinate 96,093, forward strand.
CGTATTACTTACACTTTATTTCATGGTTTTTTCAATGGGCGTAGTTTATTATTCTTCATATCAAGCTGGTTTAATCAAAAGAGATAAATCAACTTATGGTGTAGCTATTACACTTGATAATGACCAAATGCTTATCTCTGACAGCACGGACTATTATATTGGCAAGACATTAAATTATGTATTCATTTTCCATGAGAAGCAAAAGACTACGGACATTATTCCAATGTCAAGAGTTAAACAAATTACAATAACTAATTAGTAATAAATGAAAAAACTCAGAGAGCTTTATAAACAACTAATGACGGGCGACAAGCCAGACTTTGCACTTTGGGCTTTTCCTATCATTGGACTTTTAATTTTATGCTTACTTCCTTACTTACTGACAAGGGAAAAACTAAGCATTTTAGATTACACTACAACAGGTCAAATTGGTGACACAATTGGTGGTATCGCAGGACCGGTAATCGCTCTAATTGCAGCACTACTTACCTTTCTTGCGTTTTGGATACAGGTTCAAGCGAATAAAGCTCAAACTTCTCAATTCAACAAGCAGGACACTGACACAAAAATTGACAGGTTTGAAAATAAGTTTTACGAATTACTTAGTTTACACAAAGCAAATGTTGAGGAAATATCTATTGACGGCTATGACCAGCGAAAAATTGAGAAACGAAAAGCATTCGTTTTCATGTATAGAGAATTTAGATTTGCCTTTTTCGTTACAAAAATAAAATATGATGAATTACAAAAGTCTCAAGAACTTAAAACAAAATATACAGACGAAGATTTATTAAGACTTGCTTATATTTTCTTTTATGCAGGTGTGGGTATTCACTCTGATAAACTCAATAAGGCAATGGCAGGCGAACAATTTGAACAATTACTTTTTGAGAAAGTAAATACAAAACTTCAAGACATTCAAAAAAATATAAAAGATTTAAGATTGCCTGTAAATAAACAACAAAAATTTCCCGAACTTGAAATAAATGGACTTGGGAAATCTATGCTTCCTGATAGTTACCGACCTTTTGTTGGACACTTAAATAGGTTCGGTCATTACTACAGACATTTATTTCAAACTGTAAAGTTTGTTGTAAACCAAGACAACAAATTAATTAAAGAACCGCAGAAACTTGAATATCTAAGGACACTTCGGGCTCAGCTTTCTGACCACGAACAAGTAATGCTTTATTATAATGCAGTAGTTGGTTTTGGTAAGGCATGGTTAGACAATAAGTATTTTACAGATTTTAAAATGATACATAATTTACCTTTGCCACTTGCCGACTTTGGTATTACCCCAGAAGAAAAATTTGCAAAAGAAATTGAAGATGGTTATGACTTATTTGAATGGTTATAAACCGACAGCAGTGCGACCAGAGAATAGCCCAGCTGCTAACATAGTATCCCCCAGTTGGGCTTAATGTTCAGCGCGTGCGGCTGAGCGGCATTTGTTCCGCAGTATTGCGGAACCGCTCGGAACATAAAGGAAATTACATTTCCGCATTTTCAGTAAAATTATCTGACTACTTCATAAGAAGAGATTCCTCGCTGAAACGCTCGGAATGACAGAACACGTATTTAAAAATGAGGGGAGAAAGAGGCGCGCTTTGCGCGCCTCTTTCTCCCCTCTCCTTATTACAACTACAAGCCTGTCATTCCGAGCCAGCCCAAAGGGCTGTTGCGAGGAATCTCACTCTATGAAACCCCAATAACTGAAGTTGGAATTTGCCACACAATAAATTTATTTCTGCTTTTAATTATCTTTGGTGCGGTGCTACAGTGCAGTGTTGGTTACCCGCCCATCGCCAAGCCCCGAACCCTTATTTTTTAAACAGAAAGTCTATAAAGAATAAATAAAAATTATGGAAAACAAACTTGTGATTATACTACTTAGCTTTTTGCTGTTGGGTAGTTTCTCTTGCCAAAAAGACGATGACCTGAGCGTAAATTCAAAGGAAGAACTGGAGGAAAAACTACAAGTGCAGTTTGAAGACAATGAGCTTACTTCCATTTCATATTGCGTTGTAAAAAACGACAGTTTACTGCATAGCAGTGCTATGGGATTTGCTGATATAGCTGATAACAAGCCGGCAACAGACCATACAAGATATTTAATTGCCTCTGTATCTAAAACCATTACAGCAGTTGCCATCATGCAACTGGTAGAACAGAATTTAATCGGATTAGATGATGATATCAATCTATACCTTCCGTTCCCGGTTCGAAATCCGGCTTTTCCCGATGATAAAATAACGCTGAGAATGCTGCTAAGTCACAGGTCAAACATTTCCGATGAATTTCAGGAAACGTTAACGTTGGATTGCTACGGAACAGATTGCCCGATGTCATTAGACCAGTTTTTCAATGCTGTGTTTACAACTACAGGTCAGTATTTCTCGGCTGACAATTTCTCATCCGGCAAACCGGGTACAGTTGAGGATTACAGTAATTTAGGTTCCGCACTTGTAGGGTATCTGGTAGAACGGATTACACAAACCCCTTTTGACTTATATTGTAAAAACAATATTTTCATTCCGTTAGGAATGACAAAAACAGAATGGCGGCTTGCAAATACTCCCCTTTCTGAATTAGCGATTCCTTATTCAGATGAAATCACAAATCCCAATCCGCATTATACTTTTCCTGACTATCCGAATGGAGGATTGCGAACCAACGTTTTAGATTTATCAAAGTTTTTAAGAATGGTTATACAGAACGGAAACTTTAACAACACACAACTATTGTCGCAGGCAAGTATGGCAGAAATGAAAACCTTACAATTGGGAAGCACTGAGTTTTGCCTGTCTTTTTATTATGATACGGTAAATGGAAGAACAGTTTTGGGACACAGTGGCGGAGAAAAAGGAGTTACAGCCGAAATGTTTTATGATACCAATAATAATGTTGGCGTTATCGTTTTCAGTAATGAAGAAGATGCAGAATTAGAAAACATTGTTACACTTTTATTCAATTATGGTGAAAAACAATAGTAACGATAAAAACAGCGCCATTTTTTCTTAATACCGCTTCAACCACAACACAATTTAATTACGCTTTTCCCGTTTATATTCTAAAAGAGGAATATGAATTACAAAGTGTATGTAATAGAGCTGCATAAGCGCGTATTTACCGAGAACGCAAAATTCCGCGCTGCCAATCCCCAGTTTAACGGTGTGCTGGAATGTGTATATGTAGGCATGACCAGTAAAACACCAAAGCAACGCTTTGAGCAGCACAAAACCGGCTACCGGAATAAAAAAGGTCATAAACTTTCTTCAGCTATTGTTCTTAAGTATGGCTGGTATTTGCGCCCAAGCTTATATGATCATTTAAACCTGAAGCCCATGACCCGCGAGCAGGCGCTTAAAATGGAAGAGAAGCTTGCGCATGACCTGCGCAGAAAAGGATATGCTGTATGGTTTAATTGATGCCCGATAGGGCTTTATTTAGTTCTATTATTTCTTTTCTGCCAACAGCTCGTCCCTGCGGGACTAATTTATAAAGACCTCGCATTACGAAGGGATTATCCTTATTTTTGTAAGACAATAAAACCATGTCGCTCTTCCACCCTACCGTTGAATCCTGGTTTGCCAAAAACCTTGGTGAACCTACCGAGGTGCAGCGCCTTGCCTGGAAAGAAATAAAAGCAGGTAACAACACGCTGATAGCCGCGCCCACGGGGTCGGGTAAAACACTGGCTGCTTTTCTTTCGGCCATTGATGATTTGGTAAAACAAAGTCTTGAATTTAAGTTAGAGAATGCCACGCAGGTGGTTTATATATCGCCACTAAAGGCGCTGAGCAATGATATTGAGCGCAATCTGAATGTTCCGCTTTCGGGCATACAAAAAGAGTTGGAAGAACAGGGATTATTTCCTCCCGGCATTCGCGTAAGCGTGCGCACAGGCGATACGCCACAGGCCGAGCGCACGGAGATGATTAAAAATCCTCCGCATATTTTAGTTACTACACCCGAATCATTATACCTGCTATTAACTTCCGTGAACGGAAGAAAAATATTATCCACTGTGCAGACGGTGATTGTGGATGAGATACATGCACTGGTGGGTGATAAAAGAGGTTCGCATCTTGCGCTTTCACTGGAGCGTTTGGAAGTCCTAACAAAGAACAGATTAAGGCGCATCGGCATTTCGGCAACGCAGAAACCCATTGAACAGGTTGCAGAATTTCTGACCGGAACACATGGCAAAGAATATCCTGCAGTTATTGTAAACGCAGGGCACAAGCGTAAATTAGACCTTGCGATAGAAGTGCCGCCCTCACCGCTTACAGCAGTAATGGCAAACGAAGTGTGGGGCGAGATCTACCAGAAACTAGAAGAGTTAATTCTCTCGCATAAAACCACGCTCATCTTTGTAAACACAAGAAGACTGGCGGAAAGATTAGCGCATACCTTAACCGAAAGATTAGGTGAAGATGCTGTAACTGCGCACCACGGCAGCATGAGCAAAGATCACCGCTTTGATGCCGAGCAGCGTTTAAAAAACGGTTCACTACGTGCATTGGTTGCTACTGCTTCCTTAGAATTGGGTATTGATATTGGTTCGGTTGATTTGGTTTGTCAGGTTGGTTCTCCGCGTTCCATTGCTGCTTTTCTGCAACGTGTTGGTCGCTCGGGACACAGTGTTAAAGGCACACCCAAAGGGCGATTGTTTCCTTTAAATTTAGATGAGCTGGCAGAAAGTGTTGCCATTTTAGATGCTGTAAAACGTGGTGAATTAGACAAAATAATTATTCCCGATAAGCCGCTCGACATCCTTGCGCAGCAAATGGTTGCCGAGGTATCGTGTGACGAATACAAGGAAGATGACCTGTTTGAATTGGTTAAGAAGGCATACCCTTATCGCAACTTAGAACGCAAAGAATTTGATGAAATAGTAACCATGCTCTCGGATGGTTTTGCTACCAAGCGCGGCAGGCGCAGCGCTTACCTGCACCGCGATAGGGTGAACGATACACTCCGCGCCCGCAAAGGCGCCAAGCTTACCGCCATTGTTTCGGGCGGTGCCATTCCTGATAATTTTGACTACGATGTTATACTAGAGCCAAGCGGCACTTATCTCGGAACACTGAATGAAGACTTTGCGATTGAAAGCATGGCGGGTGATATTTTCCAATTGGGAAATACATCGTGGAGAATACTGAATGTGGAGACAGGGAAAGTTCGGGTGGAAGATGCAGGTGGCATGTCTCCCACCATACCTTTCTGGCTGGGCGAAGCACCCGGAAGAACGGTGGAATTATCGCAGGCAGTTTCACGATTGCGTGCTGAAATTTCTGAGAAGTTAGGCAGTAATCATGATTTACAAATAGCAGAAACTGCGCAGTCATTGACAGATGACTTGGGTTTGTCCCCTTCTGCTTCCGAGCAGTTGGTAAACTTTTATGCATCCGCACAAGCCGCATTGGGCGTGATGCCTACACAGGAAACATTGGTAATGGAACGCTTCTTTGATGAAGCAGGTGATATGCACCTCGTTATTCATTCGCCTTTCGGAAGCCGCATGAACAGGGCCTGGGGATTGTCGTTAAGAAAACGTTTTTGCAAAAAATTCAATTTTGAATTGCAGGCTGCCGCAACGGAAGATGCGATCATTCTCTCGCTAGGGTCAACTCACAGCTTTCCGCTGGATGAAGTTTTTCAATACCTGAATGCACAAACCGTGCGCACGGTGCTGATACAGGCACTGCTTGATTCACCGATGTTTGAAATACGCTGGCGCTGGAATGCATCGCGTGCTTTAGCTGTGTTACGCAGAAGAGCAGGAAAAAAAGTGCCTCCGCAAATTCAACGTATGAACAGCGAAGACCTGATTGCATTAGTTTTCCCTGACCAATTAGCCTGTTTTGAAAACATACAGGGCGAACGTGAAGTGCCCGACCATCCCTTGGTAAATCAAACGATACACGATTGCTTGTATGAAGCGATGGATATTGAGCGGCTCGAGAATTTGCTGCGCTCGATAAAAGCAGGAGAACTGAATTTGGTTGCGAAAGATTTGAAAGAACCTTCGCCTTTTGCACATGGAATTTTAAATGCGCGCCCTTATGCTTTCTTAGATGATGCACCGCTGGAAGAAAGACGCACCAATGCCGTGAAAAACAGAAGATGGATGGACCCTGAGCAGGCGAAAGACCTTGGGAAATTAGATGAAGCTGCTATTGAAGCTGTAAAAAAAGAAGCCTTTCCTGAAGCGGAGAACTATGACGAGTTGCATGATGCGCTGGTGCTTTCGGGCTTCATCACCGAAAAAGAAGGAGAAGAAAATAACTGGAAAAAGTATTTTGATGAATTGGTGATTGCCAAACGTGCAACGGTTTTGCAACACCAACATATCAGCCTGTGGACAAGCGTTGAGCGCTTGCCGCAACTGCTGAAGGTTTATCCTTCAGCAATATTAAATCCAACCGTAACTATTCCTGAAAAGATACAATCAGCTTTTCCGGAGAACCAGAATTCATTGGCAGAGATTATTCGCGGAAGATTGGAAATACTTGGACCCGTAACAGCTTCATCCATTGCAGAAACAATGGCGTTGCCATTGAGTGATGTGGATTTAGCATTGAGTGTTTTGGAAAACGAAGGATTTGTTTTCCGCGGACAATTTAATCCCGATGAACCGGAACTGGAATGGTGTGAGCGCAGGTTGTTAGCACGTATTCATCGGTATACGTTGAAGAAACTGCGCAGCGAAGTGCAGCCGGTGAATGCTGCAGATTTCATGCGATTCCTTTTTCAATGGCAGCAGGTGGAAACAGGCACACAGAGTGAAGGTCCGCAGGCTTTGGAAAAAGTATTGGAGCAACTCGAAGGCTACGAAGCACAGGCGGCATCATGGGAAAGCGATATACTTACCATGCGGGTAAATGATTATGACCATCACTGGTTAGATGTCCTGTGTCTTTCAGGAAAATTTGCCTGGGGAAGGTTCAGAATAAACAATAACAGCAAGAATTCAGGACCGGTAAAAACTACACCTGTGTCTATTGTTTCGCGCCCTGCTCTTGGTATCTGGAAAGCAGAAAGCAATGTTGAAAAACCGCTTGAGCTTTCGCACAACGCAAAAAAAATTCAGGAAGTGCTCAGTCAATACGGAGCTATGTTCTTTAATGAAATAACCGAAAAGACAGGCTTGATGCGCGGACAGGCAGAAGAAGCCATGAATGAATTGGTATCGTGCGGCTTGCTCACTTCTGACAGCTTTACAGGCTTGCGTGCATTGCTGCTGCCTGCAAAATACAGCACACAGGCCGGACGAACAAAAAGCAATATTGTGTTTACCATGGAACAGGCAGGGAGATGGAGCCTCCTAAGCCCTGCTATTGCATCAACGGAGATAGCTGAGAAAAAGAAATCGCTTGAAACAATTGCGAGAACTTTATTAAAAAGATATGGTGTGGTTTTTCGCAGACTGGCAGAAAAAGAAAATCTGACACCACGCTGGAGAGAGTTGATAAAGATCTACCGATTGATGGAAGCAAGAGGAGAAATACGTGGTGGGCGCTTTGTTGAAGGAATGTATGGTGAACAGTTCGCCTTACCTGAAACAATTTCACTTTTACGCAAAATAAGAAAAGACGAAAAATCAGGAAGATTAATCTCCATCAGTGCAAGCGACCCGCTGAATTTAACAGGAGTAATTACTCCGGGCAAACGGGTTTCTGCGCTTTATGGAAATCGTATACTATATATGGACGGTATTCCGGTTGCAGTGAAAGACGGGAAAGAAATTGCCTTGCTGCCTGCTGCTGAAATTGATGCACTGAAAGGGCGTGAGTGGCAAGTGCGACAGGCATTGGTGCAACGGAATATACCACCAAGACTAAGGGCCTATCTGGGAAAAGGGATTGGATAATAGGAATAAAAATATGCGCTACTTTTAGCCAGCAATTTAAAACTACAACGATGTCAGAAGAACAAGGCACAGTGGGCACCGCCACCGAAAACGGAATAGCTACCATTACTTTTTATCATCCCCAGAGCAATTCATTGCCGGGCGCACTCTTGCGCCACTTAGCTGATGAAATAACCAAAGCCGGCAACAATGCAGATATAAAAGTAATTGTACTGAAAAGCCGTGGCGATAAAGCATTTTGTGCGGGTGCATCCTTTGACGAACTCATCTCCATTAAAGACACCGAAACAGGCAATTATTTTTTCTCAGGATTTGCTGCTGTTATTAATTCTATCCGCAAAGCCCCTAAGTTTGTTATTGCACGTGTGCAGGGCAAAGCTGTTGGCGGTGGTGTTGGAATTGCATCTGCTGCTGATTATACATTTGCCTTGGATTCTGCTTCTGTAAAGCTAAGTGAACTTGCTGTTGGCATTGGTCCTTTTGTAGTAGGCCCTGCGGTGGAACGTAAAATCGGAACATCAGCATTTATGCAACTTTCCATAAATGCTACTAAATGGGAAAGTGCTGCCTGGGCAAAAGAAAAAGGATTGTACGCTGAAGTGTTTTCATCTGTTGAAGCAATGGATGAAGCTGTAAAACTATTAGCCATGACACTTTCATTCAGCAGCCCCGAAGCTATGGCAGAACTGAAGAAAATAGCCTGGAAAGGAACAGAAAACTGGGACACCCTACTTTCCGAAAGAGCTGCTATAAGCGGGAGATTGGTGCTTTCAGAATTTACACGCGAGGCTATCGGTAAGTTTAAATCGGGGAATCGTTGATTAGTTGTCTACATAAATAACTAAGCCAACTATTATATTTCACTACTCGTCATTATCAGGTTTTTATTTGTCGAATAACCTGTTTCAACAAACAATATTCTGAATAATTCGTACATTGCGGTATAAATTACCGAAACCAATAAGGTATGGCTGCAATCGTAACGGAGAAAAAGAAAACCGGTTCTGTTTTGCCGGGAAACACACTGTTAAAAGCGTGGAAACTGATGTGCACAGCCCGTGCAATGTCGGATATTTACGAAAAAAATGCTAAGGTTACTTCCAAATATGTTCACGCTACTTCGCGCGGACATGAAGCGATACAACTTGCATTAGGCTTGCAATTATTGCCGCAGGATTTTGTTGCGCCTTACTATCGCGATGATTCTATTTTGCTAGCTATAGGTATGAAGCCCTACGAACTGATGCTGCAACTGATGGCAAAACGTGATGATCCGTTTTCGGGCGGAAGAACGTATTACTCGCATCCAAGTTTACGCAGAGATGATATGCCTAAAATCCCGCACCAGAGTTCCGCAACAGGAATGCAGGCAATTCCGGCAACAGGGGTGGCTATGGGATTGCAGTATCAAGAACAAGTTCGCAGTAAGCAGTTGGCAGTAAACAGTAAAAACGACAACCATTTACCAATAAGCGTTTGTTCGCTGGGAGATGCATCCGTTACAGAAGGCGAAGTAGCTGAAGCTTTTCAAATGGCGGTGCTTAAAAAACTTCCAATCTTGTATCTGGTGCAGGACAATGAATGGGACATTTCAGCAACGGCAAAGGAAACCCGCGCTATGGATGCTAATGAATATGCGAAGGGTTTTAAAGGATTAGAGGTGCGCAGCATTGATGGCACTGACTTTATAGAGTGTTATAAAACTGTTGCAGAAGTAATTGAAATCATTCGCAAAGAACGAAGACCATTTATGATTCATGCAAAAGTTCCGTTGCTTAACCACCATACATCGGGTGTGCGCATGGAGTTTTACCGCAGTGAGGAAGATCTGGCGAACCATAAAGCCCGCGACCCTTTTCCTAAATACAGAAAACAACTTATTGAAATTGGAGTTTCAGATAATGAGCTTAGTGAACTGGAAGAAGAGGCAAAACAAATAGTAGAAGAAGATTTTGAAAATGCGCTGCAAGCAGAGGACCCGCAGCCATCGGATTTATTTTTGCACGAATTTGCTCCTACCCCAGTTACCGAGGAAAAAGGAGAACGCAGTCCGGCCGGCAAGCAACCAACCGTAATGGTTGATTCTGCTCTGTTTGCTATCCGCGAGCTGATGGCAAAACACCCTGAATGTTTACTTTACGGACAAGATGTTGGCGGCAGATTAGGCGGTGTATTTCGCGAAGCTGCGACACTGGCACAACAGTTTGGTGATAACAGAGTATTCAATACTCCTATTCAGGAAGCATTCATCATTGGCAGCACAGTTGGTATGAGTGCAGCAGGATGCAAACCTATTGTAGAAGTTCAGTTTGCAGATTATATATGGCCCGGATTGAATCAGTTGTTTACCGAAGTAAGCCGGTCATGCTACTTAAGTAACGGCAAGTGGCCTGTGAGCTGTATTATCCGTGTACCTATCGGTGCTTACGGAAGCGGTGGTCCTTATCACTCATCCAGCGTTGAGTCGGTACTGACAAATATCAAAGGAATAAAAATTGCTTACCCATCTACCGGTGCCGATTTAAAAGGGCTGATGAAAGCTGCGTATTATGATCCGAATCCTGTGGTTATTTTAGAACACAAAGGATTGTACTGGTCAAAAATAAAAGGTACTGAAGATGCTAAAACCATTGAACCCGATGAGGATTACATTATCCCCTTCGGTAAAGCAAGAATTGCATTGGAAGCATCAGCAGAAGAATTGCAAAACGGGAATACTATCAGCGTAATTACTTACGGAATGGGTGTTTACTGGGCAAAAAATGCCGCCAAAAATTTTGCCGGAAAAGTAGAAGTAATTGATCTGCGCACCTTGAATCCATTAGACGAAGAAACAATTTATGCGTCAGTAAAAAAACACGGAAAGTGTTTAGTGGTAACGGAAGAGCCGGTAAACAATTCATTTGCGCAAAGCATAGCAGCTCGCATTTCTAAAACCTGCTTTGAATATTTAGATGCACCTGTTGAAGTAATCGGTTCTGAGAATTTACCGGCCATTCCGCTTAATTCCACTCTGGAACAAACGATGATTCCATCGGCAGAGAAAGTGGCAGTGGTGATTCAAAATTTGCTTCAGTATTGATTTATGCAAAAACTGCTTTTACTTCATGGAGCAATTGGCTCATCAAAACAATTTAACACACTTGTTTCTTTACTGAATAGTCAGTTTGAAATTCACACCCTTGATTTTTCAGGGCATGGTGGCAACCCAATTCCTGCCGAACCTTTCAGCATTGAATTATTTGCAAACGATGTACTTGATTGGATGCAGGAAAACAAAATACAAACCATTGATATCTTCGGCTATAGCATGGGTGGTTATGTGGCCTTATACCTTGCAATATATCATCCCGAAAAGGTTGGAAAAGTATTTACCCTTGCCACCAAATTCAACTGGAATAATGAAGGTGCTGCGAAAGAAGCTGCAATGCTAAATCCTGACAAGATTGCAGAGAAAGTTCCCGCGTTTGCCAAAGCATTAGAACAGAAACACGGAGAGAACTGGAAAGCTGTTTTAACAAAAACTGCGGAGATGATGATTGATCTGGGTAACTCCCCTACCCTGCCGTTAAATACACTCAGCGAAATTCAACAACCTGTTTTGGTTTCGGTTGGCGATAAAGACAATATGGTAACGCTGGAAGAAACCATTGCAGCCTACCGCCAACTTAAAAACGGACAATTACTGGTATTGCCACAAACACAGCACCCGTTTGAAAAGGTTGATGCGAAAAGAATTGCCGGAAAAATAAATCGTTATTTCAGCGAGTGAATCGCTACGCGATTTCCTTCGCTGTCAATAAACAAACCCATATAGCCAATATCAGGAGTTATCAGCTTCTTCTCCTGTAATACTTTGCCTCCTGCATTTTCAACTCTTGACAACTCAACTGCACAATCAGCTGCCTGTGAAGTGAAATAAATTAAAGTACCTGCTTTATCTGATGTAGCATAAAACTCTTTGTTATAAACCAGTGAGCCTTGCGCTCCCGGTTTATCATCCAATGCGGGAAACCAGCCCATTTCAATTGGTCCCATTACATGTTTTGAAATACTGATATCAAAAACAGTTTGATAAAAAGCGATAGCTCTGTCCATATTGTTAACCGGAATTTCGAACCAGCCAACCATGTTTCTCTGTAGTTCCATTATATAAGATTTTATGAAGTGAATCAGACAAATATAAAACAGTAAGCTACAAAGCAGCAAATCTTTATCTTTGCGCGAATGTCAAAAAACAAACTATGGTCTGGACTTTAGAAAAAATTTTAGAAGTTTACAATACACCCTTATTGGACTTGATATACAAGGCTCAGCAGGTTCACCGTCAATACCACACACCAAGCGAAGTGCAGGTGAGTTCATTGCTTTCCATTAAAACAGGCGGTTGTGCTGAGGACTGTGCTTATTGCCCTCAGGCAGCTCGATACAATACCGATGTAAAGGTGCATAAACTTATGACCAAGGAAGAAGTGGTAAGTGCTGCAACCAAAGCAAAAACAGCAGGAGCATCACGCCTGTGCATGGGTGCTGCCTGGCGCGAAGTGCGCGACAACCGCGATTTTGACAACGTACTGGAAATGGTAAAAAGCGTAAACGGTATGGGAATGGAAGTTTGCTGCACACTTGGAATGCTGACCGAAGAACAAGCGCAAAAACTAGCTGATGCAGGGCTGTATGCCTACAATCATAACATTGATACGTCAGAAGAAAACTACGATAAAATCATTACTACCCGTACGTATAACGACCGTTTGCATACCATTGAAAACGTTCGTAAAGCCGGAGTAAGTGTATGTTCAGGCGGAATTATAGGAATGGGAGAAAGCGTGGAAGACCGCGCAGGAATGTTACTAACCCTTTCTCAACTTGACCCTCAACCAGAGTCAGTTCCCATCAATGCATTAGTACCTGTTGCAGGTACTCCGCTTGAAAAACAACCCATTGTTCCTATTTGGGACATGGTGCGGATGGTGGCTACGGCACGTATTGTAATGCCAAAAACAACGGTACGTCTTTCTGCAGGAAGAACACGTATGTCACTGGAAGGACAGGCACTGTGCTTCTTAGCCGGAGCTAGTTCAATTTTTGCAGGAGATAAATTATTAACCACACCTAATCCTGATTTCAACGAGGATATGGAAATGTTCAAACTCTTCGGACTTACACCAAAAGAAGCTTTTAAAGAAGTTGCACATGCACATTGATGAGCGCCTCAGCGCCTCACTGGATAAACGAATAGCTGAAAAGACCTTTCGCTCACTCACTCTCAAAAGCGGACTGATTGATTTTTCATCCAACGATTATCTTGGTTTTGCACGTTCACCAGAACTTAAAAACAAGATAAAAGAATACGAAAGTTCAGAGACTAATTTACTGAATGGGTCTACCGGTTCACGCCTGCTTTCAGGAAATACTGCCTTTGCCGAAGAACTGGAGAACTTTGTTGCTAAGTATCACAATGCAGAGGCTGCATTACTTTTCAACTCGGGCTACAACGCTAATCTTGGTTTATTTTCAGCATTAGGCAGAAAAGGCGACACCATTCTTTACGATGAACTTATTCATGCATCGGTGCATGACGGCATGCGACTTTCCAAAGCCGAATGCAAACCCTTTGCACATAATAACACTGTGCAATTAGAAGAACTTTTAAAGCAAACAACAGCACAGGTTTTTGTTGCCGTTGAATCGGTTTATTCAATGGACGGAGACTTTGCACCACTGAAAGAAATTGCGGCACTCTGCAAAAAATACAATGCCTCACTGATAGTTGATGAAGCCCATGCCACCGGCATTTTCGGGGGAAACGGAAAGGGGACTGTTTGTGAATTAGGTTTGGAAAAAAAAGTTTTCGCACGACTGATTACCTACGGAAAAGCAATGGGTGCTCATGGTGCCGCTGTTATCGGCAGTACATTGTTAAAAAACTACCTGATGAATTTTGCACGCTCGTTTATTTATACAACTGCTGCGCCTGTAAGCAATCTGTTTGCAATAAAAAGCGCATACATCTTGCTTCAGCAATCAGAAGCCAAAATCAATGCATTGAAAAACGTAATTCGTTTTTTCAAAAGCAGGATAAAAACAGTTGACGGAATAACATTGCACGAAAGCTCCTCTCCTATCCAAAGCATTATTATTCCCGGCAATGAGCGTGTGAGAAAAGTAGCAACAGAAATACAAGAGAAAGGATTTGATGTTCGTCCCTTGGTAAGTCCAACCGTTCCTGCGGGACAAGAACGCATCAGAATTTGTTTGCACGCTTTCAATACAGAAAAAGAAGTCGGGGATTTGGTTTCGGCAATACAGACATCGTTGAAATGAGAAAGATATTTATCAGCGGAATTGGAACAGGAATAGGCAAAACACTTATTGCTGCTTTGCTTACCGAAAAGCTGAAAGCTGATTACTGGAAACTGGTGCAATCAGGCAACCTTGATGATACAGATACCGATTTAGTAAAACGACTGGTTTCAAATACACAATCTGTTTTTCATCCCGAAAGATTCAGACTAACAGCCCCCCTGTCACCACATGCTGCCGCTGAAATTGATGGAGTTGAAATAAAGTTGCAGGATTTTAAAATCCCTGAAACCACCAACAATTTAGTAATTGAAGGCGCAGGCGGATTGCTGGTTCCGCTTTCAAAAGAATTGTTTGTTATAGATTTAATAACCCACCTAAATGCAGAAGTAGTTCTTGTTTCGCAGAACTACTTAGGCAGTATCAATCACACGCTGTTGTCAGCGGAAGCATTGAAATCAAGAAATATAAACGTAACGGGAATTGTATTTAATGGCGAACCTTATCCGCAGGGTGAGCAGATAATACTGCAGCGCACCGGACTTCGGTGTTTGGCAAGAGTGCCGCAGATGAAGGATATTTCGCGAGAGAGCATAAAGCTGTTGGCTGGAAAGTTAGAACTGTAAATTAATTACATACCTGTTTCATCGTTGGTAATAATCTGACCTGATGTAGGCTGTGATGATGCAGAAGATGATTTATCTTCAGTTGAACCGCTCCCGATTAATAATGAAGCTGCGATTAAGATGGTAGAGATTGTTTCAATCATGGCGTTTGCTTTTTTAGAGATTGTTATTTGTTTGTGAATTACATTCCAACTTCATCGTTGGTGATAATCTGACCTGATGTAGGCTGAGATGATTCAGAAGATGATTTATCTTCAGTTGAACCGCTTCCGATTAGTAATGAAGCTGCGATTAGGATGGTAGAGATTGTTTCGATCATGGCGTTTTGTTTTTTAAGGGTTTGTTATTTTTTTTATTAATTACATTCCTGTTTCATCGTTGGTGATAATCTGACCTGATGAAGGTTGTGATGATTCAGAAGATGATTTATCTTCAGTTGAGCCGCTTCCGATTAATAATGAAGCTGCGATTAGGATGGTAGAGATTGTTTCGATCATGGCGTTTGTTTTTTGAGGGTTTGTTAAAAAATTTAATTGGGTGCTTTTAGTTTTTTAGTTGCACTTTAGTTTGGTCGTTTATCGAATAGCATGTAAATTGTAGCCGTGAATTCAGAAAAAATCACTATAGTCAAACCACGCTAAAACCCGCGATGAGAGAGGAAACCCTGCAACATCTGAAACACATTGTAGATGCACTCAATAAAAATGAGAAAGAAATTCTTGTAGAATATCTCAAGGCATTTGACTCCCGATCGGCTGGTTACAAGCCAAAGACTTTAATCATTTTAGACTTGTTGTTAAAAAACGATGATTTGTCGAAAGTCAACAAGTATTTGAAGAAGAAATTCGGAGCTAAGTCGCAAGACGCACTGCGGATGACGATGTACCGGCTCAAAGAAAAAATTGGCGAAAGCCTGGTACTGGATGTAAATATTATGCGCGAAGGAATTTATAGTGAACTTTCGCAGGCAAGAGCTAATGTTGCCAAGAAAAAAATCATAGCACTTATTTATACCTCTCGGGGAATTGCACACGAAACACTCGAGTTATATGACAAAGTAATTGCGCTATCAAAAAAATTCGAATTCTATAATGACCTTATTGAAGTCTTGATGTATAAGCAGCAACACTTGGGAATCAGAGAAGGAAAAAAGGCATACAACAAGCTTACGGAAGAAATAAATTTCTATGAAAAAAGCCGCACTGCCGCAAACGATGCAATCAAGGCTTATTATGAAGTTTCAATTAACTGGGGATTTAAAGGACTTAACAGAAACGTTCCCGATCCGGGATACATTACATTTCTTGAAGAAAAACTATCAAAACTCAAAAAGGACTTTGAAGAAACATCTTCGGCTTTGGTGGGTTATTATTATTACACAATAAGTGTAGAATATAATCAGGTGTTACATTTTGGTAAGAAAGCCAGTGAGTATTGCAACTATCTTGTAGATCTGGTAAAAAACAATCCTTCAATTTATCTGAAACTACGTTTGGGTAACGTTTATCTTAACTACAGTCAGAATGAATTATTCAATTACGAATTTCATTCAGCGCTACAAAATGCGCAGGCAGGGAAAGATTGTTTTAACCCCGGAACCTACAATTACAACAATAGCCTGGAGCTTGAATTTTATGCAAATTTCTATTCGGGAAATATGAAAAATGCGACCATCACCATTGAAACACTTATTCAAAATACAAAAACAGACAGAAGCGAATTCTCTACTGCAAAACGCAACTACCTTCTTGCCTGCACTTATTTTGCGCAACAGCAGTTTATAAAAGCCAACCGCACACTGCAATTTGCATCCAACGCAGAGAAGGATAAAGAAGGTTGGAATATTGGTATCCGTATTTTCAATATAATGAATACGATTGAAAATGCGCATTATGACCAGGCTGATTTGCTCGTAATGAATCTGCGCCAGTTCATCAAAGAAGGACTGAAACAAAAGGCAGTACGCGAGCGCGACAAACTAATTCTTGATGTTCTGCTTGAACTAAGAAAACAGGGGTATAATTTTGAAAAAGTATTTAAAACCAAACACCGCGAACTGGAACAGCTTGCCAATCCAAAAGGCAACCATGTTTGGGAAATTCAATCGCCTGAACTTATTGTCTTTCACCGCTGGATGGGTGCAAAAGCCAAAGAGAAATTTTACGAACCTGTTTATAAAATGGAAGTAGTAAACAGGATTGACTAATTACACTGGCACTCCTGCCCTTCCCTGCTGATATTATTCAGCACTACAATCGTATCACAGAGGGAAAAATCCATCTGAATTTTTTCTTCGCTTATTTCAAGTAAATAATATTTGCATGGCTTTTCACGCACTTTGCTTTCATCAAAATTCACTTCTGCCTTTTTAATAATTGAAGCAATACTATCTTTATTCAGATTAAGACAAGCTAATTGACAAATTGCTTTTTCTGAAATAGCAGGTTTACGTTCTATGATTTCTGTCTTTACCCGTTCACCCGGCATCCAGAAATCAAAACTTCTGCCGCGCATGAGCAGAAAATAAATAAAGATTGCACCTATGGTGAACCCGATTATATAATAGAATACCCGTTTAGCCAAATTGTTAGAATTTTAGAACGCGGCCATCAGCAACTCAATATCCTTGTAAGGAATTTTGTAAGTGTCGCCAAGGAATTTGTTGGTGAGAATACCGTTGTAGAGATAAATACCATGGCGCAACCCCGGATTATTCCGGATCATATTTTTCATTCCACCGCTGTCGCCAACGCTCAGCAACATAGGTGCAAAAATATTACTCAAGGCATGTGATGCTGTTTGCGCCACACGCGAAGCAATATTAGGAACACAGTAATGTGCAACTCCGTATTTTGTAAACACCGGGTCGGCATGACTGGTAACACGCGAAGTTTCAAAACAACCACCCTGGTCAATACATACATCAATAACTACCGAGCCTTCCTGCATATCACTTACCATTTGCTCGGTAACAAGCACCGGTGTTTTGCCGGATTTAGATCGGATAGCACCAATTACCACATCGGCACGCATCAATGCTTTTGCTAAAATTTTAGGCTGAATAATGGAAGTATAAATTCTTCGGCCGATATCATTCTGCAGACGCGACAATTTGAAAATATGATTATCAAAAACCTTTACGTTGGCGCCCAAACCCAATGCTGCACGTGCAGCTGATTCGCCAACTGTACCGGCACCTATAATCACAACTTCGGTTGGAGGAATTCCGCTTACACCCCCTAACATCATTCCACGCCCTTCATTTACGTTGCTCAGGTATTCGGCTGCAATCAGCACAGCAGTACTACCTGCAATCTCACTCATACTGCGTACAAAGGGATAAATTCCTGCTTTGTCTTTTATATAATCATAGGCAATGGCACTGGCTTTTTTTGCCATCAGTTGCTTCAAAAAATTTTCGGGCTGAATGGTTAATTGCAGGGCAGAAAATAAAGTCTGACGCGGCTGCATCATTTCAATTTCTTCCAATGAAGGAGGAGCAACTTTTAAAACAATGTCGGCTTTGTAAACCTCTTTTATGTCGTAAGCAATTTGAGCTCCTGCTTCGCTATAATCTCTGTCGGTAAAATTTGCGCCCTTACCTGCGTTGGTCTCTATCACAATTTTATGTCCATTGGCAACCAGAAGAGCTACTGCATCGGGAACAAGCGGCACCCTGTTTTCCTGAAAATGTGTTTCTTTAGGAATGCCGATATAAAGTTCTTCCTGCTTGCGTCCTACTTCCAGCATCTCTTCCTGCGGCATTAATCCTGCCGAAGTAAGCGTAAAAAATCCGCTGCGTTTTTGTTCCATCATTTTATGCTTTGTTTATACGTGTTGCGTTAATTGTTCTTTTTTCGTTTGTGTTTGTTATTTCCACTTTCACATATTCATCAGGAAGCAGGCTTTCGGCAATCTTTGGCCATTCAACAAAGCAATACATATTGCTGAAGAAATAATCAACACAGCCAGTATCTTCTGCCTCCTGAGTGGATTTCAATCGGTAAAAATCAAAATGATATACAGGATTGTATTGTCTATCGCGGTATTCATTGATAATGGAAAAAGTTGGGCTGCTCACCGGGTCTTCAACACCCAGCTCTTTACAAATTGATTTTATATAGGTTGTTTTTCCAGCGCCAAGAGTTCCCGAAAAGGTGATGACTTTTGTTTCACCGCAGAAAGCAAGCAGTTCTATGGCTACTGTGCCAAGGTCGCTGAGGCTTTCTGATTTTAGAGAAACTGTTTTTTGATTAGATGTAGTGGTCATTTCCGATGAAGAAAATGTTATAAAAACAATGCTATACAAATATACTGATTTTTTTCACGCCTTTTTGTATTTGAAGTCAGGAAATAACCAACATTGATTTATGTTGATATTTTGTGCATAAAATAAACACGGAACAACTTGATTTTCTGACTACTATTGAGTTCGATTAACACACAATCGCATGCGCAAACAGCCTGTTATGAACGAACTGAGTAAGCTTCAACACTACATTAAGCGCTTTTGTCCTGAGCTTAACAATGTAAGGTTCAGCAAAACACGCTATGCAGATTTATCTAAAGACGAACAGGAAGAATTGATTGAAAAATACATCAATAACATCAGGGCTTTATCGACAGACGACAACCTGACCAACTGATAAGCAGTAACCTAATTCATTAATTTCCGTTTAGTTGCCCCTATTCATTCAGAATATGAGGCAATTTGTAATAACACAAGGTATAACTGAAAAACAGGAGGAATCCTTTTACATCTACCTGCGTGATATTGCCAAAGAAGATATTCTGACTACCGAACAAGAAGTACAGCTTGCCGAACGCATTAAGAACGGAGACCGTGGAGCTCTTGAAAAACTAACCCGCGCCAATCTTAAATTTGTGGTAAGTGTAGCAAAACAATATCAACATCGCGGACTTACGCTTCCCGACCTTATTAATGAAGGAAATCTTGGACTTATATTGGCAGCACAAAAGTTTGACAGTTCTAAAGGTTTTCGTTTTATAACGTATGCTGTCTGGTGGATACGCCAGAGCATCATCAGCGCCATTTCTGAGAAATCGAGAGCTATAAAAATTCCGCGCAAACAGGTGGATACGTTGAATAAAATACGAAACGCCATGCGTTTGTTGGAACAAAAACTGGAGCGTGAACCTTCACTGGAAGAACTTTCTGAACATCTTGGTTTGCCTGAGGAAAAGATTTCAGCTTTACTAAGCGTTAACAAGCCAGTTGAATCAGTTGACAATAATTTCGGGGAGGATTCGGAGTTTAGCCTCAAAGACATTATTTCTAATCCTGACAACGATTTATCTGACAGCAATCTGATTGACGAATCACTGAAACAAGAAATAAGACGCTCGCTTGCTAAATTGGAACCGAAACAACGTGAAGTGTTACAATACTATTATGGTATAGGTGCTACAAAAGGCCTTGAACTGGAAGAGATAGCAAAAGAAATGAAACTCAGCAGTGAGCGTGTACGGCAGATAAAAGAACTTGGCTTACGCAGACTGCGTTTAGATAAAAAGAAAGGTATTAACCTCCGTAATTTTCAGAACTAAAACTCCGGGAACTCATCCGGATCAGCATCGTGCATAATGCTGTAAACTGCTTCCACCACATCTTCCACACTTGGCTTTGAGAAATAATCTCCATCGCTGCCGTATGCAGGACGGTGAGGTTTTGCGCTCAGTGTTTTGGGTTCAGAGTCTAAATACTGCCATGCCTGTTGACCTTCTACTACTTGTTGCATCATATAAGCTGCTGCACCTCCGGGAACATCTTCATCTAAGAAAAGAACACGGTTGGTTTTCTTGATAGACTCTACAATGCTTTTGTTTACATCAAAGGGCAGCAAGGTTTGCACATCAATTAACTCAACAGAGATACCGAGCTCTTTTAATTGGTTCACGGCTTCTTGCGCAATGCGACAGCATGAGCCATAGGTTACCAACGTAACATCAGTTCCTTCCGAAAGAATTTCGGGGATGCCGAGCGGAGTTCTGAACTCGCCAATATTATCAGGCAGACGTTCTTTTATGCGGTAGCCGTTGAGTGGCTCAATAATAATAGCAGGGTCGTCAGCGGCCAGCATGGTGTTGTAAAAACCGGCTGCCTGTGTCATGTTGCGGGGAACAAGCACATAAATTCCACGCAGGGAATTAATAATCATTCCCATGGGTGAACCGCTGTGCCAGATCCCTTCGAGCCTGTGACCGCGGGTGCGGATAATTACCGGTGCTTTTTGTCCGCCCTTAGTGCGGTAATGAAGTGAAGCCAGATCATCACTTAATATCTGGATGGCATAAAGCAGGTAATCTAAATACTGTATCTCGGCAATGGGGCGCAAGCCACGAATAGCAAGTCCTATCCCCTTGCCTGCTATGGAGGCTTCGCGGATACCTGTATCAAAAATGCGGTTCTCGCCAAACATGGCTTGCAAGCCTTCAAAGGCCTGGTTCACATCACCTATCTTTCCAAGGTCTTCGCCAAAGGCTAGCACTTTATTATTGGTTGCAAATATTTTTTCGAAGTTGGCTTTCAATACCTCGCGACCATCTTTCATGGGCGAAGCATCGGAATAGTTAGGCGCAACTGCTTTTACTGCCAGCGCATTTTCTGCGGACTGGCTGTGGAGATAGGAATTATAGCGGTCGGCATTTTTCACCTGAGCTTCTTTATACCAAGCCTGCAATTGTTGTTTCGCGGCTAATTCTTCGAAGCGAGTGGCACGTAAAACTTTGCGTACCGCAGCAATCACATCCTTGCGAACAGGGTCAATGGCAGTGCTCAATTCGTTTTTAATGGCGTTTACCTTATCAGCATTCGCGCTTTCGGCAGCAATAAAATCAATGTAAGCCGAAACGGTTCTCAGTTCCTGCTTTATCTCGTTGTTGAAGGCATCCCATGCGGCTTTCTTCGCATCGCGCACGTATTTTTTAGCGTTCTCTTCTATCTCGTCTAACTCTTCGGTAGTGGCAATGGCATTTGCAAGCAGCCATTCGCGCATTTTAAGAATGCAATCGAATTCTGTTTCAAAGTCAAGGCGCTCTTTGCCTTTGTAGCGTTCGTGTGAGCCTGAGGTGCTGTGACCCTGCGGCTGTGTTACATCCTGAATATGAAAGAGAACAGGCACATGCGTTTCGCGGCATTCGGCAATACCTTTTTCATACAACTCGCACAGGCCGGGATAATCCCAACCTTTGGCGGTGTAGATGCGGATGCCGTTGGTGTTTTTCTCTTTGATGAAACCGCGCAAAGCCTCTGAAATGCTTTCTTTGGTAGTCTGCACTTTTTTAGGAACCGAAATTCCGTAGCCATCGTCCCAAACCGATATTGCCAAGGGAACCTGTAAAACGCCTGCTGCATTAATGGTTTCGAAAAACAAGCCTTCAGAGGTGCTGGCATCGCCAATAGTTCCGAAAGCCACCTCGTTTCCTTTGTTGGAAAAAGCGGTTTCATTCTTCAGTTCGAGTGTATTGCGGTAAACCTTTGAAGCCAAAGCCAAACCTAAAAGGCGGGGCATTTGAGCAGCCAAAGGCGAAATATCGGAAGTGGAGTTTTTGTTCTCCATCTGGTTTTTGAACATTCCGTTTTTGTCGAGCATACGGGTGCCGTAATGCCCGTTCATGCTGCGGCCTGCTGATGAAGGTTCGGCTTCCACCGAAGGGTGCGCATACAGTTGCGCGAAAAACTCCTGAACAGTAAGCAAGCCGCAAGCCATCATAAAGGTCTGGTCGCGGTAATAGCCGGCACGGTGGTCGCCATCGCGAAAAGCCTTTGCCATGGCTATTTGAGCCACTTCCTTGCCATCGCCAAAAATACCGAACTTGGCTTTTCCGGTAAGCACTTCTTTGCGCCCCAGCAAGCTTGCCTGACGGCTTTCGTTAGCTATGCGGTAATCGTTAAGAACGGTTTTGCGGAATTCTTCTACTGACAAGGATTTACCCAAATTCTGCTCTGTTGCTCGTGCCATTGTGATTATTTACTGTTGGAGGCAAATATAGTTTTTAGTTTTTTACCGCAAATGACGCTTAGAATTTATTGCTCGCAAAGACGCAAAGCACGCAAAGGTTTTACCCCACCAGAACAATTCTCTTTATGTGGTTATTAACAACACCTGTTTATATATCGGCAGTTATTAACAGTTTACCGCTTAATATTCGGGTAATATCAAATTACTATTAACAATCGGCAAACATTGGGATTAGCATTAAAAAACGGGTTACTTTTGCAACAGATAAGAATGGCATTGGCAAAAACCAATGCCATTCTTGTCTATAAACTTCAAAAACCACGCTCGCAAGCCTGATGAAAAAAATATTACTGCTCCTGTTTTTTAGCGCAATTACCTCGTTGGTTTGGTCTCAACCACCACCTCCGCCAGCACCCGGACCAGCTCCACCC
>JBFWYU010000010.1:0-114192 GCA_050186075.1 Bacteroidia bacterium
TCTGCCTTCCCTTTTGCCTTTTCCCTTCTCTCTCTTTTCCCTTTTATCTTCTATCCACCACCTTCCTCCACCTTCCTTCCAAACCAAAACACCCTATAAACACTGGCTTATACCCATCTTGTCCCTTCCCCCACCCATCTCACACCTTCCCGCACCCATCAAATCGTTTCCCGCACGCCTCTTATCTCGTCCGGGACGAGGCTTCCAACTTCCCGCGCCCATTGTCAACTTCCCGCGCCCATCTGTCGGTTTCCCGCACGCCTCTGTCAACGTTCCGCAACTCCTTACTGTCGTCCGCACCTGTCTGTCAGTTTCCCGCACGCCTCTTCCAGCCTTCCGAACGCCTCTGTCATTCTTCCGCACGCATCTGTCGCTCTCCCGCACCCGCTGTCAACCTCCCGCACGCCTCTTACTTTCTTCCGCACGCTGCTTCCAACTTCCCGCAACTGCTGTTTCTCTCCCGCACACCTCTTGTCTCGCCTCGGGCGAGGCTTCCAACCTTCCGCACCCATCTGTCAGCAACTATGGAAACGATAATTTAATATAGAACTACTCTGACAGTTAGGTAACGGATACTATCGTCCCTCTCCAACAAATAATAATTTTCCGATTCCCTTCTCCTTTAGCTACCCTCTCCTTATTTCAAGGAGAGGGGCTGGGGGTGAGGTCAAGGAGAAGGTGCCCGCAGGGCGGATGAGGTCCAGGAGAGGGATAAGAGGGTGAGGTCACCTCACCTCTTCAACCTCAACCACGTAAAAAAAATCGCCAGCGTAACCTTAAACATATAATAGATAGAACCGGAAGTACCGATGGACGAAACCCCGCCCTGCCGCTCGTTCATCTGCACCGCAAACTCTCCGATGTTGAGTTTGTTTACCGCATAAAGCACTATGGCTTCGGGTTCGGGATACTCATCGGGATAATACCCGCTCACTACTTCCAGTGCTTTGCGGTTAAGCATGCGCATACCCGAAGTAGAGTCTTTAACAGAAACGCCTACAAGCCATTTATTAAGATGATGAAAATAATTGATTCCCATTCTGCGGGCAAAGGTTGACTGAAAACCTTCGTTGGTAAGAAAGCGGCTGCCGATGATAACGTCCAGGTTTTTTGCCTTGAGCTCATCCAGCATTTTAGGAATAAATTCTGCAGGGTGCTGTCCGTCACCATCCATTTGTATGGCGTAGTCAAAACCATTTTCGAGCGCGAAAATAAAACCGGTTTGCACCGCACCGCCAATGCCTAAGTTCACCGCAAGGTGAACGGGAATGCAATCGGCCTTGTCAATGATTTCGGCAGTGCGGTCTTTAGAGCAATCGTTGATAACTACAGGAACATAGCGGGTTGCAGCAGCAGAAGTATTGAGTGCATTAACCGAAGCAATAACTGCTGCAATAGCACTTTCTTCGTTATAAGCAGGAATGATGACGGCTATCTTCTGCTGCATAGTTTAAATCGGAAACATAAATCGTGAGAACGTCATTGCGAGCGATAGCGAAGCAATCTCATCTGTTTCTGAGATTGCTTCGGGCGAAAAACCCTCGCAATGACGAACGTGCTGAACAACTTTAAATCCTGACAACATATTCTCTGTTTATTTATATCAATCCTTCGCGCAATAAATCGTGTATGTGAATAAATCCCGCGAACTTTTCGTTTTCTGTAACAACCAATTGCGAGATATTATTGTCGCGCAATATTTTCAGTGCATCTACCGCCATTGCATCTGAAGAAATGGTTTTAGGATTTTTGTTCATGATGTCGGCAGCTTTCAGGTTGCCGATGTTTTCATCGCGCTCCATCATTCTGCGCAAATCGCCATCGGTAATAATGCCGGCCAGTTTTTCACCGTCAAGCACGGCTGTTGCACCTAATCGTTTGGAAGAGATTTCGAGTATGGCTGTTTTTATGCTGTCGCCTGCATTTACTTTTGGCGCTGCATTGTTTTTATAAATATCTGCAACGGTGAGGTAAAGTTGTTTGCCCAATGCACCCCCGGGATGGAAGCGTGCAAAATCTTTGCTTGTAAAATCGCGACATTTTAAAAGACAAACTGCTAATGCATCGCCCAGGGCCATTTGTGCTGTGGTGCTGGAGGTGGGTGCCAGATTATTAGGACAGGCTTCTTTTTCAACCGTGGCGTTCAACACAAAATCGGCTTGCTTTGCAAGAAAAGAATCGGTGTTGCAAACCAGAGCAATTAATTTATTTCCGCTGCTCTTTAATAAAGGAATGAGAACTTTTATTTCGGGCGAGTTTCCGCTTTTAGAAATGCAGATAACCACATCATCTGTTTGTATGGTTCCCAAATCACCATGCACGGCATCGGCAGCATGCATAAAACTTGCGGGTGTTCCGGTGGAATTTAGTGTTGCCACCATTTTATTGGCGATGATGGCGCTCTTCCCAATTCCGGTAACTACCACTCTTCCTTTAGAATAAAAGATGCTTTCCACTGCTTTTACAAAATCGGAATCGATTAACGACACGAGGTTTCGCACGGAATCAGCCTCTGTCACTAAAGTTTCACGGGCTATATGTATGAGTTCATCGGCACTTTTCACGGGCAAGTAGAATTTTTAAAAAATGTTTGGATAGAAAGATGGTAATTTTGGCGGAAGCATTAATTTTATCATCTCAAAAAAATAATTAGTTTTACAAAAGTATTTATAATTCTTAATTGGAAATGGCAGTTGTAACAGAAGCACCGTTAGCGGAGTATTTAGAGAAGTATTTTGGATATAAAACATTTAAAGGAGAGCAGGAAGCTATTATTAATAATGTGCTTGCCGGCAAAGATACATTTGTAATTATGCCAACAGGAGGAGGTAAGTCATTGTGTTACCAACTTCCGGCATTAATGAAACCGGGCACAGCCATTATTATTTCACCGCTGATTGCCCTGATGAAAAATCAGGTAGACGCTATCCGCAACTATGGTTCTGAAGTAGGCATTGCTCACTTTCTTAACTCATCACTTAACAAAGCCGAGATTACCAAAGTAAGAGAAGACGTAACCGCAGGAAGAACTAAAATGCTGTATGTGGCTCCCGAGTCGCTTACCAAAGAAGAGAATGTAGAGTTCTTTAAAAAGATAAACGTATCGTTTGTGGCTATTGATGAGGCACACTGTATATCGGAGTGGGGACATGATTTCCGCCCGGAGTATCGCAGACTGCGTCCTATTATTGAAGCCATCGGCAAAGTGCCTATTATAGCCTTAACTGCAACTGCAACTGAAAAAGTACAGCAGGACATTCAAAAGAACTTAGACATGATGGATGCCAAACTATTCAAGGCCTCCTTCAACCGTCCAAACCTTTATTACGAAGTACGTGCAAAGAACACAGACGTAATTAAAGACATTATCCGCTACATTAAAAAACACCCGGGCAAATCAGGAATTATTTATTGCCTGAGCCGCAAGAAAGTAGAAGAGATTGCACAAACACTACAAGTGAACGGTGTGCGCGCCCTTCCTTACCATGCGGGATTGGAAGCGCCTGTAAGAGCA
This sequence comes from Bacteroidia bacterium, assembly GCA_050186075.1. GTDB lineage: Bacteria > Bacteroidota > Bacteroidia > SXHM01 > SXHM01 > SXHM01. The sequence continues at coordinate 3,515 of JBFWYU010000010.1, forward strand.
AAAACTCAGGATAAATTTCTGATGGAAGATATTGAAGTGATTGTGGCAACCATCGCCTTCGGAATGGGGATAGACAAGCCGGATGTGCGCTATGTTATACACCACGATATTCCGAAAAGCTTAGAAGGCTACTATCAGGAAACAGGACGTGGAGGCCGCGATGGCGGTGAAGGTAACTGTGTTGCATTCTACCACTACGATGATATTGTGAAGCTGGAAAAATTCATGAAAGGAAAACCTATCTCTGAACAGGAAATAGGTAAACAACTTTTACTGGAAACAGTTTCTTATGCTGAATCTTCGGTGTGCCGCAGAAAACAATTGCTGCACTATTTTGGCGAAACCTACAAAGAAGAAAACTGCGGCAACTGCGATAACTGCAACAACCCGCGCGAAAAATTTGAAGGAAAAGAAGCGGTTGAATTATTGCTGGAAGCAGTGCTTGCCGTTAAAGAAAAATTTAAAGCCAAACACATTGTTCAGGTTTTAACCGGAGTTGAAAACACCGCTATTAAATCTTACAAACACGACCAGTTGGAAGTGTTTGGCGAGGGAAGCGAAGAAGACGAAAAATACTGGAACGCAGTAATCCGTCAATCTTTAATCAACAAATTCCTGATTAAAGATATTGAGAGCTACGGCTTGTTAAGTGTAAGCGATGAAGGCAAGAAGTTTTTGAAAAAGCCTTATTCCATTATGCTTACCAAAGATCACGACTACGATGGTGATGGCGAAGATTCGGATGATGATATAGTAGCAGGCGGACAAAAAGGCGGAGGCGGTGATGAGGCTCTTTACAAAATGCTGAAAGACCTTGTTGTAAAAGAAGCGAAACGCGCAAAACTTCCGCCTTACGTTATTTTCCAGGAAACATCATTGGAAGAAATGTCCATCAACTACCCTATTACCATTGATGAGCTTGCGAAAATTGCAGGTGTTGGTCCGGGTAAAGCAGCCAAATTCGGAAAGCCATTTATTGAAGTGATTGCCCGCTATGTTGAGGAGAATGAGATAGAGCGACCAATGGATATGGTGGTAAAATCGGTGGTTAATAAATCAGGATTGAAAGTTTACATCATCCAGAATATTGACCGCAAACTTCCGCTGGAAAGTATTGCAAAAAGCAAACAACTCAGCTTCAGTGAACTGTTGGATGAGATTGAACGTATTGTTTCATCGGGAACAAAAGTGGACATCAGCTATTATATCCGTGAGCATGTGGACGAAGAAAAACAACGCGAAGTGCTTGACTATTTCAAAGAATCGGCTTCAGATTCAATAGGTGAAGCGCTGAGAGAATTGGGTGAAGATGATTACACTGAAGAAGAAGTACGCCTGATGAGAATTAAGTTTATTTCGGATTTCGGGAATTAATCAATCTTGTTTTAAAGATAAAAAGGGACGCGAAAATCGCGTCCCTTTTTATTTCAGATACTTTCAGGTTTGTTGTGCAGCCTTTTGTAATCCTGAATCAAGAAGTGATACCAGATAACACCGCAGGCATAAAGGGTTGCGGTGATAAGAAAAACATTGGAGTAGGAAAAATCCATTTCGCGCAGGGATTTAAAAATGCGTGAACTGATAAACCAGGAGCCTGACCAGATGGCAGTAGTCATAGCACTCACAATTTCGCGGTTGCGCTGACCAACATAATTCATCACCAGTTCGGAAGTCATTGGAGCAGCCATGTTCATTAAGGGTGTGCGCATAACGTAAAATAAAACGGCAAGGGGCATGGCAAAAACCCATTCGTTGTACCATTCGGTTGAGGCAAGCAAAACAAGAGAAAGCACAGCAAGTGATTGCGACAGTGTAATTGCATAATTATAACCCCACCTGCGTTTTACATGGGGAACTGCAACGGCTCCGATGAAAACAAAAATTCCGGAAAGCGAGCCGATAAAAGAAAATCGGTTGTAATCCAAACCATGAATTTTATAAAAGAAAAGACTGATGAAAGGAATTGTTAATCCTGCTCCGGTTGCAATAATCAGTGTTGGTATCAGGGCTTTAATAATCAACATCCAATCAAAATCGGTAAGGTCGGTTCTACGTGAAGTTATGACAGGAATATTTTCGGTCTTACTGATTTTCATGGCGAAAAAGAACGCTATAAAACCACCGAACGAAATGAGGTAGAGAATTAACTTTTCGTCAAAAACTGCGGGTGCAAAGTTTGAAAGCGCAAAGATGATAGCACCGGCAATAATAGTTCCGAGGCTTCCGGTTGCGTAACTGAGTGAAATCGCCTCGCTCAATGTTTCCTGATTTACATTTCGCAGAATAAAAGGAAGAGAACTTACGGTTATCAGATTAAATGCAACACCCCAGAAAAAGAGTGAAGCATGAAGCAAGGAATTGTGGTGAAACTGTATTGCATAGACAATAAGAATGGAAAAAAGCGGAACTGCAATTCCTGAAGCCAGAATAAGCGGGCGGAGTTTGCGACCTTTGATGTAAAGCCCGAGCGGCAATGCAAACGCAATTACACCCAGGAAACGATAGGAAATAAAACCTGCCGCCTCATGGTCGGGATAACCCATCTTATCCATGTAGATAAGCAGAATGAGAAAAAAAGCTGCGTTGATAATGTGAAGAAAAAGCTCAGAGAGAATGAGGAGTTTTACTTCGCTGGAGATTTCTAAATAGCGTTCTACTATGCTGCGCATGAGTTCTGTGTTGGCATTATGTTGTCATGCTGAGCGTAGTCGAAGCATCAATTATTAAAACCCTTCGACTACGCTCAGGGTGACAAACGCGTTGAAACTTCATTCTCATTTCCTATAAAGTGAATTATTCTTTTTTCATCATCTGGCGAGAACCATTGAATTTCCTTATCTCTGCGAAACCAGGTAAGCTGTCGCTTGGCATATCTGCGGCTGTTGCGTTTTATTAAGTCTATGGCTTCATCGAGCGATGTTTTGTTTTCAAAAAAATGAAACAGCTCCTTGTAGCCAACTGTTTGTAAGGCATTCAAATCTTTTTTTGAAATAAGTTTCGTTGCTTCTTCCAACAAACCGGCCTTCATCATTTCATCTACACGGGCGTCAATACGTTTGTAAAGTACATCGCGCGGAAGTTCAAGCCCGATTTTAATAATTCTGAAATCTCTTATATTCTTTTTTCCTTCTCTCAATAAGGAATAAGACTTCCCTGTTCCCATGCATACTTCTAATGCACGCATCAAACGCTGCGGGTTGCTTAAATCAATCTTATTGTAATAAACGGGGTCAAGTTCTTTTAATTTATTCTGAAGCTGCTCAATTCCTTTGGCTTCATACAAATCCTGCAACTGTTTTCTGATTTCGGGAAAAGAAGAAGGGACTTTATCAAAACCGTTGCACACTGCATCGATATAAAGGCCGGAACCGCCAACAAGAATTGCAAACTTATTTTCCTGAAAAAGTTGAGCAAGTAAAGCCAAAACATCTTTTTCAAATGCGCCTGCGTTGTAATCCTCATCAAGATTGCGCGATGCAATAAAATGATGTTTTGCTTCTTTCAACTCAGCTTCAGATGGCGGGGCAGAGCCGATTTTCAGTTCTTTATAGATCTGACGTGAATCAGCAGAGATAATTTCTGCTGAAAAGTGTTTAGCAAGTTGTATGGCAAGTTTTGTTTTTCCGGAAGCAGTTGGACCGCAAACTACAATAAGGGTTCCGCTCATCAGGAAAATTATAGGTCAGACTTCTTCGTCAGAAACCATGTCTTCAAAGCCACCCTCCTCACCTTCTCCGAATTCGCCTTCTCCAACATCTTCTCCACCTTCAGACACCTCTGTTTCTCCATCGGCTGTAATCTCCACTTCACCTTCGGGTAAATCGGCTGCATCGGCAATCAAGGAATCTGCTTCCTCTAAATCATCCTCGCTTGGTTCTTCAATTGAATCAAGGTTTGCCATTTTTTCATCAAACTCGGCAAGTTCAGGATCAAGGAAAACTGCTTTCGTTTCTTCTTTTACGCCATTAAGCATATTGAAAAACAGTTTTGGAAATTCACCTGCTGTAGCTGCTGTGCGGGGGTACGTAGTTTTAGGACTGTCAGGAAGAATTTTCATTAGTTCAACCAGAAAAACCACTTCAGTAAGCGCACGAACAGAATATACAAAACGCTGATGAGGGTCGTCAATAAATTTTACCAATTTTTGTTTGCCTCCAGCCACATCATCGGCTTTTGTTTCTTTAGGAAAAGAAACTACATCCGTAACTTTATGCCATTTATCATCGCTTACATAAAAAGCAGAATCCCAGTCTTTGCCTATGTTGTATGCATTGAGAATAGCCTGACGAAAATCCGTAAAATTCTGTGTTGAACTAATTTCAACATCACGATGTATCTGATCATCATCTTCAAACGTAACTCTGAATTTATATACTGCCATTTTATATTTTTTGTCTTTTATATAGAGAATGCCCGAAATTAGTTATTTCAGCAAAACCGAAAATTTATTTCTTAAAAATCAGGATTAAATTGTCGGTTTTAAACCAAGTTCAGCGCCCTTTGAGAGCATGAACTTATATGCTTCGTCATAATTACTCGCAATTTCGCCTTCAAGAATAGCTTCACGAATAGCATTTTTAATAATGCCGATTTCGCGTCCGGGCTTAAGATTAAATGCTTTCATTATTTCTTCGCCCGAAACAGGTGGCTGCCAGTTGCGCAGGTTATCTTTTTCTTCTACTTCTTTTAACTTCAGCCTTACAATTTCAAAATTTTTGAGATACCGTTGAACTTTTCTGTCGTTTTTAGAAGTAATATCAGCCTCACACAAAGTCATTAAATCATCAATATCATCACCGGCTTCAAACAATAATCTGCGAACTGCCGAATCGGTTACTACATCTTTGGAGAGCACAATGGGACGTAGATGCAGCAAAACAAGTTTCTGAACATATTTCATCTTTTCGTTGAGCGGAAGTTTCAGTTCAGTAAAAATTCCTGGAACCATACGCGAACCTTTATCTTCATGTCCGTGAAAGGTCCAACCAACATTTTTCTCAAAACGTTTAGTGGCAGGTTTTGCAATATCGTGAAGAATTGCAGCCCAACGCAGCCAAAGATTATCGGTGTTCTTTGAAATATTATCCAGCACTTGTAATGTGTGATAGAAATTGTCTTTGTGAGAAACACCATCTTTTACATCTACTCCATGCAACTTTACCATTTCAGGAAAAATCAGGTGCAACACTTTTGAATCGAACAACAATTTGAAACCAACTGAAGGAACAGGAGAAAGAATGATTTTATTCAACTCATCTGCTATACGCTCTTTTGAAACAATGCTTATACGCTCTGCATTTTTGCAGATAGACTGAAAAGAATTTTGCTCAATTACAAAATTTAATTGCGATGCAAAACGAATGGCGCGCATCATACGCAAGGGATCATCGGAATAAGTAATATCGGGATCAAGCGGTGTGCGGATAATTTTATTTTCAATGTCTTTCAAGCCTCCAAACGGATCAACTAATTCACCAAAATTTTCTTTCTGCAAACTCAAAGCAAGCGCATTCATGGTAAAGTCCCTGCGGTTCTGATCATCTTCCAATGTTCCGGGTTCCACATCTGGCTTTCTTGATTCTCCCCGATATGATTCCTTTCTCGCTCCTACAAATTCAACTTCCAGATCACCAAACTTCACATTTGCTGTTCCAAAATTTTTGAAGAAGGAATAATGACTGTCTTTCAATTTGCCGGAAACCCTTTTTGCAAGTTCAATTCCGTCACCGGTTGTAACAATATCAATGTCTTTCGATTCTTTACTGAGAAAAATATCACGAACAAAGCCACCGATTACGTATGCGTAAATACCTAATTCGGCAGCAGTTTCTGAAACAACAGAAAAAACAAGATTATCTAAATGCTTTTTCAAAAAAAATTATTTCCTGATGATTTGAATTTCGCCTTTCAATCCAACTTTAATTATAGAAGAAGGTGAAGAGGGAGTTTTTTCTTCCTGTCGCAAATCTACCACATAATCCACTGCATTTATTATCTCTTCATCAACATCAGAAAAGTTCTCGGGAGAAGCATTTCCGCTGATATTAGCAGAAGTTGAAACTAAGCCATTATCAAATGCTCGTATAAGACTTTTACAGAAAGTATCAGCTGTAATACGAATGGCAATACTCTTATCAGGACCAATCATGTTTTTGGCAACATTTTTTCCTTCGGGATAAACGATGGTAAGCGGCTTTTCGCTGTATTGCATCAGTTCCCACGCCATTTCGGGAACAGTTTTCACATAACGCAAAAGACGTGCATCATTGTCAACCAGTAATACCAGACTTTTTGAAGAATCACGCTTTTTGATTTTGAAAATTTTATCTACTGCACGCTCGTTGGTGCAGTCGCATCCAATTCCCCAAACAGTATCTGTAGGATACAATATTGTGCCACCTGAATGCAGCACAGCAAGGGCATTAGTTATTTCTCGGTCAAGTATTTTTTTATCTGTTTGCATAAATTAGTTATTCAAAGAAAGTGAAAAGACATCTTCTGGCCTGATACTTTCTGCGCAGTTGAAATGTTTCTCAGGACATGAACTTTTTCCGTGCAAACCACAGGAGCGGCAGGAAAGATTTTCTTTTGTCTGCGCAGTAAATGATCTATCGCTCAAGGGAGTGAAACCAAATTCAGGAATGGTTGAACAAAAAACAGCTGTAACGGGAGCATTAACTGCTGAAGCTAAATGCAAAGGCGCTGAGTCATTAACGTAATTCATTTCTGCACCTTTCATTAGTGCGGCTGATTCTAAGAATGAGAGTTTGCCTGCAAGATTGACAATTGACGATTGACGATTGACAATTGACGATTTTATTTCTTCACAAAGTTTAGAATCAGAAGGTGAGCCAAGCAGGTAAACATTTTGTTGAGCAGGAATCAGGTTAATCAGTTCAATCCATTTATGGGTGCTCCACTGCTTGGTAAACCAAACAGAGGCCGGAGCAATACAGCTATATTTTGTGGTTTTATATTCTAAGATTTTTTGAAAATCTTTCTCTGAAGGATACAGTTTGGGATTTGATGGTTTACTATCGGTTATTGATGAAATCAATTGATGATTTCGATTTATCTCATGCGTTCCATCTCCGATTTTGTGTTGAAATTTTTGGGTGAATAAAAATGAAAATGGATTTTTATCAAATCCGATTTTATTCTTTGCACCTGAAAATGCAGTTATAAATCCGGAACTTGCAAATCGGTGAAGGTTGATGACATAATCATATTTCTCTCTTCTTACTTCACTTGTTATTCTTAGTAATTCAGCGGCTTTGCTTTGCTTTTTATCCCAAACCAAAACTTTATTTAAAAAGGGATGTAAAGCAAAAAGACTTTCATTTCCTTTCCGAAGCAAAAAATCAATTTGAGATGAGGGATGAAATTCATGCAACTTTTCCACAATTGATGTAGCAAGAATTACATCACCCGGAAAAGCTGTCTGAATTACAAGAAATTTCATTTACACAGCAACATTATGTTCGCGCAAGGCGTCATTAAGCGAAGTTTTCAAATCAGTACTTTCCTTGCGTTGTCCAATAATTAACGCACATGGAACCTGAAAATCTCCTGCCGGAAATTTCTTGGTATATGAACCGGGAATAACTACCGAACGCGAAGGAACAAAGCCTCTGTGCTCAACAGGCTTTTCACCTGTAACATCAATAATCTTGGTTGATTTTGTTAGTACCACATTTGCACCAAGTACCGCTTGTTTCTGCACATGCACACCTTCTACAACTATGCAACGAGAGCCAATAAAACAGTCGTCTTCAATAATAACAGGAGCAGCCTGCACAGGTTCTAAAACACCTCCAATTCCAACACCTCCGCTCAGGTGAACATTTTTTCCAATCTGTGCGCAGGAACCAACGGTAGCCCAGGTATCCACCATTGTTCCCGAATCAACATAGGCGCCAATGTTTATATAACTCGGCATCATAATAACACCTTTTGCAACATAAGCTCCATGACGTGCAATAGCATGAGGAACTACACGAACACCAAGCGCTGCATAATTTTTCTTCAATGCAATTTTATCATGAAACTCAAACGGACCAACTTCAATGGTTTCCATTTTCTGAGTAGGAAAATAAAGTATTACTGCTTTTTTTATCCACTCGTTTACCTGCCAGCCTTTTTCGGTTGGTTCTGCAACGCGTAACTCACCTTTGTCAAGTAAATTAACAACCTCATTAATGGTTTCACGTGTTTTAGGCTCTGAGAGTAATTCGCGGTTATTCCATGCATTTTCAATTATCTGCTTCATATATTTTTTTGAAATGGGTTGCAAAAATACGGATTAAGCTGCATTATTTAGTCGTAAGAATATCCAATGCATCCGGACCTGAATTAAATAATAAATCCAGAATACTCAGGTTAGAAATAAAACCATGCCGCTCTTCAAAAACTTGATTATATATGGGTATTCCGGGCAAGATTATCTCTTTCTTTCTCAAATCAAGAACATTTTCTCCAAAATCTGAAATATATGTTTGGGTGAATTCATGATTTATTTCTGCTTTCAGTAATTTCATGATAATCTTATGCAACGACATATTCAGATCAAACAACAACTCAATTTTTGTATCAAAAAAAGGCTGAAAATCATCAGCATAGTATTCAAAATAGGGCGAGTTTCGGTAAGCCGAAACAATAGAACGCCAATGGATTTTCTGCCAATCCTCTTTATAGCTCACCCGCACTTCTGTTATTGGAATATGGTTTCCTCTTTTTTCAACCGGAACTGAAAGCAGTTGCTTACCATTTGCACCATAAATTTCACATCGGCTGCGAAAAGTCTGCTTCACAAAGTTCTCCTGCTTTTCAAAAAGCACGTTTTCACTTTGAAGAATTACAGCATATACCCCAACAGACGCAAAATAACTGACCGGAATAACTGACAACGGGTATACGTTCACAACCAAATCAAACTGTTAAAAATTACTAACTTGCCGCTGTAAAACACTAATTTCATGAGGGCAAATCTACTCTTCTTCTTTTTAACATTCGGCATTTTTTCAGGCAACTTATTTGCTCAGGATTTGCCAAATTATATGACCGCTGAAGAACAATTGCTTATGCCTGCATATCTGCAATCGCGTTCTGAAAAGTCAATTACTCATCCCCCAACATCACCTGTACGTGCTATGGCTGAATGGGAAGAAATAAGCGGCTTATGTATTCGCTGGACATCCAGTCAGCAAACAATTTTAAGGCAAATTGTTGTTGCTGCTAAACTTGAAACTACAGTTTACATTGTTTGCAGCGATTCTAATTCAGTAAGGAGTTATCTGACTTCAAATGGTATCAATTTTACCAATATCAGATTTCTTCAAAAACCCTCTGACAGTATCTGGATGCGTGATTACGGCCAATGGAATGTTTACAAAAACGATGTGGATTCACTTTATCTTATTGACTGGATTTATAATCGTCCGCGACCAAATGATGATGCTGTTCCATCGCAAATTGCAACAGCAACAGGTTTGCCACTATATGAAATGGTAAATTCACCCAACGACCTTGTTCACACAGGTGGCAATTATATGGTTGATGGTTGGGGAACTGCTTTTTCTTCAGAACTTATTCTTGAAGAAAATACGGATAAAACAGAAGCGGAAATTGATGACATCATGCAAGATTGGATGGGCATTGAACGTTACATAAAAATGCCAACATTGCCTTATGACGAAATTCATCACATTGACATGCATCTGAAATTATTGGATGAAGAAACGCTATTAGTTGGAGAATATCCATCAGGAACTGCAGATGGGCCGCAGATTGAAGCCAACTTGCAATATGTTTTAAGCAATTACAATTCTGTTTTCGGCACACCTTACAAAGTGATTCGAATTCCAATGCCACCAGATGGAGGAGGCGATTATCCCGACAACTTCGGTGACTACAGAACTTATACAAACTCAACATTTATCAATAAAACGCTGATTGTACCTACCTACTCACAACAATATGATACAACTGCTTTGAGAATTTTACGGGAAGCTCTTCCCGGATATGCAGTAGTAGGAATTAACTGTAACAATATTATCAATCAACTTGGAGCATTACATTGTATTACTAAAGAGGTTGGCACAAGTGATCCGCTGCTGATTACTCATCAGCCTTTGCAAAACACAACCAACACAACTTCACCTTATCAGGTTGATGCCTGGATAAAACACAAAACAGGGATTGAAACAGCAACACTTTATTATACAACAGACACAACCCAAGCCTATCAATCGGCAGTCATGAATTTAACAAATGTGTCAACTGATACATGGACAGGATTTATTCCTGCACAAACTGCCGGCACTGAAGTATTCTATTACATCCATGCAGAGGCAAATTCAGGGAAACAGCAGGTTCGCCCGATTACAGCTCCTGATGGCTGGTGGAAGTTTAATGTGATTGGTTTTACAACTATTATTGAAGATGAAGAAGCAAAAAGCAAAATGCTTAGCGTATATCCAAATCCATCTGATGGAATTACCTGTATCCCTTTAAAAACAGTGAAAGAGATAAAAGGAAAGTTATTCTTAACTGATGTCTCGGGAAGAGAAGTATTAACTATTCATTCAGGTAGTTTTCAGAAGGGAGAGAAGAATTACTTCATCAACACAACGAACCTGAATGCCGGAACTTATCTGATTATTTTACAAACAGAGGATGGTAAGTCAGTACAGAAACTAATGGTAAAGTAATTCCTACTGATTACAAATTACTTTTCCTTCGTTCTGGAAAAACTGCTTTCCGTTTTTATTACCAAGTTCAGCAGCAACTTTAATATCACTGCAGGCGTCCGCAGGTTTATCAAGTATAAGTTTTTCAATTCCTCTGTTTAGGTAAGCTTCATCATCTTCAGGAGAAAGTTCAATGGCTTTTGAGTAGTCCTGAATTGCTTTCTGATGTTCATCCACTTTACTGTGAGCTATTCCTCGGTTATAGAATGCTACTGCGTTGTTAGGATTGTACGTTACCGCACTGGTATAATCTCTTATGGCAAATTCAAACTCTTCCATGTAACGGTAAATTACTCCTCTGCATAAATAGGCATCTGAATTTTTACTGTCCAAAGAAACTGCTTTGTTGGCATCAGCCAATGCCTCCTTATATTTTTCAATTTTCAGGTAACTTTTTGAACGCTCAATATATGCCTGAACATTATCAGCTTTAATCTTTATTGCCGAATTAAAATATTCAATGGCTTTAGCATCATTATCAAGATTTTGATTTGCAATGCCAAGATGTAGCCAGATGTCAAAATTGTTGGGAAAAAGATTGGCAGCTACTTTAAGGTTATCACTGGCACGTTTGTAATCACCAATATCATTGGTAGTTTTTCCGCGTAAAACATATGCCTCTATAAAATTTATATCAAACTTTACTGCCTTATCCAAATCATTTACTGCATCTTCCTTTTTACCAATAGCAGCAAGGGCAACCGCACGGTAGTAATACGTTTGAGAAAGCAATTTAGTCTCGTTTCCGGGAACTGGGTTATCACCTACCAGCTTTTCGGGAAAATCTCTTTCAGCCGCTTTTATTGATTCTGAAAAATCAGCAATAGCAGCATCCAATTGCCCTGCTTTAGCTTTGGATAGCCCGCTGTTAAAAAATTCTTTTTGTTTAACACTCTGCGAAAAACTGCTAAGTGAAAAAAGGACAGCAAATAAGGTAAGTAAAACTAAACTAAACTTCTTAAATGCCATTCTGCTAAAATTTGTAACTGTTTTTGCCATGATTTAATTACTCAGTAGTTTTTAAACTCTTACTCCAATTATAACAATATCATCAACCTGTTCATTTGAACCCTGCCATTCTTCGAGTGTTTTTTCAATATGCTTGTACTGCTCACCCGCAGACAAATGTGCTATTTTAACCAGCATATTCTTAAACTCTCTCTTTTTAAACTTCTTAGAAAATGGTCCGCCAAACTGATCTGCAAATCCATCTGAAAAAACATAAATTGCATCTCCTTTCTTAAGTTCAATTTCATGATTCGTGAATTTTTTCAACTTCTCGCCTACAAAAACACCGATGGGGAATTTGTTTGCCTTTACTTCAATCAATTCACCTTTACGAACAATTAACACTGGATTGTAAGCTCCGGCATATTCTAATTTCATTTTTTGATTATCAAGTGCACACAAGGCGATATCCATTCCGTCCTTAACGCTTGATTCTTCGTAAGTCTGATGCAACGTATTGGTTAATCCAGAATTTACCTCGTCCAGAATTGCTGCTGGTTTGGTAAGCCCATGCTCTGTAATTGCCTGATTTAATAGATTATTTGCTACAAGCGACATAAATGCACCGGGAACTCCATGGCCTGTGCAATCTACAGCCGCAAAGAGCACTTTGTCATCCTTCTGTTCAACCCAATAGAAGTCACCACTAACAATTCCTTTTGAACGGAAAAACACAAATGATTCGGGTAATAACTTTTTAATATCAGCATTGGCTGGGAAAATTGCTCGCTGAATTCGTTTCGCGTATTTAATACTGTCTGTGATGTTCTTAACGTTACGCTGAATTTCATCTCTGTTCTTTTCAATTTCCTCTTTTTGAGCAACCACCTCAACCGTACGCTCACGAACAAGCTTTTCAAGCTCTTCTTTATCACTTACAAGCTTATATGTTCGGTAGCGAATAACCCCGTAAATACCCGAAATAACAGCAACAGTAAAGAATAAAATAAACCACCATGATTTCCAGAATGGTTTAGCAATTCTGAATTCAAAAACTTCGGGTGTTGTACTCCAAATACCGTCAGCATTGCTTGCCAACACCATAAATTTATAATTTCCTTCTTCAAGCTTTGGATAGTAAGCATAAGGTGTATTTGATGGTTCAGACCATTCGGTATTATAACCTTCTAACTTGTATTTGTACTGGATCTTTTCAGGGCGTGAGAATGATACTGCCACAAACTCAAATCTTGCACTGTATTTTTTATAGGGTAGTCTTAATCCCGGCTCCATATCAACTAACTCATTCAGTAATTTCAGAGCTGTAATGGTAACCTTGTTTTCAAAAACGGATGACACATGAAGCGATGGGTCGTATTTTACTGCTCCGTTGGTTGTACCAAACCAAAGAATCCCCTCTTTGTCTTTATAAACAGCGTTAGTATTGATATTATCGTTCAAGCCTGCTTCTACAAGATGTTTGAAAGTTTTAGTTTTTTTAGAAAAAATACTTATCCCTCCTCTGTGACCAATCCAAACATTTCCATAGTTATCTGAAATAATATCATAACAGAAATCCGAATAAAGACCGTTGGCTGATGTAAATTGCTCTGCATTTTTGCCATCATACATAAAGATTCCTTTACCATCGGTTCCAAACCATACATTCTTGTCATCATCTTCTGTAATACAGTTTACTGTGGTAATTTCAGTTGCACTTCCATCTTCAAGATAATGGAACTTGCTGTCTTTATAGTATGAAATGCGATTATTTTGAGCCGCCATCCAGATTCTATTTTTGGAGTCGGCAAAAATTTTATTCACGTTATTATGCAACAAGCCCTGAAGTGTTGTGAAATAGTCTAATCTAAAGCCATTGGTACCAAAACGGTAAGCCCCCCCCTTTGTACTTACCCATACAAAACCTAATTTATCACCACTGATAGAGTTTACATAACGAAAAAGTGGATCATCATTTAATTGAATTTTTCTGACAGAATTGGTTGATGGTGTGTATTGAAATAAACCAGAGTTGGAAGTTCCAATCCAGATATTACCTTCTATATCCTCATATAATGCATTAACAAGGTCGCCTGGAAAACCCTGTGCTGCAGTATAATTAACAACGCTGTGCTCAACTCCGTTTGAACTTATCCTGCTTACACCTTTGTCGGTTCCCAACCAAAAATATCCTTTTTTATCTTTAATGAGTGTTTGAATGTTGGCACTTCTCAGATTAATATTTGAGAAAAATCTCGTAGAAATATCTTCATTAAGCATAACTATTCCACTGCCATAGGTAGCAGCCCAAATGTTTCGCTCATGATCCTGAATAATATCCCTGATAAAATCATTTTTCAGCCCGTTTGAAGTATTATAATTCTTTACTTCATATTCCGTTTTAGAATTATCCTTAAAAATTACTTTCGAAATTCCTTTACCGAAACTTGCTATCCAGAGATTTCTTTCCTTATCAACTAAGACTGACTGAACATCATTTGAAGCAATTCCATTTTCCGTTGTATAATGCGCCTTTAACTCTGCTTTTCCATTCTTGTTTTGTAAAACATATAATCCTTCATCTTCCGTTCCTGCATAAATAAAATCTTCGTGCTCCGACAAGAAGAGTATTTTGGTAGAGGGAATTTCATCAAAAGTCCAGCCTTTATTGTCAAGAGATGAAGATGAAGACAGATATTTATAACCAAACAATCCTTCATTTGTACCAACTAAGATATTATCACCATCAGCAAGAATTGAAAATACCAGCAACTCTTTGAATGTCTCGGAAAACAGTGTTGTTTTTCCTATTGAGTCAATTCTTAAAATTCCGTCTGATTGTGAAGCAATCCAGATTGCTCCCCCACTTTCACTTATACCATTTATGCTACTACTAAGTTTTTTATCAATCGAAATCAGTTCCGGTGTTTTGTCTTTAATTCTCAGTATTCCGCCATTATTAAGCCCAAACCAGATTATGCCTTTTGAATCTTTAAAACTTGAACTTATATCGTACGAATTTGCTGCTGTATCTTTTGGGAAGAAGTTTACAAACTGCATTCCGTCAAAACGCGAAAGTCCATTATTTGTACCAAGCCAGAGAAATCCTCTGTTGTCCTGAACTATATTCTGAACATAATCCTGAGCAAGTCCTTTCTCCGATGTAAAATACTTTGACTTATAACCATCTGCCTGAGAAGGAATGGAAAAGAAAACACTAAAAAAAACAAAGCAAAAAATGGTAAAGTAGTTCTTACCTGAATGCTTCATGAGATGGATACACCCCATACCTTATTACTTAGGACTTTGTTTAACGTTATTGAAACGCTCGTTCTGCTGCATCTGGTTTATCAGACCATCATATTTGTATTTTGGAACTCCACCAATAGGAATAGCATTAAAGGGAAGAAATTCACCAAACTGATTAGTCATATAAAAACAGATGTTATTGCGAGGCTTAGCATCTGCTTTTCCTTTCACAAACTGAAAATCAAGAGAAGATTTCTGTTCTGTCTTTTTAATTTCATGCTTGCTTATTTTCCAATCATTTTCATTGGATAACGCAGCAAGTTCACCTTTCTTTTCATACGATACAATTCGCATTTGCCCGTCTGCATCCCAATCAAAATTATGTTGCTGGATTGAAACCACATCTTCCCTTATATATGGATATAAGTGACAAACCGAGCCCGGCTTATCAGGCATTCTGAACGTATATTCAAAAGTAAATGCATTACTGCCTTCTATCCTTTTATTCTCGCTTGCGCTGGTACTGAAATAGTAGGTATATAAATTACCATCATCGCCCTGTATACCTTGTGCAATTATTTTGAAATAGTACGTTCCATATTCCTGCATTTTTTCTCCATCAGAAGGATTGAATGGACCAAATGTGTACCAACCATTATCATATTTCGGGTCGGCACCAAATGTTTTTGAATCCAGCAGAGTTCCACTTTTATAATTTCCAACAGGTTCTGTTTTTTGTGCATCTTTATCGGTATAGGCTCCTACTCCACCATAAATTGAAAACTTAGTTTTTGTATCATCAGCACCATACATCTCATCAAACTGTCCTCCACAATCAGGATCATAGACACGAATATAAACAGGAGTTTTTTGAGTTATAGGAACTGAAAGGAAAAATATCTGGCAATAGTCATCATCGCCCCAACTTTTTAAGCCCCCGCTACCAAATGTTACCAAAAAGGGTATGTTTTCGTCCTCGGCAGGCACAGGTTGTGCCAAGGCTTCATACGAAAAGAACGAACTGATTAAAACAAACAAAGCTGGAAAGACAACTCCCGACTTGACAAGCACTTGAGAAGTAATTTTTTTCATCATTTTTTATAAAATTCCTGTTTATTTTTATTTGTGGTTTGCGGCATTAAACAAGAATTAGACCGTTTTTATCTCCGCTGATAATTCAATCACTTTTTTTTGTTAATTCACGGTCTTTAACGGCTAAGCCTAAAAGATGTTTCGTATTTAGAGAAGAAAGATTTCAACAAAAAATGGCAAGCTTTCAAAGCGTATTTATCCGCAATTTTATTCGTTCAACCAAACGCATGTTTTTCAACCTTGGAATGCCAATTGAACAATATCGTTCAGGCATGGAAAAAATGACCCGCATGGCTAAAATGCCGGAAGGTATTATTATTGAAAAAGTCAATTGCAATGATGTTGAGGCAGAATGGATTATTCCAAACAACACTATTAATCCTGGTGTAATTTTATATCTGCATGGAGGTGGCTACGCTATGGGATCAATCAATACTCATCGGGCACTCATGGCAAGAATTGGAATTGCTTCAAAAACAAAAGTTTTGGGGATTGAATACCGTCTTGCGCCTGAAAACCCTTTTCCCTCTGCAATCGATGATGCTTTTAGCGCTTATAACTGGTTGTTGAAGCAAGGTTTTGACAATACCAAAATTGTAATTTCGGGAGACTCTGCCGGAGGCGGATTAACCATTGCCCTGAAAATAAGAATTCGGGATGAAAAAGCGCCTAATCCTGCTGCAGGTGTATGTCTTTCGCCCTGGCTTGATTTAGCTTCCACTGGCGAAACTACAGTTACTCTTGCAGATGAAGATCCGATGCTTGATTTAGAATCAGTGAAACATTTTGCATTATTCTACGCACCCAAAGAAAAGCTTCAGCATCCCTGGATATCGCCATTATATGCTGATTTAAGTGGCCTGTCTCCTATTTACATTCAGGTAAGCTCTTCAGAAATCTTATTAGATGACACCAGACGTTTTGCCGAAAAGGCTCAAATAGCAGGTGTTGATATACGAGTGGATTACTGGGAAAAAATGGTACATGTATGGCAGGCTTTTGGAATCTATCTTCCGGAAGCATTAGAAGCAATTGAAAAATTAGGAGCATACATTGAAAAGAAAACAGCATAATTCTAAAATATGAAAGTTGTCCGATTTATAGGTTCACTGGTATTTACAACTGTTCTCGTATTTGCATTGAATATGAAAATCGGAATGCTGCCTCCTATAGGTAAATTTATTGACCCTGTAAATGGATTTTGGCAAAATGCAGAAAAAACAAAGCCTGAAATTTCATCTGAATTAAAATTAAATGTTGATGGTGCTTCAAAAATAATTTTTGATGAACGTTTGGTACCTCACATTTTTACTGAAAACATGCACGATTTGTATTTCCTTCAAGGATATATAACAGCCAGCAACCGGCTGTGGCAAATGGAGTTTCAGACTCATGCAGCAGCGGGAAGAATCTCGGAAATAATTGGGGAAAAAGCGATTCCATTTGATCGTGAGCAACGGAGAATTGGAATGCTTTGGTCTGCCGAAAATGCCGTGGAAGTTTTCAGTAAAGACACACTCTCAAAACAAATTATGGATGCATATAGTGAAGGCGTAAATGCATACATCAATTCACTTTCAGAAAAAACATTGCCGCTTGAATACAAATTACTCAACTACAAACCCGAACAATGGACAACTTTAAAGAGTGCGCTATTACTGAAATTTATGGCAAAAATGCTTACTGCCAATGAACGCGATTTCGAAAACACCAACATGATTAATCTGATTGGCAAAGAAAAATTTGACTTGCTGTTTCCTGATTTTTTTCCCGACACCGACCCGATTATTCCAAAAGGAACTGCTTTTGATTCTGTCTCTGTTCAAATTGATACTGGTGCAGTATTTACAGCGGGAAAACAAACCACATACACGCCAATTGAAAAAACAGATGCACACATAGGCAGCAACAATTGGGCAGTTTCGGGTAGCAAAACGCAAAGCGGAAAACCAATTCTTTGTAACGACCCACATCTTAAACTTTCATTGCCTTCCATCTGGTATGAAATTCAGTTAACTGCACCTGATGTTAATGTGTATGGTGTTTCACTCCCGGGTTCACCCGGAGTGGTTATTGGTTTTAATGATTCGGTGGCTTGGGGTGTTACCAATGCTTCGGTGGATGTACGCGACTGGTATGAAATTACGTTTAAAGACGATGTTAAAAAAGAATATCTGTTTGATAAAAAATGGCTGAATACAACTGCTCGTATCGAAGAAATAAAAGTTCGTGGGGGAAAAATTTTTTACGACACAGTTTATTACACACACCTAGGGCCGGTTGTTTATGAGGGCAGTTTCAATGCAAGCGGCAGTAAACAACAAAACCTTGCACTGAAATGGACTGCGCACTCACCCTCCAACGAATTGGCGACATTTTATTACCTGAACCGTGCAAAAAACTATTCGGACTACGAACATGCTTTGACTTTTTATCAATGCCCGGGACAAAATTTTGTTTATGCTGATGCACAGAACACTATTGCTATCTGGCAACAAGGAAAATTTCCTGCACGTTGGAAAGAACAAGGCAAATTCATTATGGATGGTGGCATTAAAGAAAATGAATGGCAGGCTTATATTCCTCAAAACCAAAATCCGCACGTTAAAAATCCGGAACGCGGTTTTGTAAGTTCGGCCAACCAACACGGGGTTGATGAAACGTATCCGTATTACTACCTCGGTATGTTTGAACATTACCGCAATCGCAGGATTAACAATGAACTCAAACGAATGCAAAAAATTTCTGCCGACAGCATGTTCCGTTTGCAAAACGATAATTACAATTTAATGGCACAAGAAAATCTTCCGCTGATGTTAGAATATGTGAATAAAAACAAACTGCAAAATGATTCAATTGAGGAATTAGTATTGGATGCTCTTCAAAAATGGAATTACATGCACGATGCTGAAATGATTGGCCCAACTGCTTTTGATTTGTGGTGGAAACAATATACCACTTTTGTGTGGGACGAATTTGAAGACAAACCTTACAAGCTGATTAAACCTCATCCATCTGCGATGCTACGATTTATGAAAGAATTTCCTAACGATAAATTGTTTATTCACCAGACAACAAAAGACCGCACACCTAAAAATGCGGTGAACCTGACTTACGATGCTTTTTACTGGACAGGTTTAAAAGTTAATGAACTGATCACTGAAGATGAGCATCCGCAATGGGGTTTTCAAAATGCAATTACGGTTGAACACCTCGCGCGAATTCCGGCATTCAGTTTTAATAATTTGGTTACAGGTGGTTATAAATATGCTGTGAATGCAGTTTCTCCGCCTAATGGTCCATCGTGGCGAATGGTTGTTGAATTAGGCGACAAACCAAAAGCGTGGGGCGTTTATCCGGGCGGACAAAGCGGAAATCCGGGTAGTCCTAATTACACTGCTTTTGTTGAGAAATGGGCTAAATCAGAATACTATGAATTGGTTTTTATGAGCAGAGAAAATCAGGAAAAGGGAAAATATGTTCAACAAATAATTCCTGTAAAATGAAAATAATTTTACTGAAAATAGCGTTGATTGCCGGTATAAGTTTTGTGTTGCAGCTTTTTCTGCCTTGGTGGATAATTGTGATTGTAGCTTTTGCCATTGAACTTTTGTTTGGCGGAAAAACATCACTGTCATTCTTCTCAGGATTTTACGGCATCTTTATTTACTGGCTTATTTATGCAGGCATTATTGATTTTCAAAACGAATTTTTGCTTTCAAAAAAAATAGCAGTGCTTTTTCATTTGCCGCAAATGCCTTTAATTGTTGCATTGGTTACCGCATTAATTGGCGGAATTGTTGGCGGACTGGGCTCTCTTACAGGTAATCTTTTCAGAAAAATGTTCAATATCTAAATAATGGCTAAAACAGTTTCACTGGTTCTCGGATGTGGTGGTGCAAGAGGGTTTGCACACATCGGTGCTATTGAAGAATTACTGAAGCGAGGTTATAAAATCAATGCCATCTCAGGCTCATCCATGGGTGCTGCCGTTGGCGGAATATATGCCGCAGGAAAACTACCTGAATTTAAAGCGTGGGCAGAAAAACTGACGAAGATGGAGACTTTCCGTTTGGTTGATTTCACCTTCACATCACAGGGTTTTATTCGTGGTGAAAAAATTTTCAGCGTGCTGAAAGAAATAATTGGCGAAAGAAGAATTGAAGATTTTGATATTCCGTTTACCGCAGTTGCCACCGACATTAACAAACAGGAAGAGGTATGGTTAGACAGAGGAGAGTTGTTCAGTGTTATTCGCGCCTCCTGCGCTATTCCAACTTTAATCACGCCTAAAAAACTTGGCAACCGTTTGTTGATTGATGGCGGTGTTTTAAATCCTTTGCCCGTTGAACCTGTGCTGCGCACTAAAAGCGATTTATTAGTTGTTGTAAACATCAACGCCTCCATTCCTTCGCAAGCAAAAATCATCAGACAAGAACCTGTTACCACCGAAAGCGATGCTTACATGGATAAAATGGTAATCAGTATGAAGAAGTGGCTGAACATAAAACCTACCGTTGAAGATAATGATGAAACATTGGGCTATTTTGGTTTGCTGAACAAGAGTTATGATTTGATGCAGGACCGTATGTGTCTGATGTCAGTCATTCATCACAAGCCCGATTATGTGGTGAATATTTCACGTAACAGCAGCAGCACCTATGAATTTTACCGCGCAAAGGATATGATTGAGGAAGGAAGAATTGCCTGTATAAAAGCATTGGAAAAACCTGAAGTATATCCTGATTAAAAAGTTTTGAAGCTATTCTGGCGATATTATCTAATCATTAAATCCCCAGCCGAAAGGACGGAGCAATTGAAAAAATTTACTTTTGCGTAGATGAAAATTCTGCGTATTGCTGTTTCCACTATAATTTTTTGTTTGCTCACGTTTTCAGTGAATGAACCACTTTATTCATGGGGATTTTTCGCGCATAAACGCATTAACAGACTGGCTGTTTTTACTTTGCCACCTGAAATGATTGGCTTCTATAAACGCAATATTGCGTTTGTAACCGAACATGCTGTTGACCCCGACAAAAGGCGGTATGCAAATCCCGAGGAGGCTCCGCGCCACTATATTGATATTGATCATTACAGCACAGAAAAAAATCCTTTTGCAATTATGCCACGAAAATGGGATGATGCTGTTGCAAAATTTACGGAAGATACTTTGAAAGCTTACGGCACAGTTCCCTGGCACATCAATAGTGTGGTGCATTGGCTTACCAAAGCTTTTCGCGAAGGAAATTTAGATGATATTTTGCGGTTAAGTGCTGATTTAGGACACTACATTGGCGACTCGCATGTTCCTTTGCACAACACCGAAAACTATAACGGACAACTAACGGGGCAACGCGGCATTCATGGTTTCTGGGAATCAACAATACCTGAACTAAAGGCCGAAGATTATGATTTATTTACAGGTCGTGCACAGTATGTAAAATCACCACTTGACCTGGCCTGGAATACCTGCGAAGTTAGTTTTGCAGCAAAAGATTCGGTGCTGGATTTTGAAAAAGAGCTGAGCAAAAAATTTCCGGAAGATCGCAAGTTTGCTTTTCAGCAAAGGGGAACATCCACTGTAAAAACGTATTCAGATGAATTTACAATTGCCTATAACGAACTACTGAACGGCATGGTAGAACGCAGGATGCGCGCTTCCATTATTACAGTTGGCAGTTTATGGTACACTGCCTGGGTTGATGCGGGTCAACCCGACCTTTCCAAGTTTTATGACAAAGAAGTTTCGCAACAACTGAAAGAACAATTAGCGGAAGAAGAGCTGGAACAAAAGAGCAACGACAAAGCTCACGGAAGAGATTGCAGCCACTGATTCTCCAAAACAAAAATTTATATCACTTGTTTGTTTATCATGAATATTCTTATTGCAGGAGGAACAGGATTAATCGGCAGAAAACTCACTGAGCAACTCATTATTAAGGGACACCATGTTGTTATTCTTAGCCGTAAAGAGAGAAGTAACAGCGGTGAGGTATTGAAGTTTCTTAAATGGGACGGCAAAGAAATTCCACAAACAGATACTGTTTTTGATGTGCTGATTAATCTTGCAGGTGAAGGCGTAATGGATAAACCCTGGACTCTTGCCCGCAAAAAACAAATCATTGAAAGTCGGACGGCATCTACTTTTGCGTTTGTTGATTACATTAACGCTTCAACGAAAAAACCAAAAGTTTTGCTTAATGCTTCGGCTGTGGGTTTTTACGGAAACAGAGGAGAAGATATTTTAACCGAAGACTCGGAACACGGAAGTGGATTTCTGGCCGATGTTTGCAAACAGTGGGAAAAAGCAGCTTCGTTCAGTAGCATACGCACCGTTCTGTTACGCACAGGGATTGTTCTTGCCAATGAAGGCGGTGCGTTCAAAGAAATTATGCGCAGCTATGGATTTGGTTTCGGTTCGTGGTTTGGCAGCGGCACACAGGGTTTTCCGTGGATACATATTGCAGATGAAATCGGGTTAATTTTATTTGCGATTGAAAATGAAAACGTGAGTGGTGCACTCAATCTTTCTGCATCCGAACTACTATCCAATAAAGCATTTATTAAAAAACTGGGAAGCGTGAGCGGAAAACGAATTGCTTTTCCGGCTCCATCTTTTGCCTTGGAACTGGCGTTGGGTGAACGTGCACAGGTTTTATTAGACAGTCAGTTTGTAAAGCCGGAGAAGGCTTTAGCATTGGGTTATCAATTCAAATTTCCGGATGCGGAGAGTGCACTGCGGAATTTAATTACCCTTTAAACGGAGGATTCTTATCGTTTTCTACAGGCGGGCTTAGCGGAGAATATAACGACTCGGCTCCGTCAACTGCCAGTGTAACACCGGTAATAAAGCTTGCAGCAGGCGAAAGCAGGAAAATTACGGAAGACGCAACTTCAGCTTCGGTTCCCAAACGATAGGTTTGATTGAACTTTGCAAAGCCGTAAATAAAATCTTTGTATTGGGCATCGTATTTTTCGAGGCCGCTGGAGTCAATGGTTCCCGGAGCAACTGAATTTACACGAACACCATAGCGCCCCCATTCGTTGGCAAGGCTTTTTGTGATGTTCTCCACTCCTGCCCTTGCAGCTCCTGTGTGTGCCATCATGGGGAAACCATTGCGCATATTGGCAATGATGTTTACAATGGAACCGCCTGTTTTTACAAACTGTTTATTGAAAATTTCCTGCGACATAAAGAAGGTGCCCGTAAGGTTGGTTTCTATAACAGCGTGCCAGCCTTTGCGGTTAATGAACTCGGCAGGCGAAGGAAACTGACCACCACCGTTGTTAACGAGAAAATCAATTTTCCCGCACAACTCTATGGATTTGGCTATGCAGTTTTTCACGCTTTCTTCGTCACGGATATTGCACTCAACTGCATGAGCTTTACCGCCCATAGCTGTAATTTTTTCAACTGCTTTGTCGAGCAGTTCTTTTTTGCGGCTGGCAAGAATAACGGTTGCTCCCAGGTGAGCAAGTTCAGAGGCTATGCGGAAGCCAATACCTGTTCCGCCTCCGGTGATGATGGCGGTTTTTCCTGAGAAAAGTTCGGGTTTGAAAATGGTGTTCATAAGAACACAAAGAAAAGAAAAATTATTCCTCTACCTCGTGGTAGTTGAATTTGATACCGGTAACGCTTTCCATGTTTCCGGCAATTTCAAGCACATCATCATCACCGGCATCGTGATACCAGTTGATGGTAAGATTTTTACCTGCCAGACCTTTGCTGAGCTGACGGACAATATCGGTGATAAGAAAAGTAGAAGCTGTGTTAAAATAATCCATGTAAACATCCAGCACTGTGGTATCCTTTGCCTGCGATGTATATGTTGCTATCCAACTGAGAACAGGCTCATAGAACCGCTTGGGATTTAGAGGTATAGAACGTCCGGTAATTTTCAATATTCCCTGTTCGGGATCGAAATTAATTTCAGGCGTTGTGTCGGTTTTTTCGATAACCAACTTTTCCATAGGATAAGTTTTTGCGAGGTTAATTTTTTGTGCCGGAACGAAAGTATATTTAAAATTTCTACCCGATTGTACTTTTTAGATTAATCAGGCTTTGGTAAACACAAATCCGCTCTTTGCACACACGAAATTATACTATTTGTGATGAAATGCAAAATTTTAGGGTTAATTGGAATGATTATAAAGATTGAAAGGAGGTTTTCAATAGTTCTTAATCAGTTCTTTCAGTTTGTCGGCTGTTGGTTTGGTAACTCCCACCAAAGGCAAACGCACTTTATCATTGCAAATACCAAACTGGTTCATGGCATATTTAACTCCGGCAGGGTTTCCGTCAACAAACAATAGTCCTATAATATCGAGCAGCTTGTAGTGCAGTTTTTGTGCTTTTGCGAAATCTCCTTTTAAAGACAAGCGTGTCATTTCTGAATAATCTTTAGGAAAAGCATTGGCAACTACAGAAATAACACCATCACCACCGCAGGCACTTAAGGGTAGGGTAAGCGCATCGTCACCGGAAATAACCAGAAAGTCTTTGGGTTTGCCGTTGATGATTTTCATCATCTGCTCAATATTGCCCGATGCTTCTTTAACGGCAATTATGTTTTTAAAATCGTGGGCTAAACGCAGTGTTGTTTCGGCCGTAATGTTAGAACTGGTGCGACCCGGAACATTGTACAGAATTATTGGCAAAGGACTTTTTTTAGCAATTGCTGCATAGTGCTGATAAATGCCTTCCTGTGTAGGCTTATTGTAATAAGGAGAAACCGAAAGCAGGGCATCAATGCCTGTAAAATCAAGCGTATCTAAGCCTTCCAGTAATTCCTGCGTATTGTTGCCGCCATGACCTAGCACAACGGGAACTTTCTTTTGTGCAGCACTAACCACACACTTAACAACTGCCTTTTTCTCATCCTTACTGAGTGTTACCGATTCGCCTGTGGTGCCTAATACTACTATGTATTCGCACTTGCCTTTAATAATATGCTGTACTACTTTTTCTAATTGTTTGTAGTCAACACTTCCGTCATTTTTGAAAGGTGTAATAATTGCAACTCCTGTTCCTCTGAATTTACTGTGTGCTTTGCTCATTGATTTTTGTGATGTAAAATTTTATCTGGTTGATTAAGTAGTTAAGTGTATTGTCTTTCCCGATGTCAATCATCAGGTCGTAGTATTCTTTTTGTTTTTCGTCAAAACGCGCCACTTTCATTTTTGCTTCGGTGAAAGCCGCAGTATAAAGCAAGGCGGGATTTTTTTTTAAACTCAGGTCAATGAGCACATCCATACCATCGCTCATAAAGTTTTTGATTACGTACTTCTCTGGTTTGTAATACCAGTTGAAATCTTCTTTTGAAATAAAATCAAACTCGTTGTCTGACTTCAGTGTTTGCAGCAGTTCTTTGGTTGTAACATAGCCCAGTGCAGTGATTTTACGGTTGCGTTCTTTTATCTGCGCAACAAAGGCGCGAACGGTATCTACATCTTCTTTACCGCGCACTTCAAACAAAATTCCGATGTTGCGTGCCTGCGAAAGATTCAATGCCTGCGGCTTGCGCTTTACTTTTTTGTATTCGCGCACAAGAAAATAGTTCGAAGCTTTTTTCCGAACTGCTTTTACTATGCTATTGCCGTCCTTTGCCATTTTATTTTTTGCCACTAATTAGTGATGATTTTTGCCACAGATTCACAGATTATTGTCTTTAGTTTCAAATTTTTAATCTGTGAATCTGTGGCAATCATTTTTATTTTTCAATTTTCGTGGCTAATCATTTTTAAAAAATCATCTTCCGAAATAATAGGAACATTCAGCTTCTGCGCTTTCTCTAATTTGCTTGGTCCCATATTTTCACCGGCAACAATGTAGGTTGTTTTCTTTGAAATGGAACCTACATTTTTTCCACCGTTGTCTTCAATCGCTTTCTCTAACTCATCACGCGAAAACTTTGAAAACACACCCGAAACCACAAATGTTTTTCCGGCAAGCTTATCCGATACCTTAGTGTTCTCGGCTTCCGATAATTCAAACTGCAAACCTTTTTCGCGCAGGCGGTTCACCATCTCCACATTCTTTTCATTGGCAAAGAACTCCTTAATACTTGCGGCAATCTTCTCTCCTATTTCATCGGCCTCCACCAATTGCTCGAAAGTAGCGTTCATCAAATTGTCAATGTTTTTGAAATGCAAAGCTAATTTTTTCGCCACCGTTTCGCCTACAAAGCGAATACCGAGGGCAAACAAAACCCGGGTAAACGGAATTGCTTTTGACTTTTCAATTCCTTCAATAAGGTTGGTTGCTGATTTATCAGCCATGCGGTCGAGCGTGATGACATCTTCCTTTTTCAGGTCGTAGATGTCGGCATAATTTTTTACCAACCCTTTTTGAAAAAGCAGTTCAATGGTTTCGGCACCAATGCTGTCAATGTCCATTGCCTTGCGGCTGACGAAATGTTCCATGCGCCCTTTTATCTGAGGCGGACAGCCGGTTTCATTCGGACAAAAATGCACGGCTTCACCTTCGTTGCGTTTTAATTCGTGTTCACAGGCTGGACACTTAGTAGGATATATTAACGGCTCAGAATTTTCAGGTCGCTTACTCAAATCAACTCCAATAATCTTTGGAATTATTTCTCCGCCTTTTTCTACAAAAACTGTATCGTATTTTCTTAAATCTAATTTTCGAATCTGGTCCGCATTGTGCAATGATGCACGTTTTACGGTAGTTCCCGCCAGCAACACAGGCTTAAGATTTGCAACAGGAGTAATAGCTCCCGTGCGCCCTACTTGAAAGGTAACTTCATTTAAAATGGTGGAAACCTGTTCGGCTTTAAACTTATAGGCAATTGCCCAACGCGGATTTTTTGCGGTAAAACCCAAAGCATCCTGGTCGTCATAGCTGTTCACTTTTATCACCACACCATCGGTTTCAAAAGGAAGCTCGTGACGCTTCACATCCCACTCATCAATGAACGAAAAAATGCCGTTGATGTCTTTCACCTTGCGCATGTATTCAGGAACTTTAAAACCCCATTCACGTGCTTTGGTAAGGTTATCGTAGTGATTGTTGAACGGCAGATTTTCGCCCAGCAAAAAATAAAGAAAGCAATCCAGTCCGCGCTTGGCAACAACAGAACTGTCCTGCATCTTTAATGTTCCCGAAGCGGTGTTGCGCGGGTTGGCATACAACTCCTCGCCTGCTTCTTCGCGCTCTTTGTTCATTTTTGCAAATGCTTTCAGGGGCAGAAAAACCTCACCGCGTATTTCAAACTCAGCAGGAAAATCAGTGCCTTTCAGTTTAAGCGGAATACTTTTTATAGTTCGGATATTGATGGTTACATCATCGCCCTGCACACCATCGCCACGGGTTAAGGCCTGCACCAATTGACCGTTTACATAGGTTAGTCCTATAGCAACACCATCGTATTTCAACTCGCACACATAATCTGTTTCGCGCTCTATCAGTTTGTGGATGCGGCCTTCAAACTCCTGCACCTCTTCACGCGAATAGGAATTGGAAAGCGAAAGCATCGGGTATTTATGCTTCACCGTTTTAAACTCTTTGGTAATGCCTCCGCCTACACGCTGCGTTGGAGAATCGGGCGAAAGAAATTCAGGAAACTCTTTTTCCAGACGATGCAACTCTTCCAGCAGCATATCAAAATCATAGTCGCTGATAGTGGGATTGCTCAGCACATAATAATTGTGGTTGTGCTGCTCAATCTCTTTGGAGAGGTATTCTATTCTTGCTTTTGCTTGTTCGCTGGTCATACGCTGTTAAATGCAACTAAAGCTCGCGCCTTAAATCGAGAATTTCTATTTATTTCTTCTTGCTATTTTTTTCGGGTTTTGACTGCAATTAAAAATGTCAGTAATAAAAACCGTTTCGTTTTTTATGCGGTATATTACTTTGTAATTCCCGCTAATGATGTTTTTATGATCTCTGCCTAGTTCAGCAAGCTGTTGTTCTTTTGCTCCCGCAGAGGGGAATTGTTCCAACAATTGAACATCATCAAGTATTTTACCGATGATTTTAGAAGCTATTTCAGGAGAAGCAACTTCAGAATAATACTCATGTATTTTGCGAAGTTCTGCTTTGGCAAAATCAGTGAACGCTATAAGCATAGTGCTACCAGTTCTTCACTTCTTTTCTGAGTTGCTTAAGCCCGGTTGTTTTACCTGCCGCAATATCCTTTTCAGAAGCTAATGCCCGTTTTATGAGTTGCTGCTTGGTAAAGGGTTTTAAAAAACGTTCTTCGGCACTTTGCTTTGCATAGTTGAGCAGTTCACTTATTGCTTTAATCAGGCGCACATCATTGATGTCGTCTAATTCATTTTTTATTCGCTGTTTTTCAATTTGCAGGTTCATTGGCTTTATTTTTTACAAATATAAGTCTTTATAAAAAACAAAACCCCTCTTGTGACGGGGTTTTGTTGCCTGAAGAATTAAAATTTCATGCTCAAAGGTCAGGATTGCAAATCCTGACCAGCTGTTTTTTCAGAACGGCAATTAACCTGTTTTTTTCTTTGCTAAATATTTGATTTTTTATAACTATGCCTCTCTATTCACTTATTAAAAAACAACCCTTATATGAAAAACTTTCTGCTACCGGTATTCTGCGCTGTTGTTCAGGTTTTGAACGCACAGGAATTAATATCCTTTACAGATGAAAATGACAAGTCGGGTTTTCAGGACGAAAATGAGAACGTGGTGATAGCACCAAGATATGATGTTGCCTATGATTTCAGTGAGGGACTTGCTGCAATAAGTATTGAAGATAAATGGGGATTCATTGATAAAACGGGAAAGGAAGTTATCCCCTTAAAATATGCCGGTGCAGGTAATTTTCATGATGGCGTTGCACCCGTAAGCATTGATGGCAAGTGGGGAGTAATAGATAAAACCGGCAAACTGGTGGTGCCGATGAAATATAATGAAATGGGCTCTTTCAGCGAGGGGCGTTCCTATGTGATGCTGAACGAAAAATGGGGCTTCATAGATGCCGCAGGAAAAGAAGTGATCCCCCTGAAGTATGATGCTGTGGGCTCTTTTACCAATGGCTTTGTAGAAGTTAATATCGGTGGAAAAGTGATTGAAGAGGTTGGCGAATTTATGGGAGGCAAATGGGGATATATTGATAAATCAGGAAAGGAAATTACACCCTGTAAGTATGACTACGCTCATCAGTTTTACGAAGGAATGGCCATTGTGCGCATTGGTAAAAAGTATGGCTATATAGATGAAACAGGTAAGGAGGTAATTCCTTTCATCTACGATGAGGCGGAGTCCTTTGATGGCGGATTAGCCTCGGTAACAATCGGTGACCGCTCCTTCACAATTGACAAAACAGGAAAAGAGGTAAAATAATACGGTAAATTAGTCAGGGTTTTACATTGAACATAGAAAAAAGCCTCGCGTTTGCGGGGCTATTTTTGTTCCGAAAAGATTCTTAAAAGCCAATACCTCGTCATTTTAGTTATTTTTCTTTACTGCTATGGAATTCAGTAAAGTTGAAATTGCAATTCTGAGAGCAGTTGCCAGTGTACTAAAAGATCTTCGCGAAGATGCGGGGTTCAAGAAACCCACTCATTTTGCAAAGAGCATAGGCATGGACCCCGGGCAATATGGCCGTTACGAAAATTGGGAGAATATGAAACTCATTTCGCTTATTCGCCTGCTCACTCATCATAACCTTTCGGTGTTCCGATTTATAATTCTGGTATTTAAAAGACTGAAAGATGATGAAGATGCGAGGGCGATTTTCACCCGGAAAAAGCGCAAAAAGAAATAAATATAGCTAACACAATCAACAACTCAATCAATTAATATAAACCAAACAAATACTAAAAACCATGGATGATTTACAACAAGCATTTCTGAACATGCTTTTAAAAGTTCAGGACAATCTGGAAGACAACGCTGCTGCCTATTCCACTCACGGGCAGATAGCGCCCACCAAAGCATTGCTGGACGCAAAAATTCAATCCATTCTTGAGACGGCAGGTATTGCTACGGAAGACACCACGGGTGTTACCGAAGATAAAAAGGCAGCGCGTACTACGCTTGAAAAATCAATGTACAAAATAGCCAATGCGCTTAACTCGTATGCCGAAGACAATAACCTGAATACGCTGGCCCGAAAAGCAAGATACATTATGAGCGACCTGCAAAAAATGCAGGATACCCTGCTGCTGGAGAAAGCCCTGCGCCTGGCAACGCTGATAACACCGGCCATTAATGCCGCACTGGTAGCAGGTTACAACGTTACGGCCATTGATATTACCGACCTACCTACTCATACAACCGCTTATTTCGGTGCTATTCCCGAGCCCAAAGATGCTATTGAAGCCAAAGCAGTGGCCGGCAAAAAAATTGACAGGCTGCAAACCGAAAGTCGCACCCTGCTGAAAAAACTGGACGGCTATGTGGACAGCTACCGCTTTGATAATGTTGAGCTGTGGGAAGAATACTATATGGCGCGCGCCATTGACGATAACCCATCGGGGGGCGGTGCAGATGTATATGAGGATACGGTGAACCCAAGCACTACCGAAAAAATTATTGAAACGCTGGAATATAATGCAGCTACCCCTGTGAAGTTCGAGAACCTGGGCGGTGTTATCCTGCAATTTGCACTTGCCTTTAACGGAGTTGCCACCGGCAGCTGGGTTACAGTGAACCCGGGCGAAACCATAGAAACAACCATGGGTGCTATGGCCGCAGGTGGCGACAGCATGGTGGTGCAGAATAATTACGGTGTCTCCTGCAGTTTCAGAGTAACGATAGGATAACATTACGTCATTGCGAGGCTTTTTCAGCCGAAGCAATCTGTTTTAATTTAAAGATTGCTTCGCTGGCGCCCGCAATGACGAACAAACCTCTTTGAAGACTACCTCAAAGAGGTTTTTTTAAGCCTTGACCACATTTATGTACTACATAACTACATTTCTGTACACCATGAATAAATTTCCGCACACCGCTACTACGCTTCCGTATAATGAGAACAGGTTTCGGTATCGGGTAAATACATTTCGGTACCGAGTGAAAACTTTTCTGTATCGGGAAAACACATTTCTGTACCATATGAACACAATTCCGTATTGCGTGAACACATTTATGTACCGAAATCCGGTGTCAAAAACAATTAAATCTCTACAAGCATGAAGAAAACATTAAAAGCTAAACCTCAACTGCCCCGCATAGCTGCTATTGTGCGCGACTGGGCTAAGTATAAACGTACCTCCCTGCGTAAGCTGAGCAGAAGGATGGGTAAAAGTGACAATTACCTTACGCGAAACATGCATGAAAATGATGTACGCCCCAGCCTGCTGCTTCTATTGAGCGAAGTTTTAAATATAAACCTGTTTGAGCATTACACCCTGCTGCTGCCCGAACACCTGCAAACCACCGAACGCGAAAAGCTGCTGCATAAAAAAATAGAAAGTCTGGAAACGGAGCTTGAAAAAATGAAAGAGGAACTGGAAAAGGTAAAGCAGGAAAGGGATAAGTATTGGGAGAAGATTGGGAGGTGAGGGATTGTCAAACATTAGTCCCGTAGGGACGACCTGTTTGTAGAAAAAAAGTAAACGAAAATCAATAAAGCCCCATCGGGGCGACCTGTTGGCAATACATTTTTAGGTCGCTCCTGCGGAGCTAAGAAACAAAATCTAATCTGCAATGCTACAAACAGGTTGCCCCGATGGGGCTGTTGGTAATTGCAAATTATTCTCAACGGAGAGCCATCAGCTTTCGGCAATAGCTGTGCAGGTCAAAACGATAAACAGAGGCGCGCGCATGGGCAGACAATGCTGCATAGCCTTCATCGCTCATGCTCCTGAGTTCAATTATCCTTTTACTGAAATCATCCGGTGTTGTGCAAAAGAAACCTGATTTACCATGCTCCAGAAAAACATTGTTCTCGGCAACATCTGAACTCAGCACCGGCACACCGTTATTAAAATATTGCTTCATTTTAAATGCTGATTTCGAGCGGTAAAATTCAGTATCAAGCAAGGTAGCGATACCTACATCAAACCCCGCTATTCTCTTTTGAATATCCTCTTCATCTGTCCAAACAATGTCCTGTGGTATTTCAACCGTTACATTGTTCAACTTTTTAAAATACGCTGTCAGAAATTCATATTCAGCTTTTTTGCCAACACCCAGCAGAACCAGCTTTACCCTGAAGGGAAGATTTTCAAGCGCAGGAAAAAACTGCTTCAGCAGACTTTCTTTATGGCCGCTTCCGAAATCACCTATCCACCCGATGGTGAAGAGCCCGTTCCTTTTTTGTTTCACAATATTAAGGTCGGGCACAGGCGAGGTAATAAGTGTTATATTGCTGTTCAGCTTACTCAGGTTCTTCACCAGTTCATTGCTGCTTACGGTAAGCCGGCAACAATTTTTAATAAAATAAAATATAGTGTCGGGCTTATACCTCAGATAATCGGCATCATCAAGGTCATAACAGGTTTGTTTCTTCCTGACCTTTGCCAGCAGCTTTAATGCTGCGGCATAAATAAAGTTGGAGTTGATGGATTGAAATACAATGAGCGAATCTTTTTTCGGAAAAAACAAAGCCGAGCAATAGGCTTTAATGAATGCGAGTATGTTTGAAGGGCTGTAGCCCGGATAAACAAAATAAGAATCGATATTGTAATTTGCTTTCAGAAACGCTAAAGGATACTGACCCCTGTAACGCACCGTAGGAGAGGCAAGATTATAGAATGTGAACCAGTAAATAAATTTAGGTTTCATAAAAAGTAACAACGAAAAGGATAGCGGCCTAAAGTAGATAAAACTCTGTTAAGAGGCATATCAACCCCTCCTGCACCTCAACATCCTTTCCTTCCCGCTCAAATCTTTACGGATACTGCAATTGACAAAACCTTTACCTGTGGCAAGCTCGGCAACCGCAGCGGCATAGGTGCTGTTTAATTCAAAATAAACATTGCCGCCCGGTGCAAGTTTCTCTTTTGCAAAATCAAGGATGGCACGGTAAAACAAAAGCGCATCGTTATCGGGTACAAACAGGGCGGTATGGGGCTCATGGTCAAGCACGTTTTTGTGCATGGCTGCTTTTTCTGCTTCGGTTATGTAGGGCGGATTGCTGACGATGATCTCAAATTTTTCTTCACCGCTAAGGCGCAAAGGCGCTAAGTTTTTTTCTTCTGCCTTATTGCTTTGCGTCTTCGCGTCTTTGCGGTAAAATTCAAGTATATCACCTTGCAGAAAATGAATTTCAGCATTATTCTTCTCAGCATTTTGTTTTGCAACAGCCAAGGCATTTGCCGAAATATCGAGGGCATACACCTCTGCATCGGGCATAATCTTTTTCAATGCAATGGCAATGCAGCCGCTGCCGGTGCCGATGTCCAAAACTTTTAATGATTGCCCTTCGACTACGCTCAGGGTGACATCCTGAATTATCCAATCAACCAACTCCTCTGTTTCCGGCCTTGGAATAAGCACATGTTCATTAACGTTCAACTTCAACCCGTAAAATTCGGTATTGCCCAAAATGTATTGAATAGGCACATGTAGTTTCAGTTTGCGGATAACGCGAAAGAACTTCAGCAATTCCGATTCGCTCAGGCGTAACTCTTTCTTCAGCACCATATCGCTGCGCGAAAAACCAAAATATTCGCTGAACGAAAAGAACAGAAACGTTTCAATTTCTTCTGCCGCATACAGGTTTTCCAGCTCTTTGCGGAATAGGGCATAAACTGAAACTGCCCTGTTGTCAATCACTTTCATGGCGCGAAGATAGGCTTGCTTTTTTATTTTGTATTTTCATCCCCGTTGTTCCCATAAAGGAACTTAACTATGAAGGTCAGCAAAAGCATACTTACTTATGGTATTATTATCAGCGTTTTTTGCCTGCTGATATGGCTGGTGCTGGATAAAGGCTACCTGCTGGAAGAAGGTAAACTGATTGCAGCAGCCGCATCTGAAACTTCCATAATTCCCGATACCATTATCAGCCTTTCGGTTTTTGAAATTTTCGGAAAAGAGTTTGTTCACAACCTCAAGCATCCGCTTGCTATACTTATCATTCAGCTCATTATTATTATTTCCATTTCACGGCTGTTTGGTTACCTTTTTACTAAAATCAGGCAGCCTTCGGTAGTGGGCGAAATTGTGGCGGGAATAGTGCTGGGACCTTCGCTGGTGGGCATGTATTTCCCTGAATTTTCGGCATTTCTTTTTCCTGTTGAATCGCTCAAACCCTTGCAGTTTTTCAGTCAGATTGGCCTGGTGCTGTTTATGTTCATCATCGGTATGGAACTGGATGTAAAAGTGCTGAAACACAAAGCGCAGCAGGCCGTTGTTATCAGCCATGCCAGCATTGTGTTTCCTTATTTTCTGGGTGTTCTGCTTTCGCTGTTTATCTACAAAGAGTATTGTCCCGATACCGTAGCGTTTTTGCCTTTTGCGCTGTTTATGGGCATTGCCATGAGCATTACGGCCTTCCCCGTGCTTGCCCGTATTGTGCAGGAGCGGGGTATTACCAAAACCCATATCGGAACGCTTGCCATTACCTGCGCGGCTGCCGATGATGTTACTGCGTGGTGCATTCTGGCTGCAGTAATTGCCATTGTTAAAGCAGGAAATATTTACAACGCACTCTTCACCATTGCACTTTCAGTAGGCTACGTTCTTATCATGCTGAAAGTAGTTCAGCCCTTTCTGAAAAAATTCGGAAGCATTTATGTGTCTAAAGAAAATCTGAATAAAACCGTGGTGGCCTTTATTTTTATTGTCATGCTGGGCTCGGCCTACATGACCGAAGTTATCGGTATCCATGCACTGTTCGGGGCTTTTCTTGCCGGTGTTGTTATGCCTCAAAACCTGAACTTCAAAAAAGTATTGGTTGAAAAAATTGAAGATGTAAGTCTGGTGCTGTTGCTTCCGCTGTTCTTTGTGTTTACAGGCCTGCGCACACAAATAGGTTTGCTCAACGACCCAAGTCACTGGCTGGTTTGTTTCATTGTTATTGCCGTTGCGGTAACCGGAAAATTCGGTGGCAGTATGGTGGCAGCCCGCATTGTAGGCGAAGACTGGAAAAGCTCGCTTTCCATCGGTGCCCTGATGAACACACGCGGGTTGATGGAACTGATTGTACTGAACATTGGCTACGATCTGGGAATTCTTAGTCCCGAAATTTTTGCGATGATGGTAATTATGGCACTTTCCACCACCTTAATGACTAACCCTGTTCTTGAATTTATCGACTGGATTTTTGCAAAATTCGAAAAAGCAAAAGTTGCAGAAGATGTACATGCTGCGTTGGATATTCTCATTTCGTTCGGCCCTTCAAAAACAGGAAGCGCATTGATACGCCTGGCCAATTTTATAACAGCAGGCAAGCGTCCTAAAAAAATAACAGCCATGCACCTTACGCCCAGCCTTGAAATTAATCCGCACGATGCACTATTGTTCGAGAAAGAAGCATTCGGCCCGGTGCGCTTAACAGGACATGAGCTTGGTCTTGGCTTTGAAACAAAATACAAAGCCGTAGATGATGTGGAGAAAGAAATTATTCAAACGGCTAAGCAAGGGCAGTATGAACTGCTGCTGGTTGGCTCTGCCAAATCAGCTTTTACCGAAAAAA
This sequence comes from Bacteroidia bacterium, assembly GCA_050186075.1. Taxonomy (GTDB): domain Bacteria; phylum Bacteroidota; class Bacteroidia; order SXHM01; family SXHM01; genus SXHM01. Next base: position 39,132 of record JBFWYU010000010.1, read on the forward strand.
TTACAGGCGGCAAAATCAAACACATTATTGAAAGTCTTGATTGCACAGTAGGTATTTTGGTGGACAATAATTTCAGAACTGCAGAGCATGTTTTATTTCTCTTAAGCGGAGAAGGTGATGAATACCTTTCGGATTACGCGTTGAAGTTTATTGACCCCGAAAAAGTAAAAATCACCACACTGAATGTAAACGAAAATCATCCGCTGGATAAAGCATTTTTAGAACAATTTCAGTTAGTTGTGCTCGACATAAAATACTGGAAAAAAGCAGCCGAAACCCGCAGCGCATGGATAGCTTACAGCCCATCGCTGCTCATCTTTTCAAAAGGCAAAAAATGAAACTGATTATCATCAACGGACCAAATCTGAATTTGCTCGGCACACGCGAACAAAGTCTTTACGGCAACCGTTCGTTTGATGATTATTTTGCTGAACTGAAATCAAAATTTCCGCAAATAGAATTGGAATATTTTCAAAGCAATATAGAAGGCGAACTCATCAACAAGCTGCACGAAACCGGTTTCAGCTATGACGGAATAATCCTGAATGCCGGTGGCTACACGCACACCTCCGTAGCAATTGCAGACGCAGTTGCCGCCATTAAAACTCCGGTTATTGAGGTTCACATCTCCAACGTTTATGCCCGTGAAGATTACCGCCACGTTTCGTTAATGGCTAAAAATTGCAAAGGTGTTATAGCAGGGTTTGGATTGGATTCATATCGGCTTGCGATTGAGAGCCTCACCGTTGATGGCAAATAAAAATCCGCGAAAATCCGCCCAATCCGCGTCATCCGCGTTCCATTAAAAATCCAAATCGGAAAACTTCTTTTTACCGCGCAGAAAATAATCTGCAACAATGCTGTGGTTGTAAACTCCGCTTACGTTTTCTTTAATTCCTTTTCGCTTCTTTCTTATTTTAAAGAAATGGAAGAACACATAAAACTGCGCATGTAGAACTGCCAAAAAATCTTTAAAATTTCCACTTAATAGAAATTTAAGTTGAGCCACATCGTCCAATACAACGCGAACAAAAAGCACACGGAATAATTTAAATCCTTCTGTGTTTTTTATCAGCATCATCAGGTTATTTCTAAAGTTGAGATACGTTTTTAATGGATTACTTTTTTGCAACGTTCCGCCACCAACATGATACACCGTTGAACCACCACAATACATTATTTTGTGTCCAAGGTTTTTCATCCTCCAGCACAAATCAATCTCTTCCATGTGTGCGAAAAACTCTTCGTCAAAACCACCTGCTTGAAAAAACACTTCACTTCTCACGAACATGCAGGCACCGGTTGCCCAAAAAACCTCGCAGTTATCATTGTATTGTCCTTTATCCTCCTCCAGTGTTTCAAAAACGCGACCGCGACAAAACGGATAACCATACTTATCAATAAAACCACCTGCTGCACCTGCATACTCGAACATTTTTTTGTCAGCATGCATTCTTATTTTGGGCTGGCAGGCAGCTATGGTTTTATCCGAATCCATTAATTCAATAACGGGTTTTATCCAACCTTCCGTTACCTCAACATCCGAATTCAGAAGAATAAAATATTCCGCCTTTACATGTTTTAAGGCCTCATTATAACCTCCCGCAAAACCTTTATTGTCTTTAGAGCGAAGAATATTCACCTGCGGAAAATTCTTTTCTAAAAAAGAAACAGAATCATCGGTTGAGCCATTATCAGCCACAAAAACAGTTGCGTCAGCACTGTGTTTTATAACAGATGGCAGAAATTGTTCAAGAATTTTTTTTCCGTTCCAGTTAAGGATAACTACGGCTGTTTTCATCAAGCCCTGTTATCTCGGTGTGTTAAATAATTCGTTGGCACGATTTCCGAAATGGTCACGCCCATCCTGCTGGTCAAGGTCAATGTATTGCTCGTTGCGTCCTTGTAAACGCAGCTGCCAGCGGTCGTCTTTTACTTCACCATAAGCAGTAGAATGAATCAATTCGTAATCTGCACCAATCAAATCGGCATTCATAAAAACAAAACGTTTGTCACTTTGCCTGCGGTTAATTTCCGTTCCGGGAATTACATAATAATGCCAGATTTCATAAGGATATGAACTGGGCTCGTTGCGTGTGGCTGTAACTGTATTGGGCGCTCCGTATTGTAAATAAACCCTACCCCTGTCAGTAGCATAGCCTTTGCGAATACTTGTTCCATACTCTTTATTTACCTTTTTCACTTCTGCATAATATTTCAACCATGCTTCTTCAGGGTTTACCTCATTTCGTTTTTTCCAGAAATTATAGAAATATTGCTGCATCATTTTCAGGTCAGAAAAATTCAACTGGTTGCGTGCAAAGTTCTTTTCTAGTTGCGTTGAAATGGGAAACGTTGATTGAATGTGGTCTTTTATTTCCTCTGAATTGGTAATGTTGCTTACAAAGGTGGTTCCCACATCCAGTGCACCAAGATTACTTGGTGTTAAAACATCCTCAACATTCGGATTGCTTCTTTGAAAATACTTTTTGGTAACTGCCAGCAACTTATTCTCCTTGTCCCGGGCCTCTACTACCAGATTGTAGTTTCCCGATTTAAGATGATTAATCGGAAATTCAGCAAAAACAACTATAACTTCCTTTGCTGTTTCCTTCACAAACTTCCGCAAGCTGCCTGCCAACTGGTTATTATCGGCATTTTCAACAAAATAATTTATCAAAAAAGATTCTCCTTCGGGCAGTGATTTATTACTGTTATATACCTCTGAATAAAAAATCAGTTTATTCATATTCTCCGGAAAAAAATCACTTGGAAACGGAACCATGTCATATCCGTTCTTTGAAAATATGGATTGATTAACGGTTGCCGAATAGCTTTCAGAAAAACTGATGTCTGAAACACTGATTTTGTCTTCAGGAATGTCAACCGAAATCTTTTCAGAATGGCTTACAGTTGTATCGCTTGAATTCAAATCTTTGAGTGTAAACTCTAAAACATAATCACCTGCCGCCAGAGGAATGCGCTGCTGATCAATAAAATCTTTACCGTTTAAAGAATCAGAGGTTCCGGGGCTTAGAAGTGTATATTTATCTGCAAATTTTATTGCCTCTCCCTGTTTTAAAACCAACACAACCTCCACTTTTCCCTGATAAATACCCGTTCCGGTCTTCACATATTTCACTGAATTTCCTGCAATAGTAAAGTAGGTTTCTATAAATGAGTTTTTGCCGTTTTTAGCAAAAACTGAATAGTCAAAATAAGCCTGAATACCGCCTGCCGAAAGAAATTCAGAAGCACTAAAAAACAGGTATAAACTAAGGATGAAGGTCTTTTTCATAGATAAAATCTTACGTTACAAAATTACTAATTAAAAGCTAATCAAGGGTTTTGGACGAATTCCAAATAAAAGTTTTCTGCTAAGGCTTGGGCATGTAAAATTATTCTACTTTTGCGCCCGGAGAGATGGCAGAGTGGTCGATTGCGGCGGTCTTGAAAACCGTTGAACCGCGAGGTTCCGGGGGTTCGAATCCCTCTCTCTCCGCATAGCTACACTCTTTTTAAGCCACTGATTACACTCAATAAATTTGTGTAACCAGTGGCTTAAAATTTTTCAACAGCACCGGCTCACGTTCTTAGTAAGTTTACAACAATTGTGAAGTTTTTGTTAACAGACAATGAATCTTATTGGAATTTTATATTTTTGACGCCCGCTTAAAAAGAAAAAAGCGGAAAACAATAAATCAAAAAGTATTACGTTAATCAATTAAACCATCCAAAAACAAATCATTAATCATTAACCCCAAATTGTAAATTAATTATGAGCACACAAAAATCGAAATTCAATGGCTTGTCATCAGTAGCAGCATTCCTGTGCATATTACTTGCACTTGTTATAGGATGGGCAATATGGAACTTTATCTTAGGAAGCGCATCTAACTTTGATGCAGAAGGACACCCACTGCCCGGTAATCTGCAAGGTATGATGTATAAAGGTGGTTTCATTGTTCCTATTCTTCTTGCCATTAACGTTATCATTATTATTTTCTCTTTGGAGCGTTTATTCACAATCCAACGTTCAAGCGGAAAAGGAAACTCTGCACAATTCATTAAAAGTGTAAAATCTTCTCTGGAAGCTGATAAACTGGATGATGCTATTGCTGCCTGCGATAAACAAGAAGGCTCTTTGGCAAACGTTATACGTGCCGGAGTTGAAAAATACAAAAACATTAAAAACGAACCCGGATTGGATAAAGAAAGCAAAGTAGCTGCTGTTCAGAAAGAACTGGAAGAGGCAACTTCACTGGAACTTCCAATGCTTTCTAAAAACATGGTTATCATTTCTACCTGCGCTACTATCGCAACCCTTTGGGGTCTTATCGGAACAGTTATCGGGATGATCCGTTCATTTGCTGCACTTTCACAAGCCGGAGCTCCTGACACTACTGCTCTTGCAACTGGTATCTCTGAGGCTCTTATTAATACAGCATTTGGTATCATCGGTTCAGTAATAGGTATTATCATGTATAATATCTTCACTTCAAAAATTGACAGCTTAACTTACAGCATGGACGAAGCAGGTTTCAGCATTGTTCAATCTGTAAATGCACATAAATAATTTTTCTTATTCTTTGTTTATGGAATTTTAGCCGCTAAGGCATCCATGATTTCAGAAAGCCGTTTATTTAAGCTTTAATGAAAAAACAAAGGCTGAACTAATACTATATAACTAAGAAGTATGCCTAAAGTAAAATTACCGAGTAGCAGTCCGGGTCTGGACATGACTCCCATGGTTGACCTTGCTTTTCTTTTAGTTACCTTCTTTATGCTTACCGCTTCGGTGCGTGTTGATGAACCGGTTGTAGTAGATACACCCTCATCTAACTCTGACAAGCTGCTTCCCGATAACGTGATGATGATTACGGTTGACCCTGATGGTAAACCATTTTTCAATATCAGTAATCCACAGGTAAGAATAAGAACACTTGAAAAAATGGGCGCGCAATACAACGTGCAGTTCACTGAAGAAGAGAAAAAGAAGTTTGCCGGCATGACCACCTTTGGTGTTTCCATGCAAAACCTGAAACAATATATTATGCTGGACGATGTTGCACGCAGCAAGTATAAATCACCAGGAATTCCGCTTGATTCATTGAACCCTCAATTGGGACACTGGATACAATTCGGACAATTGGAAGCCGCAAAACATGCTAAAGCAGAAAAAGATAAAGCAGAGAGTCTTGGACGCGATTTCAAATACGAAAAACTGCGTTTCGCAATCAAAGCAGATTCAGAAACACCTTACGTTTCGGTTAAAGCAGTGATTGAAGTTTTTAAAAAATTAGAAATTTACAGGTTTAATCTGATTACCAATCTTGAACAAGATGAAGTACCAGAGCCAACCAACTAAAAAAAATTAAACTAAAATGGCAGAAGTAAATACCGGTGATGGTGGCGGTGGCCACGGTAAGCACGAGAAGAAACGTGCCAAAAAAGCATCTACGAAGATTGACATGACACCCATGGTGGATTTGGCTTTCCTGCTGCTCACCTTTTTCGTTCTTACCTCTACGTTCAGCAAGCCAAAAGCAATGGAGATTAATTATCCGGCTGACCCTAAAGATGAGAATACAAAACCTCCTAAAATTAATAACGCATTGACATTTATCTTATCAAAAGATGATGCTATTTATTATTATCCTGGCGAGTTTTATCCACCAAACAATCCTAAAGGTGAGCCACCAACTCAGTTGATTAAAACTGATTTTTCAAAAGACGGCTTGCGTAAAATTTTACTTGACCGTAACGATCCTGTTCGCAAAGAAATTTTCAAACTGGAAGAAAAATTAAAGAAAAAAGAAATTGCCGACAGCACCTATAAACGTCTTGTAATTGCTGAAAAAAGCAAGAAGGATGCTGTTACAGTTTTGATAAAAGCAGACGACAAGGCAACTTACAAAAATGTAATTGATTTGGTTGATGAACTGAATATTTCCATGATAGGAAAATATGCAGTAGTGGATATGATACCAACCGAGTACGAGCTTTTACAGGCTGCAGAAGGAACAACAACTACAACCACTAACCCTAAATAAATAATACAATGGCGGGAACAGGAAATGAATGGGGAAACGTAGTATCGGATGTTCGCAACGATATCGTTTTCGAACACCGTAATAAAATTTACGGTGCTTATTTTATCAGAAGAGAATACACGCGCACAGTTTTATTGGCGCTTTTAATCACAGTTTCGGCAGCACTGGTAATTGCATTAGTGCCGAAAATTCTACAACTTTTTGACAACGCAATTGAAGATGTTGCTGTAAATACAGATGTAACACAAATTGATTTAACACCTCCGCCAATTGACGAAACGGCACCACCACCACCACCGCCACCACCACCGCCACCGGTAATGGAAACGGTAAAATTTGTGGCTCCGGTAGTTGTTGACGAGCCGGTGATTGATGAGCCACCACCGCCAATTCAGGAAGTGGAAACCCAGATCAGCACTGTAACACAGGAAGGAACAGGTGACGATGATGAAATTATTATACCTGACGAAGGAAACGGAAACGCAGTTGTTGAGGAAGTGAAAGAAGAAATTTTCACGTTCGTAGAACAGATGCCAGGCTTTCCGGGGGGTGAAGAAGAGCGTTTGAAGTTTATTCAAAAGAATACCAAGTATCCGATGATGGAGAAAGAGAACGGTATTGAGGGAACGGTTTATGTTTCTTTTATTGTAGATAAACAAGGAAATATAAATGATGTGAAAGTGATGCGGGGAGTTCCCGGTGGTCCAGGTTTAGAGAAAGAGGCATTGCGCGTTGTGAAAATGATGCCGAAATGGACTGCCGGAAAACAAAATGGTAAAGAAGTTCAGGTGCAGTTTTATATGCCAATGAAATTTGAGCTGAGATAATATTGATAAGAACTTTTACCGGGACGAAAAATGTGTTTGATTATTTCTGACATATTTTTCGTCCCGTTGTTTTTTAAGAAAGATAAATACAGGTGAAAGGAAATCCCATGCTATACTTTAATATTCTGATGACGCTGATTTATGCAGGTATCGGAATTGTATTTCTCTTCACCGATTATTTGTCAAATATGCTTCCCGATAATCGTAAGTTAGTTGGCGGAATTTTCTTAGGATACTCAGTTTTCAGAAGTATTGTGATTATTCAGAAAATGAAAAAAAAGCAATGAAGAATAAAATCAGCTATAGTTCAGTATTCGTGGTTCTATCCCTGCTAATTGGGTTATATTCTTGTGACAAGACAGGAAAAAAATCTGAACCTACTGACACACCAACTTCAGGTGAAGTTAATATTGCAATTGATGAATCTTACTCATTATTGTTCGATACACAGATTTATACTTTTGAATCGTTGTATGAAAATGCAACGGTTCACGCACGCTACCTTCCCGAAGCGGAAGCATTGAAATCGCTGATGGATGATTCTGTTAAAGTAGTAGTAATGAACAGAGCGTTGAATGAAAGTGAAAAACAATCGTTCAAAGCACAGAATATTTATCCGATAGAAACAAAAATTGCAGAAGATGCTATTGCCTTTGTGGTTAATAATGAAAATCCTGACACCAATCTGCTTTTTGATCAGGTTGAAAAAATTCTGAACGGAACCGATTCAACATGGAAACAGGTAAATCCCAACTCAACGCTTGGTAAACTGAACATTATTTTTGACAATCCAAACTCTGCAAATGCGCGCTACATTGCTGAATTTTCAAAACAGGCTAAACTTCCTGCCAATGCCTTTGCAGTAAAATCTAATGCAGAAGTTATTGACTATGTAAGCAAAAACAAAGGAGCTATGGGTGTAGTCAGCGTGAACTGGATTAGCGACAATGCTGACAGCACCAGCATAAGTTTTTTGAAAAAAATAAAAGTGGTTGGCATCAGCAAAGAAGGGAATGCAGAGCGGTTTTACAAACCATATCAAGCATATATAAAAACCAAAGATTACCCCTTTTGCAGAGATGTTTATATGATTAACCGTCAAACCCGCGCAGGACTTGGCAAGGGTTTTGTATCCTTTGTTGCCGGAACAAAAGGGCAATTGATAATTTTGAAGATGGGATTAGTTCCCGCTATTGCTCCTGTTAGGATGATTGAAATAAATTAAAGAGAATATTAACAAGATGAATATTATGAAAAACGCGAACATGATGATTACTGCCGGAGTACTTTTTTCCGGGATTGTTACTGCACAAACACTGAATGACGCAAAACGGCTGACAGAAAATGAGCAGTTTGAAAGTGCTGCAAAAGCATTTGAACAATTAATTACTGCTGAACCAACAAACAGCAGTGCCTACTATTATTATGGCGAAAATTATTTTCAAAATGATAATGCTGTTCAGGCAAAAACACTGTATCAGAAAGGTGTTAGTGTAAATGCAAATGGCCCGCTTAATTATGTTGGTCTTGGAAAAATAGAATACATCAACGGCAATGTTGCAGGTGCAACTGAAAATTTCACAAAAGCAAAAACATTATCGCAAAGCAAAAGCGCTGAAGTATTGATGGAAATTGCTGAAGTATATATTAACTCTGAAAAGAAAAATATTGCTGAAGCACTTACATTGCTTAATCAGGCAGCTAAATTAGAGCCTAAAAACCCAACAGTTTTCATGCTGATTGGTGATGCTTACTTAGAACAAAATGATGGAAACAATGCTATCGTGAATTATGAAAAAGCATTGGGTCTTGACAAAAAATTTACCAAAGCAATTTTGCGCGAGGGCAAACTTTACAGCCGTGCAAAAAACTACACTCTTGCTCTTGACTATTACAATAAAGCGATTGAAATCGATTCTTCATTTGCTCCGGCCTTTCGTGAGCGTGCCGAGCTTCTTTTCCGGGCAGGACAAGCTGATCGTGCTGCAAAAAATTATAGAAAATACCTTGAGCTGAATAATGACCTGAGCGCACAAGTTAGATTTTGTGAATTTGAATTCGTTTCAAAGCACTATAAATCTGTATGTGAAGAAGGTCCTAAAGTTTTGAGCAGAGATACTACCTACATTAATGTTTACCGTATTCTGGGGTACAGCTATTACGAAACCGGAGATTATGCAAACGGGCTGTTGTATATGAACAAGTATTTTCAAAAAGCTCTGGCTGCCGGAAAACCTTTCCTTGCTTCGGATTACGAATATCTTGGTAAAAATCAGATAAAAAACAACGATTCGCTTGGCGTTGATAATCTTTTGAAAGCACTGGAAATAGACACAACTCGTACTGATTTCTACTCGGATATTGCCGCTACTTACATGAAGCAAAAGAACTACCCTAAAGCAATTATTTACTACGATAAAAAAATAAATATTGACACAACAAAAGCTACGGCCAACGATTATTTAAAGCTAGGGCAATGCTATTACAATCTGAAAGACTACGTAAAAGCCGATTCTATTTTCGCAAAACTAATTTTGGTACAACCTACTTCTATATATGGTTATGCTTACAGAGCACGTTGTAATTCACAAGCTGACCCTGATACCAAACAAGGATTGGCGAAACCATTCTATGAGCAATTGATAACCGTTGGCTTAACTGATGTTGAGAAAAACAAAAAGGAACTAATTGAAGCGTATTCTTATCTGGGTTACTATTATCTGGTGGCAAAGGATTATCCTAAAGCAAAAGAGAATTGGAAAAAAGTTTTGGAACTTGATCCTTCCAACGAGAAAGCAACTAAGGCGCTTGCTGATCCAAACCTGAAATAAGTTTTAGTTTTTGTCGGATCGCTGAATCCAAGCTAAAACCATTTTCAGTTTACCGAAGGAAACACCTGCAGGAACTTTTTCTTTAATTGCATTTAGCTGTGCATATTCCTGTTCAATAACAGCAGGAAAGTGTTGAGCTAATTCCTTTACTTCTTCTAAAGGAATTAATTGTTCAATTTCAATAGATCCAAGTTTGATAGCTTGCGCTAAATGTCCTTCAATAGTTCCGACAGCTAATTTTCTTTCTGCTGCTATATCGGCTATGCTCTTCCCCTGTTTGAAATGATTAAGCGTTTCTTCAACGGTTGGTGTTTTTTGTTCTTTGGGTTTTCGCTCACGCTTGGTCGGAAAAATTTCTTTCGGTTGAAGATTGTATTCTTCGCAATAATCGCGGACCAGTTGAATTACTTCATCACCATATTGACCAACTTTTGCTTTGCCAAAACCCTTTATCTTTAAAAGCGACTCTTTGTTTTGCGGCAAATACATACAAACATTTTGAATAGCATCACTACTGAAAACCATATACAACGGAGCATTGGTTTTGCCAGCTATCTGCTTGCGCAATCCTGCAAGTCTGCTGTATAACTCTTCGTTTGCAGTTCCGTCAACAATAACTTCCTGCTCCTGATTTTGCGCATACGAATTTTGAATTTTATCTGCTGCTGTTTCAACTTTCTTTCCTGATTTCAGATACTCGTTCAACGTAAAACCATTTTTACAATGATTAACGCGGTGAAGAATTTCGTGAAGGATAAAAGCAACTTCCGTTAAAGAAGCATCAAGGTAACGTGCAACTTTTTTCTTGTCGGTTGAGAAAGGATGTGCATAAAACTTCTCTTTCCATTTTTGTAGTTCAGCAGAAAAATAATTGGCAGCATCTTTTACTCTTTTCTGCAATGCCTCATTTTCTTCAACATTTGGGTTGTCATTTGCCAACGAAGTTATCTGCTCTTTGAACTTATCTGCAACAATTTGTATTTTTTCCTGACTTTCAGCTAATCCTCTCAGCCAATCCAAACTTGGTTCTGAAAATTCTTCACGGTTCTCATTCAGTTCTTCAAGAAAATCTTTCAACTCATAATACCAGCGATAGAATGAGAAAATATTCTGCAGTTCATGTAAAGCATATTTCTGTCGAGCTTCTTTAAATTTCTGAGACAACTTAGTATCGTCCTGATTTTTTCCTTGCCACTCCTTAAGACTATGATGTGCACCGAGAAAACTTTGATTAACAGATGAAGTCAACACCAAACCCTCAAGAGAAGTACAACGGCTCAATGCAACATAAACCTGTCCGTTTGCAAAAGCATTTTCTGCATCAATAACCAATTTATCAAAGGTTAAGCCTTGGCTCTTGTGAATGGTTATTGCCCATGCCAAGCGCAACGGATATTGCTCAAAACTGCCAAGTTCATTCTCCACAATCTCACGCGTATCAGGATTAAGCGAATAGTTTGTGTTTTTCCATTCGTATTTCTTCACATCAATATCATAGTGCTCACCTTTGCAACGCACTTTTATTCCATCATCTGAAAGTGACGTAACAGTTCCGATTTTTCCGTTGTAATATTTTTTGTCTTCTACATCGTTTTTCAAAAACATTACCTGTGCTCCTACCTTCAATTCCAATTCATTCTCGGCAGGAAAAATATGTTCAGGAAAATCACGATTGATTTTTGCGTAATAGATTTTAGAGCGCTCTTTCAGTGTGTCTAATTTCTTTTTATTAATCGTATCCGCCTGATTGTTGTGGGTGGTTAGGGTAATATAACCTTCATCTTCAGGGGGAATAAAATTCCGTTTCAATCTGGAATTCAGCAACTCAAAGTTTGCCTGCGAAAGACTGTTGTTTCTTATACCGTTAAGCACATCAATAAAGGTATTATCCTGTTGACGGAAAATTTCTTTCAGTTCAACCATCACGGGAATATGTTCGCGCAAAACAATACTGTCGAAGAAAAAGATGGAAGGATAATAGTTCTTCAGAAAATCCCATTCGTGATTTTTAACAACAGGCGGAAGCTGGTGCAAATCACCAATAAACAACACCTGCACACCACCAAAAGGTAACTGACTTCTCCTTCTCACACTCCTAAGAATAGCATCAATAGCATCAACGGTGTGTGAAGCAACCATACTTGTTTCATCAATAACCAATAATTCAAGATTTCGGAAAAGAGTAAGTTTTTCTCTGTTATACCGGATTTGAGAAAGAAGCGAATGACTATTTATTCCATCGCTTGAATCTTTTGAAGGTACAAAAGGCGCAAATGGTAATTGAAATAACGAATGCAGCGTAACACCTCCGGCATTAATAGCTGCAACACCTGTAGGAGCAGCTACTACCATTTTCTTAAAACTGTTCTGGCGTAAATACTTCAGGAACGTAGTTTTACCTGTTCCGGCTTTTCCCGTGAGAAAAATATTCAGATTGGTTTCTGTTACAAACCTGAAAGCAAGGTCAAATGCTTCGGTGTGTTTTATTTCTGCCATTTCACTAAAAACTATGTTCCGAAAAATACGAAATTTGGCAATTCAGGAAAACAAAACATTTTAGTTTATCTGCTGTTGTATTGATACTATGAAAAAAACATTAGTCCTTGGAGCAACTGACAATCCTGCACGATACGCCTATCTTGCTGTTGAAAAACTGCTGCGTTACAAACATGAGGTTGTTCCGGTTGGACAAAAAGAAACAGAAGTTCTTGGATTAAAAATTCAAACAGGACAACCCTTAATTGAAAGTATTGATACTGTTACCTTATATCTGAATCCAAAGAATCAGGAACAGTATTACAATTACATTTTATCACTAAAACCCAAGCGCATTATTTTCAATCCCGGAACTGAAAATCCTGTTCTTGAAAAAATGGCAGAAGAAAAAGGAATAGAAACTGTGGAAGGCTGCACATTGGTTATGCTTTCAGCAGGGCAGTATTAAATCGTCATTGCGAGCGTAGCGAAGCAATCTCATTTTGAAGTGAGACTGCTTCGGGTGAAAGACCCCCGCAATGACGATTAAACCTTACTTAATTATCTCCAACGAGCGTTTGATAAACGCTGCCAACTCTTCACCTTTCAATAAATTCTGAGAAAGTAACGCCAAATCAGCTAACTGTTTTGCAGTTTGGTTTTTCTTCTGCTCATCTTTTTCTTCCAGAATTTTTGAAACAAGTGGATGGTTTGAATTCACAACTAGATTATACATCTCAGGCATATTGCCCATAAAACCGCCCGGCTGCATTTTTTGCATCTCCATCATTCTGCGCATGAATTCATTTTGGGTAATAATGATCGGATTATCTTTTTCACTCAGGCTTTCAAACATCACGGTAAATTTTTCTTTCGCAACCTGTGATTCAAAAACAGGTTTTAATATTTCTTCCTGTTCTTTGCTCAGTTTAGAAACCTGTGCTTTCTCTTTATTTATCAATTTGTCAATAGTATCACCATCCACACGGCTGAATCGTGAGTTTTCAAATTTTCGTTCAACAAGATTAATGAAATGGCTGTCTAATTGTCCGTCCATTTCCAGCACATCATAACCTCTGTCTTTTGCAGAAGCAACAAAGGTGTGTTGCGCTGTTTTATCTGAAGTATAGAGGTAAATCAGTTGTTTTTCCTTATCCGTTTGTGCAGCTGAAATATGCTCTTTGTATTCATCAAACGTGAAGCATATACCATCTGTATTTTTGAACAGATAAAACTTAGCTGCACGCTCATAGAACTTTTCATCGGTCAACATTCCGTATTGGATGAAGACACGGATGTCGTCCCATTTTTTCTCAAAGTCTGCTCTGTCTTTTTTGAAAAGGTCTTCTAACTTATCGGCAACTTTTTTGGTGATGTGGCTGCTGATTTTTTTCACATTGCTGTCGCTTTGCAAATAGCTGCGCGAAACATTCAACGGAATATCCGGTGAGTCTAAAACTCCATGCAACAAGGTCAAGAACTCAGGAACAATTCCTTCTACCGAATCAGTTACAAAAACCTGATTGCTGTAAAGCTGAATTTTGTTTTTCTGAATTTCCATGTTCTGTTTCAATCGTGGGAAATACAGGATGCCTGTGAGGTTGAACGGGTAATCAACATTCAGATGAATGTTAAACAAAGGATCTTCAAACGTATAGGGATAAAGTTCACGATAGAAATTATTGTAGTCCTCATCTTTTAAATCTACAGGCTTTTTAGTCCAGGCCGGAGTTGGGTTGTTGATGATATTATCAACTGTTTTCTTCTCGTCTTTTGCATTTTCTCCTTCGCCAACTTTTTCGGTAATTTCTTTTGTTCCGAATTTGATGTGAACAGGAAGAAATTTGCAGTATTTATTGAGAATGGTTTCGATCCTGTTTTTATCATTGAACTCTAATGAGTCATCTGCAAGGTGAAGAATGATTTCTGTTCCTCTTTCTTTTTTATCACTTTTTGAAAGCGTGTATTCAGGACTTCCGTCACAAACCCATTTAATAGCGGGCTTGGTTTTCATATAAGACTTGGTATTAATTTCCACTTCTTTTGAAACCATGAATGAGGAATAAAAACCCAAACCAAAATGTCCGATTATGGAATTTTCTTTCGCTTTGTCTTTGTATTTTTTCAAAAATTCTTCGGCACCTGAAAAGGCAACCTGGTTAATGTATTTCTCCACTTCCTCTTCGCTCATACCTATACCATTGTCTTTAATGGTAATGGTTTTTGCTTTCTCGTCATGGATAACTTCTACCTGCCAGTTGGTTTCCTCTTCGGTAAATTTGCCGAGTGTTTTCAGCGTTTTTAATTTTTGAACTGCATCTACAGCATTGGAAACCAATTCACGTAAAAATATCTCGTGGTCGCTGTAAAGGAATTTTTTAATAATTGGAAAAATGTTCTCTGTCTGAACGTTTATTTTTCCTTTGGTGGTGTTTTTTTCAGTAGCTGTTTCTGACATGATGAATTATTAAATACGTTGATAAAATTAGTTTTATGCCCTTTGTCCCGATAGCTATCGGGAACGCTCAGGGTGACAAGCCGCAACTCAATAGCTGTGCCAAGCAGAAATAACTGACAAAATGACTTTTGAATACCCTTCGACTACGCTCAGGGTGACATTCTAATGTTACTCCTTTGCGGAATTAGCCTGCAACAATAAGGCAACAGAGGTTTTCCCCTGCTTATTGGCCAATGAAAGAGGAGTATCACCTGAGTTGGTCATCAGGTTTACAACCGCGCCTTTTTCAATCAGCACTTTTACCACATCTTCTTTACCCTGATAACTGGCAGCGTGTAAAGCAGTCCAACCGTCACCATTTGCAAAATGAATGGCAGCACCTTTTTCAATCAACTGCAAAGCAATTTCGGAATTGCCCGACATGATGGCGGTGTAAAGTGGTGTGGGTTCTGTTGTGGAATTTACATCTGCTCCGTTTTCAAGCAGCAGTTTTGCAATAGGGGTTTTGTTCATCTGCAAGGCAATAATCAAAGGAGCCCAATCGGTTTCACTTTGTGCATTTACCACTTCCGGATATTTTTTCATGATGGCTTTCATCATATCCACATTTCCCGAGCGCAGGTAAGTCATGAATTTATCTTTACTCAGAAAACCTATTTCTATTGTCTGACGGTCTGCACTTTCAATCTTTATTTTTTGAGACCACTTTTCTTTCCCTCCTGTCATCACAGCCTCTACAGTATGTTCTCCAAAATTTGTTACATAGCTTTTGGAACTGTCGGCTTTCAGATCAAACACTTTTTTGCCGTCAATATTTACGGTGCAAGCAAGATCAGTTTTCAGCAAAATAGAAGATTTGCGATTGCTCACTACCTTTGTTGTCTGCGATTTTGCAGTAAGCGCAATAGCAACAATGATAAGCAGCACACAGAAAAATTTTACCAGAAAATCTATTCTGTTGTTAATGTAAATACCCATGATGATAATTTATTTTGGTTCAAAATTATTCTGTTAATCCTCAATAATTATACCTGTTGAAAAAACATGAAAACTTTCTCTTTAAATCGCCTCGAAATAAGATGAACAAAACCCTGAGCATCTTACTTTCGCTGCCTCTAATTTTTACAACGTTAAACTTGTCGGCACAAACTAAAATACGCTACGCAGCCATTGGTGATTCGTACACCATTGGTGAAGGAGTAAATGAAAACGAACGCTGGTCAAATCAATTAGTTGAACATCTGAAAAAGGAAGGCATTGAATTGGAAATTGTCTGCAATCCTTCCGTTACAGGCTGGACAACACAACAGGTAATTGACAACGAGCTGCCTGTTTACCGCCATTCGAAACCAGACTTTGCAACGCTTTTAATTGGTGTGAACGACTGGGTGCAGAATGTTACACCTGAAAAATTCAGAGAAAATCTGCGCTTCATAATTTCTGAAATGCAAAAAGAACTGAAAAACAAACAACATCTGTTATTAGTTACCATTCCCGATTTTTCGGCAACACCCGAAGGACCAAAATACAGTCGCGGAAGAGACATTACCCAGGGACTGGCAGCGTTCAACCAAATTATAAAAGAAGAAGCCGCAGCAAAAAATCTGTTGGTTGCTGATATTTTTGAAATCTCGCAACAGGCAAAAGGCGATGCAACCCTGGTTGCCGCTGACGGGCTGCACCCTTCAGGAAAAGAATATGCGGAATGGGAGAAGATTATTTTTCCGCTCGCGAAGAAAATCCTGACTTCGGCACAATAATTTCATACATATACCGTTATTAAATTAGATACCTATACTATGCGTAAGCTCATTGCAATCATTATTATCATAGGCTTTGTTGCCGCTTCCTGCTCATCTTCCGGACATGTGCGGAAATGCAATGGACAACGGGGAACAAAAGTGCCGATGGGAACTCTGTAGCCAGAGCTTTTGCCCCTCCAATAAAACAAGGAGGGGAAAAGCAGATGGCACAATTCTTGTCAACCGCAAGAAAACCATTTACCATTACTTATGAAAAACCTTTTTCTATTAACGATAGTTGCCCTTGCACTTTCATCGTGCTCACAAAAAGTTTACTTCACCAAAGAAACCAAAGAGAAGCTGGAAGCAAAAGGTGTTGACCTTAAAAAAATACAATACTATAACTCCGAAACGGTTGTGCTGCTGCGCGAAATAAAAGACGAGGAAATAAAAGTTGCAGAAGGAAAAGTGCGCATTGAAAACGGAAAAAATGTGGAAGAAATTATCATCAAACGCAATACACCCGGTGTATTTACCGAAGCTAATACCAGCAATGCTATGATGATTCAGTTTGAAAAAGGCAATAACAAAATACTGCCTTTTGTACCTTCAAAAGATTATTCGGGAAGAAAAAACATCTACGAACTTGGTTCGCTGGATGTGGTTAACAGTGGCGGAAGCCGCCTTGCTGTTGTCAACTATGACGATAAAAAATACAGCATTGTTTACGGAAACAATGCAGCACTGCTTATTGACAAAAGTGTTCTGGTAAAAGAAGAACGCAAGACGAGGGTGGCAGAAGGTGTGAAGGTGAAGTAACTTCCGTCATTGCGAGCGTCAGCGAAGCAACCTCACAATGAAGCTGTTTGCTTTATTGTGAGATTGCTTCACCGTAGGAACCGGTTCGCAATGACGATTAACTACCCGCACTTACTGTGCCCGCAGCTTTTGCAATTCAGGCAACCTTCTTCATAAACTAAAGATGGCTGTGAACAATTAGGACAAATATTCTCAACAGGCTTTGTTCCGTCAGGAATAAATTTCTTTAAAGCACGCGCCACACCGTTTTTCCAGGTGGTTAATGTTTCGTCATTCAGGTTAAGGTTGTTTACCACATCCACTACAAATGGCAATGGCATTCCGTGACGCAGAATTCCTGAAATCAATTTTGCATAGTTCCAGTATTCTTTATCGAATGAACGCGACAGGCCTTCAATGGTTGTGTTGTAACCTTCTTTGTCTGTGTAGCGGAAATCGTAACGGGTTTTGCCGTTACCGTTTTTCACTTTTATAACAACACCTTTTTCAACCCAGTTTGGAATTACAAATGACTCTTCAGCTTTTCCTGTAAAAATCTCGTAGGGTTTTCCATTGAGCAAGCCTACAACTGCAATCCATTTCTCGTGGTTATTCTGAAAACGAACAATCTCTGCCTGCAATTCGGTTGGGCGTTTTGGTGCTCTTGATTCAATAATATCGTCCTGAATATCTGAATTCTTTTCATGTTTCTTTTCGTTGCTAACCAACACACCGCTGCGCGAACCATCGCGGTAAACGGTAATTCCTTTGCAGCCACTCTCCCACCCTGTCTGATAAATCTGTCCAACCAATTCTTCGGTTGCTTCGTTAGGAACATTTACGGTAACGCTGATGCTATGATCCACCCATTTCTGTACTGCACCTTGCAGTTTCACTTTGCTTACCCAATCCACATCATTAGCACTGGCTTTATAGAACGGTGATTTTTCCAGGACTTTATTCAAGGCTTCGTCATCCAGCAATTTTGTTTTCTCCACATCATAGCCATTTACTTCCAGCCATGTGATTACTTTGTGGTGAAACACCTGATACTCTTCCCATGAATCACCAACGCCATCCACAAAACTTACCGTAACATTCTTGTCGTTGGGATTTACTTTGCGTCTGCGTTTGTAGGCAGGCATAAACACCGGCTCAATGCCTGAAGTGGTTTGTGTCATTAAGCTCACGCTTCCTGTAGGAGCAACAGTTAATAAGGCAATATTTCTTCTTCCCCATTTCATCATATCTTCATACAGCAAAGGATCTGCGTGTTTTATGCGCTGAATCATCGGGTTGTTTTTTTCGCGCTCTGAATCATAGATAGGAAATGCACCGCGTGCATGTGCCATATCAACGCTGGAACGGTAGGCTTCCAGTGCCAGCGTTTTGTGAACTTTCTCGCAGAATTTAATAGACTCATCTGAACCGTAACGAATGTTAAGACCTGCCAGCATATCACCTTCGGCAGTAACGCCAACACCTGTTCTGCGGCCTTCAATACATTTTTGTTTTATGTTTTTCCAGAGGTTATATTCTACTGCTTTTATCTCTTTTTCTTCGGGGTCTTTGTCAATCTTTTCAAGGATAGCATCAATCTTTTCCAGCTCCAGATCAATGATATCATCCATCATGCGCTGTGCCATGCGGGTATGTTGTTTAAAGAGCGGGAAGTTGAACTTTGCCTCTTTGGTAAACGGCTCATCCACATAGCTGTAAAGGTTAAGCGCAATCAGGCGGCAACTGTCGTAAGGACACAATGGAATTTCACCGCAAGGATTAGTAGAAACCGTTTTGAAACCCAAATCAGAATAACAATCCGGAACCGATTCGCGGATAACCGTATCCCAGAATAAAATTCCCGGCTCGGCTGATTTCCAGGCGTTGTGAACAATTTTGTTCCACAAGGCTGTTGCATCAATTTCCTGTTTTACTTTAGGTGTTTTTGCATCAACGGGAAACTGCTGCACATAAGGTGTTCCGTTGATAGCCGCTTTCATAAAATCATCGTCAATTTTTACCGACACATTGGCTCCCGTTACCTTGGTGCCATCCATTTTAGCGTCAATAAATTTTTCGGCATCAGGGTGTTTGATGGAGATGCTCAACATCAACGCACCTCTTCTTCCGTCCTGTGCAACTTCGCGGGTTGAGTTGGAATAACGCTCCATAAAAGGAACAACTCCTGTTGATGTCAAAGCACTGTTTAACACAGGCGCACCGGTTGGGCGCAGGTTGGTAAGGTCGTGACCAACACCACCTCTGCGCTTCATCAGCTGCACTTGTTCCTGGTCTATCTTCATAATAGAACCATACGAATCAGATGCACCATTATTACCGATTACAAAGCAATTGGAAAGCGAAACAATCTGAAAATCGTTTCCGATACCGGTCATAGGACCGCCCTGCGGAACAATATATTTAAAGTGTTTCAGCACGCTGTAAATTTCCTCTTCGCTGTAGGCTTTAGGATATTTTGCTTCCACACGCGCAATCTCACGCGCCATTCTGCGGTGCATGTGATCGGGGTTCAGTTCATAGATGTTACCGTATGAATCTTTCAGTGCATATTTATTAAGCCATACCTGTGCCGCCAACTCATCACCTTTAAAGTAATCCACCGAACTTTTCAGTGCTTCTTCGTAGGTGTATTTTTTCAGTTCAGGCTTTGGTGCGGATGGTGTGGCTGTGGTTGTTTTCAATGCGGTTTCGGTTAGTGTTTCTGTTGACATAAGACGAGTATTTTAGGCAGGTTTTTCAGACCTTGTTAGTTCATTTCCGTTAAATCTGGGTTTGTTTTCCCGAAAATTGGGATGTGCAATAATAGAAACAATTGAACCTTGGATTTGGTTCAGTTTTGAACAAAAAGGAATAGTTTTCAACCTGACAGAGGTCAGGAAAAAATTTCTATTTTAGTGGTAGAATTAACTATATATAGTGTATGGTCATAAACTTAATTGCTGAAGCAGAGAGACGATTTATTAAATCAAACAAGATAAAATCAATTTCTGCTTATAATACTAAGAAGAAAAAAATTGAGGTTAAGGTTTTTACTAAATCATATGATTCAGATGGAAATTTGGTTGAAGAAAATCGTTTTAGGCAGTTAAATTTTGGCAAGTCTCATTTACCCATTGGAGAAATTATTTGTAAACATCAGTACAAGTATGAGTTTGGTAAGAAAACAGAAGAAATAAAAAGCTATCAAAATAGAATCCCAATAGAACTAGATGATTATGGATATTTAATTTTTAAAAGATTATATAAATACGATGAGAGTGGGAAACTAAAAGAAACCGTTTGGATAGAAAATGAAAATTACGTTTCTGGTAAATGCACATATCAATATGAACATGACGGCAAATTGGTAGATATAGAATTTACTGCAAAGGAAAATATTCTACATAATATTATTTTTAGCTATAGAGACAATTTAGTCACATCGGTGATAGTTAATCCATACAACCCAAAACATGCAATTCAAAGCAGACGTTATAAAAATTACAAGCTAAATTCGACAGGAGAATTAGAGGAAATAGAAATCTTTGATAAATATGGGAGAAATGGGAGGACATATAAAGTCGAATACACCCAAAACAATTATTCTAGTCTTGTTGATTATAATGACAACTTGAAAGTTATACTAGAACATTATTAGAATCGTACTACTTTATATAACCCTCACCACCCTCTACCGCCCTCAAAAAACAAGCAAGCGGCTTCCTGCTATAATTAAATAGGCAATCCACCCCGTTCGAGGTTAAATCTTCTTTTGCCCGAAATCCCGTTCTTAAAGCTAATCCCGGCTTTTATTCATTTAGTCGGTGCTTTAATCAATTTTGCAAATAGTTATATCTGTTTCATAGACGGTTATACTAATTCGTTAAACACTTTTAGGTATTCGTTAAACGTTTTTAAGCATTCTTAAAACACTTTTACTGATACCTAAAAGCCCTTACTAAATTCTTAAAACACTTTTACTAATACCTAAAAGCCCTTACTAAATTCATTAAACACTTTTACAAATACCTAAAGGTTCTTACTAAATTCGTTAAACACTTTTACTAATTCTTAAAAGCTGTTACTAAATTCGTTAAACACTTATATTGATCATTATAAATGCCAACTCGATTGCTTAAACAGTTATACTAATTCATAAAAGTGTTACATGCAGATACATAAGCTTAAGAGGGCACTTCAGATTCTTTTAAAGCTTGAAAGGAAATTTACAACAACACTATCCGCGCCTTAAACCAATAAAACCCTTCCTTTAAAAGCTATGTAACATTAGTCACCAACCCCCAGACAGCTAAACTATAGCTTTGGAAAAAATTACAAAAGATGAAAGAACGGATTTTAACAGGTTGGACATTTACCCGCGCACTGTATGTGGTATTGGGTGTATTTCTAATTGGTCAGTCGCTTATGGACAAACAATGGTTTGGCGTTTTTTTTGGCGGCTACTTTGCTTCTATGGGTATATTTTCTTTTGGCTGTGCCGCAGGAAACTGTGCCGTACCAAAGCAAAAGAAAACCGAAGCAACAACTCAGGATGTTGAATTTGAAGAAGTGAACTAAAATGAAACAACTTATTACGCTATTTGGTCTGTTTGCTATTACAGCACGCGCAACCTTTAGTCAAAATTCATTTGACTACACGCTGGAACTGGAACCGGTAACGGTAACCAATCTTCCGGGGCTTCACTCCTATGCCTATGCGCAGCATAACGGCAAGTGGCTTGTTATAGGGGGACGCAGAGACGGACTGCATGCACGTCAGCCGTTCAATGCTTTTCCGCAGGCGCAAAACAACACCGATATTTATGTAATTGATGTGGAAACGCAACAATTCTGGACTGCTTCGCTTAACTCATTGCCCACCGGAATTAAAGAACAGTTACAGGCCACCAACATGAATTTTTGCCAGGATGCCGACACCTTATACATAGCAGGCGGCTATGCATTTTCAACCACCGAAAACGACCATGTTACGTTCCCTAATCTTACCTCGGTTTCGGTATCGTCACTGATAACGAATATAGTAAACGGAAGCACCATCACTTCCGATTTCAAACAAATTACCGATACTGTTTTTGCCGTTACGGGCGGGCACATGGCTAAGTTAGGCAACACTTTTTACCTGGTGGGCGGCCATCGTTTTGACGGACGCTACAACCCGATGGGAAATCCTACCTACACCCAAACTTATACCAATAAAATAAAGAAGTTTACACTCAACAACAGCGGCAGTCAGCTGAGCTATGCAAACCTCACTGCCATTACCGACCCTGTTCATCTGCGCAGAAGAGATTACAATTTACTGCCTCAGATTTTTCCGAATGGTGACGAAGGTCTTACCATTTCATCAGGTGTTTTTCAACTGGGTGCCGATTTGCCTTTTCTTTATCCTGTTGATATTACCGCAACAGGCTATACACCTGTAACAACGTTCAACCAGTATTTGTGTAATTACCATTCGGCTTTTGCTTCTTTGTATGACAATTCGGCTAACGAAATGCATTCTGTTTTTTTTGGCGGAATGAGCCGCTATTATTATCAGAACGGAACACTGATTGAAGATGACCAGGTGCCTTTTGTAAAAACAATAAGCCTGCTTACACGAATTGCAGACGGAACTTTACATGAGTATCAACTGCCGCTTGAAATGCCCGGACTGGAAGGAGCAAGTGCCGAATTTATCATCAACGAAAATCTGCCGCACTACGAATCCGACATTATTAAATTAAGCGAAATACAACAGGACACTATTCTTATCGGACATATTCTGGGTGGCATACAAAGCACGTCACTTAACCCTTTCGGCAGCAACCAGACAAATAATACCAGTGCATCCAATACTATTTATGCGGTGAAACTTATCCGCACTACACCATCGGGTTTTCATGCTATTGATGGAAACAATCCGTTTGATGTTTCGGTTTTTCCAAACCCTGCTGTGAACGAACTGGAAGTAACTTTTGATTTGAAAAATGATGCGTCAGTAAGCTATTACATCACCAATCCTCAGGGACAACTGATTATGCAACGCCAGTCTGTAAGCGCTAAAGCAGGAGCCAACAAGCTGCACATACAACTTGAAAATGCTTCAGCACATCAAACACTGTTTTTAACCTTTATTATTGACGACAAATTTTATGTGACTAAAAAAGTGCTGGCCAAATAATCAACCAATCTTAAAAATTATCACTGCTGATGAAAACAAGAATTGTATCGCTGCTTATTTTGCTTTCTGCATCATTTATAATTACAGAAAGCTGCAACAACACAACAACCAAAAATGCAGAAGCCGTTTTAGTTGACTCTGTTGCCGAAACAAAAGCACTCACGCTGCTAAAGTCAAATTGTTTCAGTTGCCACAATCCTGATATGAATACTACCGACCGCGTTGCACCGCCTATGTTTAAGGTGCGCGAACATTATCTTGGCAGCGAAACAACACGCGAACAGTTTGTTGCCGACATACAGAAGTTCTTGAATCATCCTTCAGAAGAAAATGCAAAAATGCCGGGCGCAATCCGCAACTTTGGTCTTATGCCCAAGATGACCGTTAGCGAAGAAGACAGCAAACTGATTGCAGAATACATCTATGCAACTGACCTTGCATCCGAAGAGTGGCATGCACTGTGGAGCAGAAAAAAAGACAAACTTGTTGCCGACACTGCTGAAACTTTTGAAAAAAAAGGATTACGCCTTGCTATGTCAACCAAAGCCATCCTTGGCAAAAACCTGATGCAGGCCATAAAACAAAAAGAACCCGAACATGCAGTTGAGTTTTGCAATACCAAAGCCCTGCATTTAACCGACAGCATGTCGGCTGCGCTGAACGCAAGCATCAAGCGCGTTTCGGACAAGCCCCGAAATAAAAACAACAAAGCAAACGAGCAGGAAGAAGCGTTTATCACAAAACTGAAAACACTACTTGCTAATGGTGAAAAGCCCGTTGCAGAAACCCACGAAACGGCTGATAAAGTAATTGGCTACTATGCCATTGAAACCAACAAAATGTGTCTGCAATGCCACGGTGTAAAGGATAAAGACATCAATGCTGCCACGCTAAGCAAAATAAACAGCCTTTATCCCGATGACAAAGCCACCGGCTATGCCGAAAACCAGATACGGGGAATTTGGGTGGTGGAAATGAAGAAATAAAACTCCTGAAACCCTATAAATACGAATTGTCTTTCCCCGTTTTGCGGAAATCCTTTTCTATTTTTTTGGTAATCATTCTGCGTATCCATTTTTTAAACGGAGGCATTTCTTTCATCTTTGGATTTTTGCCCTTCTTCTTGAAACGGTCGAAATAATATTTGCTGGCAAGCACCGCAAAACCTGCGCAGGTATTGTGGTCTAAATAGTTGCTCAGGTTATTCAGCTTAATGTTCTTTGCCCCCAATGCAGTCATTTTTTCATACGCAACCAATGAGTTTTTGTAGTTTACCTCTTTATCACCTTCGCAATAGCAAAGTTGCACCGGTGCAGTGGGCACCCAGTCGGTAAGATTATTTTCCTGCAAACGTTTTTTAAATGCAAATTGAGGATTATTAAGGTATTCGTTTATCAGGCTGTCGCTCATCACATCTTTCGGAATTTTAGGCATCAGACGATTCAATTCATCTAATGTACGGTTGTCGTTGCTTTCGAAAAAAGGCTTAAACAATGTATCAAATGGTGCTTTGAAAGCAGTGTAAACATCATCAGTAGGCAAAATTTTATACGCTTCCTGATACGACAATACAAGGTAAGGAAGGTAAAAAGGACGGGGGTATTCCTGAAACATATATTTCTCCTGCTCGCCTGTCATATCATACGCTCCCGACATAGGCGAAGAAGCAGTAACCTGAAAACGCGGGTCGTTCAGTTCCTGTAAGTATTTGTGTGCAGCAAGCGAAGCATGTCCTCCTTGTGAATACCCCGTAAGAAATAATTGTCCGCTGGGTTTTACATTCAGTTTCTGGTTCAATTCATCAACTGCATACAGCATGTAAATAAAAGCATGCGCCTCGCTCCAGGCATGCTGATACAAATGTTTTCCTTCGCCTTTGCCAATACCGTAATAATCAGGATACATAGCAGCATAGCCATCAGTAGCATGAGCCAGGCAAATGAATTGTTGTGAATCACCATCCGAAACATCTCTTGCTTTTTGAATCTGTGTTCCGTGTCCGAACATAAAATAAGGCACCGGTTTTTCTGTTTTAGGAACATAGTAAATTCCTGAAGCATTGCGCCATGTTCCGTCAATCCATTTTACACGGTAAATGATTTCATAAATATCAACTTCGTGTTTAACCGGTAGTGCAATTTTAGGCACTTTATTTTTCTTCCACAGCGCATTAATAGTTTTCTTGGTATGCGATTTTACAAGGTTGTAGCTTACTAAGTAAGGCGCATCAGGGTCGGGAATAACGCTGAATGATTCAATGGAAAACAACAGCGCGATGAGCGAAAAAATGTATTTCATGATAATAAGGAGTTGGAAATGAGTGTGCAAAGATATTAGGAATAGTGGTTAAATCAGCCGTTTCGCGTAAATGTTTTTAATTTCGCCTTCATGGATTGGAAAGCGGCTATCAGCGGATTTAAGAATTACCTGAAACTGGAACGCTCCATGTCGCCTAACACGGTAGAGAGTTATGTCCGCGATGTTACCCAACTTTATGGCTTTGGCGAAACAAAAGGCTGGGAACTGCCTCCTGAAAAAATTACCCTGAAACAGCTGCGTGAATTTATCGGTGAAATAAACGACATCGGTATGAGTGCCACCTCGCAGGCGCGCATTATCTCGGGCATGAAGGCTTTTTATAAATACCTGCTGATTGAAGACATTATAAAAGATAATCCTACCGAGCTTCTTGAATCGCCCAAAACGGGCCGCAAACTACCCGACACGCTGAACATAGAAGAAATTGAACTGCTGATTAACAGCATTGATTTAAGCAAGCCCGAAGGCGAGCGCAATAAGGCCATGCTGGAAGTTTTGTATGGTTCAGGGTTGCGTGTTTCGGAGTTGGTAAATCTTAAGATAAGCTCTATCCATTTTGATATTGGTTTTATCCGTGTACTCGGAAAAGGAAATAAAGAACGCCTTGTTCCGCTGGGCGGCATGGCATCAAAGCAGGTAAAAACCTACATGGAAAATGTGCGCACCCACGTTCAGATAAAAAAGGGAAACGAAGACTTTTTGTTTCTGAATACACGAGGAACAAAGTTATCCCGCGTTTATGTATTTCTGTTTCTGAAACAACTGGCAGACAAAGCGGGAATAAAAAAAAGCATCAGCCCGCATACGTTCCGCCACTCGTTTGCCACGCACCTGGTTGAAGGCGGTGCCGATCTGCGTGCCGTGCAGGAGATGCTGGGACACGAAAGCATTACCACTACTGAAATTTACACACACCTTGACCGCAGTTATCTGCGTGATGCCATTATACAGTTTCATCCGCGGTCAAAACAATAAACCTAATTCTGTTGTTTACGTTCAACTTCAGAATTGATGGTGCATAGATTTACTATAACAACTCTTTTAATACTCTTTTCTCTTTTTCTGTTCGGACAGGAAAACAGCGCTGTTGTTATCAATGATGATTTTGAAGGCTGTCGCTCCATTGCAACAAGTGCATCGCTTTTAGAGGACAAAAATCATTCTATCACATTTGAAGAGCTGAAAAACAATCCTGAGCGTTTTTCATTCTCGCCAATTACTCTTGAAAATACCAATCTTCAGTTTACCACTTCCAACTATTGGGTAAAATTTAAAATCAAGTATGAAGGTAAAGAGGCAACCGATTTTTTTATCCGAACCGCAAGACCAATTACTAACCTTGCTCAAATCTATGTTCCTGATACCACCGGAAATTATTCCATCAGGAAGTCAGGTGACGGAATTCCGTTTGCCGAAAAAGATGTTCCTCACCGCAACACTGTTTTTCAAATCAAATTGTATCCCGGAATTGAAAGCGAGTTTTATTTGCTGCTGGGCAGCGATGGTGAGGTAATAAACCTGCCGATAGAAATCAGCAACAACGCCACCTTCAGAGCACGTGATTATGCCGAGCAGTATTTTATCGGCATTTATTACGGCATGCTGCTATTCGTGTTCCTGCTCTACTTCTATTTCTTTCTGGTGATGAAGCAACATGTGTTTTTCTACTACGTGTTTTATGTACTCAGCATTGCCCTGCTTCAATTTTCCTTAGACGGACTTTCGGCCCAGTATTTTTTTCCAGACCATCCCTGGATGGCAAGCCACATGGTGCTTTTCAGTGCCAGCATGACTTTGTTCTTTGTAACTAAATACGCCAAAGATTTTCTGGAAACTGTAATACATTTTCCTAAGCTTACTACTTACGTTTACAACACCATTATTATTCTTGCATTTGTATTCTTTGCGATGACCATGTTCAATGGATTTATTTACGAAATCGTTTTCCCATTGGTAAATATTGTCAGTCTTTTAACTACACTGATTATACTTTACACCGTTTATTTACGACATAAAAAAGGTGCTCCCGTAACTCCGCTTTTCACCATTGCATTTATATTTCTTACGCTTGGTGCTCTTGTGTTTATCCTCAATAACCTCAGCCTTATTCCAAATAATTTTCTTACCGAAAACGGATTGAAACTCGGCAACGGACTGGAGGTTATTTTTCTGTCGTTCTCCATGGTAAAACGTTTCCGCGAGCTGCAGGAAGAGAAAGAAAAAGCGCAGGCCGAAACACTGCAACAGTTGCAGGAGATGAATCGCATGACCGACCAGATAAATGTGCAACTGGAAAAACAAGTGCTGGAACGCACAGCCGAAATTGTAGCGCAAAAAGAAATTATTGAAGCAAAGAATAAAGATATTACCGACAGCATTCTTTACACCCGCAGAATACAGGATGCGGTGCTGGCTGCGCCCGGTTCATTTGAAACACATTTTCCTGAATCATTTATTTATTATCAGCCTAAAGATATTGTGAGCGGTGATTTTTACTGGTTTGCCAAACGCAATAACAAAATCATAGTTGCTTCTGCCGACTGCACTGGGCACGGTGTTCCCGGTGCGTTTATGGCTATGCTCGGCAGCACACTGCTGAACGAAATTGTTTCAGAAAAAGGAATAACACAGCCTGCTGAAATTCTTAATGCACTGCGCAGCGGGATCATCAACTCACTTAAACAAGGCAATGCCAGCAGCGATACAAAGGACGGAATGGACATTGCGCTTATCTGTTACGATAAAACCACGGGGATGCTTGAATATGCAGGTGCAAAAAATCCGCTTTACATCATTCGCAACAACGAGTTGATTGAAGTAAAGGCCGACCGTTTTCCGGTTGGTGTTTACAATCAAGATGAATTGCAACCCTTTACCAATCATTCACAAAAAGTCCAGCCGAATGATTGCCTCTATATTTTTACCGATGGGTTTGCCGACCAGTTTGGCGGTGCAGACGGAAAGAAATTCAAATACAGTCAACTGCGTCAGTTGTTGCTGAAAATTCACCTGCTTGAAATGAGAGACCAGAAAACCGCGCTGATGAATACGCTGGAAAGTTGGAAAGGCCCGCTGGAACAGGTAGATGATGTGCTGATGATTGGGATCAGACTGTAACCCGAAAAACTACAAACCTCCGATAGGGATATAGGTTTCCTCAGGTGTAATGCACAGCACCGGCACCTGCGAATGATTAACAACCTGCTGCGCTGCCGGCCCCATTATAAAACCGGTAATGCTCTCGTCCTGCTCGGTCATAATCATAATCAGGTCAGCATCTATATCATTGGCATATTTCATGGTCAGCTTTGCAAAATTATCGCCAACCAATACTTTGTTCTTTTTAGGAATATCGTGCGCATCCAGATAATCGTTCACCTGTTTTTTTATCACTTCAAATTTGTGAACAGTTCCCGGGTCATTGTCGGGCATGAGTTCCAGAACATGCACAACAGAGCCATAGTGTTTTGCAAATTCAACAGCATGCATCACTTTTTGGCGCGAAGCATGTGAATCATCAACGGGCAGCACAATATTTTTAAAGCCTTTGCGTGTTGCGTGCTTCTGAACGGTAAGCACCGGACACGATGACTGAGTTGCAACTTTGTAGGCATTGCTTCCTATAAAAAACTCGGCAAAGCCCGATACGCCATGCGTTCCCATTACAATAATGCTTGCCTTTATTTTGTCAGCGGCATCAACAATCTGAGCAGAGATATTTCCGGATTCAATCAGAATTTCGGGTTTGTAAATACCATGTTCCGCATGAACGCTGTTGGCCAGTTCGTCCAGACGGTCGTAGGCCAGCTTCTTAATTTTGTCATTAAGGGTAACCATTTCGGCCATCTGAAACTGATAACTGCTTGGCTCAATAACGTGAACAAAAAAGAGTTTAGCATTATAGATTTTAGCCATGAAGATGGCATGATCAAGGGCTTCCTGCGAGGTTTCAGAGAAATCGACAGGGGTGAGAATTTGTTTAATAGTAAAGCTCATGGTAGTAGTATTTTTCGCACTTAAAGGTAAGGCAAAAAAACGACAATAACCAATACCGCTTACTGATTAAAATCAATAAGGAGTGAAAACCGTAGTATCTTTTGAAGGAGAAGGAATAATGCTTAACACCGGAATATCAGAGTGGTTGATGATTTCCTGTGCCGATGAACCGATGAAATACTCGGTATAGTCGGTTTCCTGCTGTGTCATGATTACCACTAAATCACCTTTGGATTTGTTGGCATAATCAATAATCACTTCAGCAAGCGATTCGCTGCCTTTGGTGCTTTTAATAATTTCGGCACTGCATTCAACAGCTGATTTTTCAATAAACTTTTTAACCTGATCAAGCTGGCGGGTAAGGCGGTTTACAATAAACTCATCGCTGGTAAACAGCACCGATACCACACGGATAGTAGAACCAAAACGCTTGGCAAACTCAATGGCTTTACCCACTTTCTCTTTGGTTTCTTTGGTTAAGTCAAGCGGAAGAATAATATTCTGGCAGCCTTTGCGATGGTGCTGGCCTTTGATGGTAATTACCGGAATTTTAGAAGTACGAACCACACGCAGTGCGTTAGAGCCGATAAAGCGTTTCATTCCGCTTTCGCTGCCGCTGGTTCCCATTACAATAAACGTTGCTTTTATCTCTTCGGCAGTTTCAACAATCTCGTCATACACTTTTCCTCTTTTCAAAACGGGGCTCATAGCAACACCCAGTTTTTTCACCTGGTCGGCAACAAAATCTTTCAGCTGCACTTCAAGCGCTGCGGTAAACTCATCCATGTGCTTTGAAGAGAAGAAACCGAAGGAAGCACCTGTTTCAGCTACTTTTAAAATAGTAATTTCGGCATTGAACACTTTGGCTAAGTTTGCAGCCTGTTCAAGTGCAATCAACGATTGGGGTGAGTAATCAACGGGAACTAAGATTCTGTTATGCTCGGTCATGTTTTTGGTTAGCTTTGAATTTCGAGGCGCGAATTTAACACATTATCCTATAGTATGAACAAAATAGCGGAAACAGAATTAATTCTTAACCCCGATGGCAGCGTTTATCACCTGCACCTGCGGGCTGAACATATCGGAGAAACAGTAATAGTAGTGGGCGATCAGGACAGGGTTGCTGCTGTTTCAAACCGCTTTGACAGGGTGGAGTTTAAAATGCAGAACCGCGAGTTTATTACCCATACAGGCTTCATCGGCAGCAAAAAGATAACAGCCCTTTCAACCGGCATCGGCATTGACAATATTGACATTGTGCTGAACGAACTGGATGCTGCCGTTAACATTGACCTGAACGCACGCGTTGCAAAAAAAGAACACACCGCGCTTAACATTATCCGCATCGGTACTTCGGGTGCGCTGCAGGCCGAGATTCCGGTAGATGGTTTTCTGCTCTCTACACACGGCCTGGGTTTTGACGGGCTTCTTAACTTCTATGATATTGCAAAAACAGAGGAAAGCGAAGCGCTGGTTGATGCCTTTATTCAGCATACCGGCTGGAACAAAAACCTTGCGCGCCCTTACCTTGTTGCCGGCTCGCCAACGCTTATGAGCAAACTGGAGAGCGGAATGCACAAAGGCATTACCGCTACTGCTCCGGGTTTCTATGCTCCGCAGGGCAGGGAGTTGCGCCTGAATGCCGCCATGAAAAACATGAACGAACAACTGACTTCATTTAACTACAAGGGGCAGCGTATTACTAATTTTGAAATGGAAACCTCTGCGCTGTTTGGGTTGGGAGCTGCGCTGGGACACAACTGCGCAACGGTGTGCGCCATCATCGGCAACCGAGTTACCATGCAATTCAGCAAAGATTACAGGAAGGCGATTGATAAACTGATTGATACCGTGCTGGAGCGCATTGCTTAGCTAAGCCCGCAGTCCGCTGGTTTTAAATTGCACTATCAGGCGCACCAGCGAAATGGAAATAACACCCACTGCAATAAGAGCAAGCGCTGCAGTGATTATAGAGGTGAGTGTTTTTTTTCGTGCAGCAGCTTCGTGCTCCTTTTCAAGAGCAGCTTTTTGCTGAATGCGCAGGGTGTTAAGGGCTCCCAGTTTTGCTTCCAGGGTTTCCTGAACCATTGCCGATGAATCGCCATAGGACTTTGCAACAGCCAGGTTGCCTTTCTGCTGCTGAACTTTACCCATCAGGGTATAAAGAGACTTAAGTCTTCCGTATTCGCCCGTAAGCTGTATCCATTCACGGGCCTGATGCGCCTGCTTTTCGGCAAGGGCCATATCGCCCTTTGCAAGATTTATTTCGGCAATAATAATAAGGCTTCCGCTGGCGCAACCAAAGTCTGCGCGCTTTACGCTCAGGTCAAGGTCTTTTTGCAGCAGGGGCAAAGCATGGTCGTATTGCTGGCGCAGGTAAAGGTCGTAGCCGATGTTGCCCGCAGTAATGCCGTCCCAGGCATCGTTGCCAACGGTTACGGCAATGGAATTGGCGCGGGAGAAGTAGTAGTCGGCCGAATCGAGGTTGCCCAGTTGCTGATGACAGAGGCCAACAGTGTTGGTTGACTGCAGGGTATAGTACAGGTTTTCACCAAAGATATCGGTGGTGGCAGCCTCGTGCATATAGCGCATGGCGTTGGTATAATCACGGAAAAACCAGTAGCTGTTGCCTATCCAGTAGAGCGATTTCTGCTTGCCGGGATATTCGTCAACGTCCATGTTCTTAATCAGTTCGTACTCGGCAAGAAAGTGTTCAAAGGCTTTTTCGTAGTTGATATCCCAGTAATAGCCTGCGGCAGCATTGTTAACACGGGCAAGCAGCACCGGATTATTTTCTTTGGCCACAAGGGCAAAGAGTCTGTTCAATGCATTAACACAGCGGGCACTGTCGGACTTATGGTTGCGGATAATAAAACTCATTTCCAGCAGATCGGCCTCCAGTTCAAGGGCGCGGTCATTGGTTTCTTTGCCAAGCTGACGTATTTCTTCAGCACGGGCATAAAAGCGGATGCTGTCTTCGGCAGGCATAAACTTTTCGTAAATCAGCTCCAGGTAAAAGTAACGCTCAGCATAGGTTTTGCCTGCCAGCATATCGGGCGGAAAACTGGTGAGCGCAAAGGCCTGAATGCCGGCAAACAGAATAACAAACAGGAGTAGAATACGCTTCATAGTAAAATCATGCGCCTTGTTAGTGCGCCTGACGTAAAACGCAGCTATTGCCTGCGGGTTACGGGTAATCGATAAACGACTTTACTTGAGCTTGCTTTTCAGCAGTTCAATCTCTTTCTTCATCTCCTCATTCTGCTTGGCAAGTTCCTGCACGGCTTTTACCAACGGCACGGTAAACGTGGCATAACGCAATCCGTAAAGATCCTGCTCGTTCTGCGGTGCATCTACTCCACTGAAATCAAAACCCATTTCTTTGGCGGCAACTTCTACTTCCTGAGCAATAAAGCCGGTATAACGCTGCTGCTCTTTTGCATCACGGGCTGCTTTATCGTGCGGAAGCGTTTGGGTGTAAATATTGCCCTGCTCATCACGCTTCTGGTCTTCTTTGAGAAAAGCAGCAAGGTCGTTGACAGCATAATTATAGGTAACGGGGCGCAGCTTCATAATAAAGTCAAGGCCTTTTACATTCTCGGCTATGTTCTTCTTGTAACGCGAATCCGAGAGGTTGGTCCAGTCTTCGTAGCCACCGATACTGGCAATGCCTACGTTGCCAAGTACCACCTGATTATCGCCTGTGTACCTTGCCTGATAACCAAATGCAGATGAGCCGGTATATTGTGTAGTTGACTGCTGACCGGCCGAATAGCCCACTGCTGTGCAGTAATTACTGATGGTTGCAAAACCTCCTGCATAACCTCCAAAGGCCGAGTTGCCGTAGCCGATAGTAGTGGTTTCAAGCGCTAATTTACCCACCGCTGTGTTGTCATAGCCCGAAGTATTATTGCGCATGGCTTCATAGCCGGCTGCAGTGTTTGCTGTTCCATCGGTATTGAATTTCATAGCCCCGTTGCCAAACGCAGAATTTGAGCTTCCGTTGATATTGGAATAAAGCGAACCGATACCGGCAGCGGTATTGCTGTTGCCCGAGGTGTTGGAATACAAGGCAGTATGGCCAACAGCGGTATTACCGTCACCTCCTAAGTTGGTGTATAAAGCATCTTCACCAAGGGCAGTGTTGGCATCACCGGTGCTGTTATAAAGTGAGCGGTAGCCAATTGCAGTGTTATGCTCTCCCTCTTCGTTATTGTAGAGCGATTGATAACCGTAAGCTGTATTATAAGAAGCAAATGTATTTCTGTACATAGATTCAAAACCTGTAGCGGTATTGCCATTGCCCCACGAATTGTAATAAAGTGCATCACCGCCAATAGCGATATTTTTATTACCGTGTGCATTATAATTGAGTGCTTGGTTACCTACCGCTATGTTAAAATCTCCATCCTGACTATAGGTAAGTGCCCCCGTACCAACTGCTACATTGGTATTACCCGTAGTATTAGAATAAAGTGCCAGATTCCCCAAGGCAGTATTATTAGCTCCGGTAGTATTGGTGTATAGTGCCGAAGAACCTATTGCAACATTTGATTCTCCGGTTGTATTGGCTGAAAGTGCGGCAGTACCAACAGCAGTGTTGTAATCACCCTGTGTATTAGCATAAAGTGCAGAGCTGCCTACAGCAGTATTATCAATACCAATAGTATTAACGCCTAAGGCAGATAAACCCAATGCGGTATTATTACTGCCGGTGGTATTGCTGAGGAGTGCATCCATGCCTATTGCTGTGTTAGACTGTCCTGTGGTAATAGCGGCAAGCGCACCGTTTCCATAAGAAGTATTGAAAGGTGTATCGTAATCTATTCTTCCTGAAATATAGTTGTTGGTTTTAAATACCAGTGCCTTGGCATCGGTGGTGCCGATAAAGTTGGTTCCCGGATTGGTTCCCGAGTTGCCCGTTAAGCCCCAGCCGGCACTGCCGCCTCCGGCATTTTTGGCATACAGCGCATAGGGTACGCTGATCAGTTGCGCTGTGCCCATGTTGCTGTAGTTGCTACCTCCGCTGGCATCCATCTCTGTCTGCACATAATAGCTGTTGTTGCCCCAGTTAATACCGGCAATGGTTCCTGAAACAACGGTGCCCCCTCCTATTTCAATGGCAAACAGCCCAAAGGTGTTGGTTGTAATACTGTGTGTTTCCTGATAAACAGTGGTGCCTGAGGGCGAGCCACTGTGCAGTGTTATTCGCAGGCCAATGCTTTGGCTGGCCAATACGTTTCCGCTGTTATCGCGGGCTACGCCCTGATAGTTCATTTTTTCGGGGGCCTGAGCAAAAGAGAGAAAAGGCAGAAGAGAGATAATCAGAAGTAGGGACACAACATGCTGTGTCCAGGCAGAGGTGAGAATATGTTTACGCATGGGGTTAATGGGTTTAGGGTTAATGCTATAGCTGATACAAATTAAATAAAACACCTGATAGAAAACAAGGGTTAACAGAAAAATTTTCAGCAAAATGAAAAAGACCGCCATCCTGAATAACACCGCCAAACCCAAACCAAAAACCCTCAGCACTGTTGCCGTGCTGAGGGTTTTTATTTCTATGTTTGCAACTTCCATGTATAAGCAAGCCAAAAACCTTTCGGAGTTCAAGAAGCAGATCATCAAGTTTGGCTTGATTGGTTTTCTTGCCGTGTTTGTGGATATGGCTATTTACTATGTGCTGCTCAACTCCTTTCCCGAAACTTTTAAAGAGATGATTGCCCCCGAAGTGGTTTCTAAAACCATTTCGTTTATGTGCGGCACCTTTGTTACCTATAACCTTAACAAGCTGTGGACCTGGCGCAGACGCGACAAAAGCAACTCACGCTTTGCCAAGTTTATGCTGCTGTACGGTACTTCCATGCTGGTAAATGTGGCTACCAATACCTTCTTACTGTTTGTGCTGCACAACTACAGCCATATTATTGACCTGCCCAACAAATACCTCATCGCCTTTGTAGGCGCCACCGGAATGAGTGCTGTAATGAATTTTACTGGGCAAAAGATTTGGGTGTTCAGAACTAAGTCAGAAGACTAAAGTCAAAATTCAAAAACCTTTTTACTTCAAATCAAAGAAAGTCCTGTCAATTCCCCTGTCGGGGCGGGTGGCGGGTGATTGCACAAACTTACCCGTTGGACCAATAAAGAAATACTCAGGCACCGATTTTACGTTGTAATCTTCCAGGGCTTTGTGGTTGTCGCCTGCAATCAGGAAGGTCCAGTTGTAGCCGTTGCGCTTTACAAAGTCGCGGGTTTCTTCAAAGTCGTTGTTGATGGTGATGGTAACAAACTGCACCTTGCTGCCATACTTGGCATATAGATCGCCAACGGTTTTGGTCTCGCTGTTGCAGGGCAGGCAGCTAACATCGGTAAACTGAAGGTAAACGTATTTACCCGCAAAATCCTTGAGCCTGGTGAGCTGATTATTATGGCTGCGGATTTCAAACTCGGGAGCCGCAGTGCCGGGCTGGTTGCGGGTAAGCATAGCGGCAGCGTTAGCAGCAGCCGTTTTCAGGTAAGGCGTTGAAGCCTGCACAGCCAACGCTTCAAGCACCTTCACTATTTTGTCTTTCTTGAAATCGGGATTGTTATACAACTGAATAAGCCCGTCAATGAGCACTGCCTCGCGCATAATTTTGTTGCGCAGTTGCTCATCGCCATTCAGTACCTCGTTTATCTTTTCAAGGTCAGAAGATTTGTTAACCGCATCGGCAAAACCTCTGCCCTTTTCAGTAAGGCGAAACAGCTCCAGATGGCGCTCAAAATACTGATGGAAAAAACGCATATATTCATAGTTCTTCTCCAGAAAAGGTTTCTCAAGATAATCGGCAAAGAGTTTTTCTGCGCTGGTCATGGTAGTCATTTCCAGCTGCGCAATGGAATACAGGATATGCGCCCGCAAATAATCACTGGAAGAAAACGAAAACTCCTCGCCCACATTATCACGGAAGGTAGCAAGGCGGTCGTGCAGCAGCTTCTTATCATTCATACCTCTGCGCACCAGCAGTTCTTTGTTGTCAACCAGAAAATCGTCATACAGTTTGTTGAACTTCAGGATGGCAAGGTTAAGCGAAGTACTGTCTTTTTCCAGCATACGCAGTTTGCGGTAGTTGCGCTCACTCAGCGGATTGGTAGCACCCTTGTTTCTGGTTGGCGGAGGAAAATCAAGTTTGTACTTCTTGTCTTTCTCCACATAAATATCCATAATCTCATTGTCGATGCGGATAAAGGCATACTGTGTTTCGGTAACGGTGAACCAAAGCTCAAACTTGCCGTCAAGACCAATGCGGGTTTCGCTCAGTTCTTTTTCTGTGTAGGTAAGGTAATCGTCATAGACGTACAGGCGGGCAAACTTGCCCTTGTAGTCGGGAGCAGTGCCCTGAATAAGAGAAGGGCCGGCAAGTGAACAGCAGGCAGTAAACAGAAGGCAACAGAAGGTGAGCAATGAGCGCATTTATTTTACTTTCAGGTTAACTTCTTTAGGAACAAACTGGCGGGCATCACCATTATTAATAACAATATCACGCACAATGGTTGAGTTGATTGCGCTAAGCTCGGGCGAAGTAAGCAGGAATATGGTTTCAATTCCGGGCTGCATGGTTTTGTTTATCTGGCCAATGCTGCGCTCGAATTCAAAGTCGGCAGAGGTGCGCAGACCACGGAGAATGTAGCTTGCCTTTACTTTGTTGCAGAAGTCAACGGTTAAGCCGTCAAATGCTTCAACGCTTACTTTTTTATGTTTGGCAAACACGGCTTTTATCCATTTAACGCGCTGCTCCTGCGAATACATGTATTTCTTACTGGTATTTTTTCCCACGGCAATAATTATCTTATCAAAGAGCGGAAGCGCCCGCAGAACAATATCCTGATGGCCTTTGGTAATGGGATCGAATGAACCTGGGAAGATGGCTGTTTTCATAGTGGTTGGTTTTACTCCGTCACCCTGAACTTGTTTCAAGGTCTTAATAATATGATGCTGAAACGAGTTCAGCATGACATAATGTTACTGTCTTTTCTCTTTAAAGTTTATACCGTATTGCTTCAGCTCCTGCAGCACCGGCTCATAAATCTGTTTGTGGATGGGAATAATCACACCCGTCAGGTTTATTTTGCCTTCCAGAATTAAGCGTGTTGCAATGCCCAGCGGCAAGCCAACTGTTTTTGCCATGGCGGTGTGGTGGGCATCATCGCCCAACACCACCAGCGAACTCTCGTGCTGATGCTGCTTGCCATTCAGCTCGTAGTTGAACTTGTGCCACATCACAATCATATCTCTGTCGCCCTCGTCAAGGCTCCATTTCTTTTCCAGAATGCTCTGCAATATCTGGGCGGGTGTTGCGTCTTTCAAACCAACTTTGGTGTTGTCGAAAATGCCGAGCCATTTCAGCTTTTCCATCAACTCGCTGTCCTGGTCAATGTGCAGGTAGTGCATGAGTTTTATCTCTACCGAATCGTGAAGATTGTAAGCCAGAAAGGAATTGATGAACTGGCGGTGTGTCATATTCTCACTGCCTTCCATGATGTATGAATCATCGGTAGCGCCCAGCTGCACAAACACATCCCATGCGCGGCAAAAGCCTACCCTGCGCAGGGTTCCGCGATAGATGGTAGGAATATTTTCCAGCCCGTAAACGCTGCGGTACTTTAATGAATCACGGTTGGCATAGCCTTCAAAACGGCCATAGCCTTCTATCTCAATTATCTCGGTTCTGCGAAAAACTTTCTGGTAGGGAATGTATTTATACATGCCTTCCTGAATAAACTTAACGGCCCCGCCCTGCCCTGCCAGCACTACGTTACGCGGGTTCCAGGTAAATTTATAATTCCAGGGATTGTTATCGTTTTCGGGAGCAACCAAACCTCCGCAGAATGATTCAAAGCCAACCATTTTTGCGCCTTCACTGCGTATTTCGTCTAATATCTGCATGGCCGAAAGGTGGTCGAGACCCGGGTCTAATCCAATTTCGTTGAGGAAAAGAATTCCGGCTTCGCGCACCTCTTTATCCATTGACTGCATGTCTTCGGTTACATACGATGCGGTAACCAAACTCTTCTTGTAGTGCAAACAATCCTTTGCCGCCAGCACATGCAAGAACGGGGGAAGCAGGGAGATTACAATATCACTCTCGCTTATTTCTTTGGCGCGCTGCTCCTGATTCTTGATGTCAAAAACAAAGGCTGTTGCGCGGTCATTTCCATGAACTTTTTCAAGGGCATGGTCTATTGAAATATCGCCTACCCGTATCTGCCAATCATGCGAAGCGGCATTCTGCAACAGGTAATTTACTAGGCTGGCCGAAGAACGACCGGCACCGATGAGAAGAATTTTTTTCACGTGTCAAAGGTAATAGAACGCAGATTATTATGATGATTAAGATAAATTAAGATTTCAATCTGCGCGAATCATAAAAATCATAATAATCTGCGTTCTATCCCCTAATTTCGCTGCATGAAAAACCCCTTCCTCTTTATTGCCGGTATATCAGGCGCCTTGGTTGTAGCCATTGGCGCACTGGGCGCTCACTCACTAAAACCCTACCTGCCGCCCGATGCTTTGGTGAGTTACGAAACGGCTGTGCGCTACCAGTTTTATCATACGCTGGCGCTGCTGTTTATTGCACTGTGGCAACAACATAATGACAGTAAATTAGTGCGCACCGCAGGCTGGCTGTTTGTAGCAGGGATTATCTGCTTCTCGGGCTCGGTTTACTTTCTTTCTACCAAAGCCGTTACGGGCTTGGTCAATATTTCTTTCCTTGGGCCCATTACCCCTATCGGGGGACTGCTGTTTATTGCGGGCTGGGTGATGGTGGCGATGGCAGCAGTAAGGAAATTATCTTGATTTTAATCACCCCTTAATTTTTTGTTTATGTCTTTGAAATTGCTTTACATTTGCTCCCCTTTTAGGGAAAAATGCATTAAGAATATCAACCAATAAATTAAGAATGAACGAATACGGAATTAAGAGTAAAGACGCTACAGTTGCAAGCCTGGGATTAAAAAATGTTGCAGTAGCTTACTGGAACCTGAACCCTGCCGAACTGGTGGAAGAAACCATCGTAACCGGACAAGGCACATTGACCGATACAGGTGCACTGGCGGTTGATACCGGAAAATTTACCGGACGTTCACCCAAAGATAAATTTATTGTTTGCGATGCCATTACCGAAAACTCGGTTTGGTGGGGCGATATCAATATCAAATTTACTCCCGAAAATTTTGACAAACTGTATGACAAAGTAACTTCTTACCTGCAAGGCAAAGAAGTATATGTGCGCGACAGCTACGCTTGTGCCGACCCTGCTTACCGCCTGAATATCCGCGTTGTTACCGAAACACCTTGGGCAAACCTGTTTGCAAGCAATTTGTTCCTGCGTCCAACGTTTGAAGAAATACAAAACTTTGCTCCCGAGTGGACTATCATTTGCGCTCCGGGTTTTCACGCCAATCCTAAAACAGACGGAACGCGTCAGGAAAACTTTGCGGTGCTCAATTTCACCAAAAAAGTAATCCTCATCGGAGGAACTGCCTACACAGGCGAAATTAAAAAAGGAATTTTCTCGGTGCTGAATTTTGTGTTGCCACACGACAGAAATGTATTATCCATGCACTGCTCTGCCAACATCGGCAAAGAAGGTGACACTGCTGTTTTCTTTGGCTTATCAGGCACAGGAAAAACTACGTTGTCAGCCGACCCTGAAAGAGGGTTAATTGGCGATGATGAACACGGCTGGGCAGAAAAAGAAGTCTTCAACTTTGAAGGCGGCTGCTATGCAAAATGCGTAAACCTTTCACGCGAAAAAGAACCGCAGATTTTTGATGCTGTGAAATTTGGTTCGCTCTTGGAGAACATCGAATTCTATGATAACACTTCTACTGTAGATTACGATAACATCACCAAAACAGAGAACACACGCGTAAGCTACCCTATTGATTTTATTACCAACGCTGTGAAACCATCAGTAGGCGGAATTCCTAAAAACATTTTCTTCCTCACGGCTGATGCGTTTGGTGTATTGCCTCCTATTTCTAAATTGACTGTTGGTCAAGCGATGTATCATTTTATCTCGGGCTACACTGCTAAGGTTGCAGGAACTGAAGTGGGGGTTACTGAGCCACAATTGACATTCTCTGCTTGTTTTGGTGCGGCTTTCCTGCCATTGCACCCAACCAAATATGCTGAGTTGCTGGGCGAGAAATTGAAAAAGAATAAAGTAAATGTTTGGCTTATCAACACAGGCTGGTCAGGCGGAAGCTACGGAACGGGCGAACGTATAAA
Organism: Bacteroidia bacterium; assembly: GCA_050186075.1. Lineage (GTDB taxonomy): Bacteria > Bacteroidota > Bacteroidia > SXHM01 > SXHM01 > SXHM01. Next base: position 80,096 of record JBFWYU010000010.1, read on the forward strand.
ATTGAAATTTACCCGTGCTATGATTACTGCTGCACTGAAAGGTGAACTGGACAAAGTGGAATATGAAAACCACGCAGTGTTTGGTTTGGCAATGCCTAAATCATGCCCGGGCGTGGAAGCTACTATTCTTAACCCACGCAACACCTGGAAAGACAAAGCGGCTTATGACACAAAAGCAAACAGCCTTGCCGAGTCATTCGTAAAAAACTTCAGCAAATATGCAAGCGCAGCCAACGAAGAAATTCTTGCTGCCGCTCCGAAAACAGTTGTGAATGCTTAATCAGAACTATTAAAAAGAAAAAACCTTCTCATCAAAATGGGAAGGTTTTTTTATTTTTGAGAAACCATGAACATCTTCTACTGCCCTGAAATTTTAAATGGACAAACTATTCTTGACAAAGAAGAATCTGCTCACGCTGTTCGCGTGCTGCGCATGAAAGAAGGCGATGATTTAATTATTGTTGACGGGAAAGGTGGTTTTTACAAAGCAAAGATTAGCAACGCGAATCCTAATCAATGTGGATTTGAGATTACAGAGAAAACAGAAAACTACGGCAAAAGGAATTGCTACCTGCACATTGCCATTGCGCCCACCAAAAACTTCGACCGCATCGAATGGTTCCTGGAAAAAGCCACCGAAATAGGTATTGATGAAATCACATTTCTCAACTGCGAAAAATCAGAACGTAGAGTTGTAAAACTGGAGCGGGCAGAAAAAATTGTTGTCTCGGCTATGAAGCAAAGTGTAAAAGCATTTCTGCCAAAAGTGAATGAGATGATTGATTTCAAAAAGTTCATCAAATCACAAGCAGCAGAAGCAAAATATATTGCGCATTGCCGCGATGGTGAAAAACAAAATCTGAAAGATTGCATCAGCAACCGCAAGAATATCGTAATTTTGATTGGAGCTGAAGGTGATTTTTCTGAGGCAGAAGTAAAACTGGCAAACGAGAATGGCTATACTGCTATAACATTAGGCGAAAGTCGGCTGCGGACAGAAACAGCAGGTGTTGTGGCCTGCCAAACAGTAAATTTATTGAACGATTAATTGTCACCCTGAGTGTAGTCGAAGGGCTTTAACATGAAAAAACTAATTCTTTTATTTCTTTTCCCTCTTCTTACATCTTTTGCTCCTGCGCCCTCTTTTCAGATTGCACTATTAAAATACAATGGCGGTGGTGACTGGTATGCTAATCTTGCTACTTCCCTGCCCAACCTGATCAAATTCTGTAATGAAAATCTTGGAACCAATATCAATCCTGAGCAAGCAATAGTAGATGCGGGCAATCCCGAAATTTTCAATTATCCTTTTGTACACATGACAGGCCACGGCAATGTTGTTTTCTCTGATCAGGAAGCACAAAATCTCCGCAATTACCTTGTTGGCGGTGGTTTTCTGCATATTGATGACAATTATGGAATGGACAAATTCATTCGCCCGCAACTGAAAAAAGTTTTTCCGGAATTGGATTTGGTGGAACTTCCTTTTTCGCACCCTGTCTATCATCAAAAATTTGATTTCAAAAATGGCCTACCTAAAGTTCATGAGCATGATGATAAAGCCGCACAAGGCTTTGGATTGATTTACGAAGGTCGTTTGGTTTGCTATTACTCCGTTGAAACCGATTTAGGTGATGGTTGGGAAAGCCCCGAAGTTCATGGCGACTCGCCTGATGCCCGAGATAAAGCGCTGAAGATGGGTGCTAATCTTGTGCAGTTTGCCTTGATGGCTGACGACCCACAATAGCTATTTATACTCTTCCAGAAATTTTTCCGAAGCAATAATATCATCGCGCAACACTCTGTCGTTATTCATGAACTTTACTTTTTTGCGATAGGCAGAAAATACTTTTTCAAGAACAGGTGATGTTTTCTTTGGTCTCCTGAAATCCATTGCCTGTGCTGCCGTCAGTAATTCAATAGCAAGAATAGTATAAGTGCTTTTCATAACTTTATATCCTTTCACTGCAGCATTTGCTCCCATGCTCACATGGTCTTCCTGTCCGTTGGAAGATGGAATAGAATCTACAGAAGAGGGTGTGCATAATTGTTTGTTACGGCTAACGATGGATGCAGCAGTATATTGCGGAATCATTAATCCGGAGTTGATACCGGCATTCACAATCAGATAGCTCGGAAGATTGCGCGAACCTGAAATTAATTGAAAAGTTCTGCGCTCGGAAATACTTCCAAGTTCAGCCAAAGCGATAGCAAGAAAGTCATGTGCAAGTGCTAAAATTTGTCCGTGAAAATTTCCTGCTGAAATAATTTTATCCTCATCAGGAAAAATGGTTGGATTATCAGTAACCGAATTTATTTCTACCGAAAAAACTTGTTTAGCATAATCTATCACATCCTTGGAAGCCCCATGCACCTGGGGAATACAGCGGAATGAATACGGATCCTGAATATGTTTTTTATGTTGATTAATTAATTGGCTTCCTTTCAAAATTTTGCGGATTTCAGCTGCGGTTTCAATCTGTCCTTTGTGCGGACGAATTTCCTGAGCGAGTTTATCAAACGGCTCTAATCTTCCGTCAAACGCATCCAGCGATAAGGCACTGATAATGTTTGCCCAATGCCAAAGTTTTTCAGCATTGATAGCACAGGCAACACCATAAGCGGCCATAAACTGAGTGCCGTTCAAAAGTGCCAGACCCTCTTTAGACTTCAAGGTAATTGGCTTCCATTTCAACTCTGAATACAATTTTTCGGTTGAAATTTTTCTGCCTTTGTAATAAACCTCTCCCTTACCTATCAATGGTAACGAAAGATGTGCTAACGGTGCCAGATCACCCGATGCACCCAATGAGCCCTGCTCATAAATAACCGGCAAAATATCGTTGTTATAAAAATCAACCAAGCGTTGAACAGTTACTAACTGCACACCTGATTTTCCAAGAGAAAGAGAAACAATTTTCAGCAACAAAATCAACTTTGCAATTTCTGCAGGAACTTCATCTCCGGTTCCGCAGGCATGTGACATCACCAGATTTTCCTGCAATGTTCCTAAATCTTTTGGGGAAATTTTTTTGTCGTAAAGCGAACCAAAACCTGTTGTTACACCATACACCGACTCAACTGAGGAAGCAATTTTTTTATCTAAATACTTCCGTGATTTTTCAATTTCAGCAATTGCATTTTTATGTAACCCAATTTTTTCACCGCTTTGCTGCAGGTGTTTTATTTCGTCAAGCGTAAGTGATTTTTTCCCGATAAGAAACATAATGTTCATTTTATTCGCACAAAGGAAAGAATTTATTTTTCTACTTTCGGGCGAAATGATTTCCATCGCCCACATTATTAATCCTGTAAAAGCAAAGCACGGCTCCGAGCTTTCTATTGCACAGCCTATTGTGTTTGAGGCCATGCGAAAAGCAAAAGCATTTGCAACGGATGTTGATGTAAAATTATTTTCAGCACAGTACGCTGAAGATGCTGAAATTATTCCAGAGTATTTTCAGAAAACTACAAATCTTGAAAATGCTGTTGTGATAAACGGAAAGAAAAAACTTCCGCTCATTAAGGATATTCTTCAACGATTGTTTGAAAACAGCAACTCGGAATATCTCATTTACACAAATACCGACATTATTGTATTACCCCAATTTTACGAAACCCTTGCCAGAATAATTGAGCAGGGCTATGATGCGTTTATTATTAACAGGCGCAGAATACCGAAGGTATACAACAGCGTAAACGATTTGCCTTTTATCTATTCCGACATCGGAAAATCGCATCCGGGGTTTGATTGCTTTGTTTTTAAACGTGAACTGTTTCCGAAATTTATTCTTGGTGAAATCTGTGTCGGAATTCCGTTTGTTGAGGCAACACTAATGCACAATCTTTTTGCTCATGCCGAGAAGTGTAAGTTATTTGATGGTTTACATCTCACTGCTCACATCGGCATGGATGTAATGCCAAAAAGAGATGGAGATTATTACCATCACAACCGACAGGAATTTGAAAAAATAAAGAAAGAACTACAGCCTTTACTAAGCCTAAAAAAAATGCCTTATGCCGAATATTCTTTTCCTGCACGCATCTTAAAAAAAGCTTTAAATCCTGCAGTGTTTACTATGATGAACTTAGAACTGGAAAAAAAATCAGCAGGAGAAAAAATCAGCTTTTTGTGGAATGAATTACGGTTCCGTCTATTAAAGAAATAATTTCTTCAACATACTTTCGCTCATTGCTCAAACGCGGAACTTTATACTGTCCTCCCAATTTATTTTTCGATTTCAGCCACTTGTAAAAAGTTTCTGTAGGCAAGGCCCTTACAATAGGCATCCTCAATGCGATGTTTTTATGCCGCTTGGCTTCATAATCAGAGTTCAATGATTTCAGTGCATTATCCAATGTTTCCGTGAAATAATCAAGGTTATGTGGCTGTTTTTCAAATTCTATCAGCCACTCGTGACTGCCTGTTTCATTACCACTAAAATAAACAGGCGCAGCGGTATATTCTTTTATTACGGCATTTGATTTCTGGCAGGCAATTTTCAATGCTTTATCAGCATTATCAATAATTAATTCTTCACCAAACGCATTAATAAAATGTTTGGTCCGACCTGAAACTTTTATGCGATAGGGATCAATCGAAGTGAACTGAACAGTATCACCAATTTTATAACGCCACAAACCCGCGTTAGTTGAAATTATAAGTGCATAATTCACACCCGTTTTTACTTCAGCCAATGAAAGCGTTTCCGCATCTTCCTTATCATTTTCATCCATCGGCAGGAATTCATAATAAATGCCATAATCCAGCATCAGCAACATATCTTCAGCGCGCTTTCGATCCTGTATTCCAAAGAAACCCTCTGATGCAGTGTAGGTTTCCATGTAGTTCATTTTCGGAGAAATGATGGATTTATACTGCTCGCGGTAAGGAGTAAAACTCACTGCACCATGAAAAAAAACCTCAAGGTTGGGCCATATATCGTGAACATTTTTCTTGCCGTTTTTTTCCAGAATATAACGCAACAGGACCAGCGTCCATGAAGGAACTCCGGCCATGCTTGTCACATTTTCATTTACCGTTGCATCAGCCATTTTTTTAATTTTCTCTTCCCATTCATCCATTAACGCAATTTCAAGATTTGGTGTGCGGATGAATTCCGCCCAGTAAGGTAAATTCTGCATGATAATAGCAGAAACGTCACCGTAATAAGACTCATTTTCAAGCGAAATAACATTATGAGTTCCGCCCATTGCGAGACTTTTTCCGTCAAAAATTTTTGTATCAGGATTATTAGAACAATAAAGTGAGAGCATATCCTTACCGCCTTTGTAATGACACTCTTCAAGCGCTTCCTGGCTTACCGGAATGAATTTACTTTTATCACTTGTAGTGCCCGATGATTTTGAAAACCATTTGATATCGGTATTCCACAGAATATTTTGTTCACCATCCATCAAACGTTTTACAAACGGCTTGATATCTTCATAATCCTGAATGGGAACACGCTTTTTAAATGTTTCGCGGTTACGGATACTTTTGTAATCATAGCTTTTTCCCCATTCGGTATTTTGCGCTGAGTTAACTAATTTCATAAGCCACTCGGCTTGCACATCGTGCGGGTATTTCATAAAAAGCTCGATCTGATGCATCCGCTTTTTCATAAGCCATGATACGAGAGAACTGATCTTCATAATTTTCAGATTTTAGATTTACGCACTGTCAGCCACTGCCCTATTTCTTCCAACGACAATGCGTTAAATGTCATTTGTTTTGTCAACCCACCCTTACGAGCAGCAAGTGTTCCATAATGCATATCGTGATATCCTTCCATTTTGTGAGCATCCGGATTTATAGAGATCATGACATCTTTTTCCATGCAATAGGGTATCCACGTCCAGTCAATGTCTAAGCGATTGGGGTTAGCATTCAGCTCAATTACCACTTTATTTGCAGCACAGGCATCAATTATTTTCTTGTGATCAATAGGATAACCGGGACGCGATAACAATAACCTACCAGTCGGATGGCCCAGAATAGTTGTATGCGGATTTTCTATGGCACAAATTAATCTTGCAGTGGCTTTTGCTTCATCCATCTTCATCGCTGAATGTATAGAAGCGACAACAAAATCAAAAGAAGCAAGAATATCATCATTATAATCCAGTGAGCCATCGGGCAAAATATCTGCTTCGATTCCTTTGAGAATTCTGAAAGGTTTTAACGTCTCATTCAGCACATTTATTTCCTCATGCTGGGCAATGATTTGCTCAGGTTTTAAACCCTTTGCATAAACGGCATATTGCGAATGGTCACTGATTCCGAGGTATTCATAACCCAACTCTTTGCAATAATTTGCCATTTGTTCCAGTGAATGAACACCATCACTGTACGTTGAATGATTATGCAATATCCCTCTCAAATCAAGGAGTTGAACAATATCATTCAATTTATTTTGTTCGTTTAACTGTTTCTCAAACTTCCCTTCGCGCAATTCGGGAATAATAAAATTCCAGCCGGCATTTCTATAAATTTCTTCTTCAGATGAAACAGAACTTAGTTCAGGATTGCCAAACAATTCAATATGTTCAGGAGTTGAAGTAGTTTTAAATAAAGTAGCGTAGAAATCAGAATTGGTGCATGTAAAAATTTCAACAGGAATTGAATTAGTCAGTTTAAAAGAAATGCTTTCTTCGGAAATTGAAAATATAGATTCCTTTTGTTTCAAAGGCTCAAGCAAACTCAACAAGGTATCTTTGACTGAAACCGCTGCTACAAATTCAATTTTTTCTAGTTCTGTATTCCTTCTTCTTATCTCACCCGTCAAAGAAACTTTCTGCACAATTCCTGACTTCTCTATTATTTCCAACAATTGCAGCGCGACAGGTTCTAATTTCGCATACAGAAATTTAGAAGAATTTGCCTGAATAAACTCAATACTTTTTATGACTTCTTCCTGTGTTTTTTCGCCAAAACCTTTCAGCGTTACTAAACGATTTTCGTGACAGGCATAGAGTAATTCTCCCACTGATTCCACTTCTAATTCTTTCCAGATGGTGCGTACTTTTTTAGGACCAAGCCCTTTCACTGAAAGAATTTCCATAACGCCAACCGGAGTTTGTGCAATTAATTCATCCAGTTCTTTCAGTGTTCCGGTGGAAATTATTTCATTGATTTTTGCAACTGTTCCTTTTCCGATGCCATCAATTTTCGCAATTTCATCTGCGCTCATATTTTCCAATGGCAGCGGCAAACGCTCAATTTTAAAGGCATTCCCCATAAAAGACTTCACCTTAAACTCATTACCGTCATGCAGCTCAGTGAGCTTGCCGGCCAACTTAAACATTCCTGCAATTTCCTTGTTAGTCATAGTGCAATATTAGGTGAAAAAATAGATTGTTTGGAAACATTCCAAGTTAATGCAGAATTACTAATTTCGCTGAGTTTTTTAGAAAAAAATGGAAATAACAAAAGAAAAAGTTTTAGACGCATTGAGCAACGTTATCGATCCCGATTTAGGGAAAGATCTTGTTACGCTTAACATGATTAAGGATATAGAAATTGATGGCAAGAACGTCAGTTTTTCGGTTGTGCTCACTACCCCTGCCTGCCCTTTAAAAGAATTGATTCATAACGCCTGCGTAAATGCAATCAAACACTTTGTGGATAAAGAAGCCATCGTAAAAGCGAATATGACTTCCAATGTAACCACAAAACAAAGTAGCAAAGCATCAATTGCAGGAGTTAGAAATTTTATTGCAGTTGCTTCGGGAAAAGGTGGCGTTGGAAAATCAACCATTGCCGCTAATCTTGCAGTAGCACTCACAATGCAAGGTGCAAAAGTGGGAATACTGGATGCCGATATTTATGGACCATCTGTTCCAATTATGTTTGATGTGCAGAACGAAAAACCGGGTGTTAGAAAAGTTGGTGAAAAAAGCATGATGGTTCCGGTAGAAAGCTACGGTGTAAAAATTCTTTCTATCGGCTTTTTTGCTGAAACCAATCAGGCAGTTGCATGGCGCGGACCTATGGCTACAAAAGCCTTGACCCAAATGTTTTTTGATGCCGACTGGGGCGAACTGGATTATATGATTATTGATCTTCCTCCCGGAACAGGCGATATTCACCTTTCACTTATTCAGGCAGTGCCGCTTGCAGGTGCAGTAATTGTAAGCACTCCGCAGGATGTTGCGCTCGCTGATGCACGCAAAGGAATAGCGATGTTCCAGATGCCAGCCATCAATGTTCCTGTACTTGGATTAATAGAAAACATGGCTTGGTTTACGCCCGAAGAATTACCGGAAAACAAATACTACATCTTTGGAAAAGGCGGTGCAAAAGCATTGGCAGAACAATTAAACATTCCTTTGCTCGGACAAATTCCGTTGGTGCAAAGTGTGCGCGAAGCTGGTGATGCAGGAAGACCTGCCGTTATGCAGGAAAATTCACCCATCGCAAAAGCGTTGATGGATATGGCAAAAAATGTTGCACAACAGGTAGCTATTAGAAATGCAACAATGGCTCCTACTGAAAAAGTGGAAATTGCACGCACCTAATTCAAAATGATAAACGACAAAATTTTAATATCCAAGATTGAAAGTGCGTTGCAAACCATGCGTCCTTTTTTGGAAGCAGATGGCGGTGACATGGAATTGGTTGAAGTAACCGACAACTACATCGCAAAAGTAAAGCTCTTGGGAGCCTGCAGCAGTTGTCACATGAGCACAATGACCTTAAAAGCAGGGATTGAAGAGGCTGTAAAAAGGGCAGTTCCCGAAATTATAGCAGTTGAGGCAATAAATATTGAATAACAAGCCGCAAAAAAATTATTTTTGGCAAATTTTTTCAAAACACAATGAGTAAAACAACAGAAGTAACAAAAGACATTACCATTCTTTTTGCAGGCGATTCCGGTGACGGAATTCAACTTGCAGGAACACAATTCACCAACACTACTGCTCTTTTCGGAAACGACCTGAGCACATTCCCTAACTTTCCGGCTGAGATACGCGCCCCGCAAGGTACATTGGCAGGAGTTTCGGGTTTTCAGTTGCGCTTCAGCAGCACAGAAATTTATACTCCTGGCGACATCTGCGATGTGCTTGTGGTAATGAATGCAGCTGCCTTGAAAGCTAATTTAAAACAACTGAAAACAGGAGGAATAATCATTGCCAATACCGATGGCTTTGACCCTAAAAACCTTGGGCTTGCAAAATATCCTGCAGGTGTAAATCCACTTAAAGATAACTCACTCGAGAAATATAAAGTTCATGAAGTTGATGTTACTAAACTGACTAAAGAATGTTTAAAAGAGTCAGGGTTAGGTATCAAAGAAATTGACCGTACAAAAAACATGTTTGTTCTGGGCTTTATCTTATGGATGTTCAACCGTGAAATGGACAACACCATCAAATACATTCAGGACAAATTCAAGAAAAATCCTGCGGTAATGGATGCCAACGTAAAAACGTTGAAAGCAGGCTACCACTTTGGAGATACAAGTGAAACTTTTACAACCCGTTTCCAGGTAGAAAAAGCAAAACTTGAAAAAGGTGAATACCGCAATATAATGGGTAATCAGGCAGCTGCAATTGGTTTAATTGCTGCGGCTGAACGTTCAGGTTTAACCTTATTCTATGGAACATATCCGATTACTCCGGCATCTGATATTCTGCATGAACTTTCACGCTACAAAAATTTTGGCGTAAGAACTTTTCAGGCGGAAGATGAAATTGCTGCCATTGGCTCTGCCATTGGTGCATCATTTGGCGGTGCGTTAGGAGTTACTGCTTCTTCAGGTCCCGGAATTGCATTAAAAGGTGAAGCTATTGGTTTAGCATTAATGCTTGAACTTCCTTTAGTAATTATCAATATTCAACGCGGAGGGCCTTCAACAGGTTTGCCAACAAAAACAGAACAATCTGACTTGCTTCAGGCACTCTACGGACGAAACGGAGAAGCACCTGTAGCAATTGTAGCAGCCAACTCACCTTCTGATTGTTTTAACACCGTTTTTGAAGCATGTCGCATTGCAGTTGAACACATGACCCCAGTTTTCTTTTTGTCGGATGGATACATTGCAAATGGTGCTGAACCTTGGAAATTTCCGGCAACAAAGGATTTACCAACTATAAAAGCTGTTTTTGCTGAACCAAGAAAAGAAGAAGACCCAAAATACATGCCTTATAAACGCGATGAAAAATTAGTTCGTAAATGGGCTATTCCGGGAACAAAAGGCTTAGAACATCGTGTGGGTGGAATTGAAAAAGAAGACATTACAGGAAACATTTCTTACGATCCGGACAACCACGAACACATGGTTAAAACCCGTGAACAAAAAATTCAAAATATTGCCGATTATATTCCTTTGCAACAAATTGACAATGGAAAAGAAAAAGGCAAATTATTGATTGTTGGTTGGGGTTCAACCTACGGCTCAATTAAGGCTGCTGTAGCTGAAGCAATTGAAGAAGGGTATGACGTTTCACATGTGCATGTAAAATACCTCAATCCTTTGCCGAAAAATTTAGGCGAAATACTTTACAACTTTGATAAAGTAATTGTTCCTGAAATGAATAACGGGCAGCTTGTAAAAGTGTTGCGTGATAAATACTTGGTTCCTGCAATACCTTTCAATAAAATAAAGGGTATGCCATTTAGTGCCGCAGAAATAAAAGATAAAATTGTAGAAACGCTGAAAAAATAATTTGAAATTATGTCAGAAACTATCGAAAAGCCATATACAGCAAAAGACCTTGAAACCGATCAGGATGTACGTTGGTGTCCCGGATGCGGAGATTATTCTATTTTAAAACAAGTTCAGAAAGTTGTTCCTGAGTTGGGAATAAAGCGCGAAAATCTTGTTTTTGTTTCCGGTATCGGATGTTCTTCACGTTTTCCGTATTACATGGAAACATTCGGAATGCATAGTATTCACGGACGTGCTACAGCCATTGCCAGCGGATTGAAAGCTGCAAGACCGGAATTGAGCGTTTGGATTGTTACAGGTGATGGTGATTCACTTTCAATTGGTGGAAACCATTTAATTCATTTGCTGCGCAGAAACTTTGATGTAAACATACTTTTGTTCAACAATCAGATTTACGGTTTGACAAAAGGTCAGTATTCCCCTGCATCTGAAGAAGGGAAAATTACCAAGTCATCTCCAATGGGTTCTATCGACCATCCTTTTAATCCACTTGCACTTTGCCTCGGAGCAGATTCAACATTCATTGCCCGCACAATGGACAGAGATCCTAATCACCTGCGTGATGTTTTAAAAAGAGCAAATGAACACAAAGGAACTTCATTGGTAGAAATTTACCAGAATTGCAATGTATTTAATGATGGTGCATTTTTTATCTACACAGATAAAGAGACAAAAGCAATTGAAACACTTTTTCTTGAACAAGGCAAACCGTTGATTTTTGGTGAAGGAAAAAATAAAGGAATAAAACTGGACGGATTTAAACCTGTTATTGTTGACCTGACAGATGGCACAGCTGCCAGTGATTTGTGGATACACGATGAGACTGACCGAGTAAAAGCAGGCTTGTTAAGCCGCTTTTTTGATAACCCGAAAACGGAAGGACATTTGCCACGCCCATTTGGAGTTTTCTATACAGAGAAACGCTTCTGCTACGAAGATGCACTGGTAGATCAGATTACTACCAGCATTGCTAAATCAGGCAAGGGTGATTTAGACAAGCTCTTGAAAGGCAGCAATACTTGGACAATTGCATAAATAAAAAAGGGGTGTAAAGCCCCTTTTTTATTTAAAGACAAGTCCAAAAAGAATTGCAGAAAAAACAGTTGCCATTAAAATAATGAGCAAAAAAATATTCAGCCAGCGCGGTGTTCCGGGACGATTGCGTATATGACCCATAACGGGAACAAACACTAGCAAGACAAAGATTAAAAGAAGAAAATAATTCAAAAGTATCAGGCAGAAAGAACAAGGCTTTCTTTTACTGCATAGACCACAATTCCTGCAGTATTTTTCACACCAATTTTAGCCATTATATTTTTGCGGTGAGTAATAATGGTATGGTTACTCAGAAATAATTTATCTGCAATTTCTTTGTTGGTAAGTCCTTCTGCTATTAATTTTACAATTTCAATCTCGCGATTGCTAAGATTAACAGGTTCACAGCAACTTGCTACTTTGTTTACATCAATGTAGGATGTGTTTTCTTTAACAATTGATTCAATAATTTTTCCGCAGAAAAAATTAGTGCCTTTTCCGGTAGCTTTTATTGCATCAATTACTTCTTCTTTTCCACAGTCTTTAAGAATATAACCTGTAATTCCACTTTCAATTGCCTTAAGCACTGAACTCTGGCTGTAATAAGTTGTAATTGCCAGCACCTTTAAATCAGGATTTGTAAGCAACGCTTTTTGTATGTCTTTCAGCTCAAAATTCTGTGAGCTGAAATCAATTACCAACAGGTCAAATTTCTTCTTCTTTATCTGAGAATGTAATTCTTCACTGTCGTTAGCTTCACCGGCAACTGATACGGTCTTATCAACCGATAAAATAGATTTCAGTCCTTCCCTTACAAGGTAATTTCCATCCGCAAGAAAAACATTAACCTTATTCATCAACAATATTATTTAGAATGATTTTAAATAGGATGCAAATATAGAGTCATTCCTGCACAATGCAATAAAATCTTTAGGTAATTTCAATAATTAAATTGTCGCTTGCTGCAATAGTATTTTTAAATACTGATCTTGCCTCATCAAGCAATGCTGTAATATCACCATATCGTGAAGAATAATGTCCGATTATAAGTGTTTTTGCTTCTGCATTTAATGCAAATGTAGCAGCCTGTAATGCAGTTGTATGATACCTGTTAGTAGCCTTGTCCAGTAATTCATGTGCAAAGGTTGCCTCGTGATAAAGCAAATCTGCACCTTTCACATAAGGGATTATACGTTCATCATAAATCGTGTCAGAGCAAAAGACATACGTTCTGGTTTCCTTTGCAGGGAACGTAAGTTCTTCGTTCGAAATTATCTTTCCTTTCTCAGTAACGAAATCGCTTCCGTTTCTGATTTCATCTATTCTGGAAAACGGAATATTGAATTCACGAATTTTTTCTCCTCTCATACTTCTTGGTCGGGGTTTTTCAACAAACTTAAATCCCCAGCATGGAATACGGTGATTCATCGGAAACGAATAAACATATGCCTCATTCGTTTCAAGAATTAATTGCTCTTCATTTCCTTCTAATTCATGAAAGTGCAATTCGTATGTAAGTCGTGTATCCGAAGCTTTCAGCTGCAATTGAATAATCTCTTTTAAAGGAGCAGGGCAAAACACGTGCATAGGTTTATTTCTGCTGTATAAATGCAGGCTTGAAAGCAGCCCGAACAAGCCAAGATAATGGTCGCCATGTAAGTGGCTTATAAAAATATGATCAAAATGGCGCGGGCGGATTTTATTGCGCCTCATCTGAAGCTGTGTTCCTTCTCCGCAATCTATCAAAAAAAACCGCTCAAGCACTTGCAGCACTTGAGCGGTAGGATTTCGGTCAATTGTTGGTGTAGCAGAACCACAACCGAGTATGGTCAGCTTTAAGCTCATTTATTTTCCGGCAACAATCATTTTCTTGGTGATTGTTTTGGTTCCGTTAGTAAGTGAATAAAAATAAGTTCCGGCAGTTAATTTTTCTGCATTGAAGTTAATTGAATTTGACTTAGCCTGCGCCTGTATTTTTTCAGAGTGTACTCTCTTACCAATCATATCAAATACAACAAAATCAATTGTACCTGCTGTTGGTGTAGAAAATTTGATAGTTGTATTTCCTGAAAAAGGGTTAGGAATATTCTGAATAACATCAAATTTTGAGAAATTTAGTTCCTGAACACTAACTGTTCCCATAGCATAAGGACCTCCGTCCAATGCTCCGGGGGCACGGGGAAGATCGAAAGTACCACCCACAGGAAGTGTTAATGCACCAGGAAAAGAAACCGGCAATGAGCCCACAATAGGAACTGTTAATGATCCTGAACCGGAAGTTTCTGATTCAATAGTAACAGTTGCAGCAGTTGAACTTGTTGGTGTTCCTGAAATTGTTAACGTTCCTGACTGACCAGGAAAGTAAATACCGGTTCCGTTATCAAAATCACCGGTTAAACCTGCCGGAAGGCCTACTACTGTAAATCTTACAGTATCAATTGTTGCATCAAATGGCGGAACGGGAACAGGAAGTTGCTGCCCAAAAGAGGCTGGGTCAATAGTAACTGTAGATGGAACTGTGAAAGTAATATCTGTTGAGTATGCAGTACCAACAGTAAATGCAGGTAAAGCTCCTGATGCCGGTGTAAATGGGTTAGTTTGTGCAAAAGCAAAAACATTAGTTGCAATCAGAATAACAAAGAGTAATAGTTTTTTCATATTTAAATTGTTGTAAAATTGTTTAGTAGCGCAACAAAAGTAGTAAAATCTGAACAAAAAAATAACGCCCCCTTGCGGAGGCGTTATTTTTAATGAAATGTTAAGCCGGATTATTTACCAGAAACAACCATTCTTTTTGTGATGGTAGTGTTTCCGTTAGTGATAGCATAAACATAAACACCTTGAGCAAGCTCATTAGTGTTGAAGTTGATTTTGTTCATTCCACTAACTGCATCAATTTTGTTGTTTTTTACAACCATACCAAGCATGTTGTAAACTTTGAAGTCTACAGTTGATGGTGAAGGTGAAGTAAAGTTGATTGTAGTAGAACCGTTTGCAGGGTTAGGAATGTTTTGAGCAACTTGGAATTTGTTAGCATCTAAAACTTCAACGCCAACATCACCAACAACAACCTGATAACCAGTAACTGTTGATTGAGGAGCATCAAATGTTCCAAGCAATGCATGTGTAACGTTAGCTGTTACATACACAGTTAATGGATATGTTCCAACATCACCTGCTTGAGGAGTTCCATAAATAGAAATGCAATTAATTGAATTGCCAGGGAATGAGCAATCTGCAGGATTGCAAGCATAATCAAGACTTGCTGGATGACCTACAGCTGAATCAATTTTCATGTAGTTAATTGTCAATGTAACAATTCCGACACCTGGAAAGTCAACAGTAGTATCTGAAGGAACTACGGCAGTAATAACTGCATCGTATGCGGCTCCTACTACAGCTGGTGGTAAATTCTGAACAGTATCAGGGTAGATACCAGGATTTCCAGCATACTGTTGATCAGGTGTACATGCAGTTCCTCCGGTTTGTGCATTTGCAACAACTGCACATGAACCAATAATTAATAAAGAGAGTAATTTTTTCATCATTTGTTTTTGTTTTTTAGGTTGATAATTTGGATTAGTGATTTAATAACCGCGCAAATATAGGAATTATATTTAGGTGCAAACAAATTGTTTTTAACCACAAAATGTTAATTTTTCTAAATAAAAAAGCCCTTCCTGCTTGAGAGGAAGGGCTTTTAAGAATAATATCTTGATAAACTACTTGCCTGTAACTACCATTCGCTTGGTAATGCTATTCTTGCCATTGGCAAGAGTATAGAAATAAGCACCCGGAACTAGTTTTTCAGAGGTATAATTTATAGTGTTAACACCTGTTGCAGCATTAATTTTTGTGCTGTGAACCTGTCTTCCAATCATATCATAAACTGAGAAATTAACTGTTTCGGCTACAGGGCTGTTGAATTTAATAGTTGTAGAGCCATTGAAAGGGTTGGGAACGTTTTGAATTACATCAAACTTAGAACTGTTCAACATTTCAACTCCAACGTTTCCTACATACAAGCTATATACTTCAAGTGCATAAGGAAGTGTAAGCGGATCGCCACCTGTTCCGGTGCTGTCTAATACTCCAGATAATACAACATTAAATGTTATTGGATAAACACCAACTGTATCATTTACAGTTCCTGAAATAATGAAACAACCTTCTGTTCCGCCCAAGTAGGTGCAGTTACCTAAACTACTGTTACATCCGTAGGTAAGACCAGTAGGAAGACCTGTAACCGACTCAAGATAAATACTGTCAATATAAACCGTAATAACTGAAACTGTAGTATCTGTAGGAACTGAAATTGTAATTGTTTGCTCATAGTAATCGCCAACCTGATCAATTACGCTATCGGGTTGCATGGGGTAAACTAAGCCTGTTGCGTTAGGATCGGGTGTGCAAAGTTGCGCAAAACCTGTTGTTGCAATTGCTGTGATTGAAAACAAAGAAAGTAGAATTTTTTTCATAATGAATTTTGGTTGTTATTATTTGAATTAAAGTTAAAGACTATGCTTGTTTATCAGCATCACGCTCAATTTCTTCCATAAAAAGAAGGTCAACAGCTTCGCTGACTGTTGGAGCAATGTTTAAGATGGTATCTAATTGCGAAATAGAAATAAGTTTCATCACTGAACGCTGCAAACCTGTAAGAACAAACGTTCCTCCCGAATTTTTGCAAAGTCTGTTAGCAACTAATATTGCGCTAAGACCTGAAGAATCGCAATAACGAGTGTCAGTTAAATCAATAATAATGTTTTTAAAACCTTCTGAATTCAGGACAACAAGTTCCGATTTCAGTGAAGGAGAAACATGACTGTCCAATTTCTCGTCTTTGAGATTAATTTGGGCATATTTTTCTTTTTTCTCGATTGTATAGCTGTTGTTGCTCATAGGGGCATTTTGTTTAAAAGCAAAAGTAGAAAAATTTATTTACCAAAGTTAAAAAACATTTTTTCTGGAAAATAATTTACGAAGCCAAAAGATACAGAACGGCCATGCGGATTGCAACACCATTTTCAACCTGCTGTAAGATTACAGAATGTTTTGAATCTGCTACATCGCTTGTTATCTCCACTCCGCGGTTTATTGGTCCCGGGTGCATGATGATGATTTCTTTTTTCAGCGAGTCTAAAATCTGTTTATTTAATCCATACATCATCACATATTCGCGCAATGACGGGAAATATTGAATATCCTGTCTTTCTAACTGGATGCGCAACATATTGGCTACATCGCACCATTGCAGTGCTTTTTTCATATCGTGCTCAACTTTTACGTTTAATGCACTGATGTATTTAGGGATAAGCGTGGTTGGTCCGCAAACCATTACCTCTGCTCCCATTTTTTGCAGGCAATAGATATTTGAAATAGCAACACGGGAGTGAAGAATATCACCGATAATGGCAACTTTCACACCTTTCAGATCTCCTAACTGTTCGCGGATAGAAAAAGCATCTAACAAGCCCTGAGTTGGGTGCTCGTGCGCACCATCACCGGCATTCACTATTTGTGCCTTTACATGTTTTGAAAGAAAAACAGGAGCACCAGGCTTCGGATGGCGCATTACCACAATATCCACCTTCATAGCAAGGATATTATTCACTGTATCAATCAATGTTTCGCCTTTGCTCACTGATGATGACGATGATGCAAAATTTACCACATCTGCCGATAGTCTTTTCTCTGCAAGCTCAAACGAAAGTTTTGTGCGCGTAGAGTTTTCAAAAAATATATTTGCTATAGTTATATCGCGGAGCGAAGGAACTTTTTTAATCGGACGGTTAATGACTTCCTTAAACTGATCGGCCTGAGAAAAAATAAGTTCAATATCGTTTTTGGTGATGTATTTTATTCCAAGAAGATGTTGAACACTCAGTTGACTCATAGTTTATAACTCATTTTTGAAATAATAATACTTTGTCTTCTCCATCTGTTTCTTTCCATTCTACCGAAACCTTCTCTGTTGAAATAGTATCCACTGTTTTACCAACATAATTAGGCATAATGGGCAGGTGACGGCTGTATCTGCGGTCAATCAGCACCAATAATTCTACTAACTGCGGTCTGCCAAAAGCCATCATAGCATCTAAGCCGGCACGAATGGTTCTTCCGGTAAAAAGCACATCATCTACCAGAATTACTTTCTTGTCTTCAATTACAAAATCAATTTCGGTTGGCTTTGCCAGATGCTGCTCACCTCTGCGGAAATCATCGCGGTAAAAAGTGATGTCAAGGTTTCCGTAAGGAATATTTTTATTGCCTGTTTTTTCGGTAATCAGTTTGTGGATGCGTTGCGCCAAAAAGATTCCGCGCGGCTGCAAACCGATGATGGCAGATTGTTTAAAGTCGTTGTGATTTTCTATTAACTGGCAGCAAAGACGGTTAATGGTGAGGCCGAAACTTTTGCTGTCTAATATTAACCGTGGCTGCGTGGACATTTCGGAGTGCAAACTTACATGAAATAATTCAGCAAATAAAAATTATTCGCGTTTATCAATAAACTTCACTGGCTTGCGGCTCATTTCGGGGTTTTGCATGATATTTATCTCTGCTGCCGAAACAAATTTTATGGTGGGTGTTACGCGCAATTTTGCCCGAAAATGGTCGCTTATGTTTTTTACCAGCGCATCTGATTTCTCTCTTGCAGCAAGGTGAATTAAAATTTCATCTGTGCCTATTTCGTTGGTAAAAACCTCCACCACATAATTTTCAACCTGTTCAATATTATTGAGAATATCATACAAAGCAGGCGGATACAAGGTTGTGCCTTTGTATTTTATCATCTGTTTTTTGCGGCCGATAACAGGACCGAGTCGCATGGTAGTTCTACCACACGAGCATTTCTCAGTGTGGTGAAAACAAATGTCGCCTGTTTTAAAGCGCAGCAAGGGCATGCCTTCCACACCCAGCGTGGTGATTGTTACTTCACCTGCTTCGCCTTCTTTCACCGGCTTATCATTATCATCCAAAAACTCAACAATAATCAACTCAGGATGATGATGCCCTCCCCTGCCCGCTTCGCATTCGGTAAAAGCCGTTGCCATTTCAGTAGAAGCATAGGTGCTGAATAATTCAATATTCCATTTCTCTTTTATTTTTTCGCCCAATGTGTTCAGCGAAAAATCGGAATTGCGGATAGGCTCGCCAATGCAAATGGCTTTTTTAATGGAAGTGTTTCGGTAATCAATATTATTTTTCTCAGCAAAATCAATCAGTTTGAGAATAAATGACGGAACAGTGATTAATGCAGTTGGCGACATTTTTTTAATCGTGTCCCATTGCAATTCGGGCATTCCCGCACCAACGCGAATTATTCCTGCTCCTAATTTTCGTGCACCTAAAAAATAAGCAAGTCCGGCCATGAAACGTCTGTCAATAGTCGTCATCAATTGATACACTTCATTTTCAGAACCACCTGCACAGGCAAAAGAAATGGCTTCGTTATAAGCAAGTCGTTCTAAATCTTTTTCGGTCATAGCAAACGTTACAGGATCGCCCAAAGTGCCGGAAGTTGTAACGTAATCAATGATTTTATTTTTAGGGACACAAATGAAATCATCATTGTATTGCTGCAAATCATCTTTGGTTGTAACCGGAATTTTCTGCAGATCTTCCAGCGTTTTTATTTCAGCAGCATTAATTTTATTCTGCCCAAAAATTTCCTGGTAGTATTTTGAATTCTTTGAAATATAAGCGAGTTGTACTTGCAGACGTTTTTCCTGTAAGGCTTTTATTTCGGATGATGAGTTGGTTTCTATTTCCGGTATCATGGGTTCACGCAAAGAACGCAAAGATTATTTTTCCTCTCGAATCTTCTTTAAGTTGTCTTCTATTTTTTTCTGCTCCGGTTCTGTTGCAATTTCTTTTGTCAATGCAATTTCATAACAGATTTCTGCTTCGTGTGGTTGCTTGTTTTTTGCATAATAATCACCAAGTAACCAATAGGTGAGGTAATATTCAGGGTTTGATTTTTCAAACGCATAAGTTGCATCATAGTTCATCGTAAACTCATCCATCCGCAACCCTTCCTGCATCTGATTTTTTATGTCTTTGAAAAATAAGAAGTCTTCAAATGATTTAGAATCCACAAAATCATCTTCCCAGATTAACAATGAATCAACAGTAAGTTCTTCTATTTGATTTAACTTCGGAAAAACCGAAAACACACTATCTAAATTATAGCATACATAATCGCCCAACTGAAATGGCGCAGTGGAAACCCACACTAATTTTTTTGCCGGCTGAAAAATAACACTGTGGTGCGCGAGCAACTGATTTACTGCTTTTTCATTTCCCATTCCAATATCCGAATCGCCAAGCCCGGAGCGGTCGCGCAAAATATCTACCGCTTCCTGTATATCCATTTCGGGCGATTCGTTCAGCAATTCCTCCATGCGTTTATAGCGATATGCCGAAGCGCTTTCTTTAATTTGTTTCTGATTCATTTCGTCAGAAGCAAAATCAGGTGATTGAAAATGATTAGTGCAAATAAGGCGACTGCCTTCGGGAGTAAACAGTGCAGTTTTTGCAGGTGATTTTTCAATCAGCGCAGCACGGTTATCTTTTGCAGAGCCTATTAATATAGACTCAGAAACAAAAGTCTGGCGCTTTTTTGCAATGGCTAATGCTTCATCAATGGTTGTAGCATACTGAAGAATTTCGCGCGCTACTATTGAAATAGGTGTTGCCGAAGCTAAAGGCGGCTCTGATTTTGCAGCATTAATAGTAACGGTTAATCCTTCCATATTCATTCCCGAAACCGCGCCTGTAAAGCCCGCCCAGGTAATGGTCATAAATTTATATCCGCTGTCGGGGTTATAAAAGCAAACGATTTTGTCTTTGGCAAAATCATCGCCTACATAAAAATCAAAGTTTCGGCCGATGGTTAAAACGCTGTCTTCCGCATCGGCATTCCACACCGCAAAAGATGTGCAACCCACCACCATGTTTTTATCCTGCAAAGCATGACCAATATCGTGTGCAGCATGATAATTTAACATGCGTTGGTAGTTGCTTCCGATGTAATCAAACTCTTCAGAAGCAGAATGTGAAACACCAAAAATCTCCTGCTTATATTCTTCCTTCACGTAGTTGGGTAAATCTCGATTAAACCAACCGATAAAATATTTTAAAAACCGGAGGTAAAATTCAGACGGAATTATTTTTTTGATGGAAGCCACAAAATAATTTTCCTGTTGCTGAACCAATTCTTTGGCAAGTTTTCCGTGTGCCACTCCACGTTCAAATCCATTTCCTTCCAAATACATTTCCCATAAACCTGACTCAGCTTTTTTTAGGCGATTATTGCCAAGCGAATAAAAATTGGTGTCTAATTGAGTGCGCTCTGTTTTTAAAATGGCGGTGTCTTTTACAACAGGCTCGTCAATTTTGGAAACAATAACGAGGTAGGTCATTCCCACTGCAACTAGCAGCACGAATAGAATAAGTATTCCAAGAAAAAGTCGTTTAATAAATCTCCAGATCTTCATAGCGCTTTTTTAAAAAGCCGCGCTAAGGTAATGGAATATGTAAAATGGAAATTACTTGGTTGTCTTCCCCTCTTCTGTTTTGTCAAACTCATTATCAATGGGCTCCCACAATTCTATTTTATTGTTTTCGGGATCAAGGATGTGGACAAACTTACCGTAGTCGTATGTTGCAATGGAATCCAAAACAGTTACTCCGTTAGCTTTTAGTTCTTCTACAAGTGCCTCGATATTTTCAACGCGGTAGTTAATCATAAACTCTTTTTGCGAAGGCTCAAAGTACTTGGTCTTTTCAGAAAACGGACTCCATTGCAAATAGGCTTTCTCCTCAGGATTTTCTGCAGTGCGAAATTCAAACATGGTTCCGTAATCATCCGTTTTCATACCGAGGTTTTTTGAATACCATTCTTTGGTTTTTTTAGGGTCAGCGGTTTTAAAAAATACTCCACCTATTCCGGTAACGCGTCCTTTTTTTTCTGACATATTGGTTTCGTTTTGTGCCATGCAGGTAAGTGAAAGAAGAAAAAATGATAAAAAAGAAAGCTGCTTCATAAGCCGATTTTATTTCTCGCAAAGGCGCGAAGGGCGCAAAGAGGTGCAACTAAACTTTGCGGGCTTTGATTCTTTGCGAGCAAAATATCTAAAACAACACCCCAACCGTCAACGCAACATAATTGCTGTTGGCCTTTTCTTCCAGTTTTTCACCGGTATTGTCTTTCAGTTTGTTTTCGTCTTTTGTTTTGTTGTAGAAATAATTGATAAAACCGTTGTTGTAATTCACGGCAAACAATAGTGAGGTGTTTCCTGCAAGATTCCATTCTGCTCCAATCCCCACATTCAATGCTATACGGAAAAGGTTAACCTGCTTCAGAATATCCACATCGCTTTCACTGTGTTCAATCCCCTGAACTGTAAAAGCGCCAAGTGAATCAGGTGAGTATAATGTACCTTCATCATTGGCTCTTCCTTTTATTTTAAAAGATGCATCCACGCCAATTTGTCCGAAATAAGTGAAATATCCGATTTCATTAGTTTTCAGTTTCAGTGCCAGAGGAATAGTAATGTATTGCTGTTTGTACTCTCGCGATTTCAGGTAAAGGGCAGTGCTGTCATTCAATTTATAACTTACACTGTGTGCATCTTTATAATTGATGCTTCCGCCAAAATAATTTACTTCAACACCGGTCAGAAATGAATAATTTTTTGCCAACACAAATTCAGTAATTAATCCATAACCGAATTTAATTTTTGCACCTCCGCTTTCCACATCCAAATCATTAAACTTAGTTTTGTCTGGGCCTAACCAAGCCACCGATGGTGCTATTTTTAATCCGAAACGAAATTTAGGTTGCTTCTCGCCTTCCTGTGCCATTGCAACTTTTGCAAATACAAAGAATAAAATTATTGATATGCTCTTTCTCATTTTCATAGTTTTGCGTTTTTATTTTCAAGAGCAATATTAGGTATTTTTTATCATGCGAATTTTTTCTGCCCTTAAAATTATTTCAGTTTTATTGTTGATAAGCTCCTGCCGCTCATGCCAGAACGACCCGCGCATTGATATTGATGTATCTGAAATCCCTTTTGAAGTAAAAATTCAGCGGCTCGATAAGGATTTGTTTGAAAATAATCCCGACAGCCTTTTTCAGCAAATTCCTCTGCTGCGAAAAAAATACGGTGCTTTCTTTGATATTTATTGTCGAGACATTATTAATATACAAAGTGTGAGCGATACTGCTCTGACTGTGAGTTTAAAAAACTTTGTAACCAACAGCGACATCAGCGAGATTTACAAGGAAACACAGAAAATTTATCCCGACCTTACTTTTCTTGAAAAAGAACTGACCGATGCCTTTAAACGCTACAAACACCATTTTCCCGACAGCAACCCGCCAACAGTTATTGCCGATTTTTCGGGATTCAATTATGCTGTTTTCACTCACGACAGCACACTTGCCATAGGACTTGAATTTTTTCTTGGAGAGAAAAGCATTTACTACGAAATGCTTGCCTGGCCTAAGTATGTGGTGCGCAACATGAACAAAGCAAGTCTTCCGGCAACTGCTGTAAAAGGTTGGGCACTGAATACATTTGAAAATAAAGAAGACCAAAAAACACTGCTAGACAATATGATTTTTAACGGTAAAATTCTTTACCTGATGGATGCCCTTCTTCCCGAAACTCACGACAGCCTTATTGTTGCATATAAAAATGAGCAATTAGAATGGAGTAAAAGTAACGAAGCAAGTATATGGGCGAATTTTTTAGAAGAAAAATTACTCTATTCAACCGACCATAATGTGCTGAACAAATATATGGGCGAAGGTCCTTTTACACCGGGATTTCCCCGCGAATCGCCTGCACGCATTGGTGAATTCACCGGCTGGATGATTGTAAGGAAATACATGACCGAAAACCCTGCTATAACTTTACCTCAACTGATGAATGAAAAAGACTCACAGAAAATTTTAGCAGCCTCTAAATATAAACCCAAGAAATGAATGGAACGCGGATGACACAGATTCAGCGGATTAACACAGATTCTTATCCGCGAAAATCAGTTAAATCCGTGTCATCCGCGTTCCATTAAAAAAACAAAAACTATGACAACCTCCGAAATAAAATTCAACGTAACACTTGACGAAAATAAATTGCCCGAAACCATAACCTGGAAAGCAAGTGATGCAGGAATGGAAAACGATGAAAGCTGCAAAGCCATCATGCTTGCCGTGTGGGATCCGAAAACAGAATCAACGCTTAAAGTTGACCTGTGGACAAAAGACATGCAGGTAGATGAAATGAAGAAATTTTTTCACCAGACTTTGCTCTCGATGTCTGATACATTGAAGCGCTCTATCTCGGAAGATAAAATGGCTGCCGATATGAAAGATTTCTGCGATCATTTTGCTGAAAAATTGGAAATTCTTCAGAAAAAGCCTTGATTTACACCTGTAATAAACTAATAATCAGAATATTTACAATTAAATTTGGAATTCTGAATCAGGTTAGTTTATATTTGTAGGCTTTACCAAACCGAAATAACCGACCAATAATATAATATGATAGTTAAAAGCTTTACCAAAGCAATCAAAGGAATTAGTTTAATCACCGCAGGTGTGTTTTCCTTTTCTGTTACTGCTAATGCGCAGTTGGCGACCATAACGAATGATGGCGCAATGTTCTATATTAACACCGGAGGTTTAGTTTATACAACAGGACATGTTCACAACAAACTCAATGGCACAATCGTTAATCTGGGAACTTTTGATATCGACAGTAACATTGTAAATGACGGCCAACTTGGAGGAAATGGAAGCCCACTACCTGAAAGCAACGGGCTATATAGAGTAGCAGGGGATTGGAGAAACAACAATGAATTCAACTCAGGAACAGGAAAAGTTTTATTAGACGGAGGAGTACAAGGTATTACTGGTATTGTTCCATCTTATTTTTTCGACCTCGAACTGGCAGGTACAGACAGAAAAGAAATTCAGTTTACCGACCAGTTTGTAACCAACACACTTATTCTCAATGACCGCGAGTTGTGGACTGACCAATATACCATGCACGTTGAAAATACCAACACAGGTGCAATTACACGTACAACAGGTTTTGTAAGCAGCCTTGAAGCTGGAAGTCTTTCACGCAAAACATTAAATGCTGTTGACTACCTTTTTCCTGTTGGTTCTACTCAAAACACTCCACGATACAGACCAGCAAAAATCAGACCTACCACTTCGTTCCCCAATACCTTTACTGTTCGTCTTGTAAACGCTAATCCAATTACAGATGATCCGTTTGACCCAACTGATTATTCTAAAGACGCACTATTACACGACACAGATGTTTGCTATGTAAATGATAATTATTGGTATAAAATCAATCATCCTGAAGGAACTGATAATGCAGACTTATCTCTTTCGTATGATGCAGCATTTACTGATGACCAAGGGGCCTATAATGCAATTGCTCAATGGGACAGCATTACTGATAACCGTTGGGAAAATTTAGGATTTCCAAATTCAAATTCTTTAACAACTGATCCGAATGACCCTTCTACACTAACTTTTGTAAGAAGAAATGCAGTTAATATAAATAACTCTTTACCTGAACCTTATACCTTGGCATATCTAATTCCTCCGGCACCTGTGCAATTTGGCGAAAGTATTATTTGTGCTGATGTACAAACAACTTATAGCATTATTCCAAACACTAACGGCACTTACGAATTTTTTGTTGACTCAGCCGAAGGTACCATTGTAAGTACTACTGCAACCTCTGCAACCGTTATCTGGAATGATGTTGATTGGGGTACTATCAACGTAATTGAAACCATCGACAACCAGAATGGTTATGTTGCATGTCCTTCATTGGTTGGCAGCTTCTTGGTAGATATTCTTTCTCTTCCGGATGCTATTTTCGGAACTACTTATGAGTATCCTAACCCTAACCCTAATGGCACTTACGGCTATAACAACCCTGATGATGTGTTCATCAATGATTTGATTTCTTTCCACGATTCAAGTACCAATACTGTTTCATGGTGGTGGGATTTTAACGATGGTGTTAATTCTGTAAACCAAAATCCTTATCACACTTATGGTGACCTTGGAACATTTAACGTAATGATGGTTGCAACCAGTCCTGACGGGTGTTTGGATACTGCTTACAAAACAATCAACGTAGTGGAAGGTCTTATTGTTCCTAACGTATTTACACCAAACGGTGACGGATATAACGATGTATTTAAAATCCGCAATAGCGCAGTAAGCGAATTTACCTTCCGCGTATTCAACCGTTGGGGAACTCAGATTTACGAAACAACTGCGCCTGAAATCGCTTGGGACGGAAAAACCACAGCAGGTTCTGCAGCTCCTGCAGGAACATATTTCTATACCTTGGATGCTAAACTTGAATCAGGAAATGACATAGCTATATTCCAGGATAAGGATACGCTTGAAAAAGGACACATTACGCTGATACGATAATCACCTGATTTTTTAAATAAAAAGCCCTTCGGAAACGAGGGGCTTTTTGTTTTAGCTCACCAACTGCCAATAGCTATCCCTTTCTCAGTTTCATTTTTCACTTGATATTGCATTAATGTCGGGAAGTTCTTTTGGGCAGCGGTATCAAATTAGAAATTGATACGCGTGAGTGAGAAATGAGAACAAGTGGTGTAGAAATTAGAACGCATGGTGCAAAAAGTAGAACAGCTGTTGTAGAAATAAGAACACCTGTTGCAGAATTTAAAACACATGAGTTAGAAATTGATACACGTGAGTGAGAAATGCAATCACATGAAGGAGAAATGCAGTCATGGCTTAAAAAAGTCTCATGCTGTAGTAGCGTAAAGAACCTTTAATCAGTATTGAAACTTAATAGGCCTTAAAACTCTTATTCAACTCTTCAATACTTTCTAGCAACGCCTCGCGGCCGGTCTGATTTACCACAGAGGTAATAAAAATCGGGGGAAGTTCCTCCCAATAGTCGAGTAGCTTCTTTCTGTAATTAGCCAGATTGGAATTAAGAGTTGAACTTCCTGATTTATCGGCTTTGGTAAATACAATAGAAAACGGAACATGATTTTCGCCCAGCCACATAAAAAAACTTTCATCAGCTTTCTGCATGGGCAAGCGCGAATCAATCAATACAAAAACATTGAGCAGGTTTTCGCGCTGAGAAATATAATCAGCAATCATTTGCCCGAAACCTTCTGATTTTGCCTTGCTGGTTCGTGCATAACCGTAACCCGGCAAATCCACCAGATACCAGTTTTCATTCACCATAAAATGATTAATCAATTGTGTTTTCCCTGGTGTGGAAGAAGTTTTTGCCATTCCTTTCTGCTGCACCAGCATATTAATCAACGATGACTTTCCAACGTTACTGCGCCCAATAAAAGCGTATTCAGGAAAAACAGGTTTGGGACAATTTTTTACTTCAGGACTGCTGACAGCAAAACGCGCACTTTTTATCAGCATAAATTATTTCTTAACTCTTGTGAATGGTGAACTAAAAACTTATGAATTAAGAAACAACTTATCCAGCCATTTACTCAATATCTCATTAAATTCTGCAGGACGCTCCATCATGGCAGCATGTCCGCATTTATCTATCCAGAATAAATCCGATTGCGGAAGTAACTTGTGAAATTCATCCGCCACATCAGGTGGAGTAATAATATCGTTGCGTCCCCAAATAAGACAAAACGGGACATTAAAATTCTTCAACTCTTCGGCCATGTTATGACGTATTGCAGATTTTGCAAGCGCCAATGTGCGAATTACTTTTTCTTTGTCTTTAATAATCGCAAACACTTCATCCACTAATTCTTTGGTTGCCGTTGCAGGATCATAAAAAGTAAGTTCTACTTTTTGTTTGATGAAATCATAATCACCTCTGCGCGGGAAAGTGCCACCAAAAGCATTTTCGTAAAGCCCTGAACTTCCGGTAAGAATTACAGAATGAACTTTTTCAGGATAATGCTGCATATACACTAACGAAACGTGTCCCCCCAACGAATTGCCAAGCAGGGTAACGCTTTTGTAGCCTTTGTAATCAATAAAATCACGAATAAAATCCGCTAATGCCTGCACATTAGTTTCCGGCACAGGCAATTCATAAATCGGCATAATAGGAATTACCACCTTGTACTTTCCCGAGAAGTGGTCAAGCACATCCTTGAAATTGCTGAGCGCACCAAAAAGTCCGTGCAGCACCACAATTACGGGGCCTTCACCGCATTCAACGTATTGAAACTTGCCTTCTTTTTTTATCTCGTAATCCATCTGCGCTTAAAAAATCAATGTTGGCAAAAATAGGAATTAAAGCCTACAAAAAAACTCGACTACTATAAAGTCGCTTTTATTGTTTTATAGCCTGAAAAAGATTAAAAAGGCAATTATTCTTAACTTTACCTCCACAATTCTCCACCATATTGATAACTCTTAAAATCCTTTATTAATAAGCATTTCAACATAATCAACATATTGAAAAAACACTAAAATTTAAAAGTTTTCAACAATTTGTGGCGAAAAGTGGAGATTTGTGAAAACTTTAACTTATTTTTGGGCTTTCTAATAAAAGCATGTCGTTAATAACAGGAGATTACAGGTGTAAAATGGACACAAAAGGCAGGCTAATTCTGCCTGCTACTCTGTTGCGCCAGTTTCCTGACGGCAATAATGCAGTTGTTTTAAAACGCAGCGTTTATGAGAAATGCCTTGAGCTGTATCCCAAAAATGTATGGGACGAAAAAATGAAATCGCTCAACGGCATTAATACACAGGAACGCGAAAACATTGATTTCATCCGTTTATTCTACAGCGGAGCACACACACTTGAAATCGATTCGAACAACCGCATTCTTATTCCTAAAATGTTGCAGGAGCATGCACAATTAGATAAAGATATCATACTGAAATCGCTGGGTGGTTTTCTGGAGATGTGGAATCCTGAAAACGAAACTCAGAAAATTCAGCAGCTTACTCCTGATGAAATTGCTGCGCTTGCAAGCAGAGTAATGAGCAAGCAAAAAAACAACATCTAACCGGTTTATTGATGAGTTATCACCAACCGGTTTTGTTGAGCGAGTGTATAGAAGGGCTGAACATCAAACCGGACGGAACCTATGTGGATGTTACGTTTGGGGGCGGGGGACACTCAAAAGAGATTTTGAAAAGATTGACAACAGGCAAACTCTATGCATTTGATCAGGATGCAGACGCTGCCGCAAACACGATAAACGATAACCGGTTTATGCTCATAAAACAAAATTTCAGGTTCGCCCGGAATTTTTTAAAGTACTACAAAGCCCTTCCCGTGGATGGTATCCTTGCCGACCTCGGGGTTTCGTCCCACCAGTTTGATACACCTGAAAGAGGTTTCTCCACCCGCTTTGACGGACCGCTGGATATGCGCATGGATACTAAATCTCCGCTCACTGCTGCATTTATTCTCAACACCTATTCGCCCGATCAGCTTAAGAAAATATTTGCAGAATACGGAGATTTGAAAGAAGCCTGGAAACTGGCAAAAACCATAGAAGAAAAACGCGCGCAACAGGAAATAAAAACTACCGAAGACCTGAAAAACATAGCAATGCCCTTAGCTCCGCGCGGAAAAGAAAACAAGTTTCTGGCAAAAATTTATCAGGCTTTGCGCATCGAAGTAAATAAGGAAACCGAAGCGTTGGAAGAATTCCTGTCTCAATGCCCTGATATTATTCGCGAAGGCGGACGATTGGTTGTTATTTCCTACCACTCGCTCGAAGACGGATTAGTGAAAAAACTGATTAAGAAAGGAAACACCGAAGGCGAACTGGAAAAAGATTTTTTCGGAAATCAGCAACTACCCTTTCGTGCTATCAACTCAAAACCGATTACTGCATCTGAAAAAGAATTAACCGAAAACTCACGCTCACGCAGCGCTGTGTTACGAATTGCTGAACGTGTAACCCCATTGAAACGCGAAGCTGCATAATGAACAAGTTGAAAGAAGACATAGAAATTCCAACAGAGGCAGCTCCTGAAAAACAGGAAAAAGCAGCAACTAATCCGCCTGCTGCAAGAAAAGTTATGCGCTTTTTGGACGGCAGTTTTATGACCAAAGAAAACGTTGTTGAGATGCTTCCATTCCTGCTGTTCGTCTCGCTAATCGGAATTCTTTATATCGGCAACCGTTACTACTCCGAAAAAAATGTTTTTCGCATGAATGCAATCAGCAACGAGTTAAAAGAGTTGCGCTCTGAATATATCACTACAAAATCGGAGCTGATGTTTAAATCAAAACAAAGCGAAGTAGCAAAAGCAATAGCCGAAACAGGGTTGAAAGAATCGGTTGTTCCGCCCAAAAAGATTGTGGTTACTAAAGAAGAATTGAATACAAAATAAAATTGGAAACGAAGAAAGACATATTGTGGCGTGTGTATCTTTTGTATGCAATGATGTGCGTATTCGGCCTTGCCATTATCGCGCAGGTGGTAAATGTGCAATTTATCCAAGGCGAAAAATGGAGAGCAAAAGCAGAAGCCTTGACTACCGAATACCGTGAAATTGAAGCAGCCCGTGGAAATATTTTTGCTACAGATGGTAGTTTGTTAGCTACATCATTTCCAATCTACGAAGTGCGCATGGATGTTTGCGCAAATCCCATTACTGATGAAATATTCAACAAGAATTTAGATTCGCTTTCACTCTGCCTTTCTCAACTGTTTGGCGACAAATCAAAATTACAATACAAAGCCGAACTTAAAGAAGCAAGAAGAAATAAAGAACGCTATTTCCTCATTCGCAAAAACGTAAGCTATGTTGAACTTCAGAAAATGAAGAAGTTCCCCATTTTCAAAAACGGAAAATACAAAGGCGGATTAATCACACTTCAGCAAAGTAAACGCTCCAGACCTTTCCGAGAACTTGCTGCTCGTACTATAGGTTACGAAAGGCCGGGAATTCAACCCATCGGCCTAGAAGGTGCTTACAACAGTTACCTCACCGGAGTTGGCGGAAAACGCCTGATGCAAAAAATAGCTGGCGGTGTTTGGAAACCGCTCAACGATGATAACGAAATAGAACCGCAGGATGGAATGGATTTGGTTACCACCATTGACATAAATATTCAGGATGTGGCCGAACATGCGCTACTCACGCAATTGCAAAAACACGGTGCCGATCATGGCTGCACTATTTTAATGGAGGTAGAAACCGGTGAAATTCGAGCCATTGCTAATTTGAGCAAAAGCAAAAACTCTGAAGAGTACGGTGAGTATTACAACTACGCAATAGGTGAAGCTACTGAACCGGGCTCAACATTTAAACTCGCTTCAGTTATTGCGCTGCTCGAAGACGGTGCTTCTCCAAGTGAAATAGTTGATACTGAAAAAGGCGTGATTTATTTCTACGGACAACCGATGAAAGATTCTAATCACGACAAAGGTGGTCATGGAAAAATCTCTTTGCACGAAACATTTGAAGTTTCCTCCAACATCGGCATTTCACGAATGGTGGATAAATATTATTCTAAAAATCCCCAAAAATTCATTGACCGGATTTATGCAATGAATCTTCAAAACCCACTGGATTTAGAAATTCCCGGAGAAGGCAAACCGAAAATTAAAAATCCGAAAGACAAAGACTGGAGTGGTGTTTCGTTGCCATGGATGTCTATTGGTTATGAAATTCTGATGACACCGATGCAGATATTAACATTTTACAATGCAGTTGCCAACAACGGAAAAATGGTAAGACCAAAATTTGTAAAAGAGATTACAAAAAACGGAATTGTTGAGAAAAAATTTGAAACGCAAGTTATCAACCCAAAAATATGTTCGCAGGAAACTATTGATAAAGTAAAACACATGATGGAAGGCGTTGTGGACAGCGGAACTGCTAAGAACCTTAAACATGCTGATTTTAAAATCGCAGGTAAAACCGGAACAGCACAAATTGCAAAAGAAGGAGTTTACAAAGGACAAAAAATCACTTATCAGGCTTCGTTTGTTGGGTATTTTCCTGCAGATAATCCAAAATACACTTGCATAGTAGTTGTAAATGCTCCTTCCAATTCTGTATACTATGGGAACTTGGTTGCCGGCCCCATCTTCAAAGAAATTGCTGACAAAGTTTACTCCAGTCGCCTTGATATTCACAAAGAAATTCAGCCAACCGAAATTCTTGCGGAGAATAAAATTCCTTATGCACAACGCGGAAACAAGAACGATTTAGTTACCTCGCTGCAAAAATTAAATGTTCCGATCAACAATGATACACTGAACACTTCGCGTTGGGTAACTGCTGAAAACAAAGGCAGCAAAATAGAATTAAAGGAGAGTGCCGACACAAAAGGAATTGTTCCTAAAGTGGTTGGTATGGGCGCACGTGATGCCATCTACATCCTGGA
Source organism: Bacteroidia bacterium (assembly GCA_050186075.1). Taxonomy (GTDB): domain Bacteria; phylum Bacteroidota; class Bacteroidia; order SXHM01; family SXHM01; genus SXHM01. Next base: position 112,200 of record JBFWYU010000010.1, read on the forward strand.
AAATCTTGGTCTACGCGTAAAAATTGAAGGGCGCGGAACGGTTGTTCAACAAAGTATCAACGCAGGAACTGAAATTACAACATCAAGGGAAATAATATTGAAGCTTTCATAATGAAATTGCTTAAAGACATATTATATAAAGCAGGGCTGGAAGATGTTTCAGGCTCAACAAACATTGCCATAACTATGCTGACGACAGACTCTCGTCAGGCAAAAAACTATTCGCTTTTTGTGGCAGTAAAGGGCAGCAACATTGACGGACACTTATTCATTAAACAGGCTGTTGAAAATGGAGCAATTGCTGTTGTTTGCGAAACCTTCCCAGAAGAGCGCGACAAAAAAGTAACCTACGTAAAGGTTAAAGATTCTTCCTACGCACTTGGAATTATTGCTTCCAACTTTTATGACAATCCTTCTGAAAAGCTAAAACTGGTAGGCGTTACAGGCACAAACGGCAAAACAACTATTGCAACATTACTTTATCGTCTGTATCAGAATTTTGGTTTTAAAGCAGGCTTGCTATCAACGGTTGTAAATAAAATCAACACTGTAAGTCTTGCTGCAACACACACTACACCTGATGCAATAACGCTGAACAGCTTGCTAAGTCAGATGGTAGAAGCTGATTGCAAATATTGTTTTATGGAAGTGAGTTCACACGCCATAGACCAAAACAGGATTGCAGGTTTGCGTTTTACAGGAGCTGTTTTTACCAACATCACACACGACCATTTAGACTATCACAAAACATTTGACAATTACCTGAAAGCCAAACAGGGTCTATTCAACAACCTGCCAGCAACTTCATTCGCATTGGTAAACACCGATGACAAGAATGGGAAAATAATGGTTCAGAATTCCAAAGCAAAAAAATGGGCTTACGGATTAAAAGGTCTCTCTGACTTCAAAGGCAAGATTATTGAAAACCAATTGAGCGGCTTGTTGCTGAATATCGACAACAAAGAAATTCTCACCCGACTCATCGGTTCGTTCAATGCTTATAATTTGCTTGCTGTTTATGGTACTGCTGTTTTACTGGGTGAAAATAAATTAGATGTGCTCACCGGCTTAAGTGCTTTGGAAGCAGTTGAAGGTCGCTTTCAATATGTAAAAACAGGAAACAACATTATAGGAGTGGTTGATTATGCGCACACCCCTGATGCATTGGAAAATGTGTTAAAAAGCATCCGTGACATACGCACAGGCAATGAAACACTGATTACGATTGTTGGTTGCGGTGGCGACAGAGACCGAGCAAAACGCCCATTGATGGCAAAAATTGCGTGCACAATGAGCGACAAAGTGATTCTCACTTCCGATAATCCGCGCTCTGAAAAAGCCGAAGATATTATCGAAGAAATGAAAAAAGGTGTTGACGCTTCCGATGCACGCAAAACCGTTTCCATCACTGACAGAAAAGAAGCCATACGCACAGCCTGCATTATGGCAAAGCCAGGCGATATCATTCTGTTGGCAGGAAAAGGACACGAGAAATATCAGGAAATAAACGGTGTAAAACATCCATTTGACGATATGAAAATTTTAACTGAAAGTTTAAAACAAGCGATTTAAAATGCTGTATTACCTTTTTGAATATTTAGACAACGCCTTTGATTTTCCGGGAGCAGGTGTGTTCAAATACATTTCGTTCCGTGCTGCAATGTCTATCATTTTTTCGCTTCTTATCTCCATGGTATTCGGTAAACGTATTATCCAATACCTGCAATTGAAGCAAGTAGGAGAAATTGTTCGCGACCTTGGCTTGGAAGGACAATTGCAGAAAAAAGGAACTCCCACCATGGGCGGTTTAATTATTCTCTCTGCAATTCTAATCCCGACACTATTATTTGCACGGTTAGACAATGTCTACATCCTTCTAATGATTATCAGCACAATCGGGGTGGGGGCTATTGGCTTCGTAGAGGACTATATCATAGTATTCAAAAAAAATGAAGTCGGGCTGGCGGGGCGGGTTAAATTTATCGGACAAGGG
>JBFWYU010000011.1:0-113700 GCA_050186075.1 Bacteroidia bacterium
GAAGAAATCACCAACGCTTAAACATACGGTGTAAACTCCGGGTTGTGCATATTGATGCGTTGGGTATTGGTCGTTTGATGTTGTTCCGTCACCAAAATCCCATAACCAATAAGTGGCATTTCCTTGAGACAATTGATAGAAGAAGAATACTCCTGAACTATCCATTGCTGAGAATTGTGCATCACATCCGCCAGTGTTATTGTTGCCTATTACTTCGCAATAGGTGTTTGTGCAGTTACCGTCTGTTATCGTAAGGCATACATAATGTGCGCTGTCGTCTATGAAATAGTGAATAGGGTTTTGCAAAGTTGATGTTTGTCCGTCACCAAAATCCCACAAATAGGTTGTGGTATTAGATTGTGTACCTGCATAGGTAAACTGGTAACCCATCAGTCCATTTGGATTTGACGTGGTATTCCAGTAAAAATATGCGTAGCAGTTTCCGGTGTTTACACCGTCTACATTAATGTATTCGCAATATGCCGAATTACAGTTGTTAACGGTAAGGCATACGTAATACCATCCGGTATCCTGATAGGTGTGAACCGGATTTTGTGCTGTTGAAAAACTTCCGTCACCAAAATCCCAGAACCATGAGGTTACGTTACTGTTTGAGAAACCATAGAAATATTGTGTAAGAGCATCAAGACTGTCGCGCTGATAAAAGAAATAGCTGTCGCACCCGCTGCCCTGTATGGTGCCAACTGTATCGCACGTAGTAGCTGTGCATCCCAGAAAATTACTTGACACAGTGAGACAAACATAGTAAGGTCCGGTGCCGTTATAGCTGTGGCTTGGATTGGCTCCTGTTCCGGTGCTTCCGTCACCAAAATCCCAGCTATAAGTTAACCCGCTGTTAGGATCTGCATTTGACGCAAACTGGTAAACTGTAGTACCCGGAGTTGTGCCCCAAGTGAAAGTAGCATCGCAGTTATTGACTGTACCAGTGCATACATACCAGTCTTTCCATGCCTGATCTAAGGTACCCTGCCCGTTGTTGATCAGGGTATCAAGAATGTTTTGCTGGCAGTCATAGGTATAAACATGGTATTGAATGTTTGGCCCCGTTACGCTGCCGCCTGGTACGTTGATGTAGTAATAGCCGTTGGCATTAGTAGTTGTACACTCATAAAAACTGAAGTTCTGACCGTTGCTGCTGTCGGCATATACGCAAACGGTCTGACCGTTTACTGCCGCTCCTGAAGCCTGGTCATAGACATAACCCTGAACGAAAAAATCGCTGGGATTAGGTTGCGCATAGCTGCAACAGAAAGCTGCAAAAACAAGCGCGATGGTGGTGAGTAATTGTTTCATTGTTTATTGATTTTAGTGATTAATAATTCCGTTTTGGATTAATTACGGTGCAAATATGCGCCTGCTTATAAGTAAGTACAACTCGAATTTACAAATTTCTTACACACACAAACACTCCATATAAAAACAATTTGAATATAAAATTGAGTTTAAATTGGCTAATGCAAGCACCCATTTGTTACACATTCAACATCTATTTTCCAGGTAAAAATAAGTTGCTTTCTGTTTTGGCAATGCTTGTAACCACTTTGGTGAACTTCTAAAACATCAAAATAAGCTACACTCTTGCAAAAGGACAGTATATACCTCGCAAAGCAGTGCTTTTCGAGGTATATACAACCCTTTTTCAGTTAAATACTGTCCTTTGCGGGGTTCGGATGCTCCTTTTTTAAGTGTGTACAATCCGCTATCAGGTATGTACACTCCTTTGTGAGGTATATATACTCCTTTGCGAGGTATGTACAGCGCCATTATTGGTGTTTCCAAAATAATCACAGGTATGTAGGTTGCTTTGTATAGTACCTGCGATCCTCTATCAAGCGAGTACTAAATTTTATAAAAACAAGCACTTTTACACCCACCGAATAATAAACAGTAAAAACAAGCGTTACTAATATTGACCATTTCCATTATTAACAGTATTGCAACTCAAGATGTATCTTTAAAACTCAAAACCTATGTTCAGAAACCACTTGCTCTTTACCCTGTTTGCTGCAACCGGCATTTTAAATCAAACGGTTTATGCACAAACTACCTCAACCCTACAGCTTTATTTTGAAAGCGATAGTTTTAATTTGCCCGAAAAGGAAAAAGAAAAACTAAGTGTGTTTATAAAAAACGCAGATAGTGTTGTGATACAAAACGTAACCGTGTTTGCATACTGCGATGATGTGGGTGAAACGGAATACAACGCTGTTCTATCAGCAAAAAGGGCCGAGCAGGTAACAACACTTTTGCTGGCACAAAAAATTGACAGAACTATAATTACCAAAATACAAGGCAAAGGCGAATTGCCACTTACCACAGAAACTACAGAAGTGGAGCAACAGCGCCTGCAAAACAGGCGTGCCGAACTCACCTTTACCTTTGAGAAAAAAGAGAAACCAAAAGCACAACAACCCAGCCTTTTTTCAGACAGCTTAAAAGTGGGTGATAAAATTACATTGAGTAATATTTTGTTTGTTCCCGGAAGGCATGAGCTATTGCCCGAATCGTATCCCGCTCTTGAAAATTTAGTGAAAACGGTAAAAGAAAAAAGCAACATCAATTTTATAATCAACGGACACATCTGTTGCCTGCCTGAAGGCGAAGAAGGAATGGACTTTGGCACGGGTATACAAAACCTTTCGGTTGCAAGGGCAAAGGCAATTTACGACTACCTGATTAAAAACGGAGTGGCCGAAAAACGCCTTTCATACAAAGGCTTGCGTGCCGATTTCAAAACCGGAAGAGGTGAAAAATACGACCGGAGAGTGGAGATTGAAATACGCAGCGTTACTAACGAGTAACGCCCGAAATATCAAGACAAACAACACATCTAAATAAATAACAACGCGTACTATGAATCTAGAATTCAAACACGCAAGGCTTCTGAAACCCGTGCTGTCTTTTGTGTAAAAAAAGAAAGCCTATGGAAATGGATCATTATCACAAAAAGCTGAAAAGAGATAAAAGAAACAGAATCATGTTAAACGCCATAACAGCAATAATAATAATGGCTGTAATAGGGTTAATGATTTTACAATGGGCATAAACTAAAAGCCAATCTTATAAATCAGGGCAGTTTTTTGTGTCTTTATCTTTCATAAAATCATACTTTTGCGTTCCTCAAATTTTTACGCATGGAACAAGACAAAAACCTGAAATTAGATGACCTGTTCTTTGAAGCCGACCAGCTTATCAAAGACCAACGCATAAGCGATGCTATAGTAAAGCTGAACGAAATTTTGGTTGAAGCGCCTGATTATGGCCGCGCCCACAACCACCTGGGTTGGATTTACGAAACCAAATACAAGGACTATACAAAGGCCTATGAGCACTATCGCCTTGCAATAAAGTTTACACCTGACTATGCAGCAGTGTATTACAACTACGCCATTCTGCTCAGCACCCTGCGCAAGTTTGATGAACTGGAAACATTGCTTAATCAGGCCGTAAAAGTTCCGGGTATCAACTTTGCCACCATTTATAATGAGTATGCCATTATGTATGAAGCGCAAGGAAAATTAGATGAAGCCATCCATCACTACAAACTTTACGCACAAAATCTATACGACAACAAACTGATTGATGGCGCAGTGGAATCTATTAACCGCTGCAAGAGGAAGAAAGAAATCTTATAGTTGCCTGTCACCCTGAGCGTAGTCGAAGGGCAATAATAATTGATGCTTCGACTACGCTCAGCATGACACATTGCTTGCCCACTTTATTCCTTTAAAAAATTATGTTCCGCTACTCCCTCGCACTACTCTCTATTTTTATTTGCAACGTTTCATTTGCTCAGAAAAAAGCAGATTACAAACCCAGTGATGTTTCAACTGTTTCTCCCGTGCCTTATGATTTCAAGACACAGAAACAATACAAACATTACTCCTATTCCTCCTTCTATTTAACCATGCGCGATGGCAATAAAATTGCCGTTGAGGTTTACCTGCCCAAAGGAATAAAAGAAGGCGAGAAAATTCCCGCCATCATGCACCAGACACGCTACTGGCGTTCGTTTCAGTTGCGCTGGCCTTTTAAATGGATGACCAAAAAGAATATGATTGAACCTCTGTACAGCTTTATGATGCAGTTTGTGCGCAGCGGCTATGCAGTGGTAAATGTGGACACGCGCGGCTCAGGTGCCAGCTTTGGAACCATTCCGCATCCCTGGACAAAAGACGAAGTGCAGGACGGCTACGAAATTGCCGACTGGATTGTGAAACAACCCTGGAGCAGCGGAAAAATCGGTGCTTCGGGAGCTTCGTACAGCGGAACAACTTCTGAGTTTTTATTGACTACTAAACACCCGAACGTGAAAGCCGTGGTAAATTTATTTTCGCTGTTTGATGTGTATACCGACAATGCTTTTCCCGGTGGGGTACACAACCGCTGGTTTACTTCGGTGTGGGGTTATGCCAACAGCGAACTGGACAAAGGCAAAATTCCAACCAACAACAAACGCATAAAAGCCATTGTAAAAGGTGTAAATCCTGTAAAAGGAAAAGGGCGTAACAAACTGCTGAAAGAAGCCATTGCCACCCATGCCGGCAACCTGAATGTAAACGATGGCGCCATGACTATTTCGTATCGTGATGATGTGGCAAAGGTGGGCGGTGTTGCTTCTGACGAATTCAGTCCGCATACCTTTATGAAACAGGAAGACGAATCGGGTGCTGCTGTTTACAGCTACAGCGGCTGGAGCGATGGAGCGTATCAGCACTCGGCTATCAAACGCCATTTAAATCTCACTAACCCCGACAACAAACTTATTATTGGTCCCTGGGAGCATGGCGGACGCTACAACACCAGTTCTGCCAACCCCGGTGAAACAGGATTTGGTCACCTGGGCGAAATCATGAAATTCTTTGATTACCATTTGAAAGGTGTACAAAACGGAATTGACAAAGAACCGCGCATCCATTACTTTACAATGGGCGAAGAAAAATGGAAAAGCAGTGATGTATGGCCTCCGCGCGCGGAGAATACCACTTTGTTTTTAGGCGGAAATAAAATGCTGATGGCAAGAAAAGATTTAAGAAGTAAGTCAGAAGTAAAAAGCATACGCGAGTATGAATACGAAACCTATCAGGTAGATACTACGGTAGGAACCGGACCTGATTCACGTTGGCGCTCCGTTGCAGGACAATTGCATACCCCAAAAGTTTATCCCGACCGCACCAAGCGCGACAGCGCATTACTGGTTTACAACAGCATTGAGCTCAGCAGCGATGTGGAAGTAAGCGGACACGTAATTGCCGATTTATTTATCAGCGCAAATGAACCCGATGCCTGCTTGTTTGTTTACCTTGAAGATGTGGACGAAAACGGAAATGTACACTATGTTACCGAAGGCCTGTTCCGGGCTGTGCATCGCAAACTAAGCACCGAAACACCGCCTTACAAAGATGTGGTGCCTTACCACACCTATCTTAAAAAAGATGCACAACCCTTGGTTCCTGACGAAGTTGCCGAACTTAAATTTGATTTGCTGCCTGTTTCGTACCTCTTTAAAAAAGGACATAAAATCCGCATCGCCATTTCAGGTGCCGATGCCGACCATTTCCGTCCTATGACCAACAGTCAGCCTTTAATTAAAGTGTGGCATACGGAGCAATATCCTTCAAGGGTGGAGTTGCCTGTTATTAGTAAGCAGTAGGCAACGGGGAATTTTCAACACGGAGGTTTTTACCGCAGAGGGCGCAAAGGAAACAGCCCGCAGAGGGCGCGAAGCAAATTATTCCTCCACGATTGTTTGCAATAGTTCCGAATCAAACATAGCAGCAGGAGAAATAAATTTTACGTTCTGAGGTATGTTGTTGCAGTAACGTTCTTTCATTGTCTTTTGCACTTCAGGACGCGATAAGTCAAACTCATCCAGATTTTGCAGCTTACCTACTTCAATGCTGGTGGCTTTAAATGCTCATTATAGTAAATGTCAACAACTGCGGTAATGATAATTACAAAAAACAGAAAAAGGAATTTATTGAGGGATTTCATGGTATATCATTTTGTAGCATCATAGCAATAAGTTTATCATTTCTGAAATAGGCAGTAACTCTGTAACCGAAACTTTCTTTAGCTATAGGCTTAGGAGTTTCCGGTTTAATAAAATCACTTTCAAAATATTCACCATCAAACCACCACTCCAGTTTTTCAATAACACCATAATACGCATAACTGTCGGGTATATTATAAATCTTCAAAAACTTTTGTTTGTCGTCACCTAATTGTATTCCTTTATTGGTTGTGAAATAAGAACGGTTAATAGGTTTCCCTTTTTTTACCATTATTTGAAAATTTGTCAGTATATTTTTTAAAGGCAATGAATCAGGTAAAGTTATTTTCCACATTTCATTGATCAGGTTTTCAGGAACATCATCAATATAAAAATGCGTTAGCCTATGACAGTGATAGTCTGTTGCAAGGTCAACAACCAATGCCTGGTTTATTGAATCGTTTACAAACCATGCTTTATCAAAAGCAAACATATTTCCGACAGATAATTCTCTTGGATAATTTTTTAACATGTTGGTTGTAATAGGATAGTTATCCGTAATCAATGTATCCTTATTTTGCCCCACGGCAAACCCCGCACACAGAAAAAAGAATACAAGCAAGTAGAAATTTTTCATCCCCTCAAATCTACCACAATTTTTTCCTCAAAACCTCTACAATAATCTCCCCCCTTCCAGCGTTCTTTTATGTAGGCAATATCCCCCCCTTGCCTTAAAAATGCTGTTTATGAATGAAAGGAGAACAGGTAAGAAATATTCGCAATCGCTTGCACCGCGTGGCGGGGCACCTGATCAGCGTTGACAAAATGCTGGAACAGCACCCCCTGCCCGATGAGGCGCTGAACCAGTTTCTTGCCATTGACAAAGCTACCCGCAACCTGATTTATGAACAGGTTGACAAGCTGGTAAGACACAGCATTCATCAACGCATTGAACGGCTGCTCGGGGTGAATGCCGCTTTAAGCAAAGAGCTGGATTACATGCGCGAAAAAGCTCCCACCCTTCCACTGAATAAGCTGCCCAAACTTTTATATCGCCTGCGCCAGCTTGAAGCCGAAAACGGATTGCTGTTTTCGCCTCTCTGTTAATATCTTTTTGATACAACATCCCCCCCACCCCTGCCAAATCTTTGCTGCGTTAATCAAAATCAAGGCACGGCTATATGAATTCAACACAGGTATATTCAACCTTACCAACCGGAAAATCAGGTTCGCTGGCGAAGCGCATCTTCCCGACAGCGAAGCCCATCTTCCGTATGGCGAACCTCATTAGCCGCATAGCAAATCGCATTAGCCCGATGACGAAGCGCATCTTCCGCATGGCGATGCTCATTATCCGCATGGCGAAGTTTATAATATGTTCAGCAAAGCACATATTCCCGATAGTAAATTTCATTGTCCGCTTTCAGGATTTTTATATCCCTGTGCCAAACCTTATTTTCTCTGTAACGAAGCTTAACAACCGCACAGCAAAGCCTGTTATCCCTGCTATAAATCAATACTAAACCCTTAAAAAAACAAAAACCATGAGCGTAACACCTGAATTAGAAACCCGCGACTACAAAATTTCAGACCCCTACATGCTGGAATTTGCCAAAGACATACATAGCTATGCCACCGAAGATATTCTGGACCTGGCCGGTTTTGACCCCGACTTTACGGCTGCCTTTTTAGCTGCCTACAACACCGCCATCAGCGATGCCGAAGCGGTGCCCAGCGATGAGCAGGTAGAAAACATTATTACCCAAATGACCAATGATTTGGAAACACAGATGGGCGTATGCCGCAAAAAATTTCAGGATACAAAGTATTTTATTGAGCGTGCTTTCCCTAAAGACAAAGCCACCTGGAACGAGTTTGGCTACGAACGCTACGACAAAGCCCGCAACGTGCAGCCCAGGCTGATTGAGTTTATGCGCGATTTTCATGCTACGGCTGTTAAATATACTGCCGAACTGGGCGCGGTAAATTATAACCTTACCCTTATTGATGATATAAAAACACAAGGCGACTTGCTTGACCAGCGCAACCGCGAGCAAAATGCCTACATCAACAACCGCAGCCAAATTACCAAAGAGCGGGTGGTAAAGCACAACGCAGTGTGGGCCATCGCCACCCGCCTGTGTACAGCCGGCAAATCGGTGTTTTACAACAACTACTCAAAGTATAAACGCTACCTGCTGCCGGCCAGCGATGAAACCGAAAGTTTTATACTGAGCGGTAAAGTAACGCAGCCGGTAATAGGCCCTATAGGCACACCACCCGCTGCGGTGGAAGATGTTACGGTAACCGTTATGGGTGTACCCGATGCCACTACCCAAACCGACAGCAACGGAAACTATGGCTTTACCAACCTGCCTGCGGGCACCTACAGCGTAGAGTTTTCAAAAACGGGCTATATGCCCAACATGCAGCCGGGTGTTGTAATTACGGATATGGAAAATCCGGTAACGCTGAATGTTACGCTTACTCCTATGCCCTAATAAAACACAATGATTGAATAAATAAAGCGTTCTGTCCTGCATGGGTGGAACGCTTTATTTTTATCAGGCACAAGCCCTACCCTGACTTATGACTAAATCGTATGAACTATAATTATCACTTCACAATAAAATAAGCCAACGCAATCCACACAAGCCCTTTAATAAGAAAGAAAAGAAAACCCGCAAAGCCAATGCGCTTAAGCCATAGCTTTAACGATGAGGGTTGTTTGTTTTTCTCTTCTCCGTCCAAAATCATAGCGCAAATTTAGGGCTTTACACGGTTCGGTCAGCATTTTAACTTCCTGATTTCTGCTGTTTTCCACCGCTGTTTTATGCCCGATTACCGACTTAATTATAATTTGATAAATTCGCCCCGTTCAATAACATATTTAAACCATAAATATCCATATGAAGCGTTACTCCTCACTCATTTTTTCGGCAGCATTTTTATTCATTTGCCAGTTAACTTTTGCTCAGGAAACCGGAACTCTGAAAGGAGTAATTACCGACACCAAAACGGGCGAAACACTTATAGGTGCCAGCGTAACATTGGAAACCGATAAAACCAAAGGCTCGGCTGCTGATTTTAACGGAAACTATTCACTTACCCTGCCCGCAGGACAACATAAAGTGGTGATTTCATTTACCGGCTACAATACCAAAACAAAAGAAGTAACCATTACCGCAGGACAAACTACCACCCTGAATGCCGACTTATCTGTAACCGCAAAAGAGTTGGGAGCAGTAGTAGTATCAGCCGGAAAATTTGAACAGAAAGTAGAAGATCTTACCGTATCGGTAGAGATTATAAGTGCCGACCTGGTTGCCAACAAAGGAACCACCAGTGCCGAAACAGCCATTAACCAAACCCCCGGAGTACAGATTATTGACAGCGAACCGCAGATACGAGGTGGCAGCGGATACAGCTTCGGTGCAGGAAGCCGTGTAGCCGTATTGGTTGACGACCTTCCCCTGATGAGCGGTGATGCAGGTCGCCCGAGCTGGGGTTTTATTCCCGTTGAAAATCTGGAACAGATTGAGGTAATCAAAGGCGCATCATCGGTACTTTACGGTTCTGCCGCCTTGAGCGGAATCATCAACATCAGAACAGCCTACCCTAAAGATACTCCCCAAACCAAAGTTACCCTTCTGGTGGGAATGTATGACACACCAAAACGTAAAGAAACCAAGTGGTGGGAAGGAATGAACCCCATGATGGCAAACATCAATTTCTTCCACTCACGCAAAATCGGAAACCTTGATTTTGTTATCGGAGGAAATATGCTTGCCGATGACGGACACGTAGGTCCCGGAAAAGAGGCTTATCTTGGTGCTAACGGTGAAGACAGCGTAAACCAGGGCGTAACGGTTTACAAGCCCTATCCAAAATCTACCGCCTTCAGCAATGTGGGTAAAGAGCAAGGACTGTTTAACAAACGTTTCAGAATAAACACACAATTGCGCTGGCGCTCAAAAAAACATGTTGGTCTGGCCTATGGTGTTAACGTAAACTTCTCCAAAGGAATTTCAAAAGGAGCCTTGCTTTGGGAAAACTACACCACCGGCATCTACCGTCCTTATCCCGGTTCCGATACCCGTACCGACCAGATTACGTACAACATCGACCCGTTCATTTCTTACTTCGGGCGCAAAAACGGAAACCGCCACACCCTGCGTACCCGTATGTTTCACCAAAACAACGCCAATACCAATAATCAGGCAAACAAAAGCACCCTGTATTATGGCGAATACCAGTTTCAGCGCAAGGTTAAAAGCATGAACGACCTGATTATTACTTCAGGCGCAATGGGCACCTACAGTTCAGGACAGGCACAACTCTATGCAGGTATTGACCCCAGCGGCAAAAATTCGTATGTAAACGCTGCTGCTTATTTGCAGATTGACAAGAAATTCTGGAAAAAACTGAACCTTGTTGTAGGTGGCCGTTATGAATTTTTTCAGGTTAACGAGAGCGAAAAACAAGGGGTACCGGTATTCCGTGCAGGTTTAAGTCTGCCGGTAGCTGAGGCAACGTTCATCAGAGCATCATTTGGTCAGGGCTTTCGTTTCCCCACCATTGCCGAGCGTTTTATCCGTACCAACGTTGGTGGTATCAATATTTTCCCGAATGCTAACATTGACCCCGAAAAAGCATGGAATGCCGAGCTTGGTATCAAGCAGGGAATTAAAATCGGTAAGTTCTATGGCTACTTAGACCTTGCAGGTTTCTGGCAGCAATATTATAACACCATTGAGTTTACGTTCGGAAAATGGGATACCCTTCCCGGTTTCCAGAACATTGCCAACAACCTTGGCTTTAAATCTGTAAACACAGGAAACACACGTGTTGTAGGTGTTGATGTATCTGTATTAGGACAAGGAAAGTTTACCGAACACTTCGGAGTTAACATTCTTGCAGGTTATACCTATACCCTGCCGCAAACGCTTAACCCTGATAAACTTTACAATGCACAATCACCCGATACTTTATATCCTGTAAAACTTGCCTACAACACTTCAAGCCTGGATACAACCAACAACATTTTAAAATACCGCTTCCAGCACCTGGTAAAACTGGATGTTGAGTTTAATGTATACGGTGTTCAGTTGGGTATCAGCTACCGCTACAACAGCTTTATGCAAAATGCCGACAAAATATTCTATGACCTGGATGCAGGAGTTATTCCAACAGGCTTGAAAGGCATAGGTTTAATTGAAGCCCGTGGCGATAATGTTAACCGCGAAAATCCGGAGTGGACATTGAACGATCCTGCAAAAAAAGCCGGCATTTCAATTGTTGATTTACGTGTGGCTTATTCTATTAAAAAAACACATAAACTTGCTGTTATCGTAAACAACCTTTTCAATGAAGAATATGCACTCCGCCCGTTGAACATCAACCCGATGAGAATGTATAATCTGCAATACACACTTGCTTTTTAAATAACAAAAAAAATATAAAATGGCTACTAAAACAGCACCCGTTAAACTTACCGAACAAAGAGAACACAGCTTCTTTAATGATGTATTACAATACTTTGACCGCGCTTCAGGTTATCTGAATCATCCGGCAGGTGTGTTGGAACAGATAAAATATTGCAACAGCGTTTACCGCATGCGTTTCCCGGTAAAAGTGGATGGAAAAATTGAAGTAATTGAAGCATACCGTGCAGAGCACAGTCACCATAAACTGCCCACTAAAGGCGGTATCCGCTACAGCATACATGTAAATCAGGACGAAGTAATGGCATTGGCGGCTTTGATGACCTACAAATGCGCGATTGTTGATGTGCCCTTCGGAGGTGCAAAAGGCGGAATAAAAGTAAGCCCGCGTAAAAGCACTCCCGAATTTATGGAAGCCGTTACAAGACGTTATACTGCCGAGTTGATTAAGAAAAATTTTATCGGTCCCGGCATTGACGTTCCTGCTCCCGATTATGGTTCAGGTGCCCGCGAAATGGCCTGGATTGCCGATACCTATTCTGCATTCTTTCCAACAGAATTAAATGCTATTGCCTGCGTTACCGGAAAACCATTAAGTCATGGCGGTATTCAGGGAAGAACCGAAGCAACGGGGCTGGGTGTTTATTACGGATTGAAAGAAGCGTTCAGCAAAAAAGAAGATGTAAAACAATGGGGCTTAACAACCGGAATTGAAGGAAAAACTGTTGCCGTTCAGGGCCTCGGAAATGTGGGTTACTATGCTGCAAAGTTTATGCACGAAGCAGGCGCAAAAGTTGTTGCCATTGCCGAATGGGATGCTACTGTTTACAATGCAAAAGGAATTGATCCCGACAAAATTTTAAAATTCAAAACCGAAACCGGAGGAATAAAAAATTTCCCGGGAGCAAAAACCATCCAGCCCAATACAGCAGCGCTTGAAATTGAGTGCGATATTTTAATTCCTGCCGCGCTTGAAAATCAAATACACTCAGGTAACGCAAAAAATATAAAAGCAAAAGTAATTGCGGAAGCAGCAAACGGACCTGTTACTCCCGAAGCGGAGAAAATTCTTCTGAAAAAAGGCGTTTACATCATTCCTGATATTTACCTGAACGCAGGTGGTGTAACGGTTTCTTATTTCGAGTGGCTTAAAAACCTTTCACACGTTCGTTTCGGGCGCATGGAAAAACGCTACGAAGCAAAAATGAACCACAACATTCTGGATACTATTGAACAGGCAACCGGTTCACGCATTACCCGTGTTCAAAAAGATTTGATTGAACGCGGAGCTGATGAGAGAGACTTAGTGTATTCAGGGTTGGAAGAAACAATGATTAACGCTTACAACTCTATCCGCGACCGTTATAAAACCACTAAAGGTATGCCTGATTTGCGTACTGCAACCTTTGCAACGGCAATTGATAAAGTGGCTATTTCGTATCAGAACCTGGGTATTTTCCCATAAGAGTTTTTGTTTGACACCATGCAACCCCGCCCGACAATTGTTTGGCGGGGTTGTTTGTTTTAAACCTATTTTTACTGCGCAATTACATCTATGAAAATAGCACTCGCACAACTCAATTACCACATCGGTAATTTTGAAAGCAATACTTCAAAAATCATTTCCGAAATCGGTAAAGCAAAAGCAGAAGGTGCAGATTTAGTAGTGTTTGCCGAGCTTTCAGTTTGCGGTTATCCCCCACGCGATTTTCTGGAATTCAAAAGCTTTATTGAAGAGTGTGATAAAAGCATTGCAGAAATTGCCGCTACATGCCAAGGTATTGCAGCCATTGTTGGTGCTCCTTCAAGCAATCCTAACATTCATGGAAAAAATTTATTCAACTCTGCCTATTTTCTGAACGATGGAAAAGTTGAAAAAATTGTGTCAAAAGCATTGCTTCCAACTTACGATGTATTTGATGAGTATCGCTATTTTGAACCTGCTCGCAAGTTTGAAGTAGTTGAATTTAAAGGCGAACGCATTGCTTTAACTATCTGCGAAGACATTTGGGATATTGAACAAGACCCGATGTATGTGGTAAATCCTATGGATGAACTGGCAAAGCAAAAACCAACGTTGATGGTGAACATTGCAGCCTCTCCTTTTGATTACAACCATGCCGAAGAGCGCAGAAAAGTAATGCGTTACAACGCTGCAAAATATAAGTTGCCACTTTTTTATGTGAACCATGTTGGTGCACAAACCGAATTAATTTTTGATGGCGGCAGTATGGTTGCCGATAACAGCGGGAACATTGTTGAAGAACTGAATTATTTCAAAAATGATTTCAGAATTTTTGACACACTGAATTTAGTTGCAGAAAAAAAACTGCACAAAACCGATTCTAAAATTGAGCGCATCCACGATGCGCTGGTGCTTGGCATTCGCGACTACTTTGGCAAAATGGGGTTCAGCAAAGCCATACTCGGATTGAGTGGTGGTATTGATTCTGCGGTGGTTCTTGCGCTTGCATCGCGTGCGCTCGGAAAGGAAAATGTGAGTGTGCTTTTATTGCCTTCGCAATTTTCTTCTGACCATTCCATTTCCGACTCAGAAGAGATGTGCAAACGATTGGGAACAAAGTATCACATCATTGGCATTAAGGAAATCTTTTCGGTGATTGATAACAAGCTGAAACCGATTTTTGCAGGAATGCCTTTTAATGTTGCTGAAGAAAATATTCAGGCACGCATCCGCGGTATTTTATTGATGGCAATGACCAACAAATTCGGAAGCATTTTATTAAACACAACCAACAAAAGCGAGGCTGCCGTTGGTTACGGAACCCTATACGGAGATATGAACGGAGGGCTTTCAATCTTGGGTGATGTTTACAAAACGCAGGTTTATGAACTGGCGCATCACATCAATAAACTTGACAATTGCATTCCTGAAAACATCATCACCAAAGCTCCCTCAGCAGAGCTGCGCGAAAACCAGAAAGATTCTGATTCGCTTCCGGAGTATTCTATTCTTGACGAAATACTTTTTGACTACATCGAAAAACGCCTCGGTCCTAAAGAATTGATTGCAAAAGGCTATGACGAAAAATTAGTGATGCGTATTTTAAAACTCGTAAACACCAGCGAATATAAACGTCATCAGCTTCCTCCGGTCTTACGCGTTTCTCCCAAAGCCTTTGGCGTAGGTCGCAGAATGCCGATTGTAGGAAAATACCTTTCGTAAAATCAGAGTAAAACTTCTTCGCGGGTTAGCGCGGCTTTATAGACCTGCAATACACGATTGCGCGCAAACACATGCTCAACAATCGGCTGCGGATAGTTTGAAGTACCAAATTCAGGCACCCATTTTTTGATGTACTTGAAATCAGGATCAAATTTTTTCTGTTGCTCAGTCGGATTGAAAACCCGGAAATAAGGAGCAGCATCACAGCCGCAACCTGCTGCCCACTGCCAGTTACCGTTGTTAGCTGCCAATTCAAAGTCTAATAGTTTTTCTGCAAAATAAGCTTCGCCCCATCGCCAGTCAATGAGCAAATGTTTGGTTAAAAAGCTTGCCACCACCATGCGCACGCGGTTGTGCATTAAACCTTTTGCATTGAGTTCACGCATACCTGCATCCACCATTGGATAACCGGTTTTGCCTTCGCACCATGCCTGAAAATGCTCTTCGTTATTAGTCCATTTTATTTCATCATACTCCTTTTTGAAAGCCGTATTTACAACCTGAGGGAAATGCCACAGAATCGTTTGAAAGAATTCGCGCCAGATAAGTTCGTTCAGAAATTGTTCATTGTATTTTTTTGCAAGCGCCACCATTTCACGTATGCTCACAGTTCCAAAACGCAGGTGAACACTGAGGTTTGACGTTCCGGCAACGGAAGGAGTATTCCGTGTGTTGTGATAATTTTTCAGCAAATCTTCATTCAGTCGTGCGTCAGGAACTTGAATTCCTGATTGTTCAAATGTGAGTTCTTCCAGCGATGGTGTGTGAAAAGGTGCAATTTTTACTAATCTGTCTAACAACTTTTCTGAAGGAAAACTCTCTGTTACCGAATTTGCATACGCTGCTTTCCAACGAACAGAATAAGGCGTAAAAACTGTATAAGGCTTTCCATCGGGCTTGAGCACCTCATCTTTTTCAAAAATCACATGATCTTTAAATGTGTGAAAAGCAATGCTATTTTCCGAAAGCAGTTGTAAGATTTTTGCGTCCCTTTGCTTAGCGTATGGCTCGTAATCACGGTTGGTATAAACAGCTGTTATCTTGTATTTATCGCTCAGCCGTTTAAAGGCAAGTTCAGGGCTGCCATAAATTATTTTCAGTGAACTGCCGTGCTTTTCAAACTCGTCCTTGAGTTTTGAAAGTTGAGTATGAATAAACTCAACACGTGCGTCCTTTTTATTTTCAAGTTTTGACAGGATTTCAGTATCAAAAATAAAAACAGGCAAAACATTTCCACCATTTTTCAGAGCATGAAAAAACCCGCAGTTGTCGTGCAACCGCAGGTCTCTTCTGAACCAAAAAATAGTTACCGGAGTATTCGGCATTAATTATTTCTGTAGTCTTTGAAATACTCCATCAATATTTTGCGAGCTATGAAAATGCGGCTTTTCACCGTTCCCATCGGAATATCGAGTTGTTCGGCAATCTCTTCGTATTTATAGCCTTCAACGTGCATCATAAAGGGGATGCGGTATTGATCTTCCAGCTTATTGATACCCGCATGTATTTCTTTTTCGGCTAAGCGTGAAGTTGGCGAAGTAAAACCTGAATCCTGAGGCATGTTCAGGAAAAACAAGTCTTTGGTATTATCGAACAGTTCGCCCGAACGCTGCTGTCTGCGGTAATTATTAATGAAGGTGTTCTTCATAATAGTATGCATCCATGCTGATAGGTTGGTACTGTCGGTAAATTTTTCGCGATAAGTAAGAGCCTTTACAATAGTATCCTGTAAAAGATCGTTCGCATCTTCCATATCTGCGGTGAGTTTCAGCGCAAAGTATCTGAGCTTGTTGCTGAGGAAGGAAACCTGGGTGTTAAATTCTATTGCTGTCATGGTTTGTTTGTTTTAGTGATGCAAATATAACAGATGTTGCAACATCTTATTTAATTATTTCGACAAATAGTTAAACAAAATTTAAAAAAAGACAGATTTATATTGAAATGTTAAATAATCTTAACCGCAAAAATCCGATGAAGGGTAAAATTTGGGTGTTTCTAGTTCTTTATTCCTTCTAGTAAAGAATAAATGTCTGTTACATTGCTAATGCAATGCACATTTTTGAACTCAGCAAAATCAACATTGCAGGTTTGCATACCGGCTATATATACAGGCGTATTAGTGCAACTCTGGCACAAGTTATTTAAGTAACCACCTATTCCGCCTTCAATAGGAGAAGTTATATAGGTAACCAAATAATCCGGGTTTCTGGTTTTCAAAACATCTGAAAGGTATTTAATTGGCATGGATTGACCAAGATAAATAACCTTGTGCCCGTGTTTTTTAATTATATATTTAGTGAATAGTAATCCTATTTCATGCATTTCACCTTCAGGTAAAAAAAGAAGAAATGTTTTACTGTTTTCTCTTATGTTGCTTGATAATCCGTCAATTGCAACAATCATCTTACGTCTTATGAGATTAGAAATAAGATGTTCCTGAGCCGGTGTTACATTTCCGGTTTGCCAAAGCAGTCCTACTTTCTGAAAGAAGGGATAAACCACCTGCAGCATGGCGTCTTCAAATCCATCTTTTAAAATCTGATTGGTAAGATGCTGCTCAAATTTCTCTTCATCCATCTCAATCATTGCAACAACCAGTTGCTCAATCTGTGCATCGTAGCTTTTATTGCCTGAAGCTACCTTCTCTACTTCTTTGCAAATTTCGCTTTCGCAGAGGTTGGCTATTTTTGAGATTTTGTAGCCGTAGTTATTGAGCAACGAAATGTTGAGCAGCTTTTTCAGTTGCTCGTCATTGTAGTACCTGAAATTGGTTTCGGTGCGGCTGGGCTGTATGATGTTGAATCGCTTTTCCCAGATGCGGATGGTGTGAGCCTTTACTCCCGAAAGTTTCTCAAGGTCTTTGATGGAATAATGTCCCATAGTGCTTTTAGTTCAGCAATAATACAAACTAAGCGTGGAATTGTTTAAGTATTAGGATTTTTACCGCAAAGAACGAGGAGAAGTTGCAGAGAGCGAAGAGGAAAAAAGAATTGCATCTTTGCAAAAAAATTGAAAAATGCGCCTCCTGCTTTTTATTGCCACCTGCCTGCTTAGTTCCTGTATCTCATATAAACCGGTTATGATTACGGGAATAAAAGATGTGAAAACTGCCAGTATTAAAGGCGAATCGGTTGAGCTTGCTTTTAATCTTGAGATAGATAATCCCAACGGGTTTAAAATTGTGTTGAAGCAATACGATATGGATGTGATACTTAATGACAAAGGGTTGGGCAAGGCCAGTTCGAGCGAAAAGATTGTGATTAAACGCAAATCAAAAGAAACACACCCGTTTAAACTGAGTGCGAGCTACAAAGATTTTATGAGCGCAACCGTAACGGGTTTGGGTGCGCTGCTGAATAAAGAACCTGTTACCTTTAAAGTAAAAGGCGCTATCAAAGGGCGGATATGGTGGTTTAAAAAAACTATTCCCATAGAAACCACCCAAAAAATCAAGTTATAGTAAGGGTTTTAGCCCTGCCGTTAATCGAAAAAAACGGATTATTTTGCAGTTGCCTATTGACTTTGGTCGAAGGATAGCTTATATTTGTATATTAATTAAAGGTATTCGTCTATAAAAAGGCGAATTTGTTGAGAACGACTAATCTTTAACAAAGTACAGAATATGGACGAATCATTTGATCTTACTTCGGCACGCGGCATGAAAGTTCCTTTCATTGAAGATGACAAGGATTTTATGGAAATACGCAAGGATATTATCCGCGAAAGCCTTTCGGATATTTATGACAAGACCTCCAATTTTGAAACCATTGCCACTATAAAAGGTGTGGATTATGTGAACGATGCGCATGCGCTTACGGTGGAAACCACCGGCAGTTCGTTGCTGCGTTGTTACAAGCCTGTGGTATGGATTGTTGCACAACAACAGAACTCAGCAGAGCTTGCCGAAATTTCGGAGATAGTGGAAGAAAAAGTAAACACTATTATTTGCCTTGGCGAAAATGTGAATGAAGTTTTTAATGCCTTTGGTGCCGAAACGGTGCAACTGATTATTAATGCCGAAAACATGGAAGAAGCAGTGAAAGTTGCTGCTGCTATCAGTCAACCGGGTGAGCTGGTGCTGTTTTCACCGGCATCGGATAATGTGGATAAGAATGCGGGGAAAGAGTTTAATAAATTGGTGAGGGCTTTAAAGAATAAATAGCATAAGGTCGGGATTACAAATCCCGACCAACAATGGGGACCTTCGACTAAGCTCAGGGTGACACCCGACCAACAAATTCTAATACTTTACACAGACATTTTTAGGCTCGGTAAAAAAGCGCAGGGCTTCCCAGCCGCCTTCGCGGCCAACGCCTGAACTTTTCATGCCGCCAAAGGGGGTGCGCAAATCACGCACCAGCCAGCAGTTAATCCAAATGATGCCGCTTTTGAGTTGGGCGGCTACGCGGTGGGCTTTGCTTAGGTTTTCGGTCCAGATGGTGCCGGCTAAACCAAACTCGGTGGCGTTGGCGAGTTGCAGGGCTTGTTCTTCGGTTTCAAAAGATTGAAGGGTTACAACGGGACCAAAAATCTCTTCCATGTTAGTGCGGCAGTTTTGGGGCAGACCTTCTATAATGGTTGGTTCAATATACCAGCCGTCTTCAAAGCCTTCTACTGTTTTGCGCTTACCTCCACAGAGTACTTTTCCGCCTTCTTGCTGCGCTAATTCTATGTAGGAAAGCACTTTTTGCAGGTGTTGTTCGGAGACTATTGCGCCTAATTTCACGCTATCATCAGCGGGATTGCCTACCTTCATGTTGGCGGTGCGCTTTACTAATTCATCGCGGAATTTTTCATAAAGCGGTTTTTCAATTAATATGCGTGAGCCGCAGAGGCATATCTCGCCCTGGTTGGAGAAGGATGAGTTGAGCGTTGTTTTTATGGCTTCTTCAAAATCGCAATCTGCAAAAATGATGTTGGGGTTTTTGCCGCCCAATTCAAGCGAAAGTTTTTTGAACATGGGTGCAGCGGTGCGGGCTATTTCTGAGCCTGTTTTGGTGCCTCCGGTGAAGGAAATCAAGGGAGTATCGGGGTGCGAGGTAATGGCTGCGCCTACTTTGTGTCCGTAGCCGTGTACGATGTTGAGCACTCCGGGGGGCAAACCTGCTTTGATGCAGAGTTCGCTGAGCAGGTAGGCGGTCATGGGTGTTATTTCGGATGGCTTGGCTACTACGGTGTTTCCGGCTGCAAGGGCGGGTGCAATTTTCCAGCTAAAGAGATAGAGGGGCAAATTCCAGGGCGAGATGCAGCCTACAACGCCCACGGGCTGGCGCAGGGTGTAGTTGATATAGCCTTCTTCCATGCGGTGGCTTTCGCTGGCATGGTGGAGGATGGCGGTGGCATAAAAATGAAAATT
Organism: Bacteroidia bacterium; assembly: GCA_050186075.1. Lineage (GTDB taxonomy): Bacteria > Bacteroidota > Bacteroidia > SXHM01 > SXHM01 > SXHM01. The sequence goes on from JBFWYU010000011.1 coordinate 20,001, forward strand.
GCTGGCGGCACGGGGTATATCCACGCGTTTGGCAAGCCACACGGGTTTACCGTTGTCGGTGGATTCGGCTTGGGCAAGGGTGTCAAGGTTATCGGTAATGAGTTGAGCGATTTTTAATAAAATCTCGCTGCGTTTGGCTGCGGGGGTTGCGCTCCATGCGGGGAAGGCTGCTTTGGCGGCTTCTACGGCTTGCTGCACATCTTTTTCATCGGAATCGGGAATGAGGGAATATACTTTCCCCGTTGAGGGGTTGTAGTTATTGATGTAGCTGTTGCTGTGGGGGGCTACAAGGGTTCCGTTGATGTAGTTGAGGAGGTGTTGCATGGGTGGCAAAGGTAGGAGAAAGTTGGCAAGGACTTATACCACCGCCACCGCATCCTCCGCAATTTTCTTCACCAGAAACCAGAAGAAGGCAAGCACCAAACCGATGAGCGCACCCAATACAATGCCTTTGAGCGGAGTAATTTCTACTACCTCGAGCGGCAGAATTGGACTGTCTATAACCTGTATGAGAGGGGTTTGGTTAAGGAGGGTTACTTTACTGAGTTCAAGATTTTTTACCGCCTCACCATACATTACATTCAGTATCTGCACATCGCGGGTAAGGCGCAATTCTTCCATATAGCCCTCGGCACGTATGGTGGCATGGCGCGAGTCTTTATATTTTGCCAGGCGCAGTTCGGCAGAAGCAAGCGCCCCTGCAATGGAGTCGGTGCGGCCTTTTACAAAAGCCACCGTTTCGCGGGCGCGCTGGGTTTTATTGCTGATGTAAAAATCGGTAACGCTTTTCATCAGATTTTCTACTAAGTGTTTTGAAAACTGTTCGTCTTTCGAGAGGCACTCTACCAACAGAATGGTTGATTTTGCGCTTACGTTTTTTACGGTCAGGTATTTTTCGGTAACCAGGGTAAAAATTTCAAAAAGCAAACTATCCTGCACCGTGGTAAATGAATCGCGGCTGGCCGGAAAACGGATGGTGCCGAGCAATTCATCGTCTGCCCATTTATTCAACACCGGTGAATCCATAAAATGATTTACCAGCAATTGCTCCTTTCCGTTTATGCTGTTTTTATTCAGCAATGCTTCTTCCACAATTTTGCGCGAGCTGAGCAATTCGGTAAGATTGTCTTCACTGAAAACGTTGCTGCCCGAAAGACTACCCAAGTCAAAACCAAACTGACTGGCAATACCGGCATAAGCTCCCAAAGGCGACTCTGATTTTGATTCCTCCAGAACAAAAGTGAGGTTGGCTTTGTATTTTGGTTTGAGAAAAAGAGAGAGTGCAATTCCAAGAGCAGCAAACACCAGTGCAACCAGCAAAAACTGTTTCCACTTGCTTAGTAAATAGCTTTTAATTTCCCCTAAACGAACGAGAACCTGACTGAGTGTTATGTCTTCGCTGCTGCTACTTTGTGACATTATTTATCAGCAGCCACACGGTGAGTATGGCTGTTATTTTTAACGTAGTATTTTCAATTACTCTATTCCAATCTACAGGTTTCCGCTCTGATTTATCAGCCTTTTTAGGCTTATACATCACCATCACTTTTGATCCTTTCTTTACGCGCGGATAAACATTGAACACGCCAAAGCCCCTTGTTTTGCGCATAATACCGTTTGGATAAATAACGTATGTTTTTCTCCGCGAAGCATCCTGTGAAAAACCGCCCGCAAAATTTCGGACATAATATCCTGCACGTTTTCCGAAGAATGGTGCGCTTATAGAATGGTCGTAATAATTACCCACCGCCCCGCTGATGTAAACAAGGTCAAGCGTTTTAGGAATGTGAATACTGTCGCCTTCATTCAAAACAAGGTTGTGTTTTGAATCGGCATTCTTCATGGCCTTTGCCAAATCAAGGTAAACATTGCCTACATCCAAACGGTTCATTGTTACACCATCCACAAAAGCATAAGGGCGAAGTCCGCCTGCACGTTTAACAAGATCGGCAACCGTTTCTTCTTTACTAAGAATAGAGTATTCGCCCGGATAAAAAACTTCTCCCGTAAGCGATACATTCATAGGCGGCTCAAAGTCGGGATTGGTGCGCACAAACACCTGGTCGAAAGGTTGCAAACTGTATTCTTCTGCTTCGGTAGTGAGGCTTAAATCATTACCCACCTGCACAGTATAAACTACTGCACGTTTAGGAGTCATCTGGTTCAGCGCTTCATTAAAATCAACAATGCGCGAAACTTCAATGCGGTTATTAGCAGCTTCGCGTTTCAATCCGCCTGCCATAAACAAAACGTCTTTCAAACTCAATCCCGAACCAAAAGGAAACTCGCCTGGTTTGCGTACAGTACCTAAAACCGACACAATGAAATCATCGGCAAAGTCTTTTTTGGACAACACTTTCAATTCATCAAACTCCTGCAAAACAATATTGTCGCTGTAATTCACGTCTTCCATCACCTTAGCAAGGTTGATGGTGATATAGGTTTTTGATAAATCCTGATTCAGGCGCAGAATGTAGGCACGTTGCGTGTAGGCATCATACAACACACCTTTTGTTTTCTCCAACAAATCGCTGACACGGTTGCCTTTTTGCAACTCGTAATCACCCGGAATACGCACCGCACCCGAAGCTGTAACATTGTTGTAATAGCCTTCGGGAATTTTGCTCACCATGACGTGGTCGCCATCAAAAAGTTCAAAGTCAGTGCCTTGTGCATTCATGCTATCAAGGTTTATATCAAACAAATATTCGCGGCTGTTCTGGTAGCGCTTAACCTGAATATTGCTTTTGTAAGCAGTAGGCTTCAGGCCTCCGGCAAAGGCAAGCAGTGAAAGTAATTCTTCACCCTCTTTCAATTCATAACCATGCTCTCTTCTCACCTCGCCCGAAATGCTTACCGTCTTTCCGGCAACGGGCACAACAATGTAGTCGTTGTCCTGCAAATACGTTTGGCTGTAGCCTGCAGGATCAAGCAGATAATCGTAAACATCCAAGGTGTCTACTGTTTTGCCATCACGCTTGATATAGATGTTACGCACTGAACCTATTTGTTCAGGACCACCAACAACCGCAAGCGCATTAAACGCTGTGTTAATTGCAGGAATGGTATAAGAGCCCGGATTAAAAACCTCACCAACAATGTTTACACTTATTACACGTGAATAGGTTAATGTAATCGCCATCTGCGAACGACCCATGTCCAGAAACTGTCCTATTTTACTTTGAATTAAAGCCCGTGAATTTTTAAAATTCATGCCCTTCACATAAATGCGTCCTGCCGGCTTTGGATTGATGTAGCCGTTCTGATCAACAAGCAACACTTCGCTATAATCAGCAAAGCCCCAAGCCGAAACACTTATCTCATCACCGGGACCAAGAATGTAGCTGTCGGGAGCTACCACATCCTGCGCACGATCATAAAACTGTATTTTGTTGTTTCGGAAAACATCCTGTCCGTAAATTAAACCTTTGGGATAGGTTTTTATCAATCCGAAAGAATCTATCAAGGCACTGTCAACGGGAACAACTTTGTCTTTTGGTCGTTGTCCGAGTTGGACTGATTTATTGGTGGTGTCAGGAACTACAACCACTGCCGAACGGCCTTTTTTCAATGCGTTCCGTTTTCTTTCCAATGCATATTTTATTTGCTCCTCTGAAAGCCCGAAGGAACGTAAAACACCTTCTTCGGGAATATCTTTCGGGTCAACATTATCTAAATTAAAACCGGAAGGAAATGCCTGTTGCAACTGCTGTTGCTGTTGTGGTGTTGGCTGCACGTTGGCAGGCAGAGTATTGATGTTTGTATTTTGTTGTTGCTGCCCTTGCTGAAAACCTTGCTGTTGTTGCTGAGTTTGCTGAGGAGTTGTTGTAGTGGTAGTTGTTTGTGTTTGTTGCGCAAGTACAGAACCGCCAAAAATCATTACACAGAGGAATAAGGAGAATGCACGAAGGTTCACAGAGAAAACCTCTATGTAACTCTGTGAAAATCGCTGTGTAACTCTATGTAACAACATTAGTTATTGCAGTATTGAACGAGAAATTACAATTTTCTGAATCTCAGAAGTTCCTTCATAAATCTGTGTGATTTTGGCATCGCGCATCAAACGTTCCACATGATATTCTTTCACAAAGCCATAACCACCATGAATTTGAACCGCTTCAATGGTAGTATCCATCGCTACTTTAGAAGCATATAGTTTTGCCATTGCTCCTGACTGCGCATAATCCATGTGCTGGTCTTTGTGCCATGCAGCTTTGTAGCAAAGCAAGCGAGCCGCTTCAATTTCAGTTGCCATATCAGCCAATTTGAATTGTATTGCCTGATGCTCAGAAATTGGCTTACCAAATGCTTTGCGTTCTTTTGAATAAGCAAGCGCCAATTCATACGCACCTGCTGCAATTCCCAATGCCTGTGCTGCAATTCCAATTCTGCCGCCAGCCAATGTTTTCATCGCAAATTTGAAACCAAAGCCGTCCTCTCCTATTCTGTTTTCTTTGGGAACTTTTACATCGGTAAACATCAATGAAGTGGTATCGCTTCCGCGAATACCTAATTTATTTTCTTTTGCACCTACTACAAATCCTGGCATTCCTTTTTCAACAATAAAAGCGTTGATACCGCGCGAACCTTTAGCCACATCGGTTTGGGCAATTACCAGAAAAACCGAAGCCGTTGCTCCGTTGGTAATCCAGTTTTTGGTTCCGTTCAGCAAGTAATGATCGCCTTTATCAATGGCTGTTGTCTGTTGCGAAGTAGCATCTGAACCGGCTTCAGGCTCGCTCAAACAAAATGCTCCAACAATTTCGCCTTTTGCCAGCGGCACTAAATATTTTCTTTTTTGTTCTTCGGTTCCAAACTCTTCCAAGCCCCAGCACACCAACGAATTGTTTACCGACATACACACCGAAACAGATGAGTCAATTTTTGAAATTTCTTCCATTGCCAAAACGTAAGAAATAGCATCTAAACCGCCACCTCCATACTCAGGACTAACCATCATACCCAGGAAACCAAGCTCTCCCAATTTTTTGCGTTGCTCGTAAGCTACTTCCTGTTTTTCATCGCGTTCAATTACTCCGGGCAGCAATTCGGTACGTGCAAAATCACGAGCCGCCTTTTGTATCATTTTGTGTTCTTCGGTAAGTTGGATATTCATTTTATAAGATTGATTAGTAAGCTATTGAAAAATTACAGCCTTTTTTGAAAGGCAGGCAAAAGTAGAAATTTTTGCTTATGAAATAAGTATAATTATACCTTTGGGAAAAATCTAAATCCTACATACAATGAAAACAAGACTCTTGCTCTTTCTCACCTTCTCACTTTCTTATGTTGTAAGCACAAACGCACAGGTAACCTTAAACGGTGTTACACTGCCCGCAAAACTAAAACAGGAAACAACAGAACTTGTTCTTAATGGCGGTGGTATAAGAACCAAGATATTCTTTAAACTCTATACTGCAGGCTTATATGTGCAGTCAAAAAGCAAAAACGGAAACGAAATTGCGGCTGCCGATAAACCAACTGCCATAAGACTTACCATTACTTCGGGCATGGTTGACAGCGAAAAAATGAGCGAAGCCATCCGCGAAGGTTTCGGAAAATCAATGAAAGGAAATACTGCGCCATTGAAAACACAAATCGACAACTTTGTTGGCACTTTTCAGAAAGAAGCAATTAAAGAAGGTGATGTTTATGAACTGTGGTATTTTCCGGGAACAGGTGTAAAAGCATTTAAAAATGGCAAACTGCAAACAACAGTGGCCGGACTTGATTTCAAAAAAGCATTGTTCGGCATCTGGCTTTCTGATGATCCTGTTGACAGCGATTTGAAAGACGGGTTGTTAGGGCTGTAGTAATTTTAATGTCACATCGAGCGTAGCCGAGATGCAATTAACAATCAATAATTGATGCTTCGACTACGCTCAGCATGACAAAACCTCACACACTTTTAGCACTGCTTATTTGCGTGGGATTAAACTCCTGCGGCACTTATTATTTCGGGAAGAATAAGTTAGTTACCAAGTTTAACTACGATACCATTCCACCTGCTTTTTATTCGTTTGAAAAACATACCACACCAAACGATTATACTTCTGACCACCCATTAATTTCGCATTGGGCACAGCAGCCTTTGCCCGAATGGAGCATTGAAGGCAAAGTTTCGGCAGGTCGTATCATGATTGCAAAATTGTTGCAAGGCAAGGATGTTAAAGAGGTGAACGATTATATTATGAGCAAAAAAAAGCCTTGGGGAAAATCAGGAACAGATTGGGCATTGAATCCAAATGGTGATTATGATTTTACGGAAACTACTTTGTGCCATTTACTCTGGATGTTCAATGATAAACCTGAGTCGCTTTATCCCGAAACAAAGAAACATTTAGTAAATGTGTTGATAACCCATTCGGGCGGAAAACCACATATAAATGCGCCACGTTCGCTCGGGCTGATGCGAGAAACCGAGAACCACATTTTTATGAGCGAAACTTCGCGCTACCTTAAAAATCAATGGATGCATGAAAATGGCGACACTTCAAAAATCTATGACAACCAACGAAACGGTTCAGAAAAATGGCTGCTCAATCATCTGGAAGAAAAATTTCGTGCAGGTTTTTTTGAATTCAATGCACAGCCTTATTCAGGCTACACGCTTAGTCCTTTACTCACACTTTTCACATTCGCAAAATCAGAAGACCTGAAAAAACAATGCGATAAGCTACTGACACGAATGGTAATTGAATATTCTTATTCTGCATTGGATTTGCGAAGGTATCCTCCTTTCCGCAGAAGACTGGAAAGAGAAAAAGTAAAAACATTTGACGAAGATCCGCTGACAGGAATGCTGAAACTCTGGCTGTCGCTAAATCCTGAAAACAAAGTGGAGCAAGGTGAAAAATTGAAACACTTTGCTTTCATGGCACTTATCAGTAATTACAGGCCAAATACTGAACTCACAAAAATGCTCTTACACAAAGAAGCGTGCTTTGTAACATTAAGCCACGGAGTAAAAGCATCACCTGAGATTTACAGTGGCGCAAAAAACTATTTATTGAGTGCAGGTGGCGTGCAGCCTGCAAAAATTTCGCAGATTGTTGCTCATCCTACGGTTTTGTTTTTGAATGATGATGTACAATCGCTGGACAGTTGTTTTTACGTGAGCGACAAAGGGAAAATGCGCAAATGGAATAACACAGGCGTTTATAAAAATTTCGCTTGTGCTAATCAGCCTGTTCATATTCCTCCACAATACCAACCACTTGCCGAAAAGGAGAATTGGAAAATTTTTAAAACAAAAAATTCAGACTTCTATATTCTCACATACAGCAAAAAAAAGTGCGGCTTGCTTTTCGTAACACACAGAAAAGAAACACCTGAACATATTTTAGACGAAATGATTCTAAAAAATAAAAAAATGAATCTTTCTGAAACTGCAATTACACCAGAGAACGATACAATTACTTTTCAGCTAAATGCTCCGAAAAACAGGTGGGTAATTGAAACGATAAACTCAAAACCAGTTGACAGAAAATTTAACCACTGGAAAAAGATATCCCAGTATCAGTAAATTTTCTTTCCTTTGAGTTTATAAGGAGATTACATGAACACAGAAATATCATTTCGACAGTTTTACGATACGCATTTGCGCGAGAAAGCAATCGCTTTCAACGGCAAAAAGCTTGGTGCAATCATAGCAGGGTTTTTCTGCCGAATTTTCATTGTGATTTTTTTTATAGCAATTATAAGCCTCATCCTCGGCTTTCTCAATATGTTTCCGTTTGACGAGTTTGGAACGCCTGCAATTGAGTATTTTTTCAAAGGATTTTTTCTGCTCGTTTTAAGTATCATCATCATCGCTCATGCACGAACCAGAATAAAGGAAGATTTAGTTCCTAAATATCCGGGCTTCTTTAAAATTGAGCAAAGCATAACAATTGTTGCACTTGTATTTTGGGCAATTGTATTGGTTAGCGGCTGGTTTATTGGCACAAACTTTCTGGGCAAAGAATTTGGCTTAACCTTTTTTGCAAAATGGGGTGGCACAATTCTGACAATGGCTTTTCTTATGCTTCCGTTTAAGTTACTCGAAAGAGTTGAAAATAATTTTTACTCAAAATATAAAAGCGAATTGCTTCCGGAAATAGTGAAATATGCAAATACAAGCGCCAATTATATCCCGGATAAATTTATTGAGCAAGGTATCTTTGAAGAAAGTAAACTCTTTCCCGCTCAAACAATATGGGATTATAAAGGATCGGATTTTTTCAAAGGGCAAAATGACAAAACTACTTTTGAATTTTCGCAGTTGCACGTTATACAAAAAGAGGTAAAACGCAGCAACGGAAAAACAGAAACTTCATTCACTGATTTGTTCAGAGGCATTTTTTACAAAGCAGATTTTAATAAGAATTTTTCAGGCGAAACATTTGTTGTTCCCGATATTTCAAGAGAATTTTTTGGATCTTATTTGGGCGAAATGCTGAACAAAAAAGCAGAAGGTTTGGTAAGACAAGAAACAAAACTTGTTTACATGGAAGATGTGGAATTTGAAAAACTGTTTGCTGTTTTTTCAAGTGACCAGCAAGAGGCACGTTACATTCTCTCACCTTCGCTGATGCAAAAAATCACGGCATTGAAAAACAAGTTTTCTAATGACATGTATCTTGCTTTCCGCAACGGAAGCCTGTACATAGGAGTTGCAGCAACTAAAGATTTTTTTGCGCCCAACCTGTTTGGTAATATTGATGATTACGAAACGATTGAAAAACATTATCTGCTTATAAAAAACCTGTTTGATATTGCTGAAGAACTTGGACTAAACACCAGAATCTGGACGAAACAATAAAATGGAAATACAACTACTTCAAATCATAAAGGCATTGCACATCATTTTTGTGGTAACTTGGTTTTCGGGGTTATTTTACATCGTGCGACTTTTTATCTATCACACCGAAGCCGATAAGAAAGAACAACCCGCAAAAGATATTTTGCAAACGCAATACAAAACCATGGAAACACGCCTGTGGTATATCATTACCTGGCCTTCCATGATTTTTGTTTTGGTTAGTGGAACATGGTTATTGGTTTCAATTCCCGGTTATTTACTTCAACCATTTATGCATTTGAAATTAGCTTTTGTTTTTTCGCTAATACTTTATCATTTCTATTGCCAGCGTATCTACAATCAATTGCAAAATGATGAGGTAAAGTTTTCCTCTTTCACGTTGCGTTTACTAAACGAAGTGGCAACACTACTGCTTTTTGCAATCGTATTTATTATCGTTCTGAAAAACAGTTTTGGTCTCCTCTGGGGATTAGGCGGACTGCTTGTTTTCGGGCTGCTGCTGTTTGTTGCAGCTAAGTTTTACAAAAGTTCGAGAGAGAAAAAAGAAGAGTAATTAATCCTTTCTGTAAACCCAAGCATCGGGGTTTTGGTTCTGAATCTCACTTAGCTTATCAAGAGCCTCATTTTTAGAAGGAAATCCTTCGTAGCTAACTTTTTGTAATTCTTCATTTGGTTCGTCAAGTATGTAAGCACCAAATCCTTTTTTTCGTAAATCAGCAACTAACAACTCAGCCAGATCATTGTATTTGAATGCTCCGGCAATGATGTGATATTTTTTTACTCTGACTTCAGAAGCTACTTCTTCAGGAACTGAAGTATCTTCAGAACTAACTTCACCCAAACTTACTATCACTCCGGCCGCAAGACTATCTTTAACGGTGTTATTTTCAACAAAAGAATACTTCACAGCCTTTCCTTCAGCTTCATAATCAAAAAGAGAAGCATATTGTGTCGGTGCGGCATAAGGTTCAAAAAATTCTGCGGGACTATAAACAGGTGCAGGCGAATTGTAAAAAGGATTGATTCGTGAAAAATTGATTTTCTCTTCTTTTATAACACCTGTCGCAAAAGGAAGCCACAACAATAAAACCAACAAAGGAACAGCAACATATGGAGCAACCTTTCTTAAAACAGATTTGCGGTCAACCGGTTTAGATCCGCGGTTTTCAAAAACAGTTTCTTTTATTCTCTTCTCTTCGCGGGTAATTGGCAAAGCCTGAATGCTGTCGAAACCAAAAGAAGAGGGTAGCAGATTGGTATTGGTATTGGGTTCAAAGGAGATATTATTTTCAGCACCCATTACAAGCGTGCCAACACTTTCAATCAATATTGTTTCACCTTTGTTAAGCCGCTGAATTATATTTTCTGCAAACAAATTCAATGAACCTGTGGCTTCACTGAACGACTTATTTTCAACTGCCGAAATATATTCAGCCAGCAAACCATCGTTATTTTTCAATTTGCGGTTGAAAACAATCTTTTTGTAAGGTGGAAAAATAGTATGTCGCGAACCATTAATTTGTGCAGGAGCATAGTTGGCCACAAAGCCACCAAGTCCCGGAACAACCACGCAATCGTGTTCAAGCAAAAGTTCAGAAATATATTTTCCTGTTTGGTTCATTTAACTGCAAAAGTAAAAATTTAGCGCGAAAAATAAAGCTCTTCAGCACGTTTCAGGTCAGCGGGTGTATCAATTGCTATGCTTTCCAGTTCAGTTTCAGCCACTTTGATTTTATATCCGTTTTCAAGCCAACGCAATTGTTCAAGCGATTCGGAAAGTTCAAGCGAAGAAGTTTGAAGTGTAGTAATATCTTTCAGTGTATCAGCTCGATAAGCGTATAATCCAAGATGTTTGAAATACGTTGGTGAATTTTCTTTCTCGCGATTAAAAGGAATTGCACTTCTGCTGAAATACAATGCGTAATTATTTACATCCCTTACCACTTTTACCACATTAGGATTTTCAATGTCATCTTTCTTTTCAACTTTTTTTACAAGCGTTGCAATCCTGCAATCCGGATCTGAAAAGCATGAAAGCAGTTTATGCAGTTGTTGAGGCTGAACAAAAGGTTCATCGCCTTGAAGATTAATAACCACATCAAAGCTTTCGCCTGTTTTTTGCAATGCTTCAAAACATCTGTCGGTTCCGCTTTTGTGTTCAGTGGAAGTCATTATTACTTCTCCGATAAATTCCTTTACGTGTGAAAAAATACGATCGTCATCTGTGGCTACAACAATTTTTTTTGCCACAGCTGATTTTACAGCTTGCTCATAAACACGTTGTATCATGGTCATTCCGCCAATATCAGCAAGTGGCTTACCCGGAAAACGGGTTGAAGAATAACGCGCAGGAACGATGATAATGGTTTTCATTTTCAGACGACAATACTAAAGTATTTATTTAAAACTCAGTTCATCAACGCAATGCTCATGGTAACTTTAAATGCAAAATTGTCTATTAGTTCTGGTTTTTGATAACCACCGTAGCGATAATGAACACTTGCACCCAAACCGAGAAAGTTAACACGAAGAATGTTATTCATGGCTATTCCGGTTTCAAAATAACCTTTCTCAAATGAGCGTGCAGCGCGATTAAAATGGTTTTCCGGATTGCTTAAATACCCGAAACCAATGTTGTTGAGCAACACAATATCCGGGCGAAATTTTTTGTAGCGCAGCAAAAGACTTCCGAAATCATGTTTGTGGAATAAAACAATATAACGGCTGGCAAGAAATTCATTCATACCCATTGTTTCAAAACTGTTTTCTGTTGCTATCGGATACTTCTGAAAATTACCTTTCCCGTTGAATAATTTGGAATATGGAACATCAGCTGTTACAAAGCCACCCATTAACTGAAAACTTTCTTTGCCTAATGATTTTATGTAAAATGATTTCTCAATTTTTGCATCAATTTTCCAGTAATCGAACATACCATCCAACAGGTTGTTAAAACCTTTGGTAACTGTGAACCAGAGAACAGGAAACTTTGTTCCTGCCGAAAACTCCATTCTTCCTGCCCGTAGGAATTTTTCACGGAAAGCAAATTTAAAACCTAACTCTGCTTCGGTAAATTCAAAACGATTTACACCTGCTGTTATTACTTCTGTTGCCTTGCCAAACAAATAATTATCGGTTGGCGTATTGTATTGTTTCCTCCCAGCCACTTGCACTTTCAGATATTGAAAAAGGCGAAAGGAAAAAGCAGCTTCGTATTGATCAACAATATCCCTTCTTCCAACATAATAATTGCGGTATGCTTCAGTAAATGTTTGTCTGCGATCTAAAGCAAAAACAGTTTTTCCTGATTCAGGAATATCATGAAACCAATTCAATCTTAAAGTGGTTTCCGATTCTTTATGAAAAAAAATATTTGCATTTGCTCCATATTTAAAACTCTTATCGCGAAAGCCATAACCGAAATATCCACCTACATTGAAAAATCGGGATATGCGGTCGTTGGTGCTAATTCCCACTCCAAGACGGATTGATTCATACGTGTTTGCTGCTATTATACGATTCAAATCCAAATCAATAAAACGAATTGGGATTTTCCCTGTTATTAAAGCCATGAGCGCTTTCAATCGCAAATCAAATTTGAACTCTTTGCCAAGGCTGTCAATCACATGATAGGTTTTAGTTTCTTTTGCAATCAGCGTGTCTTTGCGATACAAATTCCAAAACTCTTCCTCTCTTCGTGTTGCTGTTGGCAAAATATCCAACTCAACTCTTCTGAAGTCTTTCTTATTTACCGGTTGTTCAATTTGTATGCTATCGAGATAAGTGCGTCCAACACCCTTCAGCTTATACCCGTTCAGATTCAAGTTGTGTGCTAAAATATCGGTGTTCAGTTTTACCGGAAACCAGTGCTTTTGAAGCTTTTCATATTGTTGTTGGATTCTTATTCCTACACCCTGCGCGTCTGTAGCTTCGGCAATAACATTCTGTATAGCCCAGCCATCAGTGGTTATGTAAAGCAGTCCATTAAGTGCGTCAAAGTTTTTACCGGAAAATGCTTTGTATGAAATAATAAAAATGCTGTCGTTGCCGTTGTACAGTGTGTCTTCAATCAGAAAAAAATATTTGGAAGTGCTGCCCTCACTTACAGGGTTCAAAAATTTTTGCTGACCAAGGTTGAAGTAATCTTCATAGAAAGAAAAGCTTTGTAATTGTGTTCCCAACGCAGTAAAATCAGGGTTTTTAAAACCGGATATGCGTGAAGCAATAACCTTTTCGTTGTTTCTTCCTTTGTATTTGTATTCCCGTTTCGACACAAATTCCATCAGCATAATATATTGTTCATCGAGAAATTTCTGAACCTGCTTTTCATTCACCGTATCTGAATTAGCAGTCTTTAACATGCTTCCCTTTACTTCTTTTACCTTACCTGTATCAAGTGTAAAATACATCTTGTTATAAGAAACATAGCTGAACGATTTCAGTTGTTCCGGGTTATTCTTATCTCTGTTTGCAGTTACATTTCTGATAATGCGGTGTGCAGGATTTTCACCGGGAAAAATCACTACTTCCTGCAAGCCGAAATTTTTCCTCACCATTTTTACGCTAATGCTACTTTCCTTCTTTTCGGATAATGCGAATGTAACCTGCTCATAACCCACATAGCTGAATGTAAGTTTATGCAAAGGGTATTGGGAAGTAATTGTAAAATGTCCGTCAATATCAGTAGTAGTTGCATTGACTTCCGCATCGGGAATAATATTGACAAAAGCCAGAGGCTCGCCTGTTTTATCATCTACTACAATACCACTTATACTATAGGCTTGTGCTAGGGAAAGAAGCGGAAAAAAAATACTGATAAACAAAAGTGCGAATTGCCTCATCGGGTTCATGCGGCAAACCTAAAGAAATCAGTCAGACGAAATTTACAGCGGCTGAAATTTCGCTGTGAAGTGACGCAGAAACTCCGGCTCTTCAATTATTTTAAATCCTCTCACCTTGTTGCGCTCTGCAACAATCTCATCAAAAATTTCGGCAACATAGTCAATATGGCTTTGGGTGTAAACCCTGCGGGGAATGGCCATACGTACCAATTCCATTTTTGATGGAATAAGTTTTCCATACTCATCATATTTTCCAAACATTACCGAACCAATTTCCACACTTCTGATTCCGCCTTTCTTATAAAGTTCGCAAACCAAAGCTTGTCCGGGATATTCATGAACAGGAATATGCGGATACAATGCCTTTGCATCAATATAAACAGCATGCCCACCAACGGGAAGTAAAATCGGAACTCCTTTTTCTGAAATTTTTTCTCCCAGATAAGTCGTACTTTTTATCCTGTAGGTGAGGTAGCCTGGGGCAAAAACCTCTTTTAAACCAACAGCAAGAGCCTCCATATCGCGGCCTGAAAGACCGCCATAGGTTGAAAAACCTTCTGTAATAATCAACAGGTTGGTGCAAGCATCAGCCAGTTTTTTATCGCGCAAAGCAAGAAAACCTCCAATGTTTACCAATCCATCTTTCTTCGCACTCATAATACAACCATCAGCCAGCGAAAACATTTCTTTAGCAATGTCAAAATAAGTATGATGTTCAAACTCTTTTTCGCGGTGCTTGATGAAATATGCATTTTCAGCTATGCGACAACAATCCAGAATGTACAGGATGTTATATTTTGAACAAATTCGTTTCACTTCTCTTGCATTTTCCATGCTCACCGGTTGACCGCCACCTGAATTATTGGTTACTGTCAAAATCACAGCACCAATATTTTCAGGTTTTTTATCAATAATTATCTCCTCCAGCTTTGCAATATCCATATTGCCTTTGAACGGATGAATAAGAGATGGCTGAGAGCCTTCGGGTATCAGGCAATCAATAGCATCGGCTCCGCTGAACTCAATATTTGCACGGGTAGTATCAAAATGTGTATTGCTGATAAAGGTTTTAGCTGGCTTGCCCAAATAACCGTAAAGAATACGTTCTGCAGCACGTCCCTGATGCGTTGGCAGAATGTAGGGATAGTCAGTAAGGTCGTGAATACTTTGCCATAAATGCTCCCAACTACTTGCACCGGCATACGACTCATCTGCATCAATCAATGCAGCCCATTGAGCAGAACTCATGGCGGAAGTTCCGCTGTCGGTAAGGAAATCAAAGGTTACCTGACTGGACTTTAAAAGAAAAGGATTATAAAAAGCATCTTTCAGATACTGTTCACGCTGATGCTCTGTAGCAATATGTAATGGCTCCACCGTTTTGATTTTAAACGGTTCAATAATTATCTTTTTTGTCATGCAACAAATTTCAGGTGATTGATTTCCTGAAACTATGACCAAAATCAGTTTATCAGAAACAAAAAGGGGCGCTTCAGCGCCCCTTTTAATTGAATTGCACTAAAGTTATTTGAGAACAATACGGTTAACATATTTGACTTTCCCCTGCACCAATTCCACAAAATAAATTCCTTTTGCTTCATTGCCTAAATCAATTTCGTGGGTGAATTCAGAAGAAGTTTTAATTTCCTCGCTATAAACAACCTTACCTGATTCGTCTGTAATTTTCAGTTGTGTTTTCTTCTTGCTGTCGGGTTTAAAGTTTACAGTTACTTTGCCGCTTGTAGGATTTGGGTAAACGTGCAGTGCTTGTGTCTCTGAAGCTTCATCCATTCCTGTTGACCGGCTTTTCTCGTTGGTACGAATTACTTTTTTAATCACTTTTATTTCAGACTCCGTCCCTTCTTTTCCATCGCTTTCTTCTTCAATCACAATCACTTTCACTTTTTTATCTCCTTTGTTTACTGCAGTAATATCATCTCCAACACTTATTTCTTTTCTAACTGATATCTTAATAGTATCACCATTTTCAGAAATGCTGACATTTTCATCATTGCCTTTTAGTTCGCGGATTTCATCTCCATCAATCACTATGGTTTTTGATAATTCCTGCTTCAGGTTTTCCATTTCTTTTTCAAATTCTTCTGTATTCCATTCAAATTTAAAATCTTTCCCAAGTTTCTCCATCTCCTTCTCAAAATCTTCAGAATTCCATTTGAACTCAAAATCTTCTCCCATCTTCTCCATCTCTTCTCCAAGCTTTTCCATTTCCTCATCAATATCAAAACTGTAGTTGTAGGAAAAAACCGAAGGGCTGTCCGAAAAAACTTTTGCCATTGCTTTCAGTTCCGGAAAGCTGTCATTGAGTTCTTCGAGCATATAAGCATCACCTGGTTGAAAAGTTTTTTCCACCACTTTGGTATCACCATTTACGGAAGTGATAATCTTGATTTTTACTTCACCTTCCTTATTATCATTTGTTTTTTCCTGAGCCGAAAGGCTGCAAACAAAACCGAAAGGAAGAATTAAAAGCACCGTTATGCTTTTCAGGATTTGATTAGACACTATTGTTTTCATGTTGATTGATTTTAAGATTTTGAATTGCAAAATTATTGCACATCTGTTTTTACAAGTGTTAAACGATTCCTAAAATCTGTTAAGAAATGTTAAAGAATGCATATTCAATATTGTATGTATGTTTGTTCTCATAATCATAAAACGATGAAAACCTATACTATTGTAAATTACGGCAAACCCGAAAAAGCATTTGAATTACAGGAGAAGCCAACACCTGTTCCTGCAGCAAATGAAATACTTGTTTCGGTTGAAGCATTTGGAATCAATTTTGCCGACATTATGGCGCGCAACGGTCTATACCAGGATGCACCTCCGCTGCCTGCTGTTATAGGTTATGAATCCGTTGGAAGAGTTGAAGCTTGTGGAAGTGATGTGAAAAATAAACTGGAAAAAGGAACACGGGTTCTTGCTTTCAGTCGTTTTGGCGGGTATGCAACGCATGTTGTTAGTGATGAGCGCGCTGTTGTTCCTATTGGAGAAGACATGGATGCGGGGATTGCCTGTGCCTTAGCCGTTCAATATTCCACAGCCTGGTTTTGTGCCGAAGAAATGATTCGCCTGCGCAAAGGAAATCATGTATTGATACAAGCTGCAGCCGGTGGAGTTGGTACTGCATTGGTTCAGCTTTGCAAACGACACGATTGTATTATTTACGGAACAGCAGGCTCCGATAAAAAGATAGAATACCTACGAGAGTTAGGTGTTGATTATCCTATCAACTACAATATGCAAGACTTTGCTGCTGAAATAAAAAAGTTAAGACCGGAAGGATTAGATGTAGCTTTTGATTCCGTTGGCGGAAAAACATTTCGTAAAAGTTTTAACAGCCTTAACAAAGGCGGAAGAATAGTAGGTTACGGTGCAGCCGAAAATCTGGGTGGTGGTTTACAGATTTGGGATACGCTGAAAATGGTTTTCAATTTCGGAATTTATCATCCTGTACAATTTCTGATGAACTCACGGGGAATGATTGGTGTGAATATGCTGCGCATTGCCGACAATCATCCAGACTGGTTGAAAATATGTCTCGAAAGTGTTGTTGAACTTGCACAAAAAGGCGAGATAAAACCTACAGTTGGCGGTGTTTTTACAGCAGATAAGCTTGCAGATGCACATCGCTTTGTTGAATCGCGCAAATCAATGGGGAAGGTAATTGTGAAGTGGTAATCAGGCTTTCTTCTTAATATAAGAACGCTTTATCCAACCGGGAAGAATTACAGCTCCGATAAATAAATAAGGATAATAACTGATAAGTCGCCAAATGATGGCAATGCTGCCTATCAATCCTGCAGAAAGAATAAACTCACCGATAAATCCTGTAAAAATAATTTCGGCAACACCGCTGCCTCCGGGTGTTGGCGTTATGTGCATAATTACCCACATCACTAACTGACGCGCATAAATAAGCATGTGCTCGCTTACCGGAAAAAATGCCATTATGATAAAATTGGTTACCCAAAAACGGGCTGTCCATGAAGCAAACGTAGCGGCAGTTGCCTTGAACCAATAACCAAACGGTTTTCCTCTTATCTCTTTTGAAGCGATAATAATTTCATTACCGGTTTCAGCAGCTCCTTCTCTCCACTTGCGTAAAAACGGAAGCTGAAAGATTTTTATCAGCAGCCATTTAAACCCGCGTGGCCTTACAAAAATTGCCCATGAGATAACAACAGCGTATAATACCATTAGTGCAAACCCGATGTAAAAAAGATTGATACCTGCAGAAGCCAGGCCTTGCATTGCTTCACTATTGAAATCGGGAAGTAGTCGTTGTGTTCCTACAACCACCAATACAAGGGGAACCATAACGATGTAAAAAAGCTGATCGAGCAGCGAAGTGATTAAAACAATGGCCGTGCTTTTTCCCAATTTTATTCCTTCTCGATTTACAATAAACATAGCTACAGTGCTTCCGCCAACTGCGCTGGGTGCCACAGCCGAAGCAAACTCCCATAGCATAATCACATCAAAACTTCTGCGCCACGAAATATGGTTATCCGTCAGCACGCGGATGCGATACATGTAACTAAGGTCGCGGATAAACATAGAGATGATGGCTATAACAATCCACAATGTAGAATACCATGTCCAATTAATACTACGTAATTCATCGCGGTAAGTAATTTTCACATACTCGCCTTTACCTTCACCCGCGAAAACAAATTCTTCGTCATCTTCCTGCCCGTTCTCATTGCCGTCAACCCACATATAGTTGGAATTGGCTGCAATTTTCTTTTCAAACCGTTCTTCCTGCAGAGCCGAAAAAACCATATACGATGCCACCGCCAGCCCTATAAGAATGGGTAGAATAATTCTGCTGGGTGTAAGAAGTTTTAAACGTTCGGCTGCGCGGCTTGCCATAAAATGATGGAAATTTCAGCCCTAAAATACGCATTCAAAACAACTGGTTGTTGAGATTAATACTTTTGCGCCCTGTGAAAGCGAAAGAAAACATAAGTGCGCACCTTGCCCTGCTTGGCGCAAATATTATTTACGGAGCTAATTATTCCATTGCCAAAGCGGTGATGCCTGAATATGTAAAACCTTTTGGATTTATTGTTTTACGCGGAATTGGTGCGGTGCTATTATTCTGGTTTTTTCATGCGCTGCTGAAACGCGAAAAAGTGGAGCGTGCCGATTTTCCAAAACTAATTGCAGGCGCTTTTCTTGGAATTGCTGCTAACCAAATGTTATTTTTTAAGGGGCTGAGTATAACAACGCCCATCAATGCGGCTATTATTATGACCTCCACTCCTATACTAGTCTTACTGGCGGCATCGTTGCTCTTGAAAGAAAGAATTACCGTTTCAAAAATCACAGGAATTGTGGCAGGGATTGTTGGGGCACTTCTGATAATCCTGATGGGTAAAGATTTTTCGTTTGGGAGCGAAACTATGCCGGGAGATTTGATGGTATTTATTAATGCCTCGCTGTTTGGGGTTTATTTAGTAATGATAAAACCGATGATGAAAAAGTATCATCCGCTAACGGTAAATAAGTGGATTTTCTTTTTCGGACTGCTCATGTCGTTGCCTTTTGGATGGAATGAAGCATTGGAAATTAATTGGACAACCATGCCGCTGAATATTTTAGGCGGAGTTATTTTTGTTGTGGTTGGTTTAAGCTTTTTCGCTTACTTATTTAACAGCTATGCATTAAGCAGAGTAAGCCCTTCAACGGTTAGTATTTATATTTATTCGCAGCCGGTTTTTGCTACAACTATTGCTATAGGCCTGGGCAATGATTCTCTTTCGGTCCTTAAAATTATTGCTGCCCTCTTGATTTTTAGCGGAGTTTATTTAGTGAGTTGGGGAAAGTAATTACCTATGCCCCCATTGATACTTATCCAAATCTTCCAAGCAATGTTTCAATAGACTGATGCTGCCTTCAATGTCTTTTTTGTTGGCGGTTTCAATTACCTGATGGATGTGGCGTGTTGGAATAGAAACTGCACCTGCAATAGAACCTCCTGCCGACATGCGTTGAATACCTGCAGTATCGGTTCCTCCCGCAGGAAGAATTTCGGGTTGCCATTTTATCTTGTATTTGTCAGCTGTTTTTTTCATGTAATCAACCATGCGGTAATCACAGATGGTAGATGAGTCCATAATTTTAATAGCAGTGCCGTCACCTAATTTAGTAACCATTTCCTGAGCCAAAGCACCGGGAACATCGTAAGCAATGGTAGTGTCGAGGCCAAAACCAAAATCGGGTTGTATCTGTAATGCAGAAACATTTGCACCACGAATACCCACTTCTTCCTGAACGGTAAACACTCCATAAATATCATAAGGCACTGTCTTTAACTGACGCAAGGTTTCAATCAGAATAAAAACCGAAACGCGGTTGTCAATGGATTTGCAATTTACGCAATCACCCATTTCAATCAGTTTGCGCTCTCGTGTAACAACGTTTCCAATTTGGATGTATTTCTTTACTTCTTTTACATCCATTCCAAGGTCAATAAAGTAATCCGTGATTTTAGGAACTTTATTGCGCTCTTCTGCTGTCATCACATGAATAGGTTTTGAACCCATTACTCCTACTAAATCTTTCTTACCGTGAACAATAACACGCTGTGCCGTTAATGTTTTAGGGTCAAAGCCGCCCAGCGGATGAAAATGAAGAAAACCTTTATCATCAATATGGCTTACAATAAAACTGATCTCATCCATGTGTGCACCAATCATTACCTTCTTGCTGTTCTTTCCTTTTTTGAAGGCGGTAACATTGCCCATATTATCAATGCTCACTTTCACTCCCAGTGATTTCAGTTCACGAAGAACTACTTCACGTATGGGTTGTTCATAACCGGGAGCACCGGGAGTTTCACAGATCTCTGCAAGAAGTTTGATGTTTAATGCCATAATTGTTTTTGTTTGTTTAGAATGGCAAAAGTAGAATTAAACCGCGGAGGCGCAAAGGCGCAAAGAAAAACTTCGCGTCTTTGCGCCTTTGCGGTAGAAAATTAATTCACTGTTATTGAAATCGGGCTCAAATCATGCACCACATCATTCACATCTTTGGCTTTTATGTTTTCGAAAATCAATCTGTCGCCTCGTTTAGCTTTTTTCACAAAGCGCTCGGTTTCTTCTGTGAACTTTCCGCTGCCTTCCTGATGATGTGTAAAAACATCTCTTCCTTGTATCAGCACAATATCAAATGATTTGGTAGTTGCAACAATGTTGAACAAAAAACTCGGGTCATAAGAAACCACTAATCCGAGCTGAGCATCCACTGTACCCTTTTGCATTCTTCCCGAAGTAGTAATTTCGCCAAAACGCGCATACGGTTTAGGCAAACGCTTTACACGGAAATTCATTTTACCCATGCTTTTAGTTTCACCATTACTCATTTTTGCTGAAACATTTACATCTACTTCCATCGGTGAGTTTTTTTGTATTTTCATGGTATAAGTTCCGTTGCCGTTCTTCACCAATTGGTTTCCGCCTGTTACTGTTGCAACAACATTTTCAGCGGCCACTCCCGGCACCGAAATAGAAACAGGATTATCAACACCCATATAAAATACATTCATTGCTGTTGGCGAAACCACCATAGATGGACGTGCAACAATGTATTCACTTTTGAAGGGATATAACTTTTGCTGTCCAGAAGGTGAGGTCATTTTCACCATGCCTTCGTAATTGAAAATGCCTTCTTTGCTTGCTCTTACCACATACTCACCCATTCCGTTAACAGCAGGCACAGAACCCGATTCCGAAACCAAAGCAGTTCCATCATTATTCAGTTTGCCTAAAACAATCTCCGGATTTTTAGTAGTACTGAAAGCAGCCACAAAAACATTGGCTTTGTATTCATCACCCAGCATTACGTAATTACTTTCGGTCAGCACCTTGGCAGCAATGGTATCAAAGGGAAAATCTTCTTTGGTAAATGATTTATACAAAGTATTCACCACATCAAACTCTGCATTTTTAACATCACTTTGAAACTTGGAAAGTATAGCAACAGAAGCCACCAACGGGCTGTTATAAAATTGATTGGTTTCCCATGTTTTAGTGCCGTCCTTTTTAGTACGGTCAGGTGTTTCAAAGCCGAGGTTCAGATTTTTTCTTTCCTTTTCAGGGACAAGCGCCAACATGGCTTCACGGTATTCATTAAGTTTTATCTTCAGTTCCCGTGCTTTTCCGTTGCTGCCGTCTTCGGTATTACCAACCAAAATATTGGTAGGTCTGTCAAAGTCATCCTGTTTTTTAACATAATCCAGGTGAATAGTATCAGCCTCTGCAATGCTTATTCCTTCGGTTGCTGCTATCAGTTCCACTTTCAGTTTGCGGATATACTCATTCAACTCTGAAGATAATTCTTTTGCCCGGTTGGCTTTCTCCCAGTACGCTGTTACTTTTTTAGGGTCAACGCTTTTTGCCTGGTCAAAATCGGCATACAACATTCCGTTCTTTTCATCAAAGTTGCCTGCTGTAGCTTCTAAGGATGTGTTAACGGTTACAAATGCTTCAATTACTTCTTTTGAAACATTGAGTGCTAAGATTGCGGTAAGTACTAAGTACATCATTGCAATCATTTTTTGTCTGGGGGTTTCTTTTCCGCCTGCCATGATTTCTGTTTTTTAGAGGTTTTGACTTCTGATTTCAAAACGTAGAATGCAGGGGTGGGGAAAAAGTAACGGTTGCATTTAAAGCAAAGTGTAATGTATCCCCGCCAAAACTTCCGTTTATTACTAAACAATCTGCCAATCTGGCTTAAATTATTCTTGTAGCTGTTGAAAGTGTTCTTGCAACTGTTGCAAAGGTTCTTGGAACCGCTCAAAGAGTTCTTGTAACTGTTCAAAGTGTTCTTGTAACTGTTCAAAGTGTTCTTGTAACTGTTGCAAAGGTTCTTGTAACTGTTCAAAGTGTTCTTGTAACTGTTGCAAAGGTTCTTGCAACTGTTCAAAGTGTTCTTGTAACTGTTTCAAAGGTTCTTGCAACTGTTCAAAGTGTTCTTGCAACTGCTGCAAAGGTTCTTGTAACTGTTGCAAAGGTTATTGAAGCCGCTTAAAGAGTTCTTTGAACGGTTTCAAAGGTTAATGAAGCTGTTTCTAAGACCTTTTAAGGTTTTTGTTCAACAGGAGCAGGAGTTTGCTCCTTTTCTTTATCTGCAAAATGAGTAATCAGCAGGGCCAGCAAAACAATCATCACCAGAAAAATAAAAACCTTAGGCTGTTTGTAAAGCGGCTTATGATAAAGCGGTTTGGTAGCACGCTGATAATTATGCACGAGCTTACCGAAATCTTTGTACTTGCTGATTTCAGCATCATCCGGCAGCGGCTTTTTATTTTTATCGAATTTGTACTTGCTCATTGCTTTCTCTGGCGTTTCAAAGTAATGCTATTTTTCAATTTCTCCAGCACACGATATAGTTTCATCTTTGTTCCTGCTTCGGTAAGCCCCAAGATTTGTGCCATATCAAGGAATGAATTTTTGTCAAAGAAACGAAGTTCAATCAACTGCGTTTGTTCTTCGGGCAATTCATTCAGCGCATCAGCCAGCAGGTTATAATTTTCTTCTGTTTCATCTTCTCCAACTTCTTCTGTCAGTTGGCGCAAATCATCTTCGTTCAGCGGAACGGTTGCATTCTTATTGTTCTTGCGGAAATACATGTTCACTTCATTTACCGCTATCCTGAATAACCATGCCGAAAAAGGCGCACCCGTAAATTTGTAATTTTTTATGGCAACCAATGCTTTTAAAAAAACCTGCGAAGTAAGGTCAGCAGTAATTTCTTTATCGTTAATGCGCTTAAAAACAAACAAAAAAACCGGGTTATACCAATGGTCATACAAAGGCGCAAAGCGTTCGGGATTGCTTTGTGCGGCAATAATCAGTTCTTTTTCGTTGGGCTGACTGCTTTGCAAAATACTTGGTTTGTCTGTGTGTAAAAATGCAGTTTTTATTAAAAGTAACGGTGAATGCAATAAATTAATGGCACACGGATAACACGGATTAGACGGATTTGCGTTGATTAAAATCCGTATTAATCTGTTCAATCCGTGTTATCCGTGTTCCATTATCTTCTTTTATCTTAGCTGCATGAAAGTTTTCAAATTCGGTGGAGCATCTGTAAAAGATGCAGCAGGTGTAAAGAACGTTGCTAAAATTCTGACACATTACAAAGAAGAAAAAATACTAGTTGTTGTTTCCGCAATGGGAAAAACAACCAATATGCTGGAAAAAGTTGCAGAAGCTTTTTACCATAAAAACGCAGATGTTGCAGAACAGATAAAACCTATCCGCGAGTACCATCTCAGAATTATGAATGAATTATTCAGCGATAAAAACAATTCTGTTTATGATACTGTGAATAATGTTTTTGCAGAACTGGAATGGGCAACAGATGGCGAGCCAACAAAATCTTATGACTTTGAATACGACCAGATTGTTTCCATCGGAGAAATAATTGCAACGCGAATTGTAAGTGCTTATCTGAATGAAACAGGTTTGCAAAACCAATGGTTAGATGCGCGCGATTACATCAGCACTGACGATACCTGGCGCAATGCTGCTATCCATTGGGAGATGACAGAAAATAGTGTGCAGCAAAAATTACTTCCCTTATTTTTATCAGGAAAAACATCACTTGTCGTTACGCAAGGTTTTATTGGTGTTACTTCTGAAAATTATACAACTACACTGGGAAGAGAAGGCTCTGATTTTACTGCGGCTATCTTCGCTCATACGCTTCCCGCAAATGATGTAACCATCTGGAAAGATGTTCCCGGAGTTTTAAATGCCGACCCGAAATGGTTTGATGACACAGTGTTATTAGATAAAATATCTTACCGTGATGCCATTGAATTAGCTTGGTTCGGAACAAGTGTAATCCATCCTAAAACCATACAGCCGCTGCAAAACAAGAATATTCCGCTGTATGTAAAATCATTTATTGAGCCGGAGAAAACGGGAACAATTGTCAGCAACACTGAAAATCCTTTACAAATACCTTCTTTTATTTACAGGATGAATCAGGTTTTGATTTCTATTATGTCAAAAGACTTTTCATTTATAGTGGAAAAAAACCTGATGGAGATTTTTAAAACCTTTTCAGAAGCCGGAATAAAAATCAACATTATGCAAAACACCGCCATCAGCTTTTCGGTAAGTGTGGACGATGATCCATACAAAATACCTGCGCTGATTGCGCTTCTGCAAAAGGATTTTAAAGTGGCTTATAACTCAGGATTGGAATTAATTACTATTCGAAATTATGACCAGCAAACGATTGACCGCGTTACTAAAAACACCGAAACGTTGCTGGAATTAAAAAGCAGAAAAACTGTTCAGTTATTAGTGAAAAATCTCAACTGATTATTTCGCGGCAATTTCTTTAATCGCTTTAACCAATAAATCCAAATCACGCAGCGAAGTATAAACATGCGGTGTTACACGCACTCCATGTGCTGCTTCAAAATCAATGGTGGTTGTATGGATTTTATACGTGTTGAATAATTCGCTTTCCAGATCTGAAGGTTTGATACCTTCAATACCTACACAACAAAGCGCACAGGAATACTCAGCTTTCAGTGAAGTATAGAATTTAACTTTGGGAATATCTTTTACTTTTTCTGTCCAGTAGTTTTTAAGAAAACGCAAACGTTCTTCTTTTCTTTTGATGCCAATCAATAACTGAAACTCAATGGCATTGCGTATGGCCTGCTCTGTTGCAAAGCTGCGCGTGCCCTGCGATTCGAATTTTCTTATGTCATCGCTTTCAGGTTTGTCAGCTCCAAAGAGCGGCCAGATGTTTTTTATTTTCTCTTTTTTAATAAACATCATTCCTGAGCCAAACGGTGCACACAACCATTTGTGCAAACTCGTTCCGAAATAATCACAATCCAGATCAGAGATTTTATACTCGATGTGTGCGAATGAATGTGCTCCGTCACACAATACTTCAATTCCTTTTGCGTGTGCTTTATCAGCAATTTTTCTTACCGGCAAAATTTGTCCTGTCCAATTGATGACATGCGTAACATGCACCACTTTGGTTTTGTTGGTGAATGCTTTTTCATAAATGGAAACCAGCTCCTCATCGTTTTCAGCAGGCACAGGAATATCAACCCACACTAATTTTATTTTATCCCTTTTCTCGCGTTGCAGCCAGGCATTTTTCATGTTGGGATAATCGTATTTACACAACACTACTTCATCGCCTTCCTTCAAATTCAATCCGAAAATAATGGTCTCCAATGCCTCGGTAGCATTACGATTTACAACCACTTCCTCAGGAGAGCAGCCTGCCAGTTCAGCCAATTCTCTGCGCAAAGGTTCGCGTCCCTGATCAATAATACGCCACATGTAATAAGATGGTCCGTAATTACTGGTTCGATTATAATTCTCAAACGCTTCCTGTACTACTTTGGGTTGCGGACTTACGCCACCATTGTTAAGATTAATGATGTCGTAATTAACCGTATAACATTGGCGCACCCATTTCCAAAAATCTTCATCTTCAGCAACTGCAAGCGGAGAAAGTGTTTTAACTCTTTCAAAAGCCTCATCAATAGCCAAAGCATTTAATGGGTCAAGCCATGAACCAATGGTTAAAGCACCTGCTGCTTTGCCGACTTTAGTGAGGAAGTTTCTGCGTTCGTTTTGCATGGTATTTTTCTGTCACCCTGAGCCTAGTCGAAGGGCTATTATAATTATGCACCTCGACTAAGCTCGGTGTGACAAACTATTATTTATATCCCAACAGCTCATCCAAGGTAATTGCAGCCACCGCATGATAATTAGGTCTTGCCTTTGCATAAATTTCCAACGCAAGTTTTTTTCCTTCTTCGGTTTTAACAAACTGTTTGTAAAGCGGAACAATGAATTTTCTTCTTCCTACATTCATCAAAAAGGTTTCTATAGCGGGATAAGCATTTTTATAATTGCTGTTGATTGCCTGAACAAACCAGGCCGCTGCTACTTCTGAGTTTCCTGAATTGGTGAAATGAAAAGCATTGTCCAATACCTCCATTTCAGCAGCACTGATATTACCGGGAAGGTTGCGGATAAAGTGCAACCACTCATGGCAGGTCCATTCTTTGGTTGGAAGTAATTCCGGCTTTGTTCCTTTGCTCCACGAGAATAAAGCCTGTTCTACTGTTTTAAATTTTACAGAAACAACGCGCGGACAATTTGCAGGAAGTCCGTTTTTATAAACCCATTCATCCACATTCACATCCAACGAATATTTTTTGATGAACTCTTTATCTAAATATTTCAAAAACTCTTCGGTAGTGATTGTTTTAAAAGCATGTGCATTGAAATAGTCATTCAGAAACTTATCTAACTTTTCTCTTCCTGCTTTTTGCTCCAGCAACAAAACAAAGTGCGCGCCTTTTTCATAGGGAATATCACTTAAACCGTCATCAGGGTTTCTGCCTTTCAAATGAAGTTTCAAGGATGATTCTTCACCCGATTCTTCAAACTCTTCCAATGTTGCTTCCAGATCCTGTAAACCCAATTGCCATTGCATTTCTACATATTCCTTTCCATAAATGGCTTCTACTATTCTACGCTCGAAATAAACGGTAAAACCTTCATTCATCCATATATCATCCCAGGTTGCGTTAGTCACATAGTTTCCTGACCATGAATGCGCAAGCTCATGCGC
Source organism: Bacteroidia bacterium (assembly GCA_050186075.1). Taxonomy (GTDB): domain Bacteria; phylum Bacteroidota; class Bacteroidia; order SXHM01; family SXHM01; genus SXHM01. The sequence continues at coordinate 47,304 of JBFWYU010000011.1, forward strand.
AACTAAAGAAGTAAGCGAACGGTCGCCTGCAATAATAGTTGGGGTTGCAAAAGTTAAACGAGGGTTTTCCATTCCTCCAAAAGGAAAACTGGGCGGAAGAACTATAACATCGTATTGTCCCCATTGATATTTTCCATACAATTTTTCTGCGCTGATGAGCATATCTTCCATGTCGGCAAACTCATAAACAGATTTTTCAAGCATTACAGGCTCAGCGTAAACTCCTGTGCGTTCACCTATCTTTTTGAACTCAATATCACCAACTGATAAAGCTACCAGATAAGCGGGAACTGGCTGCGGCATGGTAAAATTATAAACACCGCTGTCGTTTTTAGCAACAGGATTTTCAGCACTCATCACAGCCAACAGATTTTTTGGAACTGTAACTTTTGCATTGTAAGTAAACCTGATGCCCGGACTATCCTGACAAGGAAACCAGGTGCGAGAGAGAATGGCTTGGCCCTGAGTAAAAAGAAAAGGTTGTGTTTTGCCTGCTGTTTGCTGCGGAGTAAGCCATTGCAATGCTTCAGCGCCTTTGGTGGTTGAATAATAAATATTCACTCTTGAAGTATTTTCTTCTATATTAATGGTCAATGCCTGTCCGAAAATACTGTCGTTAGTACTTAACGAAAACTTTGTGCCTTGTTCTTTTTCGCCAATTGTTACTTTTTCAATGCTCAGATTTTTTGTGTCGAAAATAATTTCGGTTGAGTTGTTATTCTGAATAGTATAAGTCGCTTTTCCTGTGAGCATTTGTTTTTCAAAGTCAACTAAAAAATCAAGGTCAAGATGTTTAACAACCGCTTTTTCGGGTTGGGAATAGGAATGAGGATCTTTCACGTAAATAGTATTATTGGTTTTAGTTTCGGGAGAATGGCATTGCAAGAACAAACAGGCTGATGCAAAAAATAATAGTTTCTTCATTTTACAATATTACAAATTCTGTTCAGTCCTAAATTCCTGTAACTGCGAATAAACCAGTTTTCCGTTCAGCCACTCTGCATCTAAGGTTGCATTGTATTTTTTGTAGAAGTTGATGGCGGGTTGATTCCATTCCAATACCTGCCATTCTAAGCGCGGGGCTTTCATTTCTTTTGCTTTTTCAATCATTTTTTGAAAAAGAAGCGCGCCAATACCTTTTCTGCGCTGGGTTTGGGTAACTATCAGGTCTTCGAGAAATATGCAGGGGCCCTTCCATGTTGAGTATTTTATGTAGTATAAAGCTATGCCTACTATGCCGCTCGGGGTTTCGGCTACAAAAAAACTGAAAACAGGATTTTCGGAAAAGCCATGTTTCTCCATTTCTTCAAGAGTTACCTCCACTTCGTGCGGGGCTTTTTCGTATTCGGCCAGCTCTTTTATAAGTGCTAATACTGCGGGCAAATCTTCCTTTTTACCTTCTCTTATTTGTATTGCATTTGCTATCATAAATCAGGGCTAAAGTAGGAAATGAAAACCTAAATCTTTGTTTGCCGTTAAACCTTCGTTTTTGACATTTATCAAAAAAAATGTAGGTTTGGCAGAATTAAGGATATGAACTACTCAGCGGCTAAATATTTCATCGTTAAAAAACTTAACGAAGAACTGGCTTCCAATCTTTATTATCACGGGTTTCATCATACTGTTGATGTATTGAATGCTTCTATTATGATTGCCGAGATTGAGGATGTAAGGGATGATGATCTTATTTTGCTTAAGACCGGGGCGCTTTATCACGATTGCGGGTTCCTTAAGACCTATAAAAATCATGAAGAAATGGGCTGCGAAATAGCCCGCGAGTCATTACCTGACTTTGGTTATAGCCCAGAACAGATTGAGGTGGTATGCGGACTTATTATGGCTACAAAAATTCCGCAAACGCCTAAAACAACTTTAGAGCAAATACTCTGTGATGCAGACCTTGATTACCTGGGGCGCGAAGACTTTGAGTTTATTGCTTCATCACTTTTCAGGGAGATGACTGAAAACAACCTAATTGCAAATGAACAAGACTGGAACCGCTTGCAGGTAAAGTTTTTGAATAATCATAAATACTTCACATTTTTCTCAAAGCGGCTACGTGAGGGGCCAAAACAAAGGCATCTAGCCGAAATTCAAAAAATTGTTGACACTTATAAATAATGGAAGAGAAAAACAGACAAAATCTGGTATTGATACCCACCGACTTTACTGATGTTGCAGATTGCGCGGTAAGTCATGCCATTGAAATTGCCAAAAAGGGAAATGACGAACTATTGTTGGTTCACATTGTTACTCCCGAAACCAAAGCAAAACTGAAAAAGGAAGGAAAAACAATTGCTGCGCTGGAAGAAAAGATGCAGCAACAGTGCGACTCTATTCTTAAACAAAGCGGAATAAAAGCAGGATTTGAACTTCCTGAAGGAAATATTTTTACAACGATTGGCGAGACGGCAAAAAGGCGCGGAGCGCGTTTGCTGGTGATGGGTACACACGGTGTTGTAGGGCTAAACCAGAAAGTATTGGGTGCATGGGCGGTGAAAGTTGTTACTTCTTCACCTGTGCCTGTTGTTATTGTTCAGAAGAAGAAGCCGGCTGCACATGGTTACAAGAAAATTGTAATGCCAATGGACGGATCAAAAGAAGTGAAACAGAAGGTGTTTCATGCTATTGTGATGGCAAAAATTTTTGATGCAGAAGTAAAAGTGTATGCGAAATACGAATCTGACGAATTTATTGCTAATCAGGTGAAGAAGAATGTTGCTTTTGCAAAATCGTTTCTTGCCAAAAACAATGTTAAACATGTTGAAGAAGCGGGGCAAAAAGGTAACTATGTAAAAGAGTTGCTGCGCTATTCTGCTCAGGAAAATGCCGACCTGCTGATGATTATGACGGAGAAGGAAGAAGATGTGGTTATTGAATTTATCATTGGGCCTGAAAACGAAAAAATCATTAACAATGAATCACAAATTCCTGTGATGTGTGTTAATCCTGATTTATCTTATTTTAAAGGCGGAAGTATTCTGGAAGGAAGTATTTTGTTTCAATAAAGAACTATATAATATGTAAATAAAAAGGGGCGATTTCTCGCCCCTTTTTATTTACATATTCATTCAGAATTACAACTTAGGTTTTACCTCAACTTGTTTGTATCCTTCAATGATATCACCAACTTTGATGTCGTTGAAATTTTTGATATTCAATCCACACTCGTAACCGGCTTTTACTTCCTTTACATCGTCTTTAAAACGTTTGAGTGAGCCAAGCTCGCCTGTATAAACTACAATGCCATCACGGATTACACGTACACTTGTTTGGCGGGTAACCTCGCCATCCAGCACCATACATCCTGCAATAGTTCCAACTTTAGAGATTTTGAAAACCTCACGTACCTCAATATTACCAACAATTTTCTCTTCAAATTCAGGAGCTAACATACCTTCCATCGCTGCTTTCAACTCGTTGATTGCATCGTAAATAATAGAATACAGACGGATATCAATTTGTTCCTGTTCTGCCAGTTTACGCGCATTAAGCGAAGGACGCACCTGGAAACCGATGATGATTGCATTAGATGCTGAAGCAAGCAGAACGTCAGATTCTGTAACGGCACCAACTGCTTTCATAATAATATTCACCTGAATTTTATCGGTAGAAAGTTTAATTAATGAATCTGAAAGTGCCTCAACAGAGCCATCCACGTCACCTTTAATAATCACGTTCAATTCTTTGAAGTCTCCGATTGCAATACGTCTTCCGATCTCATCGAGCGTGATGTGCTTTTGTGTTCTGTAGCCCTGCTCGCGCTGCAGTTGCAAACGTTTTGTTGCAATTTCTTTTGCTTCGCGTTCATCATCCATTACGTTGAAACGATCACCAGCCTGTGGCGCACCACTCAAGCCAAGCATACGCACCGGCATGGAAGGACCTGCTTCTGAAATTGCTCCGCCACGCTCATTGAAAAGAGCTTTTACTCTTCCGCTGTAACAACCTGCCAGAATAATATCACCTATTCTTAATGTTCCTGCCTCGACCAACATGGTTGAAACATAACCCCGTCCTTTGTCCAGCTCTGATTCTATAATTGTACCGGTAGCTTTACGTTTAGGATTTGCTTTCAAATCCAACATCTCTGCTTCCAGTAAAACTTTTTCTAAGAGTGTATCAATGTTTTTTCCCTGTTTGGCAGAAATGTCTGCACTTTGGAATTTACCTCCCCACTCTTCAACCAACAAATTCATGTTGGCTAATTCTTCTTTTATTTTTTCAGGATTTGCGCCCGGCTTATCTACTTTATTGATTGCAAAAACCATGGGTACTCCGGCAGCCTGTGCGTGATTAATTGCCTCACGTGTTTGCGGCATCACGTTATCATCAGCAGCAACCACAATAATGGCAATGTCGGTAACCTGCGCACCGCGGGCACGCATAGCAGTAAACGCTTCGTGACCGGGAGTATCAAGGAATGTTAGTTTTTTGCCGCTATCAAGTGTAACGCTGTAGGCCCCGATGTGTTGGGTGATACCACCCGCCTCACCGGCAATTACGTTTGCTTTTCGGATATAGTCAAGTAATGAAGTTTTACCATGGTCAACGTGACCCATTACAGTAACAATAGGAGGACGCGACTCCAAATCTTCAGGCTTATCTTCTATTTCTTTGATTGCCTCCTGTACTTCGGCACTCACGAACTCAACTTTGTGTCCGAATTCTTCGGCAACAATATTTAAGGTTTCTGCATCCAGACGCTGATTGATAGAAACAAACAAACCAAGTGACATACAAGCTGAGATAATGCTGTTTACAGGTACATTCATCAGCTTTGCCAACTCATTGGCTGTTACGAATTCGGTAACTTTAATAATCTTTCCTTCTGTTGCAATCTGCTCTTGCTCCGCCTCGAATTTGTTTCTTATATCCTCACGCTTTTCTCTGCGGTATTTTGATGATTTTGATTTTCCTCCCGAACCACTCAAACGAGCGAGTGTTTCTTTGATCTGTTTCTGAATTTCTTCATCCGTAAGTTCTGCTTTGGGCTGTGGTCCGCGCGGACGGCTTTTGTCAGCTTTATCAACCGTTGCAGGCTCCAGATCTTTACGGATGCGCTTACGTTTTTTCTTACGGTTTGGATCGTTGTCATTAGAAGAAGCAACCGGTTGTTTTTTCTTATCTTTTTCTTTATCAACAGGCAATTCCATTTTGCCAAGAACCGTTGCACCTTTCAGTTTTGTATATTCTGTTTTGTGCAGGTTTTCTTCTTTCGGAATTTCTTTTACCTCTTCTTCAACAACAGGAGTTTCTACAACTGCCTCAACTACCGGAACAACTTCTTCAACCTTTGGTTCTTCTACTACTTCCTCTTTCTTCTTTGATTTTTTTGCGGGTTTTGTTTTCTGATTCAGTGCATCAAGATCAATAGTGCCTTTGGTTTTAATCTCCAGTTTGTCGGCTTTTGCTTTGATAACTTCTTCTTCCTTTTTCTTAACTACCGGAGCTTCAACCACAGGCTCAGGCTTTTTGATTTCCTCAGGTTCAGGTGTTTTCTTTGCAGGAGCAGCAACAACAGGAGGCTCAACAACAGCAGGTGCTGCAGCATCTTTTTTCAGACGGTTTAGTTCTTTCTCTGCCTGCTCTTTCAGTGATTTATCAGCCTGAAATTCTTTTACAAGCACATTGTACTGCTCCGAATCGAGTTTGGCGTTGGGATTATTCTCAACGTTAAAGCCTTTTGCTTTAAGGAACTCAAGGATAGTATCCTTACTCTGGTTGAGTTCTGTTGCTACTTTGGCTAATCGCTTTGGAGCCTGGACTTCTGACATATCTATCTGCTAATGTATTTATTTTCTTTAAATCTGTTGCTAAACATTTCGTCCGGATAGTTATCGGGAACGCTGAGTGTGACAAAGATTATTTATTCAAACTCTGATTTCAAAATATTGATAACGTCTTTTACTGTTTCTTCTTCAAGGTCGGTACGTTTTACCAAGTCTTCGAAACCGATGTCAATTACTGATTTTGCTGTATCGCAACCGATACCTTTCAACTCATCAATAATCCAACCTTCAATTTCGTCTGAAAATTCATCTAAGTCAACATCCTCAACATCTACATCGGTATCGCGGTAAACATCAATTTCGTAACCGGTAAGTTTTCCGGCAAGTTTGATGTTATGACCGCCTTTTCCGATTGCCAAAGAAACCTGATCGGGTTTTAAAAACACATCCGCTCTTTTCTTTTCTTCGTCAATGGAGATGCTGGTGATTTTTGCAGGACTTAATGCACGCTGAATGAAAAGTTGGTTATTGGTTGTGTAGTTAATCACATCAATATTTTCATTTTTCAATTCTCGAACAATTCCATGAATACGTGAACCTTTCATACCTACACATGCACCAACCGGGTCAATACGGTCGTCATAAGACTCAACTGCAACTTTTGCTCTTTCACCCGGTACACGGTCAATTTTCTTAATAGTAATTAATCCATCAAACACTTCAGGAACTTCCTGCTCAAATAATCTTTCTAAGAATTTAGGCGATGTTCTTGAAAGGATAATTGCCGGTTTGTTATTTCTCATTTCAACCAGTTCAATAACCGCACGAACGGTATCGCCTTTTTTGAAAAAATCAGAAGGAATTTGTTCTGTTTTAGGCAGTATCATTTCGTTGCCTTCATCATCCAGCACCAGTGTTTCTTTTTTCCAAACCTGATAAACCTCTCCGGTAATGATTTCGCTTTCGCGGTCTTTGTACTTTTTGAAAATACCTTCATTTTCCAAATCATCAATTCTGCCTTTCAAATTCTGGCGAATAGCAAGAACCGCTCTGCGGCCAAAGTCTGCCAACACAACCGGCTCGGTAACTTCCTCGCCAATCTGAAAATCAGGATCAATTTTCAACGCTTCAGAAAGTGGAATTTCAAGATTCTCCAAATCCAAATCATCATCAGCAACAATTTTACGATTGCGCCATATCTCCAAGTCACCTTTATCAACGTTTACAGTGATGTCGATATTTTCATCTGTGTAATACTTTTTAATAATGGCAGCTCTGAACACTTCCTCCATGATTCGCATCATGTTGGTACGGTCAATGTTTTTGCTTTCTTTAAATTCTGCGAACTGTTCGCTGAGATTAATCTTATTACTACTCATTTTGATTTGTTATTTAAAAGTTATTTCAATTTTAGTTTCTTTTATTTCCGGGTATTTAAGGTTTACTGGTTCATTTTGTGTTTGTTCTTTATTCTTCTTTTTGTTTTCGCGAAATACTTCCAATGTTATTCCTTCTTGGTTTGCAGCAGTCATTTTCCCTCTGAGCAATCTTCCGTCTTTCAACACCACTCTTACATTTCTGCCCTGGTGTTTTAAAAACTGGTTCAGCACTCTCAATGGCTGTTCTAATCCGGGCGAAGAAACTGTTATTTCAAAATCTTCCAAATCACGGTTTAATCCTGCTTCAACAAAACGGCTTACCTCTGCACAATCGCCTACATTCAGTTTTGTGGGACGATCAAGGGCAATGCTTATTCTGTTTCCTCCACTCACCTTTACTTCCACAATAAAAAGCTCTGTGCCTTTTATCTTTTCTTCAACTAATTCTTTTACTCTTGTTTCGCTTATCATTTCCTACAAATGAAGCGGGGACTTTTGGTCCCCGCTGTCTGTTTTCCGTAAAATCTGCGCAAATATATAATACTTTAACGCAAAAAGCAAATTTAATTAACCGTTACCATCTGTTTACTGGTTGTTTTTCCATCCACTGTTACTCTAACCATGTAGGTGCCGGGAGCCAGTTGTTCGTCTTGCGAATTTATTTTAAGTATGTGTTTACCTGCAGTTTGCAGAGCATTTACAACGGTTTTTATTTTTGAGCCGGTAATATTAAACAACTCTACCAAGGCATGCCCGGTGTTTTTCAGCGTATAGCTGAGATTTATATTCTGGCTGCCAGGATTTGGGTAAACCTCCAATTCAGCTACTGAGCTGTTATCATCTTTTAATGAAGCAGGCAATTGAGTGGTGTATTGATAGTAAGTAATAAACATCTCACCCTGTGTAGTAAAAGAAAACGGAACAGTATCGGGTCCATTGTTTAACCAGGTTCCTTCAAAAATCATCCCGTTGTTCATATCCACTTCAAGCATGGGATTGAAGATACGAATGGCAGGATGAGTATAATCCCAATAACCCTGATTAAAGGTGTAGTCCGTGTTATAAAAACCTTCATAAATAAGTTCGCCCTTTGATCCATCTCCATTTCTCAGGAACATATCGTAATCAATTCCCCACTGGTGAGTGTGTCCTTGTATCGACCAGAAATAACGTGTCTCACCTGGAATAGTAAAAGGAAAATCTAAAGTATGTGGCTGTCCGGTAGGTGGAATGTTAAGCAAAAATGGATTGGGGGCGCCATAAGTTGCCAAATCGGTTTTCATTTCTACAGCTCCGCTACCTGCAGGTTGGGTGTAAAAATTAATATAACCGGTAGCTGCCAGAATTGAGTCCTGATTATAATTAGGAATATGCAAGTTAAGTAAAACCACAGCTCCCGAATCCTGGAAAATGGCTGTACCTTCGGGCAAATCAATACTTCCGGAAAATTGCCACACTCCCATGTATTTTGAATACTGAAACACAAAAGCCTGTGTAGTAAAATCATTACCATCAACCGGTGCCACTCCTAAATTATCAGCTGCAGAGGCTTCCAATTCGCGCATTACCCAATGGTGTGAATAAGGCGACATTTTTGATTTCATTTCAATTATTTCCTTGTCTTCGGTTGTCTTTGTTTTATATACCTGAAATAATTCAAACTCTCCACCCGGCTCTACAAAAATAGGTCCGAAACGAACCTGATAGCCTTCTCTGCCCTCCTCTTCAGGAGTGAGAGGTGCCTCTACTTCAGGAATTCCCTGACCGTTATAATAGGCTGAAATTAAATGTTCATTGTAAACATTTCCTGTATCGGGCGCACCCCAAATAATCCATTGGCGGATTAGTTCCTTTTCTACAGAAGACAGTGCCGGTTGACCATCAGGCATTGTATTTCCTTCGCCTGTTTCCAAATCATTATGAATGTCTAAACCATTATTTACCTTTTTCATTAAAAAACTGCGGTGTGCATAGCCCGGGTCTACTCTTTTAAGTCCATTAGCGGCTGCAACAGGGTTTGTTGGATTAACATTTACCAACCTGTTATAAACATCTGCGGTTGTTCCACTCAGGTTCAGATTTCCTGAAGGAGATCCACTGCTGTGGCAACCGGCAGTACACTTTGCCTGAAAAACTGCATGGACTTGTTCAAATGTAGATTGTGCAAAAGTTTCGCTTACATAGAAAACAGAAAACAAGGCTGCACTGAAAACTAAAGTAGATTTCAATTTCATAAAAAAAGTAACAATTAAAGGGTTATTAAATTGAGTACTGAACTCTTTGAAAGGCAGCGAATTTAGAAATTAATTATGCACGCATAACATATTTTATATAATTTTTCGGCAAATTTTGGCGATACATGTCAGAAAACAACCTGCTTTATCAAATTGCAATTACCCTTATTCCGGGGATTGGCGACATTACCGCAAAGAAACTTATTGCTTATTGCGGAGGTGTTGAGGCTGTGTTCAGCGAAAAGAAAGTTCATCTTGAGAAAATACCGGGAATTGGCGCTGCCACTGCAAAACTGATAAGCGTTGCCGATGTTTTTGAACGCGCAGAAGAAGAAATTAAGTTCATTGAAAAGCATAAGATCAAAACCTATTTCTTTACAGAAAAGGAATATCCAAACAGGTTGAAAAATTGCGATGATAGTCCTGTCTTGTTTTATACGAAAGGCGATTACGATTTTAATTCAGGAAAAATTCTGAGCGTAGTCGGAACACGAAAAGCAACTGATTACGGAAAAGAAGTTTGCGAAAAGATTATTGAGGACTTAACTCCGCTAGATATAACTATAGCAAGCGGTTTAGCCTATGGCATAGATATTTGCGCACACAAAGCTGCCCTGAAAAATAATCTGAAAACACTGGCTGTGCTTGGGCACGGGCTTGACATTATTTACCCTTCCATTCACCGTGACACTGCAAAAAAAATTATTGAAAATGGTGCCTTGATAACAGATTATCCATCAAAAACAGAATTTTTTCCTGAAAATTTTCCGAAACGGAACAGGATAATTGCAGGAATTGCAGATGCAATTTTAGTGATAGAAAGCACCAATAAAGGTGGCTCACTTATCACCGCAGAAATTGCAAACAGTTATAGCCGTGATGTATTCGCAATTCCCGGAAGAGTGAAAGACAAATACTCTGAAGGCTGCAACTGGCTTATCAGCCGTAATAAAGCTGCACTGGTAACTTCAGCAAAAGAAATTGCTTACATGATGGGCTGGGAAACAAAAACTGAAAAGAAAAAAATTGTTCAGAAAGAATTATTTGTTGAACTGAGTGCTGATGAAAAAATTATTGCAGCTATTTTATCCGAGAAAGGGCAACTGCATATTGATATACTGTCTGCGGCTGCAAAAATGAGCATGAGCAAAATAGCTGCAACGCTATTAAATATGGAGTTCTCGGGAGTTGTTTCTTCTCTTCCCGGAAAAATCTACAAGCTGAATTAATAATTCAGTTTCACTTTAGCTGCTGTCTTTTTTGCTTTTTCAATCAACTCAGAAATATCTGCTTCCGGTTTGTCAGAAACCAATGCTACAGCCATTCTGCGATTGGGGCGAGTAGTAGGTTTTCCAAAAATACGAATATCGGTACCTCGCTCTTTCAATGCTTCCGCCACACCTTCATAATGTGGTGCAGTTGGACTAATTCTATCTGCAAGAATTACTGCACTTGCTCCTGCTTTTTCTAATTTTATTTCAGGAATTGGCAAGCCAAGAACAGCGCGCAGATGTAATTCAAATTCAGAAAAATTTTGTGTTCTTGCCAAGGTTACCATACCGGTATCGTGCGGGCGGGGCGAAAGCTCCGAGAAGTAAACACCATCTTCACCAAGAAAAAATTCAACTCCCCAAATGCCTTGTCCTGTTAAAGCGCGGGTAACTTTTTCTGCCATATCCTGCGCTTCTTCCAATTCCTTTTTACCGATGTTCACCGGTTGCCAGCTTTCACGGTAATCACCCGATTCCTGTCTATGACCAATTGGTGGACAAAACAACGTAGGACCATTTTTCTGTGTTACTGTTAACAATGTAATCTCTGTATCAAATTTTACAAATGCTTCAACAATCACTTCCTGAATATCACCGCGACTTTTGGTAGTTGCAATTTCCCAGGCTTTATCAATATCGGCTTCTCTTTTAATGGTGCTTTGTCCTTTGCCCGATGAAGACATGAGCGGTTTCACGACACACGGAATCCCCACTTCAGCAACAGCTTTCTTAAATTCTTCGGCAGTAGTTGCAAAACGATAATTAGCGGTTTTCAGGCCCAATTCTTTTGCAGCTAAATCACGGATTGCTTTGCGGTTCATGGTAAAATTTGCAGCACGGGCGCTGGGAACAACCTGTATTCCTTGCTTTTCATATTCATAAAACCGCTCGGTACGAATAGCTTCAATTTCGGGAACCACTAAATCAGGTTTGTGTTTGGCAACAATGCTATCAAGTGCATTTCCATCCAGCATATCAATCACTTCAAAGGTGTCGGCAACCTGCATGGCGGGTGCACCTTCATACGAGTCAACTGCAATAACGAATTGCCCCATGCGTTTGGCAGCAATCACAAATTCTTTTCCCAACTCGCCCGAACCGAGCAACATTATTTTTTTAATCATTGTGCTTTTTTTAGAGTGTGTAAAAATAGAGGTTATTAACAAAATCGGTTTCAATACTTTTGGATTATCAAAAAATTAAGGCTGATTTTAGGAATACATTTGACTGATTATTAATCTTTAAAAACCAATCCATAACATGAACAAATTATTTACACTTCTTTTCGCTGCGGGAACATTCATTTTCGCATCATGCGGAGGAGAACACAAAACAGAAACTACAACTGAAACAAAAACAGAAGTTGTGAAAACAGACGAAGGAACTACTACTACCAGCACTACTACCACTACAACAATAGATTCGCTTGCAAAGCCAGCGAAGTAATTGATTTGTATGTTCCTTAAAATAAAAAAAGGGCTTAACGCCCTTTTTTTATTTCAATTCTTCCAATGCCTTTTTTAAAACAGCATCGTCCTGAAGTATCACAGGATAATAACCTTCATCGTTCCAGATATTACGTGCAATGATGGCTTTGATTTGTAATTTGATGTAATCAGCCGAAACTCTTATTCCATGTTCATCTTTCTTTACTCCTTTATTTTCAGCATAACCTACAAAATCATTGAGCATTTTTTCTGAAACGAAAAACTGTTTATTGAAACTTTCAAAAGATTTGTAAGCAGTTAAAGAACCACGGTTTTTATCTGCATAATCAAACGCAAACTGGTTTACCAAGCCCTTGCTGAAAACCGCAGACAGGTATTTTGAAAGCCTTGTTGTATCAACCGGAACAAATACATCCGGCATAATACCTCCGCCACCGTAAACTATTTTTCCACCGGGTGTAACAAACTTCAGACTATCGCTGAATTGAATGCTGTCTTTGTTATACAATTCACCATTATCAATACGCTCATAATACTCATCGTAATATTCTTCAACATTGTGTGTGTAAGGTTTTTGAATACTTCTTCCTGTGGGCGTATAATAACGTGCAATGGTTAATCGAATAGCTGAACCATCAGGCAGATCAACCTGTTCCTGCACCAAGCCTTTGCCAAAAGTTCTTCGACCGATAATAGTTCCACGATCGTTATCCTGCACAGCACCTGCAAGAATTTCGCTGGCAGAGGCGGAACCTTCATCCACCAAAATAACCAATGGCTTATTTTCAAAATCACCATTCGAAGTTGCGAAATGGTTTTGGCGTGGACGGGCTTTCCCTTCGGTATAAACAATCATTTTCTTGTTAGATAAAAACTCATCTGCAAGATCATTGGCTGCATTCAAATATCCTCCCGGATTTCCGCGCAGGTCAAGAATTAATTTCTGCAAGCCTGCCTTTTCTAATTTTTCAAATGCTTCAATGTATTCATCAAAAGTAGTTGCACCAAAGCGACTGATTTTGATGTAGCCGGTTTCAGCATTCAGCATAAAAGCAACATCAATGCTGTGAATTGGAATTGTTCCGCGCGTGATGTTGTATTCTATCAGGTCTTTTGCACCTCTGCGGAAAATGTGAATGTTAACTTCAGTGCCGCCTTTTCCGCGCAATTTGTCCATCACATCTTTTGATTTTATTCCGTTGCCCGCAACGGTTTGTCCTTCAATTTTTACAATGCGGTCGCCCGGCTGAATGCCGAGTTTTTGAGAAGGTCCGCCTGAAATTGGAGCAATCACCACAATTGTATCATCAATAATATTGAACTCTACTCCTATTCCTTCAAACTTACCTTCCAGGGGTTCGTTCATAGCTTGTAATTCTTTTGCAGGGATATAGGACGAATGTGGGTCGAGCGATTGAAGTAGTTTTGTGATTGTTTCTTCGGTAAGCGAATCCATGCTCACGGTGTCTACATATTCCTGCTCAATGTAATTGAGAATTTCAGTGAGCTTGTGATGCTGAGGTTTTACAACCGGTTTAAATAAATTATGGTCAGCTTCAGCATTCAGGTTTACACCTACATAAATACCGCCAACCAAAACCAGTGCAAAAAGAATTGGAAAATAAATAAACGGACGAAACGAGTTATTGCTCATGCTCAGATTTCCGCAATTTGAAGAACATCTACTCCCGCATCGCGCAGGAAATCAACTCCGGTTGTGTCTTTATATTCATTGATATAAACCAAACGTTTTATTCCCGACTGCAAAATCAACTTACTGCATTCTTTGCAAGGCGAAAGTGTAAGATACAATGTTGCGCTGCGTGCGTTGTTGGTTGAACGAGCTACTTTCATAATAGCATTTGCTTCGGCATGCAAAACATACCACCAGGTTTCGCCCTCGGGGTTTTCGCAGTCATTGGGGAAGCCGGTTGGGGTTCCGTTATAGCCATCGGAAATGATCATGCCTTCTTTAACAATCAGGCTGCCTACTTGTTTGCGTTTGCAGTGTGAAAGTTTAGCCCATTCCAAAGCCATTTTAAGATAAGCCTTGTCATAACGTTCCTGCTTTTCTGCGCTACTGTACTTTATAAAACCTTCGTCCACGTTTATTTTGAATAGAGTGGCAAAACTACGATTAAGCATTAAACAAAAATCCCCGTTAACCATTTTTAGTAAACAGGGGAAATAAATAAGGCAGAGAAAAATCTCTGCCTTATTTTGTACCCAGAGCCGGTCCCGATAGCTATCGGGACGAACCGGCACGGTTTCCCACAGGTGTTTGAGACTAAATGATTTTATACTTTGTATTTTGTTTTTAGCTTATGAATTATTTCAGGATACTTTTTCAAGTTATGAATGTAGGTTCTACTTTTCATCCTTTTTATATGACTTTCAATTCCTCTTGCCTGTGTATAATCTAACTCGTCAATGAAAAAGAATAATTCCCAATCATCAGCATTTGTAGTAAAACTCTTAGCAAATTCTTTGTTGAAATGTTGACCCATCCTGTAGGATAAATCCTTACAGCTTCCTGTATAGAAACTGTCAAGTTGTTTTGAATAAAGAATGTAAACAGATGCCATGCTGCACAAAAATAAAGAAGGCAGAGATAAATCTCTGCCTTCTTTGTACCCAGAGCCGGAGTCGAACCGGCACGGTTTCCCACAGGTGTTTGAGACCAGCGCGTCTACCAATTCCGCCATCTGGGCATTCAGGTTTCTTGGCCAAGTCTACCATCCCGATAGCTATCGGGACCGCCATCTGGGCCAAAAGCGGGGTGCGAAAATAGTCAAATGTTTTTGACGTGCAAACTCTTTTAGTAGGTTTGCAACATGGAAGAATTATTTAAAGCCAAAATAAACAACGGAAAAGAAACCGAAGTTGTATTCACAGACAAAAGCAGGAAGTCAGGTTCGGTTAATGGTGCTGATTTTGCGTGGGATATGATTGAAGTAAAGAAAAATATGTTCCATATTATTTCGGGAACAAAATCATTTACTGCTGAAGTTGTGAAAGCTGATTTAGCAGCAAAAACCTTTACCATTCTGGTTAACGGACATAAATACAATGTAGATGTAAAGGATAAATTTGATGCGCTGTTGCATGAACTGGGGATGGATAAGCTGGCTGCTGCAGGTATACAAGAGGTAAAAGCACCTATGCCGGGAATGGTTTTAAATATCAATGTTGCGGCAGGTGATGAAGTAAAGAAAGGTGATGCGCTTTTAGTTTTGGAGGCCATGAAAATGGAGAACATCATTAAATCGCCACGCGATGGAAAAGTGAAAAGTGTGAAAGCGGTAAAAGGAACTGCGGTGGAGAAAAATCAGTCGCTGATTGTCTTTGAATAAAAATTTACCACTAAGCACACTAAGTTCACTAAGATTTTTCTCAGTGCGCTTAGTGGTCTTAGTGGTGAAAAACAATCATGAATTTACGAGAAGAACTTCTTAAAAATCACACCAAAGAACTTATTGAGAAAATTGTCAGGTATGTAGGCCATGACAGAAAGCGTTTTGCCGAACTGATGAATTTATTTCTGGGCAATATAGAAGTCATCAGTCAGCGGGCGGCATGGGCAGTGAGTTATTGTGCAGAGGCACATCCGGAACTTGTTAGTCCTTACCTTGAGCGGATGCTGGATAATTTAAATAAGCCTGTTCACGATTCAGTGAAACGGAATACTATCAGGACATTTCAGGATATTGCTATTCCTGAAAAATTGCAGGGCAAGGCTGCTGATATTTGTTTTCAGTTTTTGTGTGATAAGGATGAAACGATTGGAACAAAGGTTTTTTCCATGACGGTTTTGCACAACCTGAGCAAGGAACATCCTGATTTGAGAAATGAATTGCGAATAGCAATTGAGGAGCAAATGCCTTATGCAAGTGCGGGGTTTAAATCGAGGGGGAAGAAAATTCTGAAAGCGCTTTAATTGTTTCACCACTAAGGGCACAAGGGCACTTAGAAAAAACTTAGTGTTCTTAGTGGTAAAAACTAAACCAGCGCAATATCAAACTGCACGAGGTCTACAAATTCCTGTACGCGCTCGTCTACTTCTTCCTGAGAAAGGTCAATTAAACGTTCTGTTCCGAATTTTTCAACGCAGAAGGAGGCCATTGCTGAACCGAAAATTATTCCGCGTTTCATGTTTTCGAAAGAGATGTCTTTTGTTTGTGCAAGGAAGCCGATGAAGCCACCTGCAAAGCTGTCTCCTGCTCCGGTTGGGTCGAAGACATCTTCGAGAGGAAGTGCGGGTGCGAAGAATACATTCTCTTTGTTGAAGAGTAATGCTCCGTGTTCGCCTTTTTTAATGACTAAATATTTGGGGCCTAAGTCAAGAATTTTTTGTGCCGCTTTTACTAATGAATATTCTCCTGAGAGTTGGCGTGCTTCGGCATCGTTGATGGTAAGTACATCTACTTTTGCGATGGTTTTAAGGAGGTCTTCCATGGCAATGTCCATCCAGAAATTCATGGTGTCCATAACAATGAGTTTGGGGCGGACAGGTAATTGGTCAATCACGGCCATTTGTATGCGGGGCATGAGGTTTCCGAGCATGAGAAAGTCGCAGTTTTTGTAGCTTTCGGGAACAACGGGATGGAAATCGGCCAGGACATTGAGGTCGGTTATTAATGTGTCGCGGGTATTCATATCGTTGTGGTATTTGCCGGACCAGAAGAATGTTTTTTCGCCTTGTTTTATTTGCAGGCCATCGGTATTGATGTGGCGGTTGTTCATCATGGTGATGGTTTCGTTGGGGAAATCATCGCCTACCACGGAAACGAGGTTTATGTTTTTGGTGAAATACGATGCGGCAAGGCCGGCATAGGTGGCCGCGCCACCAATTATTTTATCGGTTTTGCCGAAAGGGGTTTCGATTGCATCAAAGGCTACGGTGCCGACTACTAATAAACTCATGATTTTATTTTTTAAAAAGCGGGCAAAGCTAAATAAAATCTATTATCGAAAAAGGTGTTAATAAGTCCCATTTCCTTGAATTTGCAAATTTGATTTTGTTTTTACCTTTGGGCGCAAACAAAAATTATTTCGCGTATGGGTTCGGCCTCCATGATAGTTTTAATCATCAGTGCAATTGTATTTGCTGTTGGTGGAATATTGGTTTCGAAACTTCTTTTTAAAAAACATAACAGCGTTGTAAAAGGCGAGGCTTATGAATGCGGTGTTCCAACGATTGGAAAATCGTGGGTACAGTTTAATGTTGGCTATTATTTGTTCGCGCTTATTTTCCTGATTTTTGATGTGGAGCTGGTGTTTCTTTATCCATGGGCGGTGGTGGCAAAAAGTGTAGGATGGCTTGCGCTGGTGGAGATCATAATATTCATGTTTATTTTATTTGTCGGCTTTTTATACGCTCATAAAAAAGGTGCTTTAAAATGGCAATAGAAACAGCTAAAGAAAATCAGGCTCCTTTTCCGGGCGAAGTTCATCCTGTTCCGGGAGGTGATATAGTGCTTACCAAGCTGGATGATGTTATCAACTGGGCGCGCTCAAATTCATTGTGGCCGCTTACGTTTGCAACCAGCTGCTGCGGAATTGAAATGATGTCGGTGGCTTCGGCCAAATATGATTTTTCGAGATTTGGGTTTGAAGTGGCGCGTGCTACTCCCCGCCAGGCCGATGTTATTATTATTGCGGGAACAATCGTAAACAAAATGGCTCCTGTTTTAAAACGCTTGTACGATCAGATGCCCGATCCAAAATATGTGATTGCTATGGGCGCCTGCGCCATCAGCGGTGGTCCGTTCTTTTATAATACCTATTCGGTGGTGAAGGGTGCTGACCATGTTATTCCGGTGGATGTTTACATAGCTGGTTGTCCGCCAAGACCCGAAGCGTTGTTGCATGCATTAATATCGTTGCAGGAAAAAATAAAAAGCGGGCAAACACGCGAACAGATGAAGACCGAAAAACCTGCTCAACAGGAATTACCAAAAGGATAGAAAAGCAGGATGACAACCGAGGAACTGAAAATAAAATTAACCGAGCTATTGCCTTCAGCAACCTTTGAAGAAGGTGGTGAGTGGTTAAACTTATTTGTTGCTCCTGCAGAATGGAAGCCGTTTGCTCAGCAACTTCGCTCAACCAAAGGGCTGGATTTTGATTTCCTCTTTTGCGTTACCTGCGTGGATTGGAAAACACATTTGACGATGGTGTATCACCTGACCTCAACTATTCACAGGCATTCAATTGTTGTTAAATCAAAACTCGATCGCAACAAACCGGAAATTGAAACTGTTTGTGATATCTGGCGCACGGCAGAATTTCACGAGCGCGAACAAGCAGAGTTTTTCGGAGTTAATTTCTTAAATCATCCCGATTTGAGAAAATTAATTTTGACTGATGACTTTGAAGGATTTCCGTTGAGAAAAGATTTTGAAGACCCTATCAACATGATTAAATTATAGTATGCTGGAGGAAGTAAGTGCAATAGACCAGGGCGACATGATCATTAATATTGGTCCTCAACATCCTTCGACACACGGGGTGTTGCAACTGGTTGTTACACTCAATGGCGAAACGATAAAAAAGGTGGAGCCGCATCTTGGGTTTATTCATCGCTCGATTGAAAAGATGTGCGAGAGTTTGACGTATCGTCAGTTTATTTATGTGACGAGCAGGATGGATTATCTTTCATCACACATCAATAATCACGGATGCGCTTTGTGCGTGGAAAAAGGAATGCAGATTGAAGTGCCGGAACGCGCGAAAGTAATTCGTGTATTGATGGATGAACTTACTCGCATTGCTTCTCACGAATTGTGGTGGGGCGCCATGGCAATGGATTTGGGAGCTTTCACTCCTTTCTTTTTGGCTTTCCGCGAGCGTGAAACCATTACCGATATTATGGAAGATACCTGTGGTGCAAGGCTGACCATGAACTACATTGTTCCGGGTGGTGTAATGGTTGATCTGCATCCTGATTTTCAGAGAAAAGTAAAGGCATTTATAAAGTTGTTTCGCGAAAAAGCCGACCAGTACAATGAACTGGTAACCGGTAATATCATTTTTCAAAGCAGGATGAAAAATGTTGGCGTGCTTTCAAAGGAAGATGCCATCTCCTACGGCTGCACTGGCCCTACAGCAAGAGGAAGCGGAGTTAATTGCGACATACGCAAGCTATATCCTTATGAGGTTTATGACAAACTGAAGTTTGATGAAGTGATTGAAACCGGTTGCGATTCGTTTTCGCGTTACCTGGTTCGTGTTAAAGAAATGTATCAGTCCATCAGCATTATTGAACAACTGATTGATAATATTCCCGAAGGAGATTTTCAGGCAAAAACAAAAGCCGTATTGAAATTACCAAAAGGAGAATTTTATACACGCGTAGAAACAGCGCGTGGCGAGTTGGGCGTTTACATTGTGAGTGAAGGAGGTACAACTCCTTACCGGATTAAATTCCGCTCACCTGGATTTTCCAATCTTTCTGCGCTTAACCACATGGCAAAAGGCGGAAAAATCGGTGATCTGGTTGCAATGATGGGAACCTTGGATTTAGTAATTCCGGATATTGACAGATAATGTGGAGCTTAGGCAACATAACACATAGCATTGATGCCTGGCTGAACCAGACATTCAGTCCGGCAATTGCATTGCTGATTGAGTTTGTTATTGTCGGCACCATGGCAATCAGTTTATTTGCCGTTCTCGGATTAGTATTAGTAATGATGGAGCGTAAAGTTTCCGCCTACATGCAAATACGCTTGGGACCAAATCGTGTAGGACCAAAAGGGATGTTTCAAACCTTTGCCGATACAATTAAACTTCTGTTGAAAGAAGGTTTAACTCCAAGCGGTTCTGATAAATTTTTGTTCAATCTGGCACCTGTTATTGCAATCATCGCGGCTATGTTATTGCTTGCACCTATTGCTTTTGCAAAGGACTTTCAAATGTGGGATTTGAATATTGGCGTATTGTATGTTTCTGCAATTTCATCGGTTGCGGTTATCAGTATTTTAATGGCTGGCTGGAGCAGCAACAATAAATATTCTTTGTTGGGCGCAATGCGCAGCGGTGCGCAGATTGTGAGTTATGAATTGTCGGCAGGACTTTCCATTCTTGCAATTGTTGTTTTGGTTGGAAGTCTTAAAATGACGGACATTGTTGCATCGCAGGAAACAGGTTGGTGGTTATTTAAAGGACATATTCCTGCATTAATAGCTTTTGTGACTTTTATAATTGCAGCAACTGCCGAAACCAATCGCGCTCCGTTTGACCTTGCTGAAGCAGAATCAGAGCTGACTGCAGGCTTTCACACCGAATATTCGGGAATGCGTTTCGCATTGTTCTTCTTAGCTGAGTATGTGAACATTTTTATTGTGTGTGCCATTGGCGCAACACTTTTTCTTGGTGGCTGGATGCCTTTTCACATCGGGCAGTGGGCAGCGTTCAATCACATCATGGATTTCATTCCTTCTTCGCTTTGGTTCTTCGGAAAAACATTCTTTCTCATATTTGTCATCATGTGGTTCCGCTGGACATTTCCGCGCCTGCGCATTGACCAGCTTTTGAATTTAGAGTGGAAATATTTATTGCCGATTAGTATGTTTAATTTATTGCTGGCAACAGCAATAGCAATTATGGGGTGGCACTTTTAATGAGCGCAATACAATACATAAAGGATATTTACAATGCGGTGAAATCGCTGCTCGTTGGCATGAAGCAAACGGGTTATTATTTCACGCATCACAAAGAAATTATTACGCAGAATTATCCTGAAGAGAAACCGCAACTTGCAGAACGTTTCCGTGGTGAAGTAGTAATGACGCATGACGAAAAGAACGAGCACAAATGCACCGGCTGCACAGCTTGCGAGTTGGCTTGCCCCAACGGAACGATTAAGATTGTAACCAAGTTTGAACAAACACCTGAAGGCAAAAAGAAAAAAGCGATTGACAAATTTGTTTACCACTTGGAGTTATGCACGATGTGTAATTTATGCGTTGCTGCTTGTCCTACGGATGCAATTAAAATGGATCAGGCATTTGAACACAGTGTTTTTGACCGCAGTCAGTTGACCAAAGTATTGAATAAACCCGGCTCAAAAGTTATGGAGGGCGTTGAATAATATGACAGCACAAGACATCATATTCTATTTGCTGGCTGCGTTTACGCTGGTTACAGGTTTTCTTGCTGTTACCACAACCAAAATTTTCCGCTCGGCAATATTTCTGCTTTTCTCGCTCATCGGAATTGCAGGCATTTATTTCTGGCTGGAGTATGAGTTTATTGCGGCTGTGCAGATTGTAGTTTATGTTGGCGGAATTGTGGTGCTGATTATCTTCTCTATTTTTCTTACACAGGAAGCCGGTTCAAATTTGCCCGACACTAAAATGAGTAAAAAAATTACGGGCGGATTGGCAGCAGTCTTCGGATTTGGATTTACACTGCTACAGGTTTTGCAACATAAATTCATCGGAACAACAGAACCGGGAATTGAGCCAAACGTTGCTAATATTGGAAACAGAATGCTTGGAGTAAATGAATTTGGTTACTCATTACCATTTGAAGTTGTAAGTATTCTGCTGCTTGCAGCTATGATTGGTTGTATTGTTATTGCATTGAAAAAACCGGTAGAAAAATGACGGGCATAGGATTAACACACATATTAGTTGTAAGCATTGCGCTCTTCTTCATTGGCGTTTATGGTTTCCTTACGCGCAGAAATATGATTATGATGCTGATGTCAATAGAATTGATTCTGAACAGTGTAAACCTGAATTTTATTGCCTTCAATAAATACCTCTGGCCAAATAAAATGGACGGATTGTTTTTTACCATATTTATTATTGCCATTGCAGCTGCTGAAGCTGCAGTTGCTATTGCCATTATTATTAACCTCTACCGCAGTCACAGGTCCATTGATGTGGAAGATGCAAGTGATTTAAAGTTTTAAAATGTTTGATAAACTAAGCCTTTCGTTAATTCCGCTTCTGCCGCTGCTGAGCTTTCTGCTGCTCGGACTTTTCGGAAGAAACGTGTTTAAGAATTTTTCGGGAATTATTGGGACAGGTACGCTTCTGGCTTCAGCCGGTTTATCGCTCATGACTGCTTACAATTATTTTTTCGTCAGCGGAAAAGTGGATGGTGTATATCATAAAATTACTGCATTGAAAATTTCATGGCTGGAATTTTCTCCCGGTGTTTCTATTGATATAGGTATTCTGCTTGACCCCATCTCTGTAATGATGCTGGTGGTTGTAACATTTGTTTCGCTGATGGTGCATATTTACAGTCTGGGCTATATGAAAGGTGAAGAACGCTTCTCAACCTATTATGCTTTCCTTGGACTTTTCACCTTCTCGATGCTTGGTCTGGTGATGTCATCCAACATTTTCCAGATCTATATTTTCTGGGAACTGGTTGGTGTTTCGTCTTTCCTGCTCATAGGCTATTACTTTGATAAACCTTCGGCAGTAGCAGCGGCCAAAAAAGCATTTATAGTTACACGCTTTGCCGATTTAGGATTTTTAATTGGCATTTTGATTTTATCATTCAATGCACACACGCTGGATTTTGAGACATTGATCCAGCGCCTGACCGACCCCAATTCGGAATACATGCGCTCGGCTATTGCTCCTGCATTCTTAGGATTTAGTTCACTTACATGGGGATTGGTATTAGTGTTTATTGGTGGTGCAGGAAAATCAGCGATGTTCCCTCTGCACATCTGGTTGCCGGATGCGATGGAAGGACCTACACCTGTTTCGGCTTTAATTCATGCTGCAACCATGGTTGTAGCGGGAGTTTTTCTGGTTGCACGACTGTTTCCTGTCTTTGCTATTTCCTGTCCGGGTGCGCTGGAGTTAGTTGCCTACACTGGTGCTTTATCTGCATTGTTTGCCGCGATCATTGCCTGCACACAAACGGATATTAAACGTGTGCTTGCCTACTCTACCATGTCGCAAATCGGGTACATGATGTTTGCATTGGGTGTTTCCGGTTATGGTAATGAAGATGGTTTAGGATACATGGCTTCTATGTTTCATCTCTTCACTCACGCCATGTTTAAAGCATTATTATTCTTAGGTGCAGGTGCTGTAATCCATTTTGTGCATAGCAACGAAATGAATGATATGGGCGGACTGAGAAAACACATGCCGATAACGCACATCACCTTTTTAATTGCCTGTCTCGCCATTGCGGGTGTTCCGCCATTGGCAGGATTTTTCAGCAAAGAAGAAATTCTTCTTGCTGCATTTGAGCACAATAAGCTGATTTACGGAATTGCATTAATCACTTCCGGAATTACAGCATTTTATATGTTCCGTTTATACTTTAATATTTTCTGGAGTAAAGAATTTCATAGTCATGGCGAACATCATGGTGAAGGCGGTTTAGTAATGATGCTTCCTTTAATTCTCCTTGGAGTTGGCGCAGCATTCGCAGGTTTTATTCCGTTCAGTCATTTGGTTACTTCTGATGGAAAACCATTTGAAACTGCAATCCATTTAAGTTTTTCTGTTGCCCCTGTTTTGCTTGGGCTCGCAGGAATTTTCATTGCATTGCGGCTTTACAAAACACAAAATGATATTGCCAATAGAATTTCTTCTTCATTAAGCGGTTTTTATAAGTCTGCTTACCACAAATTCTACATTGATGAAGTTTACCTCTTCATCACACACAAAGTAATTTTCAATCTCTTAGGTAAACCGGCAGCATGGTTTGATAAAACCATTGTTGACGGATTTATTAATCGTCTGGGAAGTTCATCAGAGACAATTTCGGAAGAAACAAAAACTTTACAAAGCGGGCAAGTGCAGCAATATGCTGCGTATTTTCTGGCAGGCGCAATCGGGTTGGGGATTATTTTTATTTATGTATTGACACTGAAATGAATTTATCATTACTCATAATCATTCCGCTTGCAGCCGCTATAGCCGTTTTGCTTTCGCGCAATGGGCAGCAGGTAAAATGGATTTCATTATTGGCATCGGTTGCTCAACTTGGATTATCATTGTTTCTGCTTTCGGCTTTTATGGGTGAACGTGCAAACGGCAATGTCTCGCAAATGCTTTTTGAACAGCGTTATTCCTGGTTCGCTCCGCTGAATATTGAATATTACATAGGTGTTGACGGTATCTCCATCTCTATGATTTTACTGACAGCCTTTGTAGTTCTTGCAGGCGTGCTGATGTCGTGGAACGTGGAAAAAATGACCAAGGAGTTTTATTTTCTACTGTTGCTCCTTTCGCTTGGCGCTTACGGCTTTTTCATTTCACTGGATCTATTCACCTTGTTTTTCTTCCTTGAAATTGCAGTAATTCCGAAATACCTGTTGATTGGTATTTGGGGAAGCGGCAATAAAGAATACAGCGCCAACAAACTTGCGCTGATGCTGATGGGTGGCTCTGCATTGGTGCTCGTTGGAATATTTGCAATCTATTTTATGTCGGGGATTCACTCATTTGACATGGTGAAACTTTCGCAGGTTCACATTGCCATTGAAGTTCAGAAAATATTCTTTCCAATGCTTTTTGTGGGCTTCGGGGTTTTCACTGCTATTTTCCCATTTCATACCTGGGTGCCTGATGGACACTCCTCTGCTCCTACTGCGGGTTCAATGTTCCTTGCAGGAATTTCGATGAAGCTGGGTGGATATGGTTGTCTGCGTGTTGCTACTTACCTCATGCCTGAAGCGGCAAAAGAATATGCTCCCATCATTATCATCCTTGCTTCCATTGCTATTTTGTATGGTGCTTTTGCAACCATGATGCAGAAAGATTTGAAATACATCAACGCCTATTCTTCGGTGAGTCACTGTGGTTTTGTGTTGCTCGGTATTGGTATGCTTACCAAAACTTCCATTGAGGGTGCAGTGATGCAAATGGTTTCTCACGGTCTGATGACAGCGCTTTTCTTTGCTGTTATCGGCATGATTTACGAACGAACACATACACGAAAAGTGGAAGAACTGGGTGGTCTTTTGAAAATAATGCCTTTCGTGTGCAGCGTGTTATTTATTGTGGGCTTATGCTCACTCGGCTTGCCGGGCTTCAGCGGATTTGTGGCGGAGATGACGGTGTTCATGGGTTCATGGCAAAACCCGGAACTATTTTACCGTGTTGCAACCATTGCTGCCTGTATGTCCATTGTAGTAACTGCAGTTTACATTTTGCGTGCCGTTGGAAAAACAGCAATGGGACCGATTACCAATCAACACTTTTTAGAATTGAAAGATGCTGCCTGGAACGAACGCTTAGCTGCTATTGTATTGGTGCTGGGTATTGTGGCGATTGGTATTGCACCTTTCTGGCTCAGTGATTTAATTGCTCCGGGCGCAGAACTGATTATGAGTAAAATTCCGACTGTGATAATTAACTGAACAAGATGAACGAACTACTATTAATGAAATCGGAATTGGTGGTGACTGCGGTCATCTTCATTCTGCTTTTCATTAAAATCAGCGATACAACAAGCAATGAAACAGTGCTGAAGATTGTGAATGCTCTGTTGGTGCTGAACGTTGCTGCCGGTTTCTGCTATATGGATTTTACAGGTGAATTATTCAGCGGTATGTTTAAAACAAATCCGCTGATAGCATTTGAGAAGAATATGCTCAACATCGGAACCCTACTTATTTCATTGTTATCTTATGAGTGGCTGAAAAATCACAGGCATCTTCCTGAGTTTTTTGTTCTGCTGCTTTCTTCATTGTTGGGTATGTTCTTTATGATTTCGAGCGGTAACTTTTTAATTTTTTATCTCGGGCTTGAACTCAGCACTATTCCCATCGCTGCACTTTGTAATTTTGATTTGGAGAAAAAACAATCGTCAGAGGCGGCTATGAAAATGATTATGTCATCAGCATTTTCATCCGGTATTTTGTTGTTTGGTATTTCTATGATGTATGGCACAACAGGAACCATGAGTTTTGCAGAATTGCCGCAATACTTAGACGGCAGTCCGTTGCAGGTTTTTTCTTTCATTCTGTTGTTTACCGGTTTTGCGTTTAAACTTTCGGTGGTGCCTTTCCACTTGTGGACGGCCGATGTGTATGAAGGTTCACCCGTTGCTGTAACGTCTTTCCTGTCGGTGATTTCAAAAGGTTCTATCCTTTTTATTTTCCTGACTACGCTTTATAATGCCTTTGCGCCAATGGCCGAGGTATGGTATAACCTGCTTTTCCTGCTTTCGGTTGTTACCATGATCATCGGGAATATTTTTGCGCTGCGCCAGCAAAACATGAAACGCTTTCTCGCCTTCTCGTCTATTGCGCAGGTTGGTTTTATCTTAATAGGTATAAGCGGTGGCGGACAAAACGGTATTTCTTCTTCGGTTTATTTTGTGCTGGTTTACATCTTCTCTAATCTTGGCGCATTCGGTGCGGTGCAATTGATCTCCTCTTTCTCAGGAAAAGAAACCATTGACAGCTATAAAGGATTGTATCAGACCAATCCGCTGTTAAGTTGGGTACTGACCATCTCCTTGTTTTCATTAGCAGGTATTCCTCCGACTGCGGGATTCTTCGGCAAATTCTTTTTGCTGTCGTCAGGTGCTGAAAAAGGAAATTACATTCTTATCACCATTGCTGCGCTGAACATGATTGTTTCGCTTTACTACTATTTAAGAGTGGTGCGCGCCATCTTTATGGAAAAGAATGAGCAGCCCATTGCAACTATTCAGGGTAGTATGTATGAAAAGGTAGGGCTGCTGATTTGCGTTGTTGGTATTATTGCTGTTGGCTTATACAGTCATTTCTACGAATATATTTATGCTTTAAGTGCTTTTTAAAAAATGGCTATCAATAAAAATCACGAGTTTGAAGATTTAGATGGTATTAAATGTGCTGTGGTGGAGCGCAATCTTTCGCCTGCGCGACTTCAGTTTTTGAAAGACCTGCTGGAGTATAACCGCTACACAACCGTTGTTGTGGCAAGTCCTCCGCCTAAAGCTGCAGCACCCAAACAGGCTGCCCCGCCTGTTGAAGGCGCAGCACCTGAAGCAACTCCTGCTGCTGCAGAAGCGCCACCCGCGCCTGAATTATTTACCCTTGGTGTTACCGATGCCACCTTTAATGCTACCAATGCTGTTTTCGGAAGAGCGCTGAAAACCCGCACCGGGCATGTGGTTACTCTTGCCTACTGGCAACAGAAAGAGGCTGTTTCGCACGATGAAGTGCCCTACTTCCAGAAAAAAGCCTGAGTAATAGGCGGTTTAAATTTCAGGGGTTGTTGTGTAATTGTTTCAATTGTATTAATATTGCGCTCCTTTTTCGGGAAAAATTCCTCCTTAGCTCAGCTGGTTAGAGCACATGACTGTTAATCATGGGGTCGCTGGTTCAAGTCCAGCAGGGGGAGCAATAACAAAATCCCGTTTCGCAGTCCGCGAAACGGGATTTTAAATTTATGGGTTGTTTTACTGATGCCTATCCCCCTATTTCCAGTTGTATTTTCACTTTTATTATTTCTTCAATCATTGCTATCAGTTCGCAGGTGTCTTCATCGCCTTTGTCGCAATACCATTTGATGATGATTTTGCGGCCGGTGTACTGCACCTTGGCAAGTACTCCTAAAAACTGCCGGAAGGCCATGCCTGAGCCGGTATTGATATAATCGGTATTGATGGTTACTACGGTTACCTGCTGCGGATCCTGCACATAATCGTTGGCCCAATCAACAAGGGGTTTAAAAAATTCGTGCGGATTTGCGCTGAGGCAGCGGCCAAGTATAAAGGCGGTGCCTGAGCTTTTATCCAGTATTACTTCGGGGGTGGTGCCGGTAAAGGGCAGCGAGATGCGTGAGGGTGAGTTTGTCATAGGTATACTAGTAGTACCGGAAGATGTTCCGGGGCGTTTGGTGCGGGGGTCGGCAAATGTCTTCATGTACTTGAGTGTTTGTGTGTTCATATGTTTAGGCGGTAATTGGTAAAATGCAGCGGCAATGATAGCACCGAGGATGCTAAAAAAAATTACACAATTGGAGGCTATTATTTGAGTTGGAAGGGCAAAAAGCAGCCCGGTCAGGCTGCTTTTTGTTTTGCCCAAATGATGATTTCATCTAAGCCGAGCAGGCTCTGGTTGCCTTGCTGCCGGCTCAGTTGCTCAAGGGCTGAAAGAAATTGTATTCTTATTTCTTTTGTTTTAGCGGCATGGTGCCGGTTGCTGATGAGTTTGCCTAAAAACTGCAATACAATTTTTTCGAATTGGTGAAGTTTGTTGGTTCTTTTAAGGCGGTCTTTAACATTGCGCAAATGAAATTCAACCAATTCATATTTTTCGGTTTCGTAGTGCAGTATAACAAGGAGTATGGCTGCAAAGTCGCGCAAATCGGTGCGCACTGTATTGTTGCGGCTTATGTCTAACAGTTTTTCTACCCAGGTTTGGCAACGTTTATACTCAGCGCAAATTAAATAGGTAATGGCTATGTTATACCAGAAATTAAATAAACGTGATTGCCCGATTGATTTTTCGTGGTGTTTCAGGCCCTGTTCAATTTTGGGGATTAGGTTAAGTGCCTCGCTCCACTTGTTGTTGTTGAGCAGATAGAGTTGGCGCAGGTAATATACTTCGCGAAAATGGGTTACATCTGCTTCTTCGTTGCCGGGTGTTTTTATGTTTTCTATGCGTTGTATCAATTCTTCAAAGCCCTGGTATTTGCCGTTTTCGTGGCGCAGGCTTAGCAGGGCACTTAAATCAATACGGTGGCGCATGGGCATTTCGCTTATCATATGGGGGTGCTTGTCCCAGAGCTGCATCATCAGTTCGCGGTGGTACAAAGCCGAAGAGGGGTTTCCGCTTAGTTGGTTGTTGAGTGCATGAATTTCGTGGTATTTTAGTTTTGCATCAAATCTTTGGGCAGCGGGTTCATCTTTCATTATGGGGTGCTGCTTAATGGCAGTTTGCTGGGCGGTGGCTGCGGTGGTTTTAACCCGGTTGTGTTCAACAAAGAGTGCAAATATTTCGTCATTCAGAGCGGAGTAGGCATCTTCGGTTTCAATTTTTTTCCATAAGCTCTTTTTCTCTTTGCTGTTGGCTTCAAGGGCTTTTTTTAAATCTTGCGGCAAAACACGTTTGAGCAATTTGCGCTCGCTGTTGCATATTTCAAACAAGAGATAATGTTTTTCATAATGGCTTGCTTCTTTGCGTGCTTTTTCAAGTAGTTTGGTTGCAAGGGTGTATAGGCTGCGCTCATATACTAATCGCGCGGCTTCAATAAGGTGATGTATCTGGTAGTCGGTTGAGCCTTTGGCGGAGTAGTCTATTAAACTATCGAGCAGGCAGGTGGTCATGATTGTTTTGTGGTAGGTAAAATTTTCGGTTACCTTGTTTTTGCCTAATTTTTTAATCAGCACGGCCTCGTTATACTCTTCTTGCTTGCGCATAAGGGCAAGCATGGTTATGTAATGGCTTGCGTGTGCAATTTTTGAACTGATGAGCCAGGTGCTGAAATAGCCCGCTTCCCTTGTGGTTAGTGATTTTGCAAGCTTATAGGTGTCGTTTGATGTGGTGTGCATTTGTTCTTCTAACTCAAATAATAGCCTCCAAATACGTATTTTTTTATTGTTTTCTTAATGCAACATTTGCCGCAAATAAAATTAATAGATTTTAAAAGCCTCCGATAATTTAGCTTAAAACCCCGATTAAGAATGACTAAACATCGGTACAGGACGATAAGAAACAAGAGACAAGAACTAATAACTATAAACTAAAATTAAAAAAAAACCATGGCAGGCTACTTTACATCCTCGGCATCTTACAACGCAAGCACTCACACCTTTGAGTTCGACAAAAACAATTTGTACGTAAAACAGGGCGGCACCACCGTTGCCACCCACAGCTACCTGAATGTGTGGCTGGCTATGAGAATATACGGTGGCAACTTTGAGGTAGGCTCGCTCGGCTTTAATCCGGTGAACAGTTTTTTTGAGCGATTGGTTGCTTACAGCGGCAAAAAAGCGGGTACTATTTATGACCCCAGCACCACCAAAATTATTGGCTCAACAGATGTTGATTCGGGCAGTGTGGTAAAACAAACCTACAACATAAGCGGCAGCACGGGTGCTGTAAAAATTAAACACAACAGCAGTACCAGCGAGTTAGAAATGGTAATGGCCTGCGACCCCGATAACTGCACCTCGCTAAACCCTTATTATGCACAGGTAAATTAAACGCATGCCCGCTCTTTGTCTTAATAACTCACCTATGTGGGGGCATACAGGTTTGTTAAGGCATTAAACCCTTAGCCCTTGCGGAGCCCTTCGCAAGGGCGGGGTGAGAGAGGGGAGTGATACCTCTTATTTACGATTTTCAATTAACCTAAAAAATCATGAATAGTTATGCAAACCGATTTTCTTCAACTCATTGATACACGAAGGGTGTATCGTATTCCATTGCCTGAGATTACACACATTGAATCAGGTGGCTCCTACTCTACTGTGTATACCCAAAAGGGCAAAAAATATACGTGCAGCAAAAACATGAAAGCTATTGAAAAACAACTGCAAGGCAAGCCCGATTTTATGCGCACCCATAAATCACACATTATTAATAAGAAGCAGGTTAAGGAGTATTGTAAAGACAACGCACTTATTGTTTTAATCAATGACACGCTGATACCGGTAGCACGCAGGCGAAGGAATGATTTTATGGGGTGGTTGAAGAAGGGGTAGTAAGAAATTAGTTTCTTTGTATTGATTTGGTTAATAGAGATGAAGAACAATTGCAAATTGTTCAATGTTCCGAGCGGCATTGTAAATGCCGCTCAACCGCACGCCCTGAACATTACGCCCAGCAGGGGGACATATTATCTTGAAATGGCAGATGAAACAGGTAATATTCATTTTAGAAGTTTAATAGCCAAAGAGTAAATGAAATTAAAAATTATTGTATTATTCAATCTGCTGCCCGCCCTCGTATGCGGGCAGCAGATTGTTTGGCAAAATCATTATGGTGGTGATGGCTATGAGTATATTTCTTCATGGCAGCCTTTTTCTGATATATTGAGAAACGATAATGGGGAATACGTTTTAGCTACCCAAACAAGTAGTTTTGGCGTTTATGTCAATCAATATGCAATTAAAACAGCCAGCAATGGTGAATTAATGTGGCAATTTAATGCAGGATACCCTTCTGAATCCGATGATGTAAGGGCAACCATTAAAACGTTTGATAATAATTATTTTATGATAGGCATGGCGAATATGCAAGGTATAAACTCTGGTGATTTTCGCCTGACTAAATTTAATGATGAAGGGGATGCGCTTTTTTCTAAAATAATAATTTGTGATTCAGTAACATCTACTTCAGCTTATAATATATGCTATACCCCTGATAGCAATTATATAGCTGCATGTGATCATTTTACTAAGGGTATTGTGTTAGTAAAGTTAAATAACAACGGAGACACGATCAGCACAAAACAGGTATTTACTGATACGATTATCAGCGGTATATCTGTTTTTTTTCAACCTGCTCCCGACTTTTCTGCTTATTACGGGGTTGTATGGGCAAGCAGCAAAAACTGGTGGTTTAAGACGGATATGTATGGAAATTTAATTGCCTTTAAGCAATTATACATAGAACAAAATAATGAACCTTTACCTGAAGTTGAAAAAGTTGTAATGCTGCCCAATGGCAATACTGTTGTTCATGGTCGTGCTGACCTTGATAATCCATGTGAATTTGGAATTTATTATGGCACGTTGCAGGAATATGATCAACAGGGAGAAGTTGTTAAAGAGCATATTTTTTGTGATGGGCAGTATGATACCTTTGAAGACTTTTTTGTGGCTTCTGATGGTAGTGTTTATTTAATAAAAGGTCATAGGCTTAAAAAACTAAATGCAGATTGGGAAGATGAATGGCAATATGATTTGGAATTATCAGAACATGTTTGGCTTTATAAAATGACTCAGTTTGATTATGGTTACATCATAGCGACAGGTGACTTATGGATTAATATAGATGATAAAGATATTTTCATGTGCAAAATAGCATTGCCCGAGGCAATTGGTATTGATGAAGAAGAAGAAAATGATGAGATAAGGCTCTACCCCAACCCTGCTAATACCCAGCTAACTATACAAACAAACATCAACGGTAAATCAGACTATTTTATCTATGATTTAACCGGCAGTCTGCTGCAAAGCGGCAGCTTTATACAAGCCAAAACAATAGATGTTAAAGGATTTGCAGAAGGCGTGTATGTTATTCAATTACAAACTGAGCAGGGCATAGTGAGTAAGAAGTTTGTGAAGCAAAACTAAAAACAAAGCATTTTATAAGTAAAAACACCCCGCCCCCAGCGGGGTGCCTTATTTTAGAAACCTTTTTTGTTACTACAACCGTTTACCGTTAATAAAACAAAACCTACCGTTAATAAAACGGTTCTTGTCTTTACAGTATTGTAAAAATACATTCGCTTTCAATTAAAAAACCACAAGGGTAAATTGAAAATGAACAGCACGGTAAGTTTTAATAAACACAGTAAACAACCGGGAACAGGGTATTTTGAAACTCAAAATCCTGTTTCATTTTCAGTTATACCCTGTTTTAGTTTCAAAACAGATGTTTCAAAGGTTTGCATACCTTATTTTGAAACTCAAATGCACTTTGGGAATCCTTGGAACAACCATTTTGGTTTCAAAACCTTACTTAGCCCGACAGCTAAACCCCATTTTGAAACCAAAATGCACTTCCAATGGAGAGCAAAACCTCATTTTGAAACCAAAATGGCCTGTTGTCCTACAGTGAAACCCTATTTTAAAACCAAAACGCCCTTTCCGTGGAAGGCAAAACATCATTTTGAAACTAAAATGGCCTTTTGCCCGACAACAAAACCCCATTTTGAAACCAAAATGCACTTTCCATGGAGGGCAAAACCACCTTTTGAAACCCAAATGACCGATTCAAGGATTCCGAAACCTCATTTTGAAATACAAATACCTGAAATATAAACAATTACTAAATCAAATGATCAACTATTAAACACCAATAGCCATGCCTGTAATAAACCGCCCTATAACCAATGCCCAACGCGATGCCGCACTGCGCAATGCCAAAACCCGTAAAGATTCAATACCTGCCCCACCCGAAATACCCTTTATGCCGGGAACTATTACCAAGCTTGATATTTTTCAACCCGCCTACCATGGCAAATACCTTGCGGTAAGCACTGCCAAAAATGTACAAACCTCCTTAACCGGGCAAATAGCACAGGTACGCAAACTTGCCATTTACTATGAACAGGATTTTATTGACAACCTGAACAAAGGCATACGCAGAGGACTGATAGAGGCAAGCAGACGCAGCCTTTATCAACTGGATGTAAACGATAATACCCTGCCCTACATAGGCTCTGAAAACGATATTACCACCTGGGGCCAAAACATTGCCGATGGCGAGGCAGCCCGCCTTGCCATACCGGGCGAGGTACCCGTTACCTTTCCCTCGGCAGGCGAGGTAAGCACGGCTGTAGGCAATTTTGTAAGCATAAACCTTAATCAGGCCAACGCAAAAGACAACCTTAATATAGCCCAGGAAGCTCTTGAAAGCGAAAACATAGAAGCCGATAAACTGATACTTAAACTATGGAACGAAATTGAAACAGCATTTAATGAGGGCAACAAACCCAGCATGCGCAACCGCGCCCGCGAGTGGGGTGTAGTATATGTGCCCTCACCGGGCGAAGCCCCATCACCCGATGAATTCAGCATCATGGGTACCATTACCGAACAGGCAACTAACAACCCCATAAACGAAGCCGAAATTTTAGTAGTGCAAACAGGATTAACCGTACTAAGCGGCAGCGATGGCGATTACTTTATAGGCCTGCTGCCCCCCGGAACCTATACCCTGCAAATTAGCAAAACAGGTTTTCAAACCCTTACCCTGCCCGGAATAGTAGTAAGCGCAGCAACTATTACCCAACGCGATGCACAACTAAGCCCCGCAGTAACGGCCACCGGAACCGTTAGCGGAACGGTAACCCTGTCGGGCTCGCCAGCCGCTGGCGTAGCCGTAAGCATTGAGGGGCTGGCACTGCCCTCCATACTTACCGACCCTACCGGACATTACAGCATCAGCAACGTGCCCGCAGGTATGCAAACGGTAAAAGCGCAACTACCCCCTATCATGGGTGGCGGCTTTCAAACTCAGGCACTAAACGTAACGGCAGGTGCAGAAGTGGCAGCCAACTTCGCCTTTTGAGATATGAACAATAACTAAAAAAAAGATGAATGAACAACCCGACCACTACCACCGCAAACGCCTGCGCGAAAAACAAAACAGCCGCCTGCTGGGCATAGTTACCATTATAGTATTGGCGCTGGCGGTGGGGGTGGTGGTGATGGAGATAATTTAAACTAACAATAACCTAAAAATGGGAAACATGAAAAAAGGAATAATTACCGCAATCTTACAATTAGCTGTTTTTATTGGGTATGCTCAACATGAAAAGGAAGTATATCAAATGAAAAATAACGCCATAGTAGAAAATATATTAAGGAAGTTTGACCCAGGATCAAGTACATGTCTTACTCCAACATTTTCTGTAGGTAGTTATGCAGAATTAATTGTTTCACAAAAATTCGATGACAATACAATTGTCGTGGTATTATCAAGTAATGATGCAGGCGATGGAATGGCAGAGATAAATAAATACTACTGTATTTCAAAAACTACATTAGAAACATATTTCAGAAAAAAATCTAAACCAGATATAGGAATTCTAGCAGTGCCTTTTAAAATGAGAATTTATCCTCTAAAAATAATGGCAGGCAACAGCGTAGGTCCGTATATCGGTCATAAGTTCTACCATAAAAACAGCACTACTAGTACTTTGTTGGGTTTTGCGTCCCTAACCAATGTTCCACTAAATGATGTGAACGAAAAAGTGCCGCAAACAAAATGGGGGCTTGGATTAGGAGGGGGTTATGTTTGGACAGTTACAGGAAATTTTCAAGTAGGATTAATTTCCGGTGTTGACTTTTTTGAGGGGGTAGATAAATGGGTATATAAGTTTCAGCCATGGCTTTCGCTAAGTATTGGTTACAATTTTATCTCACAGAAAAAAGAAGAAGAAACTTTAAAGAATGCTGAGTAATAAATTAACATGTTGATTTACCATGAAAAAAATAATTCTGTTGCTTCTAATAGCAGTGTCACAAATCGCATCAGCCCAGCAAAAATCTGTTATGCTCAAGTTGCGAACATTCAATAGCGCAACACATAAAGTAAATTCCAGTATTGCTGCCGATGCAATTAAAATAGCAAACATGGTTTTAAATTCTCAGGAGTTTAGAGATTCACTTAACAAATATAGTTTTATGTGTGAAAATTATGGTGAAGCCTGCACAAGTAAAAAAATAAAAGGAAGCGTTGTACTTGACAGCACTTACAGAGTTGAAACGTTTGAATTAGATCTGATAATGAAAAAATGCAGTCATGAATACGGTCATGCAGAAGAGGATAAACACTACATACAATCATGTTATAAAAAACTGAGAAATGATGATGATGACCTTCCATTTTCATACATATATGCATATCATATCTGTCACGAGTACATGCATATTGTCGGCTACTATCATACAGATCACAAAGATGATGTAGCCGAAAGAGTAGGATGGATTGCATATCATATTCTTGACAGATGGTTTAAGGAAAAACGAAATCTGAATTAAGAGATATATCCCGCTGGTCAAGATTTGCAATCTTGACCTAAGAGCTTGGGATTTGCAATCCTCTTACCAAAGTTTAAGATTACCAATCTCGTGTAAACATTCATGATGTGCAAAAAACACCGGCACAGCATGTCTTATAAAAAATAGTTCGCTATTTTATTACATTCGCCTTGCGAATGAATAAAATAACCACCTCCATCAATGAATTATATGTAGATGCCCACGGCATACTGCACATTGACATATTGGAAGGAGCGGAAATAACCCTTGAAACTACAAAAGAACACCACAGCGCAGTAGTTAAACATTTTGGCGAAGGCAATTTTTTAGTATTGGGTAATTTGCAAAACTCATTTATTATAACACCCGAGGCCCGCCACTATGCACAACAGGAAATGATAGATAAATTTCATATAGCCACTGCAGTAATAGGTACCAACAGCGTTTCGCGTATAATCGTAAACCTGTTCTTAAAACTTAACCCTCCCTCCACCCCGTTCAAAATATTTGCCCGTGAAAAAGAAGCCGTTGAATGGCTGCTGCAGCAGGCCGGAAAAAAAACAGCCCGGTAAACAACATACCCATTACCCCACCGATAGCTTGTTATTGAAAATTTAATAGCATAAAAATCCGCTTAAATTGCCGGTAAATAAACACTCGTCACCCCGCAAATAACAATTAGTCTAATAATTAAGTTTTTGTGATTACAATCACAAAAATTTTAAAACTATAGTTGTTTATTTGTATCCGTTAATCCCTTAAAATTAACCTTCGGTCTTTTAATATTAATACTACACAAGTATATGATACCATAAATTACCCCACCCGGCAAACAAATAATAACCAGCCGCAGAATATTAATAAAACCATGGCACCAATACCTCGCAAGTATGCTTAAAATCCAACCCACCACTAAAACACCCGCAGTTGAATTCAATTCAAATGCAGGAGAACTGCGCATCAGCGGAAAATCAATAGCCGAAAACCCCGCAGATTTTTTTGAGCCGGTACTCGAAAAAATAAAACAATACAAACAAAAACCCGGATACCAAACCAATATTCACATAGCACTTGAGTATTTCAACACCGGCTCATCGCGCTCGCTACTCGAAATTTTACAAACCCTGGAACCACTAAAAAGCACGAGCGAGGTAACCATACACTGGTACTACGAAAAACAAGACGATGACATGCTGGAAATAGGCAACGACTTCAGCGAAATAGTTAAGCTGCAATTTAAAATGATAGAAGTATAAGCACCGGCCCCCTGTAAACACCCCGCAACCACAAAACCACAAAAATGACCGAATGCAGCAAGTGTAAAATATTTAATCAGTGTTTTGCTTCATTACTCACCATACCCGAACTAAACGAATTGCAAAACAACCTGTCCACCCAAAAACTTGAAAAAAACGAGTACCTGTTTTATGAAGGCGCAGGATCCAAAAAATTATACATGATCATCAGCGGCACCATTATATTAAAACTACCCGGCATAAACAGTCAACCCCATATACTGGGCATTGCCCGTCCGGGCAATATGATAGGCACCGCCTCCATACTGCCCGAAAGCAAAAATGTTATAACCACCAAAGCCTTAAGCAACGTAACGCTTTGCACTGTGAACAAAACCATAATCGAAAAATTTATGGACAGCAACAAAGACCTTAGAAACCACATTTTAAACATTATGTACAAGCGCCAGCTAAGCATACTTAACTACACGCAGGTTATGCTATCGGGCAACACACAGGCAAAATTAGCCTACTCAATGCTTGTATTCAGCGAAAAAGAAGGGGAAATAATTGCCGACAAAGCAACCCTTGCAAACATGGCCGGGCTAAGACGCGAAACCGTTTCGCGCCTGCTGAAAAAATTTAAAGACAACAAAATAATAGAAAGCAACCAGCGAAAAATTAAAATTTTAAACAAAGAAAAACTACGAAATCTGGTAACAGATTATTAACCTGAAAAACGCACCATTAAAAAACTGACACTATTAAATTGTTAACGTAAATACTGGTTTGTTTTAAATTGAAAAACATTCATTACATTTACTGCAACAAAAAATAAACCTGTATGCCCCCACAGACTTTATTTTTAAAAAATGCCAAACCAACATGAAGCGCTAACCCAGCCCGACTACAAAGCCCTTTTTGAAAACGCCCCCGGGCTTTACCTTATTCTGTTGCCCGACTTTACCATTACAGCGGTAAGCAACAGCTATGCAGCCGCCACCCTAACGGTGCGCGAACAAATCATTGGCAAAAACCTTTTTGAGGTATTTCCCGACAACCCCGATGATAAATTTGCCGATGGCGAAAACAACCTGCGCCACTCGCTCAACACCGTATTAAAAACCAAAACCGCCCATACCATGGCGGTGCAGAAATACGACATCCGCAGACCAGACGGAACTTTTGAAGTGCGCTGGTGGAGCCCCATCAACAAACCCGTGCTCAACCAAAACGGAGAAGTGCAATACATCATTCACCGCGTAGAAGATGTAACCGAATACATCCGCAACCAGGAAGATCAGGTAAAAAAAGACAAGCACATTGAAGGGCTGGAGCGCAAAGTAGACGAAATGGAAATGGAAATTTATGCACGTGCGCAAAAAATCCAGCAAATGAATACCGACCTGGAAAAAATAATTGAAGAACGCACCGCCCAGTTACACGACCTTAATCAAAACCTTGAAAAAATAGTAGAGCAACGCACAGCCGAGCTGGCCGCAGTAAACAAAGAACTGGAAGCCTTCTCCTACTCAGTCAGTCATGATTTACGCGCACCGCTAAGGGCAGTAAACGGCTTTGCCGATATGCTCATAAGCCGCTATGAGCAAACCTTAGATGCCGAAGCCAAACGCCTGCTGGGTGTTATAAAAACCAACGCCCTCAACATGGGCCTGCTCATAGATGATTTACTGGCCTTCTCGCGCACCGGCCGCAAAGAAGTAGTGCCTGCAAAAACCGATATGCAAAGCCTTGCATACTCAGCTGCCAGCGAACTGTGTCAGAATAACGAACAAAAAATGAGAAGCATCACCATCCGAAATATACCGCCAGCAAACTGCGATATGCAACTGATGCGCCAGGTATGGCTCAACCTTATCTCCAACGCACTAAAGTATTCATCAAAAAAAGACAAGCCCGAAATAGAGATAGGCGCAACCGAAAAAAACGGTGAAATCACCTACTATGTAAAAGACAACGGAGCCGGCTTTGATATGCAGTATGCCGATAAACTGTTTGGCGTATTTCAACGCCTCCACAGCCAGAAGGAATTTGAAGGCAACGGAGTAGGGCTGGCACTGGTACAACGCATCATTACCAAACACGGAGGCCAGGTATGGGCCCAAGCTGAATTAGAAAAAGGAGCAACGTTTTATTTTACGCTGAAGAAATAGTAGCACGCAGAGGCGCGGAGAGCGCAGAGAAAGTATTATTTATAAAATGGAAGAAAACGAGATTACAGGAATATTGGTTGACATTTTTATCAACGTTCATAAACAACTTGGTCCCGGACTACTTGAAAGTGTATATGAAGAAGCAGTGTGTTATGAACTGGATAAAAGAAATATAAACTATACCCGACAACAAGGTATACCGGTTATTTACGATGAAGTAAAAATGCAAATGGGTTTTAGAGCAGATATAATAGTTGAAGAAAAAGTAATTGTTGAACTAAAGTCAGTTGAAATAATTGCACCTGTTCACCATAAAACATTATTGACCTACTTAAAACTTACAAAAATCAAACTTGGGCTCTTAGTAAATTTTAATGTAAATCTTATTAAAGAAGGAATAACCCGAATTGTAAATAATTTATAAAAACCTCTGCGCCTATGCGTGAAAAAACAAATGAAAACCTCTGCGCTCTCTGCGCCTCTGCGTGAAACAAACTAAAATAAACTCTACGCCTATGCGTGAAACTAAAACCATAAAACCATGAACACACGAATAATTCAAATCCTGCTGGTAGAAGACAATCCATACGATGCCGAACTTGCTCTCAACGCCCTGCAAAAACGCCACCTTGCCAACAGCATCCATCATGTTGAAGACGGAGCCGAAGCACTCGACTTTATTTTTGCCCGCGGCAATTACAGCGACAGGCAAATAGAAAACGGCCCTAAAATAATTCTGCTCGACCTGAAAATGCCAAAGGTAAACGGCATTGAAGTATTGCGTCAGGTAAAAGCCGATGAGCGCACCAGAAAAATTCCGGTAGTAGTACTCACCTCCTCCAAAGAAGACCCCGATATAACAACTTGCTATGATTTAGGCGTAAACAGTTATATCGTAAAACCTGTTGACTTCGATAATTTTTTCAGAGCCGTTGAAGACCTCGGGTTATATTGGCTATTACTCAACCAGCCACCTAAATAAAATACATTGAAACTGTTCAACTAACCTCGCAATAATGACCACTGATTACAAAATACAAATCCTGATGCTGGAAGACAATGACAGCGATGCAGAGATGGTTATGCATGCACTCAGCCGCTCGGGGCTTGATTTTGAAATACAACGCGAAGAAAAACGCGAAACATTTTTAAATAGCCTTGAACAGTATAAACCCGATATTATTATTTCGGATTACAACATACCGGGCTACAACGGACGTCAGGCATACCTTGATATGACTGAAAATGGCCATCGTATTCCGTTTATATTAGTTACCGGTTCGCTGTCAGACGATGTGGCAGTAGATTGTCTTCAAACAGGTATTGACGACTACATCATTAAAGACCGCCTGGGCCGTTTGCCCGAAGCAGTAGCCGGTGTGCTTGCCAAATGGAGAACGGAAGAAGAAAAAAAACAGGCATTAGAAAAATTAATTGAAAGCCAAAAACGCCTTGCCGAAGCCGAAAAACTAACAAAACTGGGTAACTGGGAATGGAATGTTTCAACCAATAAGGTTACCTGGTCAGATGAAATGTACAGAATATTTGAAGTTCTGCCCCGTGAGTATGATCCAACCATTGAAACATTTGTTAACTTTTTTCATCCCGATGATATTGATGAAATAAAAAAAAGAGTTCAACTAATAATTAGCGGAAAAGAAAATAAATCAGAAATCTTTGCAAGAATAATTACAGGACTTGGCAGCACTAAAATAATTCATTCCATTTACCATTCAGATAACAATAGAAATATAGCATTCGGAACCATACAGGATGTAACCAAACAGAAAGAAACAGAAAAAGCACTACGCGAACTTACCGAAAAACTGGAACTAAAAGTGAAGGAGCGTACATCGGAACTTTCAAATGCAAACACCACCCTTGCCCATCGCAACAAAGAAATAACCGATGGTATAAGTTATGCCCGCAGAATACAAAAAGCCATCTTCAACAAACCGATTGAAGCAGCTGATTGCTTTAACGGAACATTTATGTTATTGATGCCTAAAGACATTGTAAGCGGTGATTTTTTCTGGCACTACGACATAGACAATATGCACTTTCTTGCAGCAGTTGACTGCACCGGGCATGGTGTTCCGGGCGCACTGATGTCCATGATAGCCCATCAGTTTTTATGCACCATCGTTACCGAACAAAAATGTTATGAACCTGCCGAAATATTAAAACAACTTGACAAGAAACTGATGAATACCTTACATCAGCATTTACTGGACGAAGTGCGTGACGGTATGGATATAGCACTTTGCCGGATTGATGAACATAAAAACACCATTCATTTTGCAGGTGCTTTGCGTCCGCTGTTTTATTTCAACGGAAATAATCTGCAGGAAATACCCGGCAGCAAAAATGGCATAGGCGGTTTCAGTATCGAACACACCGATAAAATTTTCAGACAAACAGATTTCACCTATAAAAAAGGTGATTGTATTTACCTTACATCAGACGGGTATTACTCACAATTCAATTACTACACCGGAAAAAAAATGATGAAAAACCGTATGCGTAATGTTCTTGAAAGTGTGGCAAAAAAAGAGGTGGATGAACAGCACCTTATTTTAAAACGCTACTTCAACGAATGGAAAGGCGATGCCGAACAGGTGGATGATGTTTTGGTGATTGGTGTAAAGTTTTAAAAAACATACATTTGCTCACACGCAAATAAATGTAATTAAACAATGGCCGAAATAGTACGCATGCCCAAACTCAGTGATACCATGACCGAAGGCGTGGTAGCCAAGTGGCACAAAAAACCGGGCGACAAAGTAGCCTCAGGCGAATTACTTGCCGATATAGAAACCGATAAAGCCACCATGGAGTTTGAATCATTTCAAAGCGGTGTGCTTCTGTATATTGGTGTTGAACAAGGCAAAACCGCACCCGTTGATTCCATACTTGCTATTCTTGGAAAAGAAGGCGAAGATGTAAAAGCACTGATAGAAGAAGACAAGAAGAAGTTGGCAGCAGGCAGTAGCAGTGGGCAGCAAAAAGAAGAGCCTGCAAAAAAAGAAGAACCCGTTGCCGAGGTAAAAAAAGAAGCAGTTGAACAAAAAGCAGCTGAAATTAAAACTTCCGACCTCCAGCCTCCGGTTGCCGAATCGCAAGACGGCAGAATAAAAGCCTCGCCCCTCGCCAAAAAACTTGCAAAAGAAAAAGGCATAGACCTTAGCCGCTTGCAGGGCAGCGGTGATGCCGGAAGAGTAGTAAAGCGCGATGTGTTTGATGTAAACCTGGCGGCATACGCAAAGCGCTCTGTTGCCGATGAAAAAGAAAGCTATACCGAGGTTGAAGTTTCGCAAATGCGCAAAACCATTGCAAAACGGTTGGCTGAAAGCAAATTTACCGCACCGCATTTTTACCTAACCATAGAGTTAGACATGGACAATGCCGTGGCTGCACGCACTGCCATCAATGCTGTGGCACCGGCAAAAATATCGTTCAACGATATGATTATAAAAGCGGCCGCTGTTGCATTGAAAGAACATCCGAAAGTAAACGCCTCATGGCGCGGTGATAAAATCCGTTTCAACAATCATGTGCATATTGGCGTTGCCGTTGCCGTTGAGGAAGGGCTGCTGGTTCCTGTGGTGCGCTTTGCCGATGGCAAGCCACTTTCGCAAATTTCAACCGAAGTAAAAACACTGGCCGAAAAAGCGCAAACCAAAAAACTGCAACCTGCCGAGTGGGAGGGCAACACCTTTACCATCTCCAATCTGGGCATGTTCGGCATCGAAGAATTTACGGCCATCATTAATCCTCCCGATGCCTGCATTATGGCGGTGGGCGCGGTAAGGCAAACACCGGCTGTAAAAAACGGACAGATAGTTTCGGGAAATGTGATGAAGGTTACCCTCTCCTGCGACCACCGTGTGGTAGATGGTGCAACAGGTTCTAAATTTCTGCAAACCTTTAAGTTCTTACTGGAAAACCCGGTGGTACTTTTGGGCAGAAACGAGATATAAAATTCGTCATTGCGAGGGTTTTTCACCCGAAGCAATCTCACTTATATTAAACAATCGCTCATTTGATGAGATCGCTTCGTCCTTCGTCCTCGCGATGACGAAAGGCGAATTTGCTTTTCCGGAAAATCTTTTCTAATATCGGGCTTCCAAATATTTAAACCATGAAGAAAATCTACTCGTTCATTGTTGCCTGCTGCATTCTTTTTCCTGCAATGGCACAACCTCAGCTCAACGGACAATTTGACGACATCAGTGAGTTAACCACCACCATCACGGTTCCCTTCACCATGCCTGACGGGGTTCATCTGATGACCGATTGCTACCTGCCTATCGCTAAAGACTGTCTTATTGTACCCATCAATATTCCCGGCTTCGGAACATTTGACCTTGAGCTGGTAAAAAGAGGTACACAAATGATTATTTACGATTCCGTTTTTCATGTGGTGGGTAACGACACCATCGGAGAAGCAAATCCGAATCCGTACCGTCTGCCAATGGTGTTTACCCGCACGCCTTACGATAAAGGAAACGGTGAAAATGCCGAAGGCGGTGTTGTGGCCATTATGGGTTATGTATATGCCACACAGGATATGCGCGGACGCTATACTTCCGAAGGTGTATATCTCCCGCTCATCAGCGACAGCTGGGACAAAAACGATTATCACCCCAACTTTACCCACGTGCTGGATGCCACCGACCCCAACGATCCTAAAAACGGAAACAAACACGAAGACGGATACAACTCCATCAAATTTATTATCGACAGTCTTAAACGCCCTTATGATATTGATGGCGATGGTATTTACGAAACTACCGATTTTATGACCAACGGGCGTATTGCCATGTTTGGCGCTTCTGCCCTTGGTTATAATCAATACCAGGCTGCCGCTGCACACAAGATTGATGACTCGCAACCCGGCCTGAAAAGCCTGATGCCCATTGTTGCTCCCGGTGAGTTTTATAAAAGCACAGGTTTTCAAAACGGGGTGTTGCGCGA
The DNA here is from genome assembly GCA_050186075.1 of Bacteroidia bacterium. GTDB lineage: Bacteria > Bacteroidota > Bacteroidia > SXHM01 > SXHM01 > SXHM01. Next base: position 91,403 of record JBFWYU010000011.1, read on the forward strand.
CCGCCTTGTTACCGGCTGGCTGAAAGGTCAGATTTTTACCGGCACCGATGATGACCTGATGGACATTGATAACGAAATGCATAACAGCATCCACAGTTCAAAAGACTACGACCTGCCAAAAGATTTATTCATCAACGGAAGAACCCAACACTATTCGCAAAACAAATTTGATGCGGCAAGTCTGGCCATTGACCACTTTGTTTCTATCCGCTATGAAGATGCAGAAACAGGAGATTTAATGCGTGCAGGCTATTATCCCAACTCAGCAGGCCGCCCCGAAATGGATATTACGCGCGCCACTGTTGACATGAACGGTGAAGGATTGAAAAGCAATCCAAACCTGACGTACGGACAGGATATTCAAAGCCGTTATACCAACATGGAAGTGCCGGCTTATCACCTTACCGGATGGTGGGATATTTTTATTGACGGACAGATTGAGACCTGGGCCAACATGAAAAAATATCTTGACCCGAATAAGAAAAACAGAAAACTTCAGAAATTGGTTATCGGTCCCTGGGCACACCAGACCACCGGAACAGTTACCACAGGCGACCGCACTTATCCCGATAACACGAATGATATCATCGGTATCAACTTCGATGATTTTGAAAACGCTTCTTCTGTTCCTATTTCCAAAGCCATCACATCGGAAGTAATCGGCTGGTTCCGCTACAACCTGAATTATTCGGCTGACGAATTTCTGGGCGAGCCCAAAGCCCGCATACCTGCCAGCACTACCTGGACAGATGTACTGGGCGGCACATTGCAGATACGCATGCCGGCCGAAGATGTGGTGCTTACCTATAAACAACTGCTTAACCTCTTACAGGGAACCGGAGGTATTCCCGGATTTACTGCACAGGTGCGCCAGCCGCTGTTTGGCATTGACGAGGTAGTAACATTTGATGTTCCTGCCTTTGGCTCTCCGCTTATTACAGGATTAGACGGAGAAGAAATAGACGGAATCCCCTACCGCGACTTCAGTGACCCAACCGATGTACCCGATGTGCGCTTTTATGTAATAGGCCCTAATGATGATCCTGCCAACGCTGACCTTGGTTCGTATTGGTTTGCATCCGACACCTTTCCGCTGCCCGAAGGACCGGGACTGGATTTTATTACCCGTAAAAAAATGTACCTCCACCAGGACGGAACACTTAACGAAAACGCACCGGTTGAAGATGAGGGCTATAAAATTTATGTACACGACCCCGATGATCCAATTTACGGAGTGGGCGGCTCAAACATGATAGTGCGCACACCCGATGGCGAGCGCACTTCGCAAGGGCAATTTAACCTTAAAGACCCGCGTTATGCACCCTACACAATAGACCGTACCGGCATTATTGCATTTGAAGGTGCACCGGTTGAAGACTCGCTTTGCATCATCGGTTTTCCTACTATGACCTTGTATGCAAAATCAAATCCCGGTGGTGCAGCTGAAGGCGACCCAACCGATACCGATTTTATGGTGCGTATTGTTGACGTATATCCTGACGGTCGCGAGTATTTTGTTATTGAAGGCTGCGTTAACGCACGTGCACGTGATTATGTGCGCAACTTAGTGGAGCATCCCGAATTAGACAGCGACTGGCCTTACCCTAATGACCAAACACCTTTTACCAACATTGAGGCAGGAAAGATTTATGAATATGTGTTCCCTATGCCTCCTATCGCTTATACGTTTGGTGACGGACATAAGATTAAAATCCTTGTAAGCAGCAGTATTTTCAGCCGCTTTCAGGTTAACCCCAACCTGCCCATTGAGGATGGAGAGTTTTTCAGACGCAAACCGGGTGACGGACAAACGTATGTTTATCAGGGCGTGGAAATGGCTCCGCGTATAGCCGTGCAACGTGTACACTTTTCGCCTGAGCATCCTACCAACATCAGCCTGCCGATATACACCAACCTTTACACCGATGTTGCCGATGATGATTCTCCTCCGCTGTTTACATTGGATGCGCTGGTTTATCCTAATCCTTCTGAGAGCGATGTTACCGTGTTCATGAACAAGAAGTCAAACTATGTGGCGCGTGTTATGAATATTGCAGGCGACCTTATTACTACCTCGCCTCAATTTGCCGAACAGATAAAACTGGATGTTAACAGGCTGAGCGCAGGAATGTATTTTGTAGAAGTTACGGATTTGAAAACGGAAGAAAAAGTGGTGAAGAAGATTAATGTGTTGTAAGTAAGCTTATCAGTAAAAGAAAAAAGCCCTCGCTGGAAAGCGGGGGCTTTTTGTTTTAATTCAAGATATGCCTAACTGTGTGCAACAATTTCGTTTTTATAAATCACAATCAATGAACTGTCGTCAAGCAATGAGGTGATTTTTTGCAGTTGATTTTTAAAAAGAGTTAGCAATTCTGTATTACTGATATTGCCTGTTTTAATTAAAATCAGTTTAGCAGGTTTAGCTTCCAGTAAAAACGATTCTAAAAAATCATTGTCTTTGGTAATTACAACCCGACCTTCATTTTCTGCAATAGTATTTATGCTGCTATCGTTTGTCTTATTCTTATCGGGAAGATCAATTGTGTGAATGGAATCAAACCCTTTGAACTTTAAAAAGTCTGAAAGCGATTTTGGAAGTTGTGCGTCAACTATAAACTTCACGAAGCAATTTTGTAAATGCTTTTTATCTGAGTGAGTTTTGCAGCATACTCAAGGCAGGCAAGAAAATCTTCTTTCTGCAAATCAGGATAATCTGCAAGCAACTCTTCTGTACTCATGCCCGAGGCCATCAGCTCAAGCATAGCATCAACGGGATAACGAAGTCCCCGAATAGTGGGTTTTCCATGACATATTTGGGGATCAATAGTAATCCTGTTTAATAAGTTTTCTGTCATTGGTATGAATAATTTTCATCAAAGATAATTCTTTGATTTCTATAAACAAAACCGTTTTAAAGCCCCACCTCTTATCCTCTCCGAAGAAGAGGAAGCAGAAGCCCTCGCTGAAAGCGGGGATTTTTGCTTTACTGAATTTCACTCCTTATCCAATTCACGAACCATATAATAGTTCACGGTTTTAAAGCCCTGTTTTTCCCAGAATTTTACTCCGGTTTCGTTTTGAACGGTAACCTGTAAGTCAATGAAATCTACCTGCTGGCTTTTAAACCACTTGATTATTGATTCAACAAACTCAGAGCCTACGCCTTTGGCCCGGTGTTCATCGGTGATAAAGGTAAAGCCAATGTAGCCGCGTTTGGGTTGGGCAAAAACCACCGGACGGTCGTTAACAGTAGTCATTGAAAATCCGATGACAACACCATTCCACTGAGCAAGAAAAAAAGTAACGTGCGGCTTTTCTAACAGCTCTGTTAGTTCTGCCGCAACTTTATCCTTATAGCCGGGGGCGGTGTGAAAAATAGGATTGAAATGTTCGTGGTACTGCATAGAAGCAATCCATAACGGAACTATTACCGGACAGTCTTCAAGAGTTGCTTTGCGGGTGGTGAGCATAATTAAAATTCAAGTTTCTATTTGAAGTTAACTTGTCCATTCTTTGCTTTACCTCCAACCACATTTTAAACCATAAAACAAGCCTTTTTAAAAGTTTAGCTTCAGACTTCATCAATGACTTATATTTATTCTTGGTTTCTTCAATAATAGAATCTCTCTTCTGCTTAAACTCCACAGTTCTTTTATACTCTTCTTTATCACGATAGATAATTTTACTCATTTCGTAAACTGTTAGTCAGTATTTGGGTATACCAAAAATATGAAATAATTACTAACAAAAAATCCCCTCTCCTATTTCAGAAGAAGGGATTTTATCAATCAGAATCCAGCTCCGTTTTTCCCTACTGAAAAATCTTAACCTTAAACTTACCGGCAAAGCCTCCGATGTTTTGCACACTGAACACAGGGCTTGCAGCGGTAAAACCTATTTCGCCTGCTTTTTTGGTAATACTGTTGCTGGGACCTACATCTATAAATGATGAGCTTGGTCCGTTGCCGGGTGCATTGGTAAAGTAGTAGCGCATGGTGGTGGCCGTGTTGTTTTCAAACAGCAGTTCGGTGGTAGCTGTTATGGTAACATCAGCGGTGTCAATGACTACTATTTGTCCAGGGTTGGTGTCGCCTTCTTTCATAACAAAGTTGGCTGTTTCGGTCAGCGGCAGGTAGCGCGGATCGTAGTAATCGTCAAACGCATCTTCGTTATCTATGTTGTTACCTGCAATGGTGAGAAAATCAAAAGTCAGTTGCATGGTAAGCGCTTTGCGGTCTTCGTGCTTGCCCGTTTCTATAACATCTACTTCGGCAAAAACAGTAACCTGTGCATTGCGTGCGGTTTTAAAATCACCGGTAAGTGTTATTACAGGTGCTGCTTCGGCTGCCGATAAATGGGTGGTTGCTGCTGTAACAAAGCGGTCTAAAATGGTAGCCAGATCGTCTATCTTACTTTGATGATACTCCTCCATGCCATAGGGATAAAACTGCTGATAGGTGGAGCTGCCCGCCCCGAACCTGTATTTTACCAATCCCTGAAGTTTGCTCAACTCCTCGGTTACATCCTCACGGGCTTGGTTAGTGGTAATGGTAAGCCCCTGACTGATGGCTTCCTTCACCACTTCGTTGGTTATTTTACCGTAAAAAGCTGTGTATTTGGTGGTGGTGTCGGTAATAAGGGTGGTATAAATACCGCCCGGGTTATTGCCTGCCAAACGGATAAGAAAGTTTTCGGTAAAGCCGCGCAGGTTAGCGTTAGATAGTTCGGCATCGTCAAAAAGGTCGTTAACTAATCGGATTGGGTTTAACATGTTTTTTGAGTTAAAAGGTTAGTGGTTAAATTGATAATCGGAAAATGTTGGTTGTGAATTCAGAGCTCTGAAGTCACAATCGGAAAATGTCGGAACCCATTCCAGAGCTCTGAAATGGCATTCGGAAAATGTTAGAACCGATTCCAGACGTCTGAAATCGGTTTCGGAATATGTTGAAACCGATTCCAGAGCTCTGAAGTCGCATTTGGAAAATGTTTGAACCCATTTCAGAGCTCTGAAATCGCATTCGGAAAATGTTGGAACCGATTCCAGAGTTCTGAAGTCGGTATCGGAAAAAGCCAGGAGCTGTTTCAGAGCTCTGGAGTGGGTGCAGGAAAATGTGGAAGCCTTCTTTACAGTTATCATGTCGCTATCGGTTTTTGACGAATGCGACACAAAGGTGATGGCAGGCAGGGGGGTGTTTTAAAATTGAGTTTTCAACAAGATGTAATTGAACCTACATTTCTCCCTTCTCAATTCTGCACACCTGCCTGTACATAGCACAAAGCTTTGTATAGTCTGTTTTATAAACGGTTTTGCAAATATTTTCAAGGATTGCGCGTTGTTTCTGATTGAGTGTATCACGGTCTAAAAGCCTGTCGGCACGGTTATAAATTTGTTGCTGAAATAAGGTGCCGATTTGTTGATAAAACAGTTTATCAAACAGTTTTTTTGCGCCCAACAATTGGTAAAACACCTCGTTTACAGGTCGTTTTTTACGAAGCATTTCTCCAATGCCTTTCAGCTTGCCTCCCGCATAGTTAGCGGTGTTCCAAGGTTGTTGTCCCTTTTCCTTTTTCATAAAAAATAATGAACAAGGGGGGTGTTTTCAAGGCTGTTGTCCTCCCTTGGTTATATATATAACGGGAAGAATTGGAAAATATTGTGTGAATGGGAGAGGAAAATTTTATTGTATGTTTGGAGTAAACTAAATTCATGAGAATATTATGGATTACCCTATAAGAGATGATAATCATATTTTAGAAAGTATTTCTAAAGTAGCATTACAACAATCAATACCACGAGGATGGGTATTGAATGAATTTCGTATAGATTATGGGACAGATTATAACTGTGAAATAGTCAAAGAAAATAAAGTAATTGGGACTAATTTTTCTATCCAATTAAAATCTAAAAATGTTGAGCCTAACAGAGAGTTTGTAATTGTAACTGGTATTAAAAAGACCTCTATTAATCGATGGTTAAAAAAACTAGAGCCAACAATGATCGTTGTCTATATTGATGATGAGAAGGGACTTTATTGGCAGTGGGTAGAGAACAATACGTTTGATTTGACAAACAACAATGCAAACTATCAAATTAAGATTCCAAGAACTAATTCATTTAGTAGTTTAAATTGGAATGATATTTATGAATACGTTGAAAAAATATTTGAAAAAAAGCATTTGTTGTATAAGTCACCAAGTGAGATAGAAATGAATGCTGATGTTTGGAAATTGTATTTTAATAAAGACTTTGAAAAAGCATTAATATTATTTAAACAAATTATTAAATCTGACGAAAACAACATATTAGTGCTTAATGCTATTGCAGTATGTGAATACATGTTATATCACTATAAAGAGGCATTAATAAGTATAAATAAAGCTATAGATTTAGTAGATGATCCAAAACTTTTATCAACCAAAGCATCCATTCTGACGGAACTTGGGAATGAAGCACAAGATGATAAATTATTGTCCATTGCAAAAGATTTATTTAATGAGATTCTTGTTCATGAAAGAGATGCGATTATATTATATAATTACGGAAACTGCTTAAATAGTCTAAAGCAATACAAAGAGGCTAAAATAGCGTATGAAGAATCATTAAGCTTTGACCCAAACAATGAAAAGGTATGGAATAGCCTTGGTAATGTCTATAATGAACTTAAAGTTCCTCAACTAGGATTACAGTGTTTTGATAAAGCACTAACAATAAATCCAGATTTAGTTCATGCAATATTTAATAAGGGACATACCATATTTAAATATTTCGGAAACGCAGAACTAGGTTTAAATATTATGCTTGAATCATTCAAATTAGATACTAACAAAACATTTGAATTGGAATTCAGATATGCATACTTTTGGGTAGCTGAAGCTTATTTACACCTTGGCGATATTATAAATGCAATAAAAATGAATAATAATGGCTTAAGAATTCATCCGACTGATTCCTTTTTCCATTTACAAAAAGAACGAATTAAAAACGCGTCTTCAATTTCTAGCTAACCTCCTCACACCCTAACCCCCAACAAACAAACATCGTCTGTTTGATTGTAAAACCAAAAAAATAAAAGCATAAAAAAAGCCCCTGCCAAAGGCAGAGGCTTTTTAGTTATGCAGCAAAACTTAGTTTGTTGCAGGAGGAGCATCAGTAGTTTTCAGTGAATCGGCCGTTACTGCGTCAGCAACCGGAGGTGCTTCATCAGGCAGGCTTTCAACATGTGCCTTCAGGTTGTTAAGACCCTGTTCAAAATCTTTTCCAACCATTTTATCCATAAACAGCCCGAAAATTTTTCCGATTGGATTCATGCCCATATCTGTATCCATTCCCCATACTACTTTGGTACCTTCACCCTCAGCCGAAAAATGAAATGATCCTGCGCCTTTTCCCTGATCTCCGAAATCAAGTTCGGTAACAATTTTTTCATTGGGCACACTCTCCATAATGGTCTGCGCACCATTGCCTACCTCTTTGTGACTGCTTTTCCAGCTGTTTTTGTTTCCAACACCGCTTTCCGGTCCCGAATATTCATTTACCATATTGGGGTCTTTCTTGTGCCACGAATCCCAGGAGGTCCACTTTTGAAGACTGTTGACCTCATTAAAAACTTTTGCTGCCGGAGCATTTATAACAATGCTGCGCTCAACGTGAACTTTGGATGGCAATAACATAGCACCCAGCAGAGCAGCTACTATTACACCTGCAATAATTAAGAGAACTTTTTTCATGATTTAATTTTAGTTTTTTTGGTTAATATTTTATGTTCGCTGAAAACGAAAGTAGAAATATATTTTAATTCTGAAAACATTTTTAACATTCAGCTGCACCCTTGCATTCAACCGAAATAATTAGTTTTGAAAAAAATTAACTGAATGAAAAACTCCTGTCTCCTGCTTCTTGTTTCCTGCTTCCTGTCCATTCAATTGAATGCCCAGGAAGTGCTGCTGCACGAAGAAGTAACAGCCGATACCATAAAACCCACCTTTGGACCTAACTACCGCAATTTCCTTCACTCGTTTATGGCCTATGGAGCCGTGTTTGGCGGAACCGAAGGCCCCGGAACGGCTATACGATACGGCAACTCGGGAGATTTTTTGTTTGGTGTGCGCTATAAATACCGTGTCAGCAATTTCTTCTCGTGGGGAGCCGAGGCTTACTACCGTTCGCTGTTTTATTCCATCCGTCAGGATTCGCTTAAAACCTTTCCCGATACCTTATTAAATGATAAGGAACGCCTTACGTTTCACAACCTGAGTGCCGGACTATTCCTGCGCTTTAATCTGGAAAAGAAACGCGGAAACCGTGTAGGAAATTTCATTGACCTTGGTGGTTATGGCGAATGGACATTCCGCCTCACGCACTTTACCCGAAACAAATTACCTGACGGAAGCACCGTGCGCAGCAACCGCACCGGACTGGATTATTACCATGCCTTAAACTACGGAGCAATGGCGCGTCTGGGTTTTAACCGCTGGATATTCTTTGCTTCGTGGCGCTTCTCCGATTTATTCAAAGAGTCTAAAAACCTGGCTGAACTGCCAAGACTTACTGTTGGGGTACAGATTGGGTTTTATTAAACGTCATTACGAGCAAAGCGAAGCAATCTAACAATCAAATGAGATTGCTTCACCGTAGGAACCGGTTCGCAATGACGCATCTACTTTGCCTTTTGCTTTTCCAGCGCAGCCTTCACAAACCTCACAAACAAAGGATGCGGTTTGGCAACCGTACTCTTATACTCCGGATGGTATTGCACACCAATAAACCACGGATGGTCTTTCAGTTCAACCATCTCCACTAAGTTGTTATCAGGATTTATACCCGAAGCAATCATTCCTTTTTTCTCGTATTCCTTTAAAAAGGTGTTGTTAAACTCATAGCGGTGGCGGTGACGCTCGCTGATGTTTTCTTTTCCGTAAACGGCAAAAGCCTTGGTGCCTTTTTTTATTTTGCAGGGATAAGCTCCCAAGCGCATGGTGCCGCCTTTGGCAGTAATTTTTTTCTGCTCCTGCATCATGTCAATCACCTTGTGCTTTGATTTAGGATTCATTTCCGATGAGTGTGCATCTTTGTAGCCAAGCACGTTGCGCGCAAATTCAATAACGGCACATTGCATTCCCAAACAAATTCCAAGGAAAGGAACATTGTTTTCACGGGCATATTTTATGGCAGTGATTTTCCCTTCAATTCCTCTGTCGCCAAAACCGGGAGCAACCAGAATACCTTTCAGCTTGCCCAGCTTCTCTTCTACGTTTTCGGGAGTAATACTCTCCGAATGTATCCATTCCAACTTCACTTTGCTTTCATTGGCAACGCCCGCATGAATAAATGATTCGTTAATGGATTTATATGCATCCTTCAACTCAATGTATTTACCCACCAAACCTATGCGCACTTCGTGTGCAGGGTTTTTAAGTTTATGCAGAAAGTCCTTCCACTGAGTTAAATCCGGTTCTTGTTTCTGAGGCAGATTTAGTTTTGCAAGAACAACTTTGTCCAACTCTTCCTTTTGCATCAACAATGGAACATCATAGATGCTCTCTGCATCCAATGATTCCACCACTGCATTAATAGTAACGTTACAGAACAGCGCAATTTTTCTGCGCATGTCTTTAGGAATATGGCGCTCTGAACGGCAAACCAATATATCGGGCTGAATACCGAATTCCAACAATGATTTTACTGAGTGCTGTGTAGGTTTGGTTTTTAACTCACCCGCAGCAGCAAGGTAAGGTACCAAGGTCAGGTGAATATCAATCAGGTTTCCGTGTCCTAATTCCCATTTCAACTGACGCACAGCTTCAATATAAGGCTGCGATTCAATATCACCAACTGTTCCGCCAATTTCTGTTATTACAATATCAAACTTGCCGGTTTGGCCCAGCAGTTTTATTCTGCGTTTTATCTCATCGGTTATGTGCGGAATTACCTGAACGGTTTTGCCGAGGTAAGCACCTTCGCGCTCTTTATTGATAACGGTCTGGTAAATTCTTCCGGTGGTAACGTTGTTATCCTGTGAAGTGGGTACATTTAAAAAACGTTCGTAGTGGCCAAGGTCAAGGTCGGTCTCTGCACCATCGTTGGTTACAAAACACTCACCATGCTCATAAGGGTTTAATGTACCCGGATCAACGTTAATGTAAGGGTCAAGTTTCTGGATGGTTACTTTATAACCTCTTGCCTGTAAAAGTGTTGCAAGCGATGCGGAAATAATTCCCTTCCCCAATGAGGAGGTAACCCCGCCCGTAACGAAGATATATTTAGTAGAAGACATAGTAGTTTTGAAATGTTACGGGGTTCAAAGCTACGAAAAATATACGGGCACAGAATTTAAAAACACTTATTGAAAGTATATTTGTTGCGTGAGCGAAGAAAAGGAACAGCATCTTAAAAATATCATCTCCACCCTGCCAGACAATCCGGGCGTGTATCGCTTTTCCAACGAAGAGGGAACTATTATTTATGTAGGCAAAGCACGTAACCTGAAGAAACGGGTAAGCAGTTATTTCAACCGCGAACAATACGAAAACCGCAAAACCTGGATAATGGTGAACAAGGTGGTTGACATCGGCTACACCGTTGTTGAAACCGAACTGGATGCCTTGCTGCTTGAAAACAGCCTGATAAAAAAATACCAACCTCGATACAACATCCGACTGAAAGACGATAAAAGTTTTCCCTGGATTTGTATCCGTGACGAACGTTTTCCGCGTCTATATGCTATGCGCAATCCGGTGAAGGATGGCTCAACCTATTATGGTCCTTATGCCAATGTGAAAATGATGCATGCCGTTCTGGAACTGGCGCGCAAACTTTACCCTATCCGCACCTGCAATCTGAATTTAACGGAAGAAAATATCAAGGCAAAGAAATTCAAAGTGTGCCTTGAATATCAGATTGGCAATTGTCTTGGCCCTTGCGAAGCATTGCAAAGCGAAGAAGAATACAATGAGAATCTACAGCAAGTAAAGCACATCATCAAAGGAAATATCCGTTCTGTTTTAGAACATTTAGAAACGCAAATGAATGATTATGCTTCAAAACTGGAGTTTGAAAAAGCGCAGGTTGTGAAACACAAGCTGGATATGGTGGAGAAGTTCCGGGGCAAATCAACGGTTGTAAATCCTGCAATCGGCAAGGTAGATGTGTTCAGCATTATGAGTGATGAGAAAAATGCTTATGTGAATTTTATGCGCGTGGTGGATGGCGCCATTGTGCAAACCCACACGCTGGAACTGAACAAGCGATTGGATGAAAGTGATGAGGAATTGCTCTCTTTCGCCATCGGTGAAATTTTTGAACTCTTCGGCAGCGAAATGAAAGAAGCCATCGTTCCTTTTCTTCCCGAAATGGAATTTCCCGGTGTTGAGTTTTTTGTTCCTCAGCGCGGTGACAAAAAAAGTTTGCTGGAGCTTTCGTTGCGCAATGCAAAATATTTCCGGCAAGACAAACTGCGCATACAGGAAAAAATAAATCCTGAACGACATACGCAACGCATATTGGAACAAATGAAAACCGATTTGCGGATGAAGGAACAGCCTGCACATATTGAATGTTTTGATAACTCCAATATCCAAGGTGCACATCCTGTTTCTGCAATGGTGGTTTTCAAAAATGCAAAGCCATCCAAGAAAGATTATCGCCACTTTAACATACGCACAGTGGAAGGCCCGAATGATTTTGCTTCTATGGAAGAAGTAATTGCCAGACGCTACTCGCGTATGCTGGAAGAAAATCAACCCATGCCGCAACTGATTATTATTGATGGCGGCAAAGGACAATTGAGCAGTGCCTTATCAAGTCTTGAAAAACTGGGCTTACGCGGAAAAATAACTGTTATAGGTATTGCCAAAAAACTGGAAGAAATTTATTTCCCGGGAGATTCATTGCCGCTTTACATTGACAAAAAATCGGAAACGCTCAAAGTGATTCAACATGCCCGCAATGAAGCGCACCGTTTCGGCATCACGCATCACCGGAACAGAAGAAGTAAAGCCACAGTTAAGACTGAACTCACTGAAATAAAAGGTATCAGTGATGTGACAGCAAAGAAACTATTGAAAGCTTTTGGCTCAGTAAAGAAACTCAAAGAAGTTTCGGAAGATGAAATTTCAAAAGCGATTGGGAAAGCGAAAGGGAAATTGATTGCAGTTCACTTTCACTTGCGGTGATTTTCAATCTTATCAATAAAGCCACCAAACAAAATTTGTTTCACACCTTCCTGCGTTAAAAATTCGTGGGGAAATCCTAATTCAATTTTGCTCACTTCATTCAGTCTGTTTAGTTGTTCCTGACTGAGTTTTACATCCAGACATTTCAGGTTGTCTTTTAATTGTGCAGCGTTGCGTGCACCAACAACAGGAATAACAACACCTCTATGATTCATCACCCATTGCAAAGCTACATTTCCGGCTGAACAACCTATTTCTTCTGCAATTTTTACCACTTCAGCAGCAATAATCAGAGAACGTTCGTTTATTCGTTTGCTTCCTTCTTTGATTCGTTTCGGGTCATCACTTTTAGTAAGGTATTTTCCGGTAAGTGCACCGCCTGCAAGCGGAGCCCATGCTGTAACAGCTAAACCTAATTCATTTGCCATTGGCAATAAATCACGCTCGGCATCGCGGGTAATTAAACTGTATTCTATTTGTATTCCTGCAAAGGCAGTCCAGCCGCGCAAATCGGCAATAGCATCGGAACGTGAAATAATCCATGCCGGTGTATCGGAAATGGCAATGTGCAATACTTTTCCTGAACGCACCATATCATCCAACGGGCGCAATACTTCTTCAATAGGTGTGGTAAAATCCCAGGCATGAACATATAGTACATCCACATAATCCAAGCCTAAACGTTTCAGACTTCCGTCTAATGTCTGCACTAAATTTTTGCGATGATTTCCGCTGTCGTTTATTCTTCCGATTTTTGAAGCAAGACTGTATTTGGTTGCAACAACCAACTCATCTCTTCTTCCGCTTTCTTTTACAAATTCACCAAGAAATTTCTCACTTGTTCCTTCGGTGTAACGGTTGGCGGTATCAATAAAATTGCCGCCAGCTTCCACAAAAGCATTGAATATGTTGCGGCTTTCTTCTTTGTTTGCACCGTATCCCCACTCTTCGCCAAAGGTCATGGTGCCAAGGCAAATTTCTGATACGCGTAATCCTGACTTTCCGAATAATTTATAGTTCATAGGTTTATATTTGAACCGTCATTACGAGCGAAGCGAAGTAATCTTTCAATTTAATAGAGAGATTGCTTCGGGTGAAAAACCCTCGCAATGACGATGTTAATTCCACATCAGTTCAGGAAAACGCAAGGCTTTACTTTCCACAAAAGCCAGTTCATCAATTTTCACTTTCATGAATTTAAATAAAGGGAAACGCTGAATAACTCTGCGCACATGGTCTTCGTCTTTCGCATCAAAAGCAATCCAAAGCTTTGAGCGGTCGGCAGAGAGCGAATAATTAAGAATAATATTTTTCTCCACCAGACGATTGACAACAAAACGCTGTTGAGGAATGAGTGAAATAAATTCTTCCGTCAATGTTTCGGGAAGAAGGATGGTAGCCATAAACTTTTGCATCGTAAACTTTTTTGATGAATGATTGTTTATTTCGTATTGCAAACTTAATTCAATTAATTTGCATTACCCAGAATAAACTTCAACAGATAACAAATGGCAATTACAATTGTTCCGAAAGAATTACAAGCCAACGGTCAGTTCAACGGTGGCGCAATCATGGAGAAAAAACCTATCGGCTTTCCGCAGGATGGCGGTGGTGGTGTAAAACCTTATTCCAATCTTTTTTACTGGGCACATGCCTGGAGTGATAAAGGCAGCCTGATAGGCGAACATCCGCATAAAGGCTTTGAAATTTTATCATTTGTACTGGAAGGCGATATTGAACATTACGACAGCAAACTGCGCGGCTGGAAGCCTTTGAAGAAAGGCGATGCACAAATCATCCGTGCCGGGAACGGAATTTCACATGCCGAAAAAGTAAATGCAAAATCAGAGATTTTTCAAATATGGTTTGACCCCAACCTTGAGAAAACGCTGACAAAACCGGCTACTTATAATGATTATTCTGATGCTGAATTTCCGGTTACCAAACAAAACGGAATGACCATAAAAACATTCAAAGGCGAAAATTCGCCTTTGCAAATGGATACCGAAGGTGTCTCCATAAAAGAATTTACGTTGAGTGAAGGAGAACATAAATTACCACTCGACAAAAATTCGGTTTACTCGGTTTTTGTTGTGGGCGGAACTGTTCTGGCAGAAAATAATCTGATGAAGAAAGGCGATTATGCCATTATTAAAGAAGTGGAAAGCGCTAATATTTCTGCTTCGGTTGAAAGCAAATTATTTGTGATTGAAACGCCCCTAAGTCCAAGTTACAGGACATATGCGGAGATGTATATGTAAGACCTCACCCCTAACCCCGCTCCTTCAGGAGAGGGGAATGTCACTATGGGAAGATGTATATCAATTTAGAACATTAATGTCTGAACTCTGAATCTATTTGCGTAAGGTTTAAACATTATTGTGTGAACTCTGAATCTAATTGCGTAAGGTTTAAACATTATTGTGTGAACTCTGAATCTATTTGTGTAAGGTTTAAACATTAATGTTTAAGGTTAGAACATTATTGTTTAAAGTTGGAACATTAATGTTTAGACTCTGAATCTGATTGTTTAAGATTGGAACATTAATGTTTAAGGTTAGAACATTATTGTTTAGAGTCTGAATCTCAATGTTTAGACTCTGAATCTGAATGTTTAGAACCTGAATCTGAAGATTCGGAGTCTGAATCTCAATGTTTAAGGTTAGAATCTGAATGTTTAGACCCTTAATCTTCATATTTATACAAAAACAGTTAGCTTTTTCAATTCCACCTTATCCGGCAGAAAAACGAAAGTTTTTATAGATTTACTTCGCATAATAGATGTTAGCTGTAACTTTATGACGACCTGCAAACTCATAACGACATTATCAATTCTTACCTTGTTTTTCGGCTGCGACAACAACAAACAAGGACGACAAAATGAAATCAATAGAGTTGTATTTGCGACCGGTGGTTGCTTTGGACGTTGCTCAGTTCAGGTAATTGATATTGATAGCACTTTAAATGTAAAGTATTGCGAAATAAAATATGCAGACAGCTTAGATTTTTTTATTGGCAAGGTTAACAGTGATTTTTGGGATACATTAAATATCAAATTTGAGAACGCAAATTATAAACAACTTGATACTTCATATCAAAATTCAGTTGACGACTTTTCACCTGAAATTTATATTTACTACAACGACAAGGTAAAACTTATTGATGTACAATCGGGAAGCCTGCCCGACAGCGTTATGACGGTTTATCAATGGCTAATAACATCAATTAAGCAAATTCAGTTAGAGCGGACAAAAGATAGCTTTTCTTTTCCAACAATGATAGTGAGACCACTACCACCTATTATGATGGAGACAATTAAGTTTATACCACCGACAGTTGAGGACAAATGAGAAAAGCTACAGCTAACATGACCTTAGCGAAAGCGGGCGTTCAGTCGGAACTTCAACCATTTCTGCTTTTAATTAAATTGGTGCGGTGCGAGATTGAAGTGCTTTTATCCCGATAGCTATCGGGAGCCGCCTGCGGCAAGCCGTGAAACGTTACTTCAACAAATACTCCCCTAACTTCTCCGCAATCTCCTCATAAGCCTTTCCATTCGGGTGCGGGTCGCTGTAATGGCTGCGGTATTCTTTTGAGTTAATGTCGAACAACTGTGAGTAATCCACAAAGTCAATATTCCGTTTGGCAAGCAACGCAGCCAGTTCACCTGAGCATTTTGAGCCCGGACAAAACAGCACCACAAACTTTGAACCCGGAAAATTTTTCTCAAATTCTTTTTTGCTTTCTTTAATTACTGCTGCAGCCAATTTAAAACCATCATCACTAATGCTGAACGGAATTTCCAAATCGAGAATATCAATAATGGCGCTGTTGGTAAGGACTATGTAAAAAAGTGTTTTCCACTTTCTTCCTGTTTTAAAAGTTCCGTTCTGTTGTAATTTCTTTTCATTATCCAAAAAGAAATACGGAAAGTTTTCGCCCCAGAGTTTTATTATTCTTCGTGAGCCAATCAAACGATTGAGATGATTATCAATGAAGAAGTAAATCAGAATTCCCTGCTTCTGTTTTATTTCTTCGGGTGTAATTTTTTCTCTTGTCTGTAATAACAAATGTTGTGTTCCGTAACCCGAAGCTCCATAGTTGTAGCCTTCATATCCGGGCATTTGCTGTTGCAGAAAATACGGCAACGTTTCATTATCACTTACTCCATATCCAAATGCAAACGAACAACCGGCAACTGCAATGAACTTGTCTTTTGCAATCGTATCTTTTGGAGTTTCTCTTCTTGAAAGCGAATCGATTGTATAATTCTGTTCGTAAATCAGCGTATCATTTACAACATAACGATGATTGATAATTTTACTTTCGGGAAGACGGTAAGCGAACAAACTGTCAGGAACAGTGGGTTTTGGATTCCATTCGGTTACATCTTTAAAAGGTGGTTTGTAAAAATGTTTGAAATAGTAACGTGTTCCGAATTCGGCACAGCAGAAGATTACAAACGAAACAAACAAACCGAAATAGAGTGCTGATAATTTTGGAAATCGCTTAGCTGAGACTGCGAAAAACAAAAGAACAATAACAGGAAGGAGAAAAAACGCATCTGCAATCAGTAGAAGAAAGCGGACAAAATAATCTACCTCGCGTTCAGTGGGCAATACACATTCAAATGCCCATTCATTCAGCGCAAGCGTTAAGAGGAAAATAATAAACCCGAATATCCGAGCAGGGATTTGCAAGTGATTTTTTCAGGTAAAGATAATAAGTAGCGGAAACTATTTTCCTGCTACTACAATCTTTTCTGTTACATCCAGATTTTCAGAAAACAAACGCAGGAAATAAATTCCTGAACTCAGATTAGAAATATCAAGCGTTGATTTCTGATTAGTTATGGATGATTGAGAAATAACCTGTCCTGTAATGCTTCTGATTTCTGCTTTTACATTGCGCATTTCATTTGCCAGTTCCACTGTTACAACATTTGTTGCCGGGTTTGGATAAATTGAAATCCCTGCTTGCTGTGCTTCGCTGATACCAACAGAACCTGTGATGTTAATGTCATCTATGTACAGGAAATTTCCGCCACCACAAGTAAACTCAAATTTAAAACGCACGTTATCGGCTGATGCAACATTTGTCGGTAAACTTACCTCCACCTCCTGCCACTGGCTTTGTGAATTTGGATAAAACGGACCATTCTGCGCAGTAACTGTTCCCAATGCTTCATTTGATTTTACCCAACGTGTTGACCAGGTTTCGCCACAGTTGGTTGAAACCTGCACACGCAACCTGTCGGTATTATCGGTATTACGTTGTGCAAAAGCATATTTAAAAGTCATGGTTGGGTCAGTTACCATACTCAAATTATAACTCGGGCTGATAAGGTCATCTACTTCGCCTGCTGTATTGGAATAGTTATTCATTCTTACCGAAGCAGCACCTGAATATTTATAAGAAGTGTTTCTATCCCAAGTATAGGCTGTAGCATAATTCACAATTGTCCAGTCATTAGAAAAACCGGAAGCAGATTCAAATCCTTCACTGTAAAATTGTGCGTTGTACATGGCATCGCCACTAACGTTTACATAGTTAGTGCGGGTAAAACTGTCATCACCGCTACTGTTGCCTGCAACGAGTGTTGCACTGTAAGTTCCTGCTGTGTTGTAAGTAATGGTAGGATTTTGGTCGGTTGAAGTTGAGGGTGTTCCTCCCGGAAAAGACCAGTCCCATGAAGTTGCATCACCGCCCCAAGAATCATCGGTGTAGGTAATACTTCCGCCTTCGCAAATGGTTTGAACGTTTGCTGCAAATGATGCTGTTGGTGCACATACATCTAAAATCAAATCATTGGTTCCTGTAGCTATCAGATTTGAATTTGAAATCAGCGTTGAGCGGTATTGTGAGAATGTACTGTTGAACACACTTTTTTGTCCGTTTGTAAAAGCAACCTGACAATTATCGTTTGAATAGTCCATGTAATTTTCAATCATATCAGGCTTGTCAGGATTTTCATTCGTGCAGGAATTGATGTTGTAATCGCATCCGAAATTTGCATCAGCAGCCTTGGGTGTGTCGCTAACACCATCACCGCTTCCCTGACAACCGCCCTCAAAAGTATGGTCAAGTCCAAGGTAGTGTCCGATTTCGTGGGTAAGTGTTCTGCCTGTTCCTCCGCTGGTACCAATAGTACCTACACGGTCGCTACGCATAACAATTCCATCTAATTCAGGACCCCAGAATACCACATCGGGAAGATAGGCATAGCCCAAGGTTATAAACCCGGGTTCGTCACTTGGTATTGATTTTATAACCCATATGTTCAGATATTTTGTGTTGGGCCAGCGGCTTACACTTTTAATGTCTTCATCAGCACCTCCATCGGTGTAAGGCGAATAAATACGCACAATTCCATCGGTGCAGTTTCCTTGCGGGTCTTTATTGGCCAAACGAAATTCAATTTCGGCATTTGCCTGAACGGATGTAAAAATGGAACGCAGATTTCCTGCATCAGTATTTGTAAGACTGTAATCCTGATTCAATTGTGTAATGGCAGATTGTATTTGTTCCTTTGAAATATTCTCGGAACCATTCTGGTGCAGCACGTGAAATACTACAGGAATAATTCGTGTAGCTGCACGATTTTCAATCGGGTTGGCATCGGCATGAGCACGTTGCTGACGGAAGGCTTCACGTTCGGCTGCAACGGCAGGATTTTCTGCTGTTTTTTTCGAATAGATGTAGTCAATGCCGCAGCGGGTTTGTTCCTGAGCAAAAGAACTATTTGCCGTAAGAATAAGACCAACAATAGCCGATGATAAAATGATTTTGAATTGCATGTGATTTAGAAAAATAAAATTTTGCGAACGATAATTGAGTTGTTAGTTTTCAGGTTCAGGAAGTAAATTCCTGAAGCATTAAGTTCATCTTTATTGATAACAACAGTATGAGGCCCTTTGTTCAACTTTGAGTTGATGATTGTTTTTACTGTTTTACCCGTAACATCATTAACCGAAAGTTCAACCTGTTCATCGCTGTTAAGGTTAAAGTTTACAAAAACAGCATTGTCCGAAGGGTTGGGGAAAACGCTGAAATCGTTTTCGGAAATTACTTCCTCCACTCCTACCGGACCGGTTAGGTTAATGTCATCAATATAAACATTGTTGCCTCCATCGCTGGTAGCCTCAAACTTTATAAGCACATTATCCTGCGCTGCAAAGCTGCTCAGGTTCACAGATATTTCTTCCCACTGGCTTTGTGAACTTGGTGTAAACGAAGAATTAGATGTTCCTGTAGTTGCTAAATCAGCACCTGCTTTGTTGTAACGCGTTTGCCATGTTTTTCCGCAGTTGGTTGAAATCATCACTTTCAATCTGTCTTCGCTGGCAGAACTGAACTGCGTGCCCGGACGTTGTGCATATGCTACTTTAAAGCGCAAAGTGGGTGGTGTACTTATTTGTGTAAAGTCAACAGAGGGCAAAACAAGATTATCAATTGCACCTGTAGTATTGCCTGTGAAATTGGAGATTTTCATGCACTTTGAACCTGAGTAGGCTGCATTTGAAACCTGCTGCCAGGTGGTGGTAACATTTCCATCATTAAAAATCAGCCACTCGTTGTTGCTGTTGTCGCCTTCAAAACCTTCGAAATATTGCCAGTTACTGATGGTGGCATTTTCGGGGCTTATATAAATGTAGGAGTTGATGGTTTTTGAATCGCTGCCTTCTGTGTTGGTAACCGTAAGCGAAACATTGTGAAATCCGGGAGTATTGAATTGTACATTAGGTGAAGCACTCGCTGAGCTTGTGGGATTTCCTGTAGGAAAACTCCATGCGCGCGTGTCAATGGTTCCGTTGTAAGAGTTGTCCTCAAAACCCACAACATCACCTTCGCAGGCCATGGTGTTTTCAGCATAAAAGTCGGCAACGGGTGCACAAGGCACAGCAGGTGTTCCGTCTGTTCCCGTAGCAATAAGATTTGCAGACGAAACTAATTCTTCGCGCTCACCGCCTAATGTTGCATCCATCACATCTTTTTGTCCAAGGGTAAACAGATTCATGCACTCATCATTAGCATAGTCCATGTAATTCTCTATCATATCGGGCAGGTCGGGATTATCGTTGGTGCAGGTGTTGGCGGTTGTGTCGCAACCAAAACTGGCTTCGGCAACCGGAGGTGTGTCGTCTATCTGCTCTCCAAAAAAGCCTCCGCTGCATCCACCCTGAAAGGTGTGAAACAAACCAAGATAGTGACCAATTTCGTGCGTCAGTGTTCTACCTGTTCCGGCCAATTGCTGGTTTACGTTTCCTATTGTTCCAACACAATCGGCACGCACCACAATACCATCGTTGCCTCCACCGCCAAAACCGGGAAGTGATGAAAAACCAAGCGTAACACCACCCGATGTTCCATCCGATTCAATGGTGCGTACTACCCAGATGTTAAGGTATTTGGTATTGTCCCACCAGATCAGACCTTTTACATTATCGCCTGCGTTGCTGGTTTGGGCTGAAAAGGTGCGGGTAATTCCTTCGGTGCAGTTTCCATCGGGGTCAATTTGTGCCAGACGGAAATTGATGTTTGGGTTAGCTGCAACCGGCAGAAAAATATCGCGGGTGTTTGCGGTATCGGCATTGGTGCGGGTAAAATCTTCGTTCAATACGCGTACCTGATCTTCAATCTGTTCTTTTGAAATGTTTTCGGTTCCGCCTTCGTGTATAACGTGAAAAACAACGGGAATAATGCGCACTTCATTTCCGCCTCTCAGTCCGGCTGCGCGCTCCTGTTTTATAACCTGTGCCTTTTCAATAATGCGCGAATAGTTTTGTAATGCCTCCGGGTTTTGCAGTAAGTGTTGCGTTACTTTTTCATCGGTAGCACAACGGTTTATTTGTTGGGCTGTGGCAGTATTCAGTGTAAAAAAAACGGAAAATGCGAGGGTGGTAATTCGGGTAAAAGAGAAGTGCATTAGTGCTATTTAAAGATATAATTACTGTTACTCACGTTTGTCGGCAATCTTTGTCCGACAAGCGGTTAGCCCCTTTTTGCAAAGGCGCACGAAGATAGTAAGATTCTTGAATCTTGTTAAGAAATGTTAAAAATCCTAAGCATATTTACAGCATGAAAAAATTACTCTTTATACTGCTCATTTTGCCTGCGCTGGCTTTTGCCCAAAACAAAGTTCTTTGCCCTACTCCCCCTATGGGATGGAACAGCTGGAACGTGTTTGCTTCCGACATCAACGAACAGATTGTGATGGAAATTGCCGATGCCATGGTAAGCACCGGCATGAGCAAGATGGGTTATGAATACATTAACATTGATGATTTCTGGCATGCCGACACGCGTGCCACTGACGGCAAACCTTTAGTGGACAGCATAAAATTTCCGCACGGCATGAAATACCTTGCTGATTATGTACACAGTAAAGGACTGAAACTGGGCATCTATTCCTGTGCCGGCAACATGACCTGCGGGCGCAGATTTGGCGGCTACGGCTACGAAGAAATTGATGCCAAAGCCTATGCCGAATGGGGAATTGATTTGCTGAAATACGATTATTGTTATGCGCCCTGGAGCCGCAAAGCAGCTGTAGAACGGTACACCAAAATGGGAACAGCCCTCAAAAATTCGGGGCGCGATATTGTGTTTAGTGTTTGCGAATGGGGCATCCGAAAGCCCTGGCTGTGGGCCGAAAAAGCAGGCGGCAGCTACTGGCGCACTACTCCCGATATTTTTGATACGTGGAGCGGAGGAAATGCTTTTATGATGAGCGTAATGAAAATTCTGAGCCGCCAGCGCGGTTTGGAAAAATATGCCAGGCCCGGCCATTGGAACGATCCCGATATGCTTACCGTTGGCAACTACGGAACGGGCAAAGCCACCTCAGCAAAGGGCATGTATAAAGGTATGAGCGATACCGAATACCAAAGCGAGATGAGCTTGTGGTGCATGCTCAACTCGCCTCTGCTGGCAAGTTGCGACTAGCGCAGTATGAATGAAGCAACCAGGAATATTCTTACCAATCCCGAGGTAATTGCCAACAATCAGGATAAGCTGGGCGAACAGGCAAAACTGATTTCCACAAAAGGAAAAATGTGGGTGTATCTTAAAAATATGGAAGGCGGGAAAAAGGCGATTGCCATTCTTAACACTTCGGATAAGGAAAA
>JBFWYU010000012.1:0-107245 GCA_050186075.1 Bacteroidia bacterium
AAACAATAACTTAGGCAGTGCAAGCGTAACCGTATCAAGCGGCACGGCACCGTTTACCTACTTATGGAGCAATGGCAGTACAACAAGTTCAATCAGCGGACTTTCAGCAGGTACTTACTCAGTAACGGTAACCGATGCAGAAGGCTGTTCAACACAATGTTCAGCAACGGTAACAGTAACCCCTTGCTGCAATGTAACAGATGGAGGGAATATCGGCTATGATCAGGAGAACTGTGGCTCGTTCGACCCAAGTGAATTAGTAAATCTTGCGCCACCAACAGGCGGCTTAGGAGACTTGGAAGTTCTTTGGATTTACAGAGT
Source organism: Bacteroidia bacterium (assembly GCA_050186075.1). Lineage (GTDB taxonomy): Bacteria > Bacteroidota > Bacteroidia > SXHM01 > SXHM01 > SXHM01. The sequence goes on from JBFWYU010000012.1 coordinate 322, forward strand.
ATGGACAGGAACCGGTTGGGAAAACGATTGGCATTTTGTACCTGGTTCGCATGACTTGTTAAGCTATGATCCCGGAATGATAACAGTAAGCACTCAGTTCCGCAGATGTGCGAGAAGATCGGGTTGTGAAGATTATATCGGAGAGACAAATATCATTACTATTACAATAAATCCAGTACCCACTGCACAATGCAGTAAAACAGATGTATTATGCTACGGAGAACAAACCGGCAGTGCATCAGTTAGTGCATCTGGAGGAACCGCTCCATATACTTATCTATGGAATAATGGAGGAACAGATGCAGCTATTTCAGGAGTTGGTGCAGGAGTATATTCAGTAACTGTAACGGATGCTGAAGGTTGCACAGCAACTTGTTCTGTTGAAGTTTCTCAACCTCAATCAGCGTTGCTTGCAAATTGCGAGGCAGGTTATGTTGCATGTTATGGCGAATCTACAGGCTCAGCTGTTGTTCTTGCACAAGGAGGAACAGCGCCATATAGCTACTTATGGAGCAACGGAGCTACAATTGCAAACATAGATGGTTTAGCTGCCGGAAGTTATTCGGTAACAATTACCGATGCTAATGGATGCACTGCATCTTGCAGCATTGAAGTAACTCAACCCGAAGCTCCTTTAGCTGCACAATGCTCTTCAACTGATGTTTCATGCTACGAAGCTCAGGACGGAACAGTAAGCGCTGGTGTTTCAGGAGGAACTGCACCTTATTCATATTCATGGAGCAATGGAGCAACCACTGCCTCTGTTAACGATTTATCAGCAGGAGTTTACTCAGTAACAGTAACCGATGCTGAAGGTTGTTCAACAACTTGCTCAGTAGAAGTTGGTCAGGCTGCAGGACTTGAAATTACTTGCAGCGGAACACCTGTCGCTTGTAATGGTGATGCATCGGGAAGCGCATCCGTTTCTGCTTCAGGAGGAACAGCACCATATTCTTATCTCTGGAGTAACGGAGCTGCAACAGCATCAGTAAACGGGCTTCAAGCCGGAGTTTATACAGTTGTTGTAACAGATGCTCATGGTTGTTCAGACGAATGTTCTTATTCCGTTGAAGAACCATCAGACTTATATGCACAATGCAGTGCTTCAGATGTATTATGTTTTGGCGGAAATGATGGTGCGGTTTCAGTTGTTGCCAACGGAGGAGTTGCTCCTTACAGTTATCAGTGGAGCAATGGCTCAACCGATGCAACTGCTAACGGACTTACAGCAGGGGCATACAGCGTAACAGTAACCGATGCAAATGGTTGTACCGAAATCTGCACAGCAGTTATAGGTCAGCCGCAAAATGAATTATTAGCAACCTGCGAAGCAGGACCTGTAAGTTGTTATGGTGCCGGTGATGGTGAAGCAGTTGTTCTTGCCCAGGGCGGAATAGCACCTTATACCTATTTCTGGAATAATGAAATGACCGAGGCGTTTATTGGCAACTTAGTTCCCGGAACGTATACTGTAATTGTAACGGATGCTAATGGTTGCACAGCTACATGCTCTGTTGAAGTAACTGAACCAGAACCTTTCAATGTTTCAATTTCTGCAGACGGACCATTAACATTCTGCGAAGGCGGAAGCGTAACACTTACTGCTTCTGCAGCTGCCTCTTATGTTTGGTTGCCAGGCGGAGAAACTACCCAATCAATTGTGGTAAGTACTTCGGGTAGTTACAGTGTTTGGGCATTGGATGAAACCGGTTGCGAGGCAACTTCTGATCCTGTAACTGTAGTTGTTAATCCAAATCCAACACCTGAAGTATCTGCAGGTGGACCATTAACTTTCTGTGAAGGAGAGTGCGTGACATTGACTTCTACAGCAGCAGCGAGCTACTTATGGAATAACGGAGCAACTACACAATCAATTACTGTTTGTGAAGCAGGCGATTATTCAGTTTCTGTTGTTGACGAAAACGGATGCGAAGGAACTTCGGCTCCTGTAACTGCAATTGTAAATACTGTTGAACCTCCTGTGATTGATGTGGATGGCGAACCGTTAGCGTGCGCTGGTGAGTGCGTTGATCTTACTGTATTATACAGCGGAGAAAGTCCAAATTTCTTATGGAGCAATGGAGAAACCTCTCAGGTTATCTCTGTGTGTGAAACGGGAACTTTTACAGTTACCTATACTGCAGAAAACGGTTGCTCAGCAACTTCAGAGCCTGTAACTGTAATAATCAATCCGAACCCAACTCCTGAAGTGTCAGCAGGTGGCCCGACTACCTTCTGTGAAGGCGGGTGTGTAACATTAACTTCAAGCGAAGCAGCAACTTATCTGTGGAGTAACGGAGCAACTACTCAGTCAATCACAGTTTGTGAAACAGGAAGCTATTCTGTAACTGTAACAGATGAGAATGGTTGCCAGGGAACATCAGCACCGGTTTCAGTGGTTGTAAATCCAAATCCGACACCTGAAGTATCGGCTGACGGACCAACTACCTTCTGTGAAGGCGAATGTGTGATATTAACTTCATCCGAAGCAGCAAGTTATCTGTGGAGCAACGGAGCAACTACTCAATCAATCACAGTTTGTGAAGCGGGAGATTATGCTGTATCTGTAGTTGACGAGAACGGATGTGAAGGAGCTTCAGTTCCTGTATCTGTTGTTGTTAATTCAAATCCTACACCAATAATTTCTGCGTCAGGCCCAACAGAATTCTGCGAAGGCGAGTGTGTGACACTTACATCAAGTCTTGCTGCAAATTACCTTTGGAGCAATGGAGCAACTACCCAGTCAATCACTGTTTGTGAGGCAGGTAGCTTTACAGTTTCTGTTGTTGATGAAAATGGTTGTGAAGGAACATCGGCTCCGGTTATAGTTACTGTAAATCCAAATCCTACACCTGCAATTTCGGCAGATGGACCAACAACTTTCTGTGCAGGAAATTGTGTAACACTTACGGCAACTTCATCAGCAAGCTATTTGTGGACAAACGGAGCAACCACACAATCAATCACAGTTTGTGAAAGCGGTGATTATGGTGTTTCGGTAGTTGATGAAAATGGCTGTCAGGGAGGTTCCGTTCCTGTTAGTGTTAACGTATTGGAAGTTGAACCTCCTGTGATTAATGTAGACGGTTCATCAATTGTTTGTGCAGGCGAGTGTGTAGATTTGATTGCACTTTACAGCGGAGAAAGTCCAAACTTTGTGTGGAGCACCAGTGAGGTAACCCAGATTATTACTGTTTGTGAATCGGGAAGCTATACTGTAACTCTTACAGCAGAGAATGGTTGCATAGCAACTTCTGATCCGGTTGTTATCACAGTTAATCCTAATCCTGTACCAGAAGTTAATGCTGATGGCCCAACTACTTTCTGCGAAGGCAATTGTGTAACACTCACTGCAGATGCAGGTTATGCAAGCTATCTCTGGAACAACGGAGCAACAACTCAGTCAATCTTTGTTTGTGAAGCAGGACAGTACGTTGTTACAGTATTTGATGAAAATGGTTGCCGCGGTGTTTCAGATCCTGTTGATGTAATAATAAATATAGCAACTACTCCAACTGTTTCTGCCAATGGACCAACAGCTATTTGTAACGGAACTTGTGTAATGCTGACTGCAAGCGAAGGAGTATTTTACCTGTGGAGCAACGGTGAAACTACACAGTCAATCACTGCTTGTGAAGAAGGTTCATTTACTGTAACTGTAACAGATGAAAACGGTTGCGCTGCAACATCTGACCCTGTTAGTGTTACTGTTATCCCGGGACTAACACCTGAGATTTCTCCTGAAGGACCAATTCAGATTTGTGAAGGAGGATGTGTATCCCTTTCTGCATCTTTCAGCGGAGAAATAGGTTACTTCTTATGGAGTACGGGCGAAACTACTCAGACTATTACAGTTTGCGAATCGGGAGATTACTATGTAACCGTAACAGACGAAAGTGGTTGCTCAGGAACTTCTGAAGATACTGTTCATGTTGAAATCGGACAACCGGTTTCTCCAACAGTAACAGCAGATGGACCAACAGAAATCTGCGAAGGAGACAGTGTTACTTTAACGGCTAATTCACCAAATGCAGTTTCATACCAATGGTATCAAAATGGAATTGCAATTCAAGGAGCAACAGGTCAATCTATCACCGTATCTGATTTTGCAGATTTCTATGTAGTGGTAACCGATCAGTATGGTTGCACCGCACAGTCTAATATTGTGCTTGTAAAAGTAGGAGTTGTGCCTGTAGTTACTGTTGAAGATGCAACCATTTGCCCTGGTGATGAAATTACGCTGACAGCAAGTGGTGCTACATATTATGTATGGAGCAACGGAGCTACTACGCAATCAATTAATGTTTCGCCTGACGAAGCAACTGATTATATTGTAACAGGAACTAACCCTTTCTGCAACCTGAGCGACAGCGATACAGCAACTGTAAGCATTAGTGCCCTGCCAGTGGCAGCAGCAAATGCTTCTGACGACCCTTCATTGGGAAATCCTGTGAACTTTACGGATGTTTCGGGCGACAACAGTATTGTCAGCTGGTTCTGGAATTTTGGTGATGGCAACAGTGCCGTAACGCAAAATACTCACCATACATATGATACTGAAGGAACATTCACAGTAATTCTGACTGTTGAAAACCAATATGGTTGTTCAGCTTATGATACACTTGAAGTTGACATCAATCAGGTTATTCTTATTCCTAATATCATCACACCAAACAACGATGGTCTGAACGATGGTTTTGGAATCAAGAACAACGGAGTTGAAGAGTATGGATTAACCATATTCAACCGTTGGGGACAAATTGTATTTGAGCGCCAGGCTCGCGAAATACAATGGAACGGAACTACCAACTCAGGTACTGACCTTGAAGCTGGAACTTATTTCTATGTGCTTGTAGTGGATAACGGCAGCAAAGGAACATTTGAGAAAACCGGATTTATTACGTTGGTGAGATAATACTGTTAATTAGTTTTTTGAAAAAGCCCTATGATGAAAGTCATGGGGCTTTTCAATTTTATCGATTACAAAATGCTAATTTTGCCACATGCAACAAGATATAACTCTGCCAACTCGAATCATCACCTCAGAGCCTGATTCGTTAAGTATATATTTGAAAAAAATTGTGCAGCACAGGGCATTAATTCTTACATTGGCTAAACGTGATTTAAAAGTGAAATATGCCCAAACCTATTTAGGTTTGGCTTGGACTATTATTCAACCAATCACAGCAGTGATAGTTTTCAGTTTATTCTTTTCGGTATTATTGGAATTTAAAAATGATTATCCCTATGTACTATTTGTTTTAAGCGGGGTATTGATATGGAACCTGTTCAATTATATTTTTTCGCAAGGCAGTACCAGCCTTGCCAACAATCAAGATTTAATTCGCAAACTGTATTTCCCTAAAATAATTTTGCCTTTATCTAAAGTGTTGGTTGCTTTAGTTGAGTTTGGAATCACTTTAGTTTTATTTATCGGGTTGCTCTTTTTTTTTAAAATAGAGATAAAATGGTTCGTAATAATATCGCCATTCATTATATTAAATGTGGTATTATTTTCAACAGGAATGGCTTTGATTTTGTGTGCAGCCACCATCAAAAACAGAGACCTGAATCATATCATTCCTTTTTTGGTTAATTTTGGGATATGGTTTACTCCCGTGTTTTATCCCGTTACCTTAGTTCCTGAGAAGTGGAGCGGATTAGTGTTTCTTAACCCAATGGCAGCTTGTATTCAGCAATTCAGATATGTGATTTTGCCTGAAACATACAATCCTATGTCGTTTTTAGGTATCCCTGTTTGTTTTATTTTTTTTATCATAGGATTCTTTTATTTCAAAAAAATGGAAGATACTATAGTTGATACTATTTAAGATATGAGAAAAGTTTTAAAAGATAATGATTTAGAAAAAATATTTCAAGAACAAGGATATATTCACGTTCCTTTTATCGAAAAAAAGCAAGTTGATTTTTTGCGTAAAGAATTTCACAGATTGATAGTCGATAGCGGAGGAAGTTTAGCTGCGGGTGAAACTGATATTCCGTTTGAAGGAGAGATAACCTACGATTTTACATTTATTGACCGTAATCCAGATTATAAACACAATGTTCTGGAAGCAATTGACAACGTTTTTAAACCGGTTTACGACAAAATTTTATTCAACTACAAACCCATAATTGGTAATTATATACGCAAAAAAACCGACAAGGGTGAAGTGCCATTACATCAGAATTGGGCTTTTGTGGACGAGCGAAAATGCACTTCGGTTTCCATCTGGGTTCCGCTGATTGACAGCCACAGGGGAAATGGAGCCTTGGAAGTTGTGCCGCGCAGCCATAAACGGTTTGGTGAAATACGCGGCCCCATGGTTCCCTGGGAACTGGAGGGAATAAAGCATGAGATTATTGCTAACGATTTAGTAACCTGCGCTATAAAAGCCGGTGATGCTATTATACTTGACGACAGCATTGTTCATTATTCTCATCCCAACAAAACAAATGATTTAAGAATTGCCATTCAGCTTATTCTAATTCCTGAAGAGGAACCATCTATTCATTATCATTTAGACCCTGCTGTAAGCAATGAAAGTGTGGATATATTGGAAGTTGACCGTGATTTTTACACACAGTTCAATCCCTGGAAAAAACCGGAAGGAGTGAGGAAAATCAAGTCTTTGAAATATCGCTTTCACCCGCTTAATCATTCCGATTTTTTGAAAACGCTGCAGGAACCACGCTTTGATGAAAAGAAAACACTGTTGCAAAAAGTAAAAACAATTTTTTCGTGAAAACAGTCTTCAAAAATGATTTGCTTCAACAGCAATTTGAAAAAGAAGGCTATGTAGTAGTTCCTTTTTTAAATGCTGAACAAGTGCAGCAATTAGGAAAAACATATTCTGAATTGCCTTACCAGAATATCAATTTTTCATCCTCGTCTTATTTTGCAGACCTTGATTTCAAAAGGCAACTGGATGCAAAAAATTTAGAAACACTGCAGCCTGTTGCTGAAAACCTGTTGCAAGAAATAAAAATTCTGGGCACAAGTTTTTTAACAAAAAAAACAGGCAATGAAACCGCTATGCCGATTCATCAGGATTGGACAGTAGTAGATGAAAAAAAATATTTCTCTGCCACCGTTTGGATTCCATTGCAGGATACAACATTGAATAACGGAGCTATTCAGGTAATTCCGGGCAGTCATAAATTTTCAGATGCATTGAGAAGCCCTTCACTAAAACCAGCGTTTGCTGAAATTTATAATAAGCTTTATCCGTATTTGAAATTAATTCCCATGAAGGCTGGGGAAGCATTTATTTTCAACCATACGTTGATGCATGCTTCATCTCCAAATGTATCAAAAGAAAACCGCGTTGTAGTTACATTGGGTTTTACTAATAAAGAGGCTCAACTGCTGATGTATTACAATACTAAAGGAACAACAATTGAAAAATATATTATGCCTGATGATATGTTTATCCGCTATCCTGAAATAAAGGAGAAGCCGTCTATTGGTAAATTAATAGATACCTTTGAGTATGTTGTGCCGCAGATAGACATAAATACTTTCAGAAAGCAGGTGCAAAACAGAACTAAAAATTTAAGAATGGAACCACTATTTCGGAATGAAGAGAACCAGAAATTTTTTGAAGAAAACGGTTACCTGAAGTTGCCGGTATTGAATGAAGAAGAAATTCAAAAGCTGAAAGATTTTTATTTCAATGCAGGCTTGAAAGATGAAATGGGCTATGGGTTTTATGTAGGTATGGACAGCAGCGATAAAAAAATGGTTCGCAAAATGGTTGAAACTATTAAAGAAATTGCAATGCCTAAGATTCAGCTGTATCTTCACAACACACAGGTTTTCACGGCAAGTTTTGTGGTGAAAGAAGCGAATCCCAAAGGCGTTGTTCCGCCACACCAGGATTGGTCGTTTGTAGAAAATGAAGTTGACCATTGTTCTCTTACCTGCTGGATTCCATTGCAGGATGTTAACATGGAAAATGGTTGTATGGGAGTTGTCAAGGGCAGCAATAAATTTTTTAACAGTGTTCGCCCTTCACCATCTCCGCAGGTTGCAACACCATTGAAAAGTCACATGTTTACGATTTTTCCTTATTTGCAATTAATTGAAATGAAAGCAGGAGAAGCGTTGTTTTTTGATAACCGGACATTTCATGCTTCGCCACCTAATACGAGCAATGCCCCACGCCTTGCTGTTGGTTTAGGTTTTACTCAGACATCAGCAGAAATAAGACACTATTACCTGAAGCCCGGAACTGATAATGTTTTGATGAAATACAAAATTGACGGAGAATTCTTTTTCAAATACGATAATTCATTGTTGTCAAAAATGTATAACGAAGGAAAACTAATCGAGGGTTATGAATTGCTTGAAGAAATTCCACATACATGGGAAGACCTTAGTGCTGATGAATTAAAGCAAATGATGAAGGATGCGGGCAACACGTTTAACATAGAATTGGTTGAAAAAATGGCTACACTTTTTAATTATAATCTTGATGGCACAGCTAAAAATCAGGAACCAGTACCAACTGAACAGGAAGTAAACGAGCCCGTAATGGCTGATACAACAAAGGCTTTACCCTTTTGGAAAATTTACACACCATTAAATGTTATGAGGGAAATTAAACACAGACTCACAAAATATTAAGACCATGTTTTCGTTTCCGGATAAAATGAAAAAAGTTTTTAAAGATGAAGCTGTTCAGCAACAGTTTGAAGAAAACGGCTTTGTGATATTACCATTTTATACGCTTACAGAAGTTAATGAGCTCACAAATCTTTATCATCAATTGCACCCGAAAGATGAAAAAGGATTTTTCCCAAGCACTTTTTCAAAAGATAAAAACTACCGCAAGTTTGCTGATGAGGAAATCAGAAGAATTGGAAACCGCTCAATAGAAAAATATTTAGTTGACCACCGTGTGGTATGCGGCAGTTTTATTGTAAAATCACCAGGAGCAGAAAGCGCCATGGATGTTCACCAGGACATGACCTTAGTGGACGAAACCGAATTTACCGGAATTAATATCTGGTGTCCGCTTGTTGATTTAGATGACACAAATGGCCTGCTTCATGCACTTAAAGGCAGCCATAGGCTCTATCCTACTTACAGGGGTTCAACTGTTCCGAATCTTTATGCTGAAGTTCAGAACGAAATCAAAGATTTTATGCAGCCTGTTTATTTAAAAGCAGGCGAAGCAATTTTTTTTGACCAAAGTATTATTCATTATTCACCGCCCAATTTATCAGATAAGATAAGACCTGTTACCAATATTTATTTTACGCACAAAGAAGCACGTTTCAGGATCTGTTATTTTGATAAGGAAAATCACACAGGTTCACTTGAGATATTTGAGCAGGACGATAATTTTATGACCGACTTTGAACAGTTTGGTGATAATATTTATGACCGTCCTAAAATCGGTAAAAGTCTGGGCTTGGTTGATTACAATTTTCCAAAGTTGACACTCGGTTTTTTAGAACAGAAGTATGAGCGAAAAATCAAGAGTATTAAGAAAGATAATTCCTTTTTTAAACGTGTGTTAACTAAAATCGGAGTAAGCTGATGGCAAAAAGATTACCCATTTTTAAGGATGCCAACTTGCAGAAAACTTTTGAAACAAAAGGTTTTGTGGTTATTCCGGATTTTATTTCAGCGGAGCAGATAAATCATTTAGATTCTTTTTTTGACAAGCATCATCCCAATTTGCCTTTAGGTGGATTTAATTCTGACAGCTACTTATCTGACTTTGAATTAAAGGAGCTTTCCAGTAACGAAATACTAAAAACGTTTACCTCTTCTTATGAGCGGGTATTTCAGAATTATCAAGCGTTTGGAGGTTCTTTTTTATACAAAATGCCAGCCGATGATTCTGAGTTAGTAATGCATCAGGATTGGACCATTGTTGACGAAGAACAATATGTAGCTATCAACTGTTGGGTTCCGCTTTGCGATACTTCGATTGAAAACGGCACGCTGATGGTATTACCGGGAGCACATTACGATGCGTTACCTGTTCATCGCGCACCAACACTTGATTTTTTCTTTAAAGACAATGAGAATATTATTCGTTCAAAATTAATTCCGCTGGAAGTAAAAGCAGGAACAGCAGTGATACTAAATCAAAGTCTGGTGCACTTTTCACCACCCAATAAATCAGATAAAATAAGGAAAGCAATTACTGCAGGAATAAAAAGTGAAGGTGCACCAATGCTGTTTTATTACAAGAATCCTGACAAGCAAAATGAATTAGAATTGTTCACGATGGATGAGAATTTTCTGATCAGGTTCGATAATTTTTTTCAGGATATTTTTAAAAGGCCAGAACACGGCATGTTTATTAAAAATGTTGCCTACACACTGCCTCAGTTTTCAGCACAAGAGTTGGAAATTCTGGTTAATAAAATGTTGAACAATGCAGGTTATAAAAAAGCTATAACTGAAAAATCTTTTACAAAAAGATTAATGAAAAAAGTATTCGGATGATTGAGGTGCAAATACTAAAAAATATATCTCTGGATGAGGAATTGGCTGCAAACGGCTATGTGGTTATTCCTTTTCTGAATAGAGATGAAATTATACAACTGAAAAATTTTTTTTATAGACATCATCTACAACTTCCCAAAGGGCTTTATGCTACGGCACATGTTCAGGATATAGAATTCAGAAAAAAAATGAACGATTTTATTTCTGAAATTTTTCAGCGGGCGAACAAAGAAAAATTTGCAGATATAATTCAACTTGGAGGAACATTTATGAATAAAGCACACGGTAAAGAAGGTTTGCTCATTCCACATCAGGACTGGAATATTGTTGACGAAGAAAAATTCCGGTCGTTTAATGTTTGGGTTCCTTTGGTTGATACAGACGAAAATAATGGAGGTATTCAGGTATTGGAAAAAAGTCACACTATTTTACCTGGATTTCGTAGTGTAAATACACCAAGTGCATTTGAGAATATTTATGACGAAGTGTGGAAGAAAATGAAAACACTTAAAATTCCTGCTGGGCATGCTTTGATATATGACCACCGGTTGTTGCACGCATCTCGGGAAAATAATTCTGATAGTGATAGGTTGGTAGTTGTTTTTGGAATTATTCCGCAAAAAGCCGAGATGCGTTATTATTATAAATGCGAAAATGGGGTTGAAGAATATGCATGCACACCTGAGTTTTATTTGTCAGGAAATCCGGCAGAAGGGCCAGGAAATTTAATAAAACTTAGAGACATCAAATATCCATTTCCCAAAATTAATTCCGAACAACTAAGTGCATTTTATTGTGATAAAAAACACAATGGACTTTTTAATAAATTTAAAGAACTATTAGGAGTAGAATGAGTTTGTTGGATATTTTCAGGAAGCCTAAAATAACAAAGAGCATTTCACATCAACCTGCCGATGTTGGAAAATTCTATAACGACTATAACGATAAATTTATTCAGGTTTATGGACAGGTATTCCAAGCATTCAGAACACATGATGTTTCTAAATTACTGGATTATCAGATTGAAGCGATGCAACTGAAAAGGGGAATGAAAGTTCTAGATGCAGGTTGTGGTGTATGTGGACCAGCAATTTATTTTGCGCAGAGAACAGGCGTAGAAGTTCATGCCGTAACTATTAGCGAAGAACAATATAAGCAATCGCTTGAAAATGTAAAGAAAGCAGAGCTTGAAAATAAAGTATTTGTTTATCTTGGCGATTATCATCAAATGGAAAGTGTGATAAAGATGAAGGATTTTGATGTAGTTTATTTTTTGGAATCATTTGGACATTCGCCTTACCATCATAAGGCAATAGATGCAGCTTGGACAATGTTGAAACAGGGTGGGCTACTTTATATCAAAGACCTTTTCAGGCGAGAACCTTTGTTAGAAGCGCATGCTCCAAAAATTGAACGAGAAATCAAAAAAATTAATGAAGCCTATCGCTACAACATTGCAGATTTGTATTTAGTTCTGAAACATTTTCGTACCAAAGGTTGGATTATTTCAAAAATAAAGACAATTGACCTTGCATTGGAAGATTTCGAAAATCTTACCATCTCCAACGAGTTTCAGGAACTAACTGGCATTGCAAAAATTGAAAGTTGGGATGATTATGTTTTCCCTGTGGATTTTTTTGAACTACACTCTATTAAACCTCAGTTCAATTTAGAAAATGGTTTGGACAAATATTTTTTGCAAAATTTGATGTATATGAAAGTGCGTGAGAAAAGACAGGATATCATGTAATTTTTAAACTAAAGTGAATAAAAGGATTCTCTATTTTAAATTAGGTTGTCTGAAATTTTTGTAAATAATTAGGGAGCGTGAATATTTTTTAAACACCTCATTTTTTAATTTTTCATATATGAAACTCATTTTAGTTTCAAAATCATTTTCATAATTTTTTGTAGTAATATTTTTAACTGACTTGATAATAGTTGAAGGTTTTATAATATACCCTGTGCCGTAAAATAAAATAAAAATTAAAGTATGATATATTTTGTACCATATTTTACCAACATTATCATTATATATGGTGTTGTCCCAGTTGGTTTGAATTATCAGTAAAGAGTCGACAAGGTAATCATCATTATCTAGTTGAATTTTTTTATCATTCAAAACACGTTCAAATAATGCACTACCTGGATAAGGTCGGAAAATATGAAGAGGTAAACTATCTACCCCATTCCATTTGCATTTTACTAAAAACCACATTGTTTTCCAGATGTCTAGATGTGTTTCGTCAGGAAGCCCCATAATCATGTTAATTGTTATTCTCATTCCCTCTTGTTTTGAATAGCGGATAGACTGTAAGAGATTTTCAAGTTTTACCTTTTTCTTAATAATTTTGAGTAATCGTGCAGATCCTGATTCGGGGGCGTAAGTGATAAAATAACATCCAGATTTTTTTAAATTTCTGGCTACTTCCCCATCAATTGCTTCACTTCTTGTACCAGCAGGAATCCTCCAATGGATATTAATATTTTTTTCTAATAATAGTCCTGTGAACTTCATTATCCATTCCTTCTTTACAATTGCAGTTAGATCAAAAAATTCAATAATAGTAGCATTGAATTCTTTTTTCAGATACTCTATTTCTTTTATTACATGTTCTGGGCTTCTCATATAATAGCGTGTGCCCCACATGTCTGGACTTGTACAAAATGTGCATGAATAAGGACATCCCCTAGTAGCTATCAGAGGTAAAGAAACTTCAGGTGTAGAACCTGTTTTTAATTTATGATAATTTTTAATTGGAAATAATTCCCATGCCGGGAAAGGTAAATCTTCAAGACTTTTTATTCTGTTTCGTTTATTCGTTTTGATAAGAGATCCATCTTCTGCTCTAAAAACAATTCCGTTTATTTGTGAAAAATTGGTTTTATTTTCAAGTACCTTCAGCACTTCTATAATAGTTTCTTCACCCTCGCCAATTGCACAAATATCAAGCGCTTTACATTGTTTGAGACATTCTTCCGGCATACCAGAAATACTTTCTCCTCCTGCAATAAATAACGCTAGCGGGAATCGTCTCTTAAGATAATTTACTAACTCACGGTCAGCAATCCAGTTAAAGGAGAACATGCAACTAATTCCAATAACTTTTGTGTTTGTTGGAATCCTGTCTGCTATTTCTTTTGGTGAGAGTCCTAGTGTTAATAATTCTTTATCTTTTGGAAGTTTATTTGAGTTGATATTAAAAAACAGTTCATTGGTTTGTTCGGATGCTTCAGCAATTGCGTCAATTGCAATAACATTATACCCTGATTTTCTTAATGATGCTGCAATCAGTGCAAGTCCAAGAGGAGGGTGTGCGTCTGGCGGTCTATACCCTTTTAGTATAAGGCGGGGGGGCAAAATTAAGCAAACATTCATGGATAGGATTATTATGGAATGCTAAATTAGTATTTTTAATATTAAGGACATACGATTGTCGTCAGTTTGAATGTTATTTTTGCAAATTATGAAAAGTGACATATCAATAAGGGCTAAAAATCTTTCAAAAAAATTCGAGAAAGGAGATGAGATACTTATAAATATTTCATTTGAGATAAAAAAGGGCGAGACTTTGGGCGTAATTGGTAAAAATGGTGCAGGTAAAAGTACATTGTTGAAAATTTTGTCAGGAACAGTTAAGCCAACTTCAGGGGGTGTAGAATTATTCGGAACATCTGCATCTATACTTGATATAGGGACTGGATTTCATCCGGAACTTACAGGTCTTGAAAATATTTATCTTTCAGCCAGACTCATGGGCTTTGCCGAACAACATATTCGTAGCAAACTGAATGAAATTATATCATTCAGCGAGATAGGTGATTATATTAATCAACCTGTAAAAATCTACTCAAACGGAATGTTCCTTCGGCTTGCATTCTCAATTTTTGCTTTGTTAGAAACAGAAATACTTTTAATCGATGAAGTGCTTTCAGTTGGTGACGTTGCATTTAAATCAAAATCATTTAATATGATGGATGACTTTAAAAGAAAAGGCAAAACTATAGTGCTAGTTTCTCATAATTTCCACGAAATTGAAACATATTGTGATAGAGTTATTTATTTAGATAAGGAAATTAAATTTGACTCGTATCAGCCACGAGAAAGTATTATGTCTTATATGAGAGATTACCCTGCTGCTCCCAAAATTATTGACATTGAATGGAAAACTAGGATAAATAGAGTATTTAGCAGTAATATCAGTAAAAATTATGACACTTTTTTGGCCTCGGTTGAAAATGAATTATTTGAACTAAAAGAAGTCAGAATAACTACCATTGGAAAATTACAGAGTACCTTTTTTCACGATGATGAAATAATGATACATCTTAAGTATAGAAAAAAAACAGATAAATCGTCATTGGTTATTGCAATAGAATTATTTGATATGAATGATGTAATGATTCTCTGTGATTCGGAGTGTTTCAGAGAAGGTTATATTTATCAGGAACAGCCTGCGGGGGAATATGAATTAGCAATGATTATTCCAAAAAGTTTTCTCAATTCAGGTCATTATTATGTAACATTAATGGCAGGAGAGGGGATAAAGAAAATTGTGACAGGAACTTGGCACAATCTTATTGGTTTTGAAGTGGTTCAAAATGAATGGATGAAAAAAGAGCCTTGGTCAGGTATCCCTGCATCCTTAATGCCCAAATTTAATTGGATTTATTTATAAATCTAAGATAAATTTAATGACTAATTGCGCGAATAATTTCCTCCATATTAACTTCTGATACTTTCAATGAGGGCATTAGGATAGTTGCTGAAGAAGTGGGGGGAATCATCTCTGAATCTTCACGTATCCGTTCATAGTAAAAATTAAAATCATCATTAGGGTGATGCACTTCCAATTTATCATCAGGTGTTTTTTGGAAATAAATTTGAAGTGGAGTATTTTCTTGCAGCAGTGTTAATTGCACTACTACTCTTGCTTTATCAGATAAATTCGGAGGCGATCCATGAATAGTGCTGTGATAAAATATTAAAGCTTCGCCTGCTTTCATTATATAATTAGTCAGATGTGGTTTCAGGTCAACTAACACCGAATAATAGTTAGGAAACAAATAACCGGCACCTCTTATTTTTCGGTCAACTTTATGTGATTTTTTTACGATTGACATTGCTCCATTTTGCTCATTCACATCCTGAAGAGGAATCCAAAGGTTCAACGAAATGTACTTGTTTTCATCTACAATCGCCCAGTCCTGATGAATAGGAAAAGTAGTTTCATCACCTTTGCGTTTTATAATAAACTGATGACTGATTGCTCTGAAGTTTTTGAAGTTGCGTTCGCAAGCAGCACGAAATAATTCTTTCAGTTTGTTGTTTACAGCTAATTTGTAATTGATATCAGAATGCCAGATGGTCATGTGAATTCCATCATACATTGTAGGTGGGTCATCGGCTCCGTGTAGTTGTGTGTAATATTCTTGCAATAACTGTAATTCTTCAACAGTGAGAAAAGGAATTTTGACAACACCTTCATTTTTTAGGGTATCAGCAATTTCAATGTTTTGAAATAACTGTTGCTCTAATGTCTCTAATGTAGAAATTGTTTGAATCATATCAAGGTTCCTGAATTATATTACATTTAATTGCAGTAACATTATTAGTATATAAATTTACACGTTTTGCTTCTGATACCCGTATGATTTTTGACAGTTCTTCAGGGCTAAGGGTGTATTTATTCTCGTAAATTTCAGCAATTTTCTCTCCGGTTTTAGGTCGTGCAGTGCAATCTATGTAAAAATTCATTCCCTGTAAAAGGTAGTCATCGGTTTGCTGAAAAATTTCCAGAGGACCATTATTTTGTTTATCACGATAACATGAAATAATAGAAGCTTCAGCTGGAAAAATTCCTGACATTACAACAACTCTAGGAACGTTGCTTTTATTCTCTCCCGAAAGATGAACAATACGATTATCAAATAATAAAGCCTGGCCTTTTTTTACTTCAATCGGAATTAAATAGGGTTGCAATAAATCTTTTTGTTCATCAAACATGGTGTCAAATGAAATACCTCTGTAAGGTGAAAACCATTTTTGACTTCCGGGAATAAACCACATACAACCATTTTCTAAAGTTGTATCCTGTAAAGGCATCCAAAAACTGAGCGGTGAATATTTCCATTCATTCAGTCCTGTAGAGTCCTGGTGAAGATTAAACTCGCTTTTGGGTCCTGGATGTTTAATGATGTATGAATTGATAACCGTTTTGTAATAAGTAAACAATTGGTCAAACAAAGGGCGCAAAGCAACCCCAACACCATCGTGTACATATTTTCTATAATCAATATCCTGTGAGTAGAGGCTATAAAACATTCCTCCATTAGTTGGTTTTACATGATGCAAACTACTATATATATCTTCTAGTTTATCAATTGTACTGTTGTTAGTTATATCAACTAAAATATATCCGGTATCTGCTAGAGCTTTCCGAGATGATAAATCCTTAATTACTGCATGAGGTTTTGGTTTCCAGTTTTTCCCGTTGTAAACAGGAAATTCTTTTTCATCAGAAAAAATCTCCTTTATCTTTTCAATAACAGTCATTTTTTTACGATGTTTCTTTGTAATGCCTGCAAATGTATTGAAATATTATCTTTAGGAATAACTAATCTATTAATAGATGTAGGTTGAATAGAAATGAATTTTTTAACTGAAGAATAAAACGAATGTATTTTAGTATACATTCGTTAATTGAAAATATTTAACAAGATTCCCCAATTGAACAGCATGATTCAAAAAATTCGGTTACATCAATGGTGGAAACCTAAAGCAGGCTTTCTCTTTGCATTGCTTTTTTTTGCTACATGGCTGACAAATAGAGAATTTGCATTCGTCTCTTTTCTTAATTTATTCTTTCATTCGTTTGTTACACTCACTGCTATCGGAATTTTTGGACACCTTTTAAATGACCTTGGAGATATAGAAACAGATGTAAAAGCAGGTAAAAATAACAGCATGTCAGCTTTAACAGAATATAAAAGGACAATAGTTATAATCTCAATCCTGTTTATTGCAGCGACACCTTGGTTTTACCTGCCCTTTACAAAAGTTACTATTGGTTTGTTGGGAGCTGAGTTGGTACTATTAGTTGTGTACCCTTTGAAACCACTGAGAATAAAACAATACCCTGCTTTCGGAGTTATTGCCGATGCTTTATACGCTTTTGCAATTCCAGCGGTACTTGCTTTTTATACCTACTCTGTTTTTTTCAAATTGACTATCATACCTGTTGTATTTACAGTGCTTTTTTTGTGGGCTTTTACGATTGGTGTCAGGCAGGTTATTTATCATCATGTTTCCGATCGTAAAAATGATTTGAAAAGCGGAATCCCTAACCTTGCTTCGCAATTTCAACCAGTAGTTTTGAATAACTTCATAACACGTTTTATAATTCCAACTGAATTGCTCTCGGGTCTTACTTTTTTTCTGTTGTTTCAAGACGCTTCAGAATTTGTTGTTTATTCAGTTGCGGGAATCTATGTTTGTTTTTTTCTTCCCTTTTTTTCGTTCAATCTGTGGAAATTATTCCCGCAACATGTTTTCGGGATATTTATACCTGATAAATTTTATACTTATTTCTGGAGCCTAATTATGCTTGCGTTTTTAAGTTATTACGATTCGTGGTTTCTTGTCGTTTTCGTGATAATGATTCTAGTTTTTACTTCTATTCGCTCACATTTTTTTATAAAATATTTTTTTCGAGATATATTATTTAAAAAATCTAAGAGATACCTTTCATTTTTAGTAAATCACACCATTTATTATTTCAGGAAGTACTTACTGATGAAAGATGAAAAGGCAACTCGCGCAGAGTTTTATTATGAATGGATAGAAGAGCGAAAACAAAAAAGTAAAGGCACTATTGCTATTTTTAACGCAAACGAAAATAAGTACACCGAAACTTTTGTACGTCAACATAAAAAACTACCATTTTTTATTTATTATTATTATGGTGTTGAATTCCCTATTTGGCAGCAAGGCGAAGGAAATCTGATTTCAAATAATGAAGATATTTTTAACACTTCAAAAACACTTCGCAGATGGTTTCAGCAGGATGAAGAAGAATTTTATCTCAAAACCCTTGCAACACATTTACAGAAAAACAATGTACAACTCATACTCTGTGAGTTTGGAACAACTGCTGTAAAACTTTTCAGACTTTCCGAGCTAACAGGCATTCCGATGATAGCGATTTTTTATGGTTACGATGCCCATCATCATAATACTGTGAGAGAATACAGAGAAAATTATATTGAACTATTTCAAAATACTTCACTAATAATTAGCGTTTCAAATGATATTTTGAATAAACTAATATCACTTGGAGCACCAAAAGAAAAATTAGTTTATTTACCCTGTTCTTATAATACTCAACTTTTTCAATATTCAAATCATTCTTATAACAATCCTGTATTTTTATCGGTTGGACGTTTTGCAGAAACAAAGGCTCCGCATCTCACCATACTTGCATTTAATGAAGTGCAGAAAGAAATACCTGAAGCCTGTTTGGTGATGATTGGAAAAGATGGAGGCGGAGAATTGTTTGAGGCATGTCATATTCTTGTTAAAGCATTGCGAATTGAAAAGAAAGTTTCTTTCAAAGGAATATTATCGTCTGAACAGGTTTATGAAGAAATGAAAAATGCATATTGCTTTGTACAGCATTCAGTAACTACCCCAATTCACGGAGATAAAGAAGGGACACCTGTTTCGGTGATTGAGGCAATGGCATCCGGATTGCCAGTAATTGCAACACGCCACGCAGGCATAGCTGAAATAATTGAACACGAAAAAACAGGATTATTAGTTGAAGAATATGATTACTTGAAGATGGCTTCAGAAATGTTGCGGGTATTAAATAACAAAAAAATGGCTGAAAAAATTGGTACGGCTGCTGCTCAATTCATCAAAAGTAACCAATTGTTCTATGAGAATAATCAATTGCTTACAGAACTAATTGATAAATATAAATTAGACTGAAATTTTTGTCCAGTTTTGTTTCTTTGTAAGATGAGTAATACTATTGCAATAAAAGTTGAGAATTTATCCAAACGGTACCACTTCCAAAATTCCGTGGATGATAAAAGGCAAGAACTTTGGGCATTGAAGGATGTTGCTTTTGAAATAAAGAAAGGAGAATCGGTTGGTATTATAGGACCTAACGGTAGTGGTAAAAGCACCTTACTGAAAATATTAGCTGGGGTCACAAAGCCTACATCTGGAAAAATTGAAGTAAATGGAAGGGTAGCAAGTATTCTAGAAATAGGTGCAGGCTTTCATCACGAATTGAGCGGACGCGAAAATATTTTTCTGAATGGACAAATTTTTGGCTTTAAAAAGAATGAAATAGAAATCATGTATGATGAAATTGTGGCCTTCAGCGGGATTGAAAAATTTATTGATGAACCGGTAAAGAATTACAGCAACGGAATGTACTTACGTTTAGCTTTTAGTATTATGGCGCATCTGGATTTTGATGTGTATTTGATGGATGAAGTATTGAGTGTGGGTGATGTGGAATTTAAAACAAAATGTTTTGAAAAAATAGCAGACTTAATTGGTAAAGGAGATAAATCTTTTCTTTTCATTTCGCACAATTTGAATGAAATTTCTAAAGTCAGCAAAACTGCTTATTTTTTAAAAGAGGGTATAATATCAAAACCGTTGTCTATCGATGAAGCCTTATTCTTTTATTCGCAGCCAAATAAGAAAAATGTAGAAAAATATCCAGAATTTGTAAAAACAGCACAAGTGGATTTTTATAATTCTTTAGGTGAAAGCAAAACTGATTTTTTGAATACGGAGACGATGAGCATTTTAATTACGAACTCGTTTACAGAAATTCCTGATAATGTAAAAATTGGTTTACGGATTTCTGACAGATTAAATAATGTAGTTTTCAATACAAGTCCCGTTTTGGGGAAAGAACGTGTTAATGTCATTTCATTTGAGCGCTACAATAAATTCATAGCAAAAATTCCCGCATATTTTTTCAACCAAGGTTTTTTTTATGTTGATTTGGTTTATTTTAATGATACTGAAATTTTGGATGAAATAAAGAAAATAAATCACTTTTCAATAAGTTTATCAGATGCTCACAAAGCCCAAAATCAGATTGGTGAAAGCGGACCTATAAAACCTTATCTTGATTGGGAAATCAGTTGATTATTTCAATAAATTAACTTATAGTGTTTGTATGAAAAAAATACACATTTTAATAATAATTATCTGGTTAATTATTATCAGTTACCAGTATTACTATTCAAAAACAGTAACACGGTTTTTCCCTGAATTAGTATTGCCTTCATTCCCTAACGGAGCATTTAATTCAGATACCGTATATCAAAAAACTTATCTTGTTGAGATTGACTATGTGGGGCAAGAAACAAAAGTATTTAACTACCAAGAATTCTTGATCGGACTTCCCGAATCTACACGTATTAATTCTTTCAAAAATATTTTCGAGAAAAGTTATTCAAACTTACATAAGCAGGAAGTAAAAAACTGGTATAAATCCAAAGCAAATGAATTAAATCCAAGTAAAAAAGCAATTGTATTGCGTGTAAATAAGGTAATATACAGGTTTCTTGTTAAAGATTATAAATGTGAAAACTCTATTGTTTCAAAAGAAAATTTCTTTTTAATAAGTTTTGAATAAAATATTTGTCAAGTTGTTATATAGAATTACAAAAGAATATAATTTCAGAGATGAACACTTATCCTTTTTCAGGATAATTTTTGCATTGTTTTACCTGTTATTCAATGGAATGTTTGTGTATGATAATTTTTCCGGACTTCCGAAGGAATTTTTAACATACCCAAGCATCGCAACACTTTATGGTGAGTTCCCTTCGCAATTATATTTTGCAGCTATTGATATTGCTGTATTTTTTTGTGTTTTCTTGGTAATGATTGGCTTGTTTACCCGAGTTGCTTCCGTTTTAACTTTTATACTGATTGTTCTGAATTATTCTTTTGCGTTTTCAATCGGAGGGGCGTCAAGTTTACTTATTATCCCATTCTTTTTTCTGGTATTGGCTTTTTCTAATTGGACTTTCTCATACTCATTAGATGCTTTGTTATTTAAAAAAAAGAAGCCGACCAATACAGCATTTATTGTAATCATTTTGTTGGCAACGCTCACATTTTCATTCTTCATTTCCGCTTTTATGAAAATAAAAGGAGGTTGGCTTTCTTGTGATTCACAGGCAATATTTGTTTATTGGTTTTCCAATTATTTCATCGATAGCAGAGTTTCGGTTTTAAATCCAGATAATTTTTACATAAACAGCAAATTATTTTGGGAAGCAAGTGATTATATCATTGTTTTAGTAGAAGCAGCTCCATTTTTACTTCTTTGGAATAAAAAGCTCTTGCGTGTAAGTTTTCTTTTTTTAGGAGCATTCCAATTATTGGTCTACATCTTCCTGAATATATCGTTTTCCGTCTTTCCGATTATGTATTGCTTCTTTATAATTGATACAGAAAAATCAGTTTTGTATAAAGGAAGCATAACGTTTTTCGATAAACTGTTTCAACAAAAAAATATTTTGAAAATGGTTATTGCTGTCTCCTTGCTATTCTTTATTTATGTGTACTTTTATTTCTTCGGAAACAGAACCGGATGGAATAAAGATTTTCCTTTGGTGCAACTTCTTGGTTTATGGGTAAGCTTCGGGTTGTATGTTTATCTCTTCATAGAAAGTTTGGTAATTTCGAGAAAAGTTAGCTCATGAGTATTGTATTAAATTCAGAAAAAGAAAAAGAACTTAATCGCTTAGGTTATACTATATTGGGGAATCTAGATTCTGAAGTCTTTTCAGAATTTAAAAAGGTTTCATTGGATTTTATTGAAAAAACAAAAAAAAAATATCCCAAGGGTGAATTATTTAATCTGATTAATTCCGACTTGGAAATCAAGCTTGTCTCTAATGCAATTGTTGCAAAATATTTAAACCCGTTTGTTGAAACAAAGCTAAATACTGAGGCTGTAGATATTTATCCTGTTTCGCATTTGGTAAAACCTTTTGGACTAAATAGCGACATTTGGCATCAGGATTCTGCTGTAGTGGATGAGCGAAAAGATTTCTCGTTAAATGTATGGGTGCCTTTTGTTGATGTTAATAGATTAAACGGTTGTCTTTGGATTTTACCCGGAAGTCATATCAGTATCAATTTTGCCCGACAATTTGGATACAACCCAATTGAAGGTGAAGCATTACGAACGTTTAAAAAGCATATGATTTCCATAAAAGTAAAGGCAGGCGAAGTGCTTATTTTTTATCGTAATCTTATACACGGCTCATCAAGGAATTGGTTGCCTGTCAGCCGCATTGCGGCAGAGAGTGTTGTTGTTTCAAAAAACGCTCAATTTTATAATTTTCACAGAGAAGATAGTATAGCAAAGAATAAAGTTTTGGGCTACCAAGTTCAGATGGAACATTTTCTAAAAGAAAACCCGAAGGAGGACTTTTATACCGGTAAATACCCATACATTGAATTTGATGATGAAGGATTTGAAAACATCCAAAACTATTTGGTGAAAAGTATTCCTGCATTTCTTAATCATTCAAGAGGAAATTAATGGAGCTTTTGAGTAAGTTATTGTGGAAAAAAAATAATGAATTAAGAAAGCCATATGGTTATGATGTTCCGGTTTTTATTCAAGATTTTCATAATAACATTGATAAGATTATTTTAGAGTGGCAGAATTATACTCTCGCAACGTCAAGTATTGGGGTGCCGATTGATGAGTTTTCAGATTATCAAAAGGAATTAAATAAAGACAAAAAATGGAAAGCTTTTTTTGTCTTTATCTTTGGCGAGTTAAATCCCGATGCAGCTACCTATTTTCCATTGACATCAATGTTAGGAGAAAAGTGGAAAAATGATATTAAGTTGATTTTCTTTTCTAATCTTGAACCTGGAAGCCATTTGGCGGCACATAGAGGAAATAATCATAGTGTTATTAGGGTGCAGTTAGGAATTGACATAAAACAACCTCAATCTACTGGGCTTAGGGTTGCGGATAAAATAATTCAGTTGAAGAATAAAGAGTTGTTTATATTCGATGATACCTTTGAACACGAAGCATGGAACACTGGAAAGGATGTGAGAACAGTTTTAATTATCGATTACAAGAAGAAATTTCCTCCATTATATGATTTAATAAATAGGTATATGTTGAAAAAAATGAAGGAGACACCCTACGTTCAATCAGTACTTGCCAAGTTGAAAAATAGAAATTAAAAATTATATGCTTATAATAGGAACCGGAGGATTGGCAAAGGATATTGCAGGAAATATTTCCCGATATGTTGACCGAGAACAGTATGTATTTTATAATGATATTGAGGGCAACACAGATAGATTATTTCTGAACAATTACAAGATAATTAAATCAAAAGAAGAAGCTGCAGTTTATTTAAAAAATACAGACAATAATTTTATTGCAGCTCTTGCAAATCCTTTAATGCGTATGCGATTAAGCAACAAGTTTATGGATATGGGAGGTGTTCTTAAAACTTTAATTTTTACAGATTTTAAAGCAATCTCTGATTTCACAAATATTGGAAACGGGTGTCTTGTTCAATATGGTGTAATCATCAGCAGCAATACAATTATTGGAGAAGGCACGTTTATTAATTGCGGTGTAATAATAGGACATGATATTACCATTGGAAAATATTGTTCTTTCGGTCCTGGTGTTAGAATATTGGGAGGCGTGGAAATAGGAGAATTTTCTTACATCGGTTGCAATGCAGTTATCATGCCGGGCGTAAAGATTGGCAAAAAGGTTCGCATAGGTGTCGGAAAGATTATAGAAAAAGATGTACCGGATAACTCAAAAATAATTTAGTGATGAAGTTTTTTGCGTCTTTTAATAAGGATGAATCAGAATTCTCTGATGTTTTTAAACAGTATAAAGTAGTTCAGATTCTTTTGCGAGATAATCAAGTTGTAAACACTGAAACCTATTTCAGAAAATTAGCTGAGCAATGCGGAATACCACTTGTTTATGAAGAAGATCCGGTTTCCGGGGCAATCAATTTAAACAAATGGACAGAAATAAAATATGACCCTCAAAGATCAGCTGACACCTATAAGCACAGCAATACTTCACAGCCGTTACATACCGATTATGGTTATTTTTCATTTGAAATTTATTCATCTTTTTTTTATTGTGTAGCACAATCTGAGTTTGGAGGAGCTACTACTTTTATTGATGTTGATGCTGTTGCTAATTTGCTTAAAACTGTGAATAATTCATTGTTTGAACGTGTTCAAAAACATAAAATTCATTTTGGCAGGAAGGATAACCCAATAGCTAACAATGATGATTTTATCCTTAGTAAGGATAAGTCTGGTTGGAAGATTAATTGGAATTATTACCGTGCTCTTGGAGACACTCAAAACAAAACGTTGATTGAAGATTTTAAAAATTTTCTTGATGTCCATATTGAAAAAAGCGGAGAACTAAAAGAGATAAAACTACAACCCGGAGAAGGCATATTTTTTCATGACAGAAGGGTTTTGCATGGGAGAAATTCCTTTTTTGGCAACAGGCAATTGAACAAAGGTGCAATAGCAGAAGAACTTCCTGAAGGCATCATTAATCTAATTGCCCACTCTTGATGTCAATAAAAGTAAGCGTTGTTGTATTAACCTACAATCATCAGGATTTTATTGCTAAGGCAATTGAAAGCATATTGTCGCAAAAGGTGAATTTTAAAATTGAAATTATTATTGCAGATGATAGTTCTACCGATAAAACTTCTGCGATTATTGAACAACTTAGCTTGGAGAAGCCAGAGATTATTACAGTCAATTCTTCAAAAGAGAATAAAGGTGTTCGCAAAAATATTCTTGGTATTGTTGAAAAAGTAAAAGGAGAATATTTAGCTATTTTGGATGGAGATGATTATTGGGAAAATGACTTAAAACTTCAAAAACAGGTTGATTTTCTTGAATCGAATAAGGAATATAATGGAATATTCCACGATGCTAAAATTATGCATATCGATACTTCGGATAAGGTTTTATTTCATAATAAATACTTATATTCACAGAATTATCAGTTTCAAGAAGAAATTTTTCCTTCTGATCTGATTTCCAGAACTGTAATTCTCCCTTCTTCGTCCGCACTGTTAAGACTTGGTAAGTTAACAAATAATGACTGGGAGTTAATTACTGATAATTATTCATTTCTGTGGAAACTGTGTTGCCTGATAATAAGAGGCTCAAAGTTTTATTTTGTAAATGAACCTTGGAGCGTTTACCGAAATCATTACAAAGGAATTTCAAAAAATAACAACGATAAATTTCGTCTGTCCCATGTCAGATTTCTGAAGAATTTATTAGGCGATAATTACTATAGAAATCATAAGTATAGAGTTTACCAAGCAATAGCAAATGAGTACAAACTTCTTTTAGACTCAAAAAGTGAGAATAAAAAGGGCGTTTTTAGGAAATATGTATGGAGTGAAATATGTAAAATTTGGTATTACAGAAAAACAATTGCTAGATAACGACTGATGTTTGCGTATAAAAAAATAGTTTTTGGTATTGTCGTAACATTAATAATTATAGTTGTAGGGCTTTTATCAAATGATGAATTAAAGCATAGAGAATCTTTAAATGGACCCGATGTGTGGGAGTACCAAACGGTTGCTGTCAATTTCTCAGAATATAATCGTTTTCCAGTTATGGGTTACTTGGGTCAAGAAGATCAATATCAATTAAATACGTTAAAAAAAAATTTCGTTGAAGAGTATGTTCATTGCCGCTTTTTAAAACATGGTCCTGTAACCTACCTTGCTAAACCGCCCTTCTATACAGTAACTCTTGGTTTGGTGTATAAACTATTTCAGCCAGAAATAATTTATGGGTATTATTTAAATGTGATCTTTTTTGCAGGAATTTTGTTGGTTTTGTTTTTTCTGGGATATTACATTGACAGCAGTGTGGGTTCTCTTCTTGGGATTGTTTCTTCAATAATTTATGTTCTGTTTGGAAGTCACGGGCTTTCTGATATACTTCCTGCCACTTTACTCACTTTTATCTCATGTAGTATTGCATTAGTATGTGTCTTGATGTTTAAATCATTGTCAGCAAAGCATTTTGTGACAATGGGTGTGCTTATGGCAATTGGACTTCTTACGAAAGGGAATATAATTTTTATAGTTTTCCTGATACCTATTTATGTTTTTTATTTATTCAGAAATTCTCAAAAAGTCATTCTAAAATTAATTCTGATGTTTGCGGTTATGGCTATAGTAATATTGCCATGGAGTATTTATGCAAATTATGTTCGTCTAAATTGTGTAGATGAGTGGACAGCATGGCAGCAAATAATTATAAACGCTGAAAGTGATTGTTTACTTGACTCATCAAAATCATCTGATTGGGCGAGAGCGGGAATAAATATTAATTATAATGAACAAATTAAAATTGTGTCACACATTTACTCACGATTTACTGCCGGAGATGATTTGATTATACTGTCCAATCAACTTACATCTGATGAATTATTGTCAGTTCACAATGAATATATGTCCGATGGTTATTGGCGTCCTGCTTGGAGATTCAGGGATAATGCTATTTATAATAACAATTACTTAGAACAATCACCTTATGTAAAAATTTTGTCCTTTTATAAGGATAATCCTTCTTCACTTTTTAAAATTGCGATAGGTAAAATGATGCGAACTATTTCATCAAAATTTTCATTTTTCCTATTGTCGGCATTTTTATTCGGATGTTTTATTTGGCTATCAAAAATTAATTCCGAGAAGATGGGTTTTAAAATTCTTTTTTTAGTTGTTTCGGTTTCTGTATTTTTTCTGTCGTTGTTTTATAACATTCAATTTCATCTGATTTATGCTACCTTATTTTTCTTTACCGGATTAACTATTTATAGAAAAAATGAAATGGAAATTGTTCCGTTTATTTTTCCTGTTTGTATTATTAATTCTTACCTGATTGTATTCATTTTTTATGGTGCTTCAAGGTTTATCAATATTATTGAACCTTTAACAATCTTTTCATCCCTTTATTTTTTATATTTGTTTGGTAGAAATCTTTTACAAAAAAAATATGTTGTTGAATAGTTTGACTTTAAGGGAAATAGATGGAAGCGTATAAGGTATTTCAGCTAGGCGTTGCCTATACGCAAAGTTTGTTGGCATATCATACAAACGGTAAACCGCGACCATTTTCTGCCTCTTTTGCAGTTACAAACAAGTGCAATCTCAGATGTGTTTATTGCAATTGCCCTAATCTGAAAACAGACGAATTAAATTTAGACCAGATAGACCTGTTGTTTAAAAAACTAAAAAAAATGGGTGTGCTTCGGCTTGGAATATTCGGAGGGGAACCGATGGTGCGAAAGGATATTGGAGAAATAGTGCACCTCGCAAAAAAATACGATTTTTTTATAAGCCTGAACAGCAATTTGCTGCTTTATGATCGTTTTAAAGATGAACTGGATCCCGTAGATTATTTTTTTACCAGTTTGGATGGTACGCCAGAAAAACATTTTGCCAACCGAGGAAAGCATAATTATAATACCATACTTACATCTATTCGTGAAATAGTAAAGCGCGGTCAAAAAGTTACAGCTATTTGTGTTGTTACAGAACCCGA
Organism: Bacteroidia bacterium; assembly: GCA_050186075.1. Classification (GTDB taxonomy): domain Bacteria; phylum Bacteroidota; class Bacteroidia; order SXHM01; family SXHM01; genus SXHM01. Next base: position 28,446 of record JBFWYU010000012.1, read on the forward strand.
CATGGATTCGGTTGAGTACCTTCTTGATTTAGCTGTTCGTGAAAATATTGATATTCATTTTCAGGCTGAATGTTACGATGCTGAAAAAGCAGGACGTAGTGCCGATGAAAATATGGGACAACAAGAAGTCCGAAATTTTTGGCTTAATTTACTTGAAAAGAAAAAACAAGGAGCTCCCATTACCAGTTCTGCTGCATATTTGAACTATGTGAGCAAGTGGAGTGATTACAAATCAACAACCATGTATGACCCTAATGTGAGTTGCGCTGCAGGAAAGGGTTTTTTGTTTGTTGAATCTTCAGGTTATGCTTATCCATGTGCTTATATTAAAGGACAGGATGGCGTTGAAGGCATAAACCTTTTACAAGATGAATGGAGTGAAAAATTTAACTCTAATACACCATGCACAAAATGTATAGTTGGTCCATTATTGGAATTTAATTTATTGTTCCATAAACCCATAAGTGCAGCTATGGCAGCTCTTAGTAAGGCGTATTAAAATTTATTGAATATTTGCCAGAGTTTAACAGAATAAAGATTACTGAGACAGAAAATGCAGAGTCGTCAAACAAACAGCAATTGTGTAACCGAAATGAAAAATGAGGTGAGTGTTCATCCTGAGGTTATTAAGTATTACAATGAGTGTTGGCTTAACAGGTTTGAGAAAGGACATAACCCTTTATCATTGGCGATGCACTTAGGTTATTTTTCAGAAGATGATATTGATAATGATAAGGCAAAACTTAATTCCAACGAATTTCTATCTGCACACATAGGCATCCCATCAGACAAAGAAATTCGTATTGCAGATTTTGGTTGTGGAGTTGGTGGCACTTGTATTTATTTTGCTCAAAAATTTCCCCAAGCAAAGATTTCTGGAATTAATATTTCTTCAGACCAAATTGATTTTGCCAATAAAGCTAAAAATCAAAAAAATATTAACGGGCAGATTGAATATTTTATTTCAGACTATTCCGCAACACAACTTGAATCGGCAACATTTGATTTTGTCATAGGCATTGAGAGTTTATGCCATGCAGCTGATAAGTTGAGTGTATATAAAGAAGCTTATCGAGTTTTAAAGCCAAAAGGAGTATTTTCCTTCATGGATTATTTTGAAACAAATATTCCCGACAATCATTACGATGATAATTTATTGCAAGATTTCAGAAAAGGTTGGGCAGTTGTAGAGTATAATAAAAACTACAAAACATTTTTAACACAAGCCGGATATAGCGAAATTTCATCAATTTCTATTTTAGAAAGCGTTATTCCCGGAATTAATCATTCTTATAAAACAGCAATAAATAAAATCAATTCAGTTAAATTTGATAGTTACTCAACATATATTCAAAATCATTTAAAAGCATGTGTAGCACTAAAGGAATTGGTTGATAAAAAAATTATTGATTACAGAGTAATCACTGCTCAAAAATAATTTTATTTTAAAAAATTGTTTTAATAATCAGAAGAAGAAAGCCTGCAATTAAAAACATACTTCTCGAAGAATTTTGAAATATCTTAACTTCTTTTTCCCTCATAATTCCTGACATAACTAATAGGGTAGCAGTTGGAATAAAAAACAATCCGAATTCAATTTTATCGGTAAAACCAGTTAAATAAATAGTTATCCAATAAATCAGCGTAAAACCTGATAGGGTTGTTCTGAGCAAATGCATTTTATTAATACCAATTCTTACGGCAGTTGTTTTACTTCCTGAAACTTTGTCTGATTCATAATCTATTATTTCGTGATGAAAATGCCCGACAGAAAGCAAGAGCGCAAAATATACCGATATAGCCATGGAGCCAAGGTTGTAAGTATTATAGCTACAATAGCCAGTATGAAAATGAAAGATACCTGCAGTAAAATGAACAAGTGTTCCCAACAAATAAGATGATTTTAAACGCAATGGGGGTAAATAATAGATAAGCCACAATAAAAAAGCCAGAATACAAAAAACAAAAACGTTGATGTTGATTGATATTGCCAATAAAGAAAACAGAATGCCGAAAACAACAAGTAATGTAAAGTAGTTCGTCTTAGATAAATTTCCTATTATTTTTAACCTTTTTGATTGGATATCATTTTCGTAATCTGCAAATGAATTCAGAAAATACACAGCCATTACATAACATAAAACAAAAACAAAAACAGTAATATTTTTTAACCAATTATTCCAGGTTTGAGTTTCTGTGAATAATATTCCGATAAAAGAAAACCCTGTCATTAAGATAATTTCTTTTAAACGTAACGACTTAATTAATGATTTTTTTCCTCTCGACAAATTCATGCTCCCAAATACTTGCGGTAACTTAATATTGACAATTGAATCGGCTTTTCTGTATTTTTGAACGTTTTCATTATTTAGGCTTGAAAATTCAGGGTAAGTATAGTTAAGTTATATCCTAAAATCAAATGAGTGCTCGATAGAAGACTACAACACTACTAATGATGGAATAAAATTTTAAAATGAAATGTGCGGGATCTCAGGCTATATTGATTTAAACAAAGGTATTTCGGAGAAAGTTATTCATGCTATGAATGAATCTCTGAAGCATCGCGGACCTGATGATTCCGATATTTTTATTACCGATGACAGAAAAATCGCTTTGGCTCACAGAAGGCTTTCGTTTATTGATTTATCTGAGTTGGGTAGACAACCGATGAAAAATAATTCAGGTAATACAGTTATTATCCTTAACGGAGAAATCTACAATTACGTTGAATTGAAGAAAGAATTGAAAGACACCTATCAATTCAAGACACACACAGATACCGAAGTTATACTTGCGGGTTACGAAAGATGGGGAATTGATGTAGTAAATAGGTTGGAAGGAATGTTTGCTTTTGCTTTGTTCGATTCGTATGCTGAAAAACTATTTTTAGTTCGCGATCGTTTTGGAATTAAGCCTCTATACTATCATTTCTCAAACAATCAACTTGTTTTTGGTTCTGAACTTAAAGCTATAGCGCAACACCCTTTATTTGTGCGTGAACCGGATTATTCTTCGTTTTGCGATTTTTTTGTTTACCGCTACATTCCGTCACCAAAAACAATTTGGAAGAATACATACAAAGTTGCTCCTGCCTATTATTTGCAATTTAATACTAGCACACTATCAGTTAAAGAAGTTGAATACTGGAAGCCTGAATTTTCAGATAACAAACGAAGTTCTGCTGACATAGTTGAACAAACAGATGAGTTGCTTCTGAACTCAATAAAACAACATTTGAGAGCGGATGTTCCTATAGGTTCATTTTTAAGTGGCGGTTATGACAGCAGTGCATTGGTCTATTATATGAATAGACTTGGCTATAAGCCTGACACATTTTCAATCGGTTTTAAAAATTGGGGAAATAGTGAACATAACTATGCTGAAATAGTTGCTAATAAATTCAAATTGAATTTAGATATTGAAATTGCAGACGAAAATAATCTTAAACTGCTGGATAAAATGCCTTCTGTATATGACGAACCTATTGCAGATATCTCGATTATACCTACCTATATGGTCAGTAAATTGGCAAGAAAAAAAGTAAAAGCAGTATTCAGCGGAGAAGGTGCTGATGAAATTTTTGGAGGATATACGTGGCAGAAAGATTTTTTTGCTTTAAATAGCAATCGTTCAGCAAAAGAAAAAATAATAAATTGGTTTAGGCAGACAAATACTGTTGATTATTACGCAAGTGCTATGGCAATGGGAGTGTTCGGGCAAAATGAACTTAAAGAATTTTTGCAGCCAGAATATCATCATCATATTCCGGAAGATATACATTGGTTTTTCAGAAAAAACTTTAATAAAAAATTAAGTCCACTCAAATCCATTCAATATATGGATATGAAATGTTTTATGGGAGAAATGGTTTTGACAAAAGTAGATCGAGCATCTATGTTTCATTCGCTAGAGGTAAGAGTTCCATTTTTAAATCACAAGTTATATGAAATGATTTTTTCTTTGAATGAAAACTGTTATTTCAAATCTGATGTAACCAAATTTTTGTTGCATGAAAACATAAAAAAACATTTGCCTCTTGTTATACTCAACAGACATAAACAGGGATTCGTAGGACCCAGCGACTACTACACAAATATTGAATCCTATAAAGCAATATTGAAAAATAGTCTATTAGTTGAGAACGGCTTGGTAAACAAAAAATTCATTGAAAAAAAATCAACTGATAATGATTACTGGACGTTGTGGAAGATAGCTGTAATGGAGCAATGGTATTCTGTTTGGATAAATAAAACCGTACTGCAAAATGCGTGATAATGTATTTGTGTATGCGGTATGTGGAGGCAAGGAGCATATTGAGTCCTTACATGTCTCCATCAGATACCTTAAACAGTTTTCAAAAAATAAGATAATTGTAGTAACAGATTCTTCGCGCAACGAAGTTTCCATAGTTCATGAAAATATAATTCATGTCTATACACCCGAAAATTTAACTAACCATCAGGCAAGTATTTATATCAAAACAGTGCTTCATCTTTTTCTTCCAGAGGGCAATAATTACTGTTATTTGGATACAGATATATTTGCCGTAAGAGAAGGCGTTGACAATATCTTCAGTTGTTTTGTAAGTCCTATTACTTTTGCGCAGGACTTCTGTAATATTGATGAGTTCAGCCCATTTGCTATTAATTGTAATTGTCTTGAAACGTTTAAAAAAGCAAACAATGTCTATCTACAGGCATCTCAACTTTATGAGCAAACTTTGTGGAAAGAATACATCGCAGTTCAGGAAGAAATAAACAAGCAAACAAAAAAAAACAAAGATAATGCCTTTCTGAAACTCTTTCATTGGTTAAAATATTACCTAAGTAATGATTTTTATTCGTTAAATGAAAACTATAAACTTGATAAGAGAACAAAACAGTGGCTGAATAGTCAAAATGAACTAGTTGATGAAAAGTATAGTAGAATAAAATTTATAGCTGAAAAAACAGGATTTAGCTGGAGTGAAATCAGAAACACTTTTTTAACTAAAGAAGGAGCTTCTGTTACCCAGTTGAAATGTAGGCATTTGCGCGAACAACTAAAACAAGACTTTGGTTTTGAAGTAAATCAAAATGATTGGAAACATTGGAATGGTGGAGTTTTTTTATTCAATGAGCAATCAAAGGAGTTTATAGAATTCTGGCACAATGCTACAATGAAAATTTTTAGGAACCTTGCATGGAAAACACGTGATCAGGGAACCTTGGTCGCAACTGTATTTAACTTTGGATTGCCAAATCATAATCTTCTTGACAAGAATTATAATTTTATAGTTGATTATAATAACAAAGAGTTGATTTATTTGAATGATTTAACTTTTCAAGAAGAAGAAAAAATAATTAACCCTTATTTCCTCCATATTTTTCATCATTTCGGAGATAAAAATTGGCCGGTTTGGCAAGATCTGGAAAAACTAAAGCCTTTAACAAAAACAACCTAACCTTTTTAAGATTGACGAAAGTTATAGTTATTGTTTTTGCTCTTATCATTTTAATGATGTTTTATTCCCACAGAAATCCGCAATGGGTTTATGCGGCAATTATTCGTCCGGTTTTATCTAAAATAATCAATTACGGGGTTTACTATTTCAGAAGGTTTGTTCTTTTTGAAAGTGTTGAAAAGGCAAAACGTGAACATTATAATGATTATTCACGAAATGAGAGAAGAAAAGAAAAAATGAGAACCCTCATAAATATTGCAGTGGTAAACAGAAATAGAAATAAATACTCCGAAACATTTATTGATTTAAAAATAAAAGGTCTTAAAAATGCAGGGTATTATGTTCATCAATTGTATGGCGGATATTTTCCTACATCAGAGTTTTACGAGAATCAGTTGCTTACCGACAATTTAATAATTCAAAAGTTCATAGATTTTTGGGAGATTTTCTGGAATAAGGGGAACAATTATTACCTTAAAAAAGCATTCAGAAATTACTTAAAGCGCAACAGAGTAAAAATTGTTTTTGCAGAATTTGGAACTTGCGGTGTTGAGGTGTTTGAAGATTGCAAAAAAGCAGGTATTCCGTTGATTGTTACTTTTAGGGGTTATGATATTCACCACAAAGAATTTTTTGAAATAAACCGTGAACGCTATAAAGAAATGTTCACCTATTGCTCAAAAGTTATTTGTGTCTCAAACGATATTCTGAATAAGATTAATTCCATTTACAGCATAAACGATAGGCTAATGTACCTGCCTTCTTTGATAGATTTGAATCTGTTTGCTTTCACCGATCATTCAAAAAATTCATCTGTATTTTTGTATGTAGGAAGGTTTGCTGAAACCAAAAGTCCACATCTTGTAATTTTATCGTTTTATGAAACGTTGAAACATGTTCCTGAAGCACGATTGGTAATGATAGGAAAAGACGGGGGAGGAGAGCTATTCGAAGCCTGTCATATCCTTGCAAAAGCGTTGAATATTCAGGACAAAATAGAATTTAAAGGTGTACAAACTCCTCAACAGGTATACGAAGAAATGAAAAAAGCACGAGTTTTTGTTCAACATTCATTAACAACGCCCATCAATGGAGATAAAGAAGGAACACCCGTTTCCGTTAGGGAAGCTATGGCATGTGGTTTACCGGTTGTGGCAACAAAGCATGCAGGAATAATTGAAATTATTGAACATAATAAAACAGGTGTTTTAGTTGAAGAGTATGATTATCTTTCTATGGCAAAAGAAATGGTCAGAGTTTGTAGAAATGATATATTAGTCTTTTCGATTGGGGAAAATGCATCCGAAAGTATTCACAAAAACAACCTGATAAAAAATAATATTAAGATATTAGCGGCTGAAATAGAAAAATACAGATTAAGATAAAAATGGAAAAAGCAATTGTTCTTGGTGCAGGCGGATTCATAGGTTCGCACTTAGTAAAAAGATTGAAAAGGGAAGGTTTTTGGGTAAGAGGTGTTGACCTAAAAGAACCTGAATATTCAAAATCGGAGGCTGATGAATTTATTATCGGAGATTTACGCGACATAAATGTTGTACGAAATGCCATTCCTGAAAATTGTGATGAACTTTATCAATTAGCTGCCGACATGGGTGGAGCAGGATATATTTTTACGGGTGAACATGATGCCGATGTGATGCACAACTCGGCACAAATCAACATTAATGTTGCGAAAGTTGCCACAGAAAAAAAAGTAAAGGCATTGTTTTATTCTTCATCAGCATGCATTTACCCTGAACATAATCAAACAGATCCGGATAACCCTAATTGCGCTGAAAATTCAGCATATCCTGCCCAACCCGATAGTGAATACGGTTGGGAAAAATTATTTAGCGAGCGCTTATATCTATCCTACAAAAGAAACTATAGATTGAATGTAAAAATTGCTCGCTATCATAATATCTATGGACCTGAAGGTGCATGGAATAATGGAAAAGAAAAGGCACCTGCAGCACTATGCCGAAAAATTTCTGAAGCAGCAGATAATGGAACAATTGAGATTTGGGGAGACGGGAAGCAAACCCGTTCGTTTTTATTTATTGATGATTGCCTTGAGGCAACAACACGTTTATTGCGTTCAGATAAAACCGGACCTTATAATATTGGTTCGGAGGAAATGATTTCTATTAATGATTTTGCAAAATTGATTATGCAGTTGACTGATAAGAATGTTTCTATCAAAAATATAAAAGGACCAGAAGGAGTAAGGGGAAGATGTTCTGACAATAGTTTGATTAGTCGAGATTTGAATTGGGAGCCAGATTTTAACCTTAATCAAGGAATAGTTTTAACATACAAATGGATTAATGAACAGGTAACAAAAATAAAATAAGTGCATCAGATTTGAAATGTCATTAACGGAAATCATTTCCTTTATTTACAGTATCCGACATTTTATATTGTTAAATATTTTCTGTTTAATATTTTTAATACTCTATTTTTTAGCAGAGTTTTATTTTGGTAATTTATATGATTTTGTTTTTTTTTATTTTGATGCATCCTATCGTGATTTTGTCTTATGGTTCCCACAATACCATCTTCTTGTTTTTACTATTGTATTAACAATAAAGGCATTTTTTCTTGTTTCGCTGATTATAAGCGGTTATTTTCTAATTAAGAAAAGCATTACAAGCAACGCTTGGTTCATGTACAACAAGGGCAAAGGATATACAGGGTTTATAACATTTGAGCTAATTGTAGTTTTATTGATATTATTTTATTATCTAGTAGTATATTTTTTTTCTGTCAATTTTTTTTCTCCTGTGCAGCATGAAAAATATCAGATTTTAATTGCTAAATGTTTTTTGTTTCATATTTCTATTCAGTTGGTAATTTCGTTAGCTGGAAATCACATAAAAATAAAACGATATATAAAGTCGTATCTTTTCTTCCCACAACTGCCATATAATATAGCAATTCTGCGCGTATTGTTTTTTCTATATTTAGTGTTTATTTATTTGGGCAAATATCTTTCAATATTACCTACTGTTTCTTTAAAAACAAAAAAAGCCCTACCTTATCTTGGTTGGTTAATTGACATTGTCCCGGTAAATGTTACACTTTACACTGGTTTTGTTTTCACAGGAATTTTTTGTTGCTTATTTATTATACTGGGTTATAAAACAAAATGGTTTTTGTTGCTTAATACAGTATGTTGTTTTTACATAATGGCAACACCCAATTTCTTTGGTAAATTGTGGCACGAACAACTAGTGATTTGGATATCCTGGTTTTTTACCTTCAGTAAATGTTACGATGTATTTTCAATAGATTCAATACTTAATAATACTCCAATTGTAAAAAGTGCAGATTACACCTTTCCTGTAAGATTTGTATGGCTACAATTTGGCATCATTTATTTTTGGGCGGGTTTCTACAAACTATGGGATTGCGGTTTTGATTGGGCTTTGAGTAAATCAATGGTAAATCAGGTGCAGATTGAGTGGCTTCAGAATTATGATAAAATTCCGGGAATAAGAATTGACAAATATCCATTAATTTTATATGCAGGCGGATTAGCTGCTATTCTATTCGAATTAGGCTATATTTTATTTGTTTTAAAACCGGCAATCAGATGGGTTGCAGCAGTTGGAGGTATAGTAATGCACAATATTATCGGCTATTTTATGTACATCTCTTTTTTCTTTTTACTTCAGGCTTTTTATGTTTTTTATGTTGATTTCAATAAATTTTTTAAGCAGAAAAATTGCAAAACTGAAACAATACTTAATTATTCAAAAACTGCATTTTATTCAGGAATATTTATTTTGTCAGCCAATTTTATATTTGGCATGTTTTCAATAGATACCTATCCTTTTTCTGCTTACCCCAAATATGCCGCTTTAGTTCCGGATAAAATAAAGATAATACACTTTGAAGCAGAATTATCCGATGCGAATAAAATAGATGTTCATAATGTTGGTAAAAAAAATAATTTCAGATGGGAGAGTTACGGATGGTTGGAGCACAATCTAATCAGAGATTTTGAAAATGGGGATGATATTTCAAGCGGACTTAATGATTATTGGAAAATATGGGTTAACCACAATCCTGAACTAAAGGAATGTATTACCGTAAATGCATATATAATTGAACGATCTGTTGAGCCGGAAGGTAAAAACAATATCAAGGTGATTAAAAAGCTTGATTATTATATTGAGTAATGACATTTGTGCAAAGGCTAAAAAAATATAGTTGCATCTTTTTATTTATTGCTGCAAACCTGCTATTGCTTCTGGTATTAAAATTGATTTTTACATTTCATCATTTTGGAGTTTATTCAGAAGCAGAATTTCAAGAGGTCTTTGTCAAGGATTATAAATTGGTAACTTGGTTTAGTATTCACTCTCATGAGTTTTTGAGTTTTTGGCTTCTTATTTTTCTTTTAGTTAATACTGGGTCTCTGTATTTTGCTGTACATAAATACGGATTGAAACGAGAAATATTTCTTGCAACATCTGTAACTTTTATTATATTGGTTATTGCGGAGTTTGTATTAAAAAAACAAGGATATCAACCAGGAAAACATACGAATGTCAGGTACTTTACTCCAGTTGATTCACTATATTTATTAGAAGGTTTTACAGCCGACTCGTTGGGAATTTTGAAGGTTGATTTTAAAGCAAGGCAAACAATAGCAGAAAACATAAATTTGAAAAACTCTTTCTATGAAAAAATTAAAACACACGAAATCTACTCACTTGCAGGTGAGAGTATAAAACTTATTGAAAAAGATGTCGATAATAATTTTGCGATTTTTTATAAAAATGTTGAGCAGAAAAATCCTGATGATTTATCAGAGTTTGAAAGAGCTATTATGCAATATGTTTATAAACCCATTAACACCGATGGTTTTAGAAGCATTGCATTTAAAGGCTATTCTTCATCCAACAAGAAAATACTTTTATTGGGTGATTCGTTTACCTGGGGACATTCAACTTCCGGAAAATTCAATTCCTTTGCAGATGAATTATTGGCAAAGGGATATGTGGTGTATAATACAGGCATTAGTGCCACAGATGTTGCACAATATTTGGCAATAGCAAGAACCTATATCCCACTTTTAAAACCAGATGTAGTGATTGTGAATTTTTTTCTTGGTAACGATGTTACATACTACAAAAGAGAAGTAAAACCATTTACTCCGTTAATATTTCCAACTAATGCAGGAAATTTAATTGCCTGTCCGCAAGGCAAATATTTTGAAGATGTAAAAGAAGCCTATCTGTTGAACTTACATCAGTGGCAAATACCGGTAGACGATAATATTTTAAATAAATTAATGGCTAAAACAATTATTACTACATTACTTTGGAGAGTGCTGGCTAAACTTGAAATTGTGAATTATGGGTTATCTGATATTGGCATGTATTACCATGAAGCTGAAAAAAGAAAATATAAGAAACCTTATTCCGATATTGAATTGAGACAGATAAAGGAAATAGCAGAACAAAACGGAGCAAGGTTTATTTTGTCTTCCATACCGGAAGTTTATACCTATACTTTTAAAACAAAGAGAAATTTTCCTGATGTATTTGAAAATCTTGATTATATTGAGATGAAGGTAACAAGAGATGACTATAAGTTGGATGATGGGCATTTTAATAACAAGGGGCATAAACGGTATGCAGATTTTTTAATGCAGGAAATTGAAAAACATGAATAATATTTTTATTTCTATAGTGCTTGTTGGCAGAAATGATAATTACGGGGGCGATTTTCGTGAACGACTGCAGCGATGCATGGATTGGACTCATAAGCAACTGACTGAACATAAAATTTCATCGGAAATAATTTTTGTCAACTATAACCCTTTGCCCATTCCAGCAATAGAAGATTTCATACATTGTCAACCTGCAAATAAGTTTGTAAAAACAAGAATTATTACAGTTCCCGTAAATATTCATAAAAATTTAGTTGACGATAACAAGATAAAAAATGTCCCTTTGTTAGAATATCCTGCAAAAAATACAGGAATTCGAAGGGCAAATGGAGAGTATATAGTATGCATCAATCCCGATATTATAATTCCTCCTGAAATTTTCGAATATATAAAATCAATTAATAAGGATTATTATTACAGGGTAAACCGATTTGACTTTGATAAAATTTCCAGCATAACTGATTTAAGAGATATAAAAAAAAATATTACAAAAATATGGTTGAAAGATTTTACATTTAGCCAACAATCCACAACTGTGAGTAAATATAAATTTTTGAAAATTGTAATGCTTCAGAAAATTTATTTTACAAAATACAAATTCATGTTATTTATTTCTCCTTTTTTGCGTCTGATATGGAAAGCGGGTTATCACAAAAAAGCAGAAATGCAATACCATTGTAATGTAAGCGGTGATTTTATGCTTATGCACCGAAATAGCTGGGAAAGACTCAGAGCATATAACGAACAAAGTTTTATTTCCCTTCATACCGATGCGCTCATGGTTATTCAGGCAGCCGCATCGGGATTAAAAGAAAAAATATTGGCTGTTCCAATCTATCATCAGGAGCATACAAGGCGTTATGATGCAAACGATGAAAATCCGGAATACCGTTCGGCCTATTTGTCTTTTCAGGAAGAAGCACAAAAAATGCTCAAATTAAAACAAGCTTTTGTTTACAATGACGAAAACTGGGGCTTGAATAACTTTGAATTGGAAGAAATAATAATCTGATGGAAATAACTCCTTACCTGAGTATAGTAGCCACTACGCGAAATGATAATCATGGCGGTGATTTGATTCATAGAACAAAATGTTTTGTTGAAGGGATTTATCATCAATCACAAAAATACAACTTGCCTCTTGAGCTTATTATTATTGAATGGAACCCGCCACAGGATAAGCCTTTGTTGAAAGATGTATTGCCAAAACCTCCTGAAGGGAGTTCAATTATAATCCGGTATATTATTGTTCCCGAATATATTCACAATAGCTATTCATTTTCAACACGTATGCCCTTATTTCAGATGACTGCAAAAAATGTTGGCATACGTAGGGTTTTATCGCCATTTGTACTTTGTACCAATATTGACCTTATTTTTTCGGATGAACTTTTCGCTTTTCTTGCGAAGCAAAATTTAAATGAAAACACTTTTTACAGAGCGAATCGCTTTGATGTAAGAAAAGAAATTTTAACAGTTGAAGGTTTTGAAAATAAAGTTTCTTACGCTAAGAAGAATATTATCAAACAATTAGGTAAAACCAAAGGAAATGAGTATCTAGTTGGTATTCCCGGAATATTCTATGGTTTTACCAACACCATGAAATTTATAAATTTTTTATTAGGAAAACTTATTGCAGCAACTCATTCCAGAGAACGTTTTTTAATGTGGAACTTAGATACATCTGCCTGTGGTGATTTTACATTGATGTCGAAAAAGAGTTGGCTTAAAATTGAAGGTTACCCTGAACTTGATTTATATTCTATACATATTGACAGTATGGGAATCATTGCTGCAATTGCATTGGACATGAAGCAGGAAATTCTGCCACCTGAAATGTGTTCATACCATATTCATCATGAAGATGGTTGGGAGTCATTTTACGATAATCCAGTAGGGCTTATTAAATTTATGGAACGCAGACCAGGATTGGATTGGTACTCGGTTTCAGAAACGGGAAAATGGCTGATAAAACATGGGAAAGGTTGGGGGCTTAATAAGCCTGATTGGGGGTATGCTAATGAACGGTTTAAAGAATATATCTTTGAGCCTAGCAAACTAATGCAGGAAATCAATTGAAAAAAATAGGAATAATAGGAGTAGGGAAGTTAGGGTTATGTTTTGCATTAAATCTTGAAAAGGCGGGATATGAAGTGCATGGTATTGATGTTTCGGAAGAATACATCAATTTACTTAACGCAAAAAACTTGAATTCCTCTGAACCAGAAGTAACGCAATTGCTTTCACAGTCAAAAAATTTTTTTGCTAGTTCCAATATTAGTTCATTATTTAAAAAAGAGGTAGAAGATGTTTTTATTATGGTGGCAACACCTTCTTTGGCTGACGGTACGTATAATCATTCACAGATAGAAAAAGTTACAGACGAATTGATTACCTTAGGGAAAAGTGAGCGTGTGGTTCATCTTTACATTGGATGCACTACTATGCCGTCTTATTGTGATGAATTGGCAGAAAAAATGAAGCCTTACAATTACACTATTTCGTATAATCCTGAGTTTATTGCACAGGGAAACATTATTCATAATCAACTATATCCTGATCAGGTATTGATTGGCGAAGCAGACGTTAAAGTTGGAGACAGATTGGAGGAGATTTATAAAAAAATGGTGAAGAACACCCCTGTTTTTTGTCGCATGGATAGATTGAGTGCAGAGATTGCAAAACTTGCTACTAATTGTTTCCTTACTACCAAAATTTCGTTTGCAAATTCAATTGGCGATTTAGCAATTAAATCAGGTGCAGATTATGAAAAGATTTTATCAGCCATTGGAGCCGATTCAAGAATTGGAAGAAAATATTTGAATTATGGTTTTGGTTTTGGCGGTCCCTGTTTCCCCAGGGATAACAGAGCTTTAGGGGTTTTTGCTCAAAATAAAAATTATAATCTTACCATAAGTGAAGCAACTGATATGGTCAACAAAAGTCACCTTGAATTTCAGTTGCAATACTACCTTGAAAAATATCAGCCAGATGAGCCAATATATTTTGATCATGTATCCTATAAGCAAGGTTCGGTTATTATTGAAGAATCCCAACAACTGGCATTAGCAGTAAAACTTGCCAGAGCTGGGCGAAAGGTTATCGTAAGCGACAGAAATGAGGTGAAAGCTGAAGTGGAAAAAATTTATCCAGGCCTATTGCAGTTTCAGTAAACAAACATAAATTTTGGGGCAACCAATAACCACATTAAATCATCCCTTACTCAGGACTCGGAACATACTACTGTTCACCCTCCTGTTTTGTTTATTGTTATATGGTAATACGTTGAGAAACGGTTATAACATGGATGACGAGTTGGTTACCATCAGTCATCGCCTTACTTCAAAAGGTATAAGTGCAATACCCAAAATCTTTACATCTTACTATTATGAAGATGAGATGGGCTACAAATATGAATACCGTCCGGTAACACTTACAACATTTGCAATAGAACACCAATTTTTTGGCGAAAAACCATTTGTAAGTCATTTAATAAACCTATTACTCTATTTTATTTGTTGCTGTCTATTTATTGTGGTTTTAAAACAATTATTTGTAGGTTTTAATGAAATATTTATACTGCTTACTATATTGATTTTTATAGTTCATCCGTTGCATACAGAAGCAATTGCCAGTATAAAAAACAGAGATGAAATATTGGCATTAATTTTTGCATTACTTGCTTTGTATCAAAGTATATTATTCTCCATCAAAGGAGAAATTTGGAGAATTCTACTATCTGTATTTTTTTTGATTCTTGGGTTGCTTTCAAAATCATCTTCTGCATCCTTTCTTGTAATTATTCCTTCTACAAGTGTTTTGACACACAAAATTGATTTTAAGAGGACAGGCATTCTGCTTTTTTCAGTTTCTATTGTTTTACTTGTCTATTTAGTCTTAAAAGAGTACCCATTAAAATGGTATATTTATTTTATCACCGCGACACTTACTCTGCTTTCCTCAATTATTTTTATTCGAAAACCTGATTCTCTTTTCATAGTTATTCGGAAAATAAGTCCAATAGGATTTCCTTACAATACTCCATTTGTCAAATCCTCATTTTCCGAAATAAAATTATATGATATTTTGCTTTATGTATTTGTTATTTCACTATGTTTTTTTGCATTTACAAAGAACAATTACATGATTTTGCTTTTACCATTAGTACTACTTCTTTATTCTACGTATTGGGCAAAAAACTATCGTTTTGATCTTACTTTACTTGTAAGTTTTCTTCTGATATTCTGCATGTTTACTCACCATTCCATATATGCATTATTGTTCGTATTCGTTTATGTTGTCTTAATAAAAGATATACTTGGAAGCGCCTCATGGAAGTGGTATATTCCTATGGGTTTGATAACGGTAGCAGTTTATTTCAAATGCTACTTAAACGGCTCGATTAGTAGTGCACATATTATTTTATCGTATGGTTTATTTTATATTGCAGGAGAGTTTATTAGGTGGAGACATTTAAAAATAGCATTATGGATTGTGGCTATTATTATACATGTTTATATAGCTTTTAGGCTTAACGAATTTTTATATCTCAGAGATATTTTTATTTTCATTATTCTGCTTGGATTTGCAATATCGGACTTGCAAATTTCAAAAAGATTGAAAAAAAAGGTATTGTTAATATTTTCTTTTTTTGTGCTATTGGCTTTTATTGCTGACATTACAGACAAAAAGGAATTTGATTTACATTTCGTAAAAGTCGTTAATATAAAACGAAAGTTGAATATCATAGCTCAACCGATATTATTTTCAGAGCGAACAGTCAATAATAAAATATCTGTTCAACAAAAGGAGACAAACGTTTCAGTTGCAAATAAAGAAGACAGGCCGCTTGATTTTGTCGAATTCCCTCTTAGATTTAGCCCAACCTTAGAAGATAAAATTGGTACGACAGCATTCGTGTTAGGCTATTACTTGAAAATGATGTTTCTGCCTTACCCTATGTGTTTTTATTATGGGTACAATAAAATTAATGTAGTTCCAATATCGAATCTATGGGCAATTTTATCTGTTATTTTGCATCTCCTAATTGGTATATCTGGTCTGTATTTTATTCGAATTCACCCTGTTTATAGTATTGGTGTTCTCGCTTACCTGTCGTCTATCTTTTTGTTCTCAAATCTTGCATCCCCTGTTGCCGGAATGATTGGCGACAGGTTGACTTTTACAGCCTCTTTTGGATTTTGTATTGCAGTTGGTTATGGATTAAGTCGTTTGTACGAGATGTTTAGTTTTGGGAAAAGAAAAGTTTTTATTGGAATATTTGCCATAGTTATAGTTGCTTATTCAATTTTCACGATTTCACGAAATGCTCAGTGGAAAGACCATTTAACACTTTACAGACACGACATTAAATATCTTGAAAAATCTGCACAAGCAAACAACTTATTAGCTACAAGACTGGTTTTCGAGTCAAATAAATCAAAAAAAACAACTGATCAGGAAAAACTAAGGCGGGAAGCCATAATCTACTATCACCGTTCGTTGGAAATTTACCCTTCCTTTTTCAATGCTCAGTATAATTTAGCTCGTACGTATGAATTATTAAGAGAAGGCGAAAATGCTATTCGTGAATATGAAAAAACAATTGCACTTGATTCTCTTTTTATTTCTCCCTATATTCAAATTGCTCTTATTTATGAGGCTATGAATCAGCCTCATAAATCGATAGTATACTATCAAAAACTTTTAGAGGTATCCCCGAATGATTTTCAGGTTTACAATAATTTGAGTGCGTTGCAATTTAAGATTGGTAATTTCAGCGAAGCAATAAAAACCAACCTGAAAGCAGTTGATCGTTTTCCATTTGCTTACGAACCGGTTGTAAACATAGGAAAAACCTATTTCACAATGGGAGATAAAAAAAATGCACTAATTTATTTTGAAAAGGCATATAAGATAAATAGTTCAGACCCCAATCTGAGTGCAACTATTATTTCAATTTGTAAAGAGTTTGGTGATTTTGAAAAAGCAAATTATTACATTCGATTAACAAAGCAGTAATTACAATTAAAAAAATTTGTCAAGTATTTTATTTTTCCACAATAAGCCTTTCTTTTCCGGTCGAAAATTTATAGGACTTTCAGTTGCTATCACAGTCTTATTATACTTTAACACGTTATTTAATGGTTATAATGTTGATGATGATCTTGTAACTATTAATCATCGGCTAACATCAAAAGGTATATCAGCAATACTGGAAATATTTACAAGTCCCTATTTCCAAGATGAAATGAAATATTCGTTTGAATACCGGCCAATTACACTTACAAGTTTTGCTATTGAATATCATTTTTTTGGAGATAATCCTTTTGTAAGCCATTTAATAAATTTATTTTTATATGTTTTTTGCGTTATAGTTTTTATAAAAATAATGAGGCAACTTACTTTTGAACAAAACAACTTGTTATTAATAATATCTACTTTAATATTTATTGTTCATCCCATGCACACCGAAGTAGTGGCAAGTATTAAAAATAGGGATGAACTATTAAGTTTATTGTTCGCGATGCTTGCGTTCTATAATGCAATATTATTTGTTAAGAATAACGGGTTTCTAAATCTTCTATTAATAGTTATCTTCTTCTTGTTTGGAGTATTGTCTAAAAATTCATGCTTGCCATTCTATTTTGTTATTCCTGTCGGAATTTTTATGTTATGTCCGGAGTACATTAAAAAAGTTTTTGTAATAGTAGGGTGTTTATCGTTGGTAATTTTATTTTTTATAATTATAAAAGGATACCCGTTGTTGTGGGCAGGATATGTAATTATAATTCAAATTGCATTAGTTTTTTCTGTTTTTCTATTTCGCAATAAAGAGATACCCATAAAAATCTGGAGAGTTGTAAAACCATCGCTAAAATTTTCAAATGAAATATCGATTAATATAACTTCGATTGAAATTAATTGGATAAATTTATTCGTTTATTTTTTTACAGTTATGTCTGTTTTTACCGCTTATGTAGTTGGTAATTTCATTATTGTAATACCTGCATTGCTTTTATTGCAATTTTCAATTTATTGGACAAAAAAAATAAGAATAGATTACCTTATCCTTTTGTTGTTGATATATGCATTTTCAATTTTTTATGGAAGTTTAAACTTTACAGTGCTTTTATTTCTATCTTACCTACAACTAGTATTGCCAACCGCTCAAAAAAATGTCAGATATATTTTTCTATTTTTTGCATCGCTAATATATACTGTGCTTTTAATGAGAGATCAAAATTATCCTCACCTGATTATTCTTGGCATATTTTTTCTTTCAGAATATTTAGCAAATGAATTGACGAACAAACGAATCATATCTTATTTCTGGATAGTTATTTTAATTACAGTTTGTGTTTTATTTGGATTTAGCTATTCTTCTAAATTTTCGATTGAAGATATTTACATACTAATGATGTTAGTTTTGTGGGCTTTGCCTACCTTTTTTAAACAATTTTTATGGTTCAAAATTGTTCCTGTGATTATTAGTTTACTTGCATTATTAACCATAGATACTGCAATAAAGCATGACGACTTTTTAGTTGATTTGAGAAGCAAAAAAGATTATAAAATCTTTAAAAACGATATGGTCGATAATAAATTGGATTATCTCCTAATTCAAACTAATAAACCTGTAAATAATTCAGTTTTTGCTAAAATACAAACCGAAGATCGTCCTCTTGATTTTATAGAATTTCCATTAGGTTTTAGTCCTACAATTTCAGAAAAAATAGGCACTATATCTTATGTATTGGGTTATTATTTTAAAATGATGTTTGTTCCCTATCCTATGTGTTACTACTATGGATTTAATAAGGTAAATAGTAAAAATATATCGAATCCATGGGCAATATTATCTATTGCAGTTTATTTAATATTGGTTCTTAGCGCTGTTTATTTTTTTAATAAGCACCCGATATATTCTTTTGCAGTTTTTTCATATTTGGCATCTATTTTTTTGTTTTCCAACATGGTTTCCCCTGTAGCCGGAATGATTGGCGACAGACTAACATTTGTGGCTTCATTTGGGTTTTGTATTGCGATAGGATATGTAATAAGTTCAGTCTACCTTTCAACTTCAAACTACCGCAAGAAGGTGATTTTAATTTTATTTTTCATTGTGATGTTGACGTATTCGGGAACTACAATTGCGAGAAATGCCCAATGGAAAAATCATATGATACTGTTTAAGCATGATATAAAACATCTGGAAAATTCAGCTCAGGCACATAACCTTTTAGCCAAAAGGCTTTTGTTGGAATCCTTTAAGGAAAAATCGCCTAAAAAACAGCAAGAAATGAGGGAGGAAGGAGTAAAACATTTTGAACGTGCATTGGAAATTTATCCAGAATTTTTTAACCCAATGGTTGATCTTGGCAAAGCATATTTACTATTAGATCGTTTTGATGATGCATCAACATCATACCTCAAGGCTTATCAATTAGATTCAACCTATTTAGACGCATTACTTCAAGCCGGGGGTATTTTTATGAAAACAAATAAGCTGCAACAAGCGGCTAACTGTATAGAAACAGTTATCCGAAAAGACAATAAACATCTTCAGGCAAGAACCACATTAAGTGAAGTTTATTTCAGACAAAATGAAATTGAAAAATCAATTGAGCTCAATAAAAAGACAATTGAACTATTTCCGGCAATTTATGGGCCAGTTGTAAACCTTGCAAAAATATATTTCGCTACTGGAGATAAAAATAATGCTTTAATCTATTTTGAGAAGGCATACAAAATAAACCCGTCTGAAAGAAACCTGATATTAACAATGGCCAATATTTATAAAGAATTTGGTGAAAATCAAAAGGCCGATTATTATTTTTCTTTGGTTAATCAACAACCCCGTTGATATTTAAATCAAAGATAATTTGGTAATATGCCGAATAACCTATAAAATTGCTGTTTCAAGAACTACCTTTAATTATACCCATACCTACCATGAATAGATTTATACGCGTTTTATCCTCGTTTTTATTGTCAGGTTTATTCCTGATTACTTTTAGTCAAACAGCCTCTTCTCAACCTTGCTCATGGAGTGGTTTTTCTGGAACTAACTATCCATTAATTCCTTGTGGTAGTTTTTCTGGAAATATATTGGTAGGAAGCGGAACGTATACTTATTTTACAGCCTATGCAGGAGCTAGCTACACTGTAAGTACATGCGGTAGCCCATTTGATACTCAACTATCAATATATGATGCAAACCCAGCCTGGAGTTACCGAACAGGGAATAATGATAATGGCCCAGATTGTGGGGGGGCACAGGCATCTGTTACATGGACAGCAACTTACACTGGTGATCACATTGCAATTGTAAACAGAGCTAATTGTCAACAACATGATTTTACTGGCCAATCGGCTATATTAAAATTCAGACAAAATCCACCAACGCTTTCCGATCCGGCTTCTCCTGTTTGCCCTGGAAATCAACAAACAATAACGTCTAATCAGTCAGGTGGAACATGGTCTGCAAACGGTGGTTCAATCACATCTGGAGGTGTTTATACCGCTCCATCAACACCAGGAACATATACCATTACTTACACTATCGGTAATTGTGCAGTTACTAAAAATGTTACGGTCAACACACTTTCAGTTGCTCCAACAAGTATAGGAACAACACTAAATCCAATTTGTCCTGGTCAGTCTACAACACTCTCTGTTAGTGGTGGAAGTTTAGGCTCAGGAGCTGTATGGAACTGGTATTCTGGAAGTTGTGGAGGAACATTTTTAGGAACCGGAACTTCAATTTCAGTTTCTCCAAGCACTACTACTACTTACTTCGTAAGAGCTGCAGGCACTTGTAATACGACAGCTTGTGCTTCAACAACAGTAAATGTTCAAAGTAACTCTTCTGTTACAAATGCAACTGCAACACCAACAACAATTTGTGTCGGTCAATCCAGTACTCTCTCTGTAACCGGTTCACTTGGAACAGGTGCAACCTGGAACTGGTATACCGGAAGTTGCGGTGGTACTTTGGTAGGTCAAGGTGCTTCAATAAATGTAAGCCCTACATCATCTACCACTTATTTTGTACGTGCAATCGGCACTTGTAATACAACTCCTTGTGCTTCAACTTCTGTATCGGTTAATCCATTGCCGGGAGTTTCATTTGCTCCTCCTGGCGGACCATTTTGCGCAAGTCAGACAACCCCTGTTACTCTTGCAGCAGCTCCGGCCGGAGGAACTTTCAGCGGTAATGGTGTTATTGGAAATACATTTACTCCTGCAAATGCTGCAGTGGGTAACAATACATTAACATACACTTACACCGATGGAAATGGTTGCACCAACACTGCCCAACAGGTTGTTCTCATTACAGGTCTTCCGTCAGTTTCATTTACTGGCCTTGCCGGACCGTATTGCGTAAGTCAGACTACTCCTGTTGCTTTAGATGGTAATCAAAACGGAGGAACTTATACAGGCCCGGGAATTACAAACTTAGGAAGCGGCAATGCAAATTTTAATCCTTCAACGGCAGGCGCAGGGGTCCATAGCATCACCTATTCTTATACGGATGGAAACGGTTGTGTAAGTTCACAAACGCAATCAGTTCAGGTTATTGCATTGCCAACAGTTCAGATAAGCGGATTGGCTGCTTCTTATTGCGTAAGCAATGCTCCTGTACAACTTACGGGCTTCCCGGCAGGCGGAACTTTTTCAGGAACAGGAGTTACATCAGGTGGTTTATTTTCACCTTCTACAGGAACGGGAAATTATACAATTACTTATACTTATACAAACGGAAACGGATGTACTAACAGCACACAAGCATCTACAGTTGTTAATGCACTTCCTACTGTTTCTTTTTCAGGATTTAGTGGTAGCTCATACTGTTTAAATGCAGCTGTAGTTAACTTAACAGGAAATCCAGCAGGTGGAACATTCAGCGGACCGGGAGTAACCGGGTCAGGAGCATTTACACCCGCTACGGCAGGCCTTGGAACGCATACAATAGTTTACACTTATACAAACGGAAACGGATGTACGAATACATCTTCACAAACGGTAACTGTTGTATCAGTGCCTACAGTTACTTTTTCAGGATTGGCAGGAGATTATTGCGTAAATGATTTTCCGGTTCTTTTAACAGGAAATCAATCGGGTGGAACATTTTCAGGTCCCGGAATAACTAACCAAGGCCCCGGAATTGCACAGTTCAGCCCAACACAAGCGGGAATAGGTGGCTCATACGACATTACCTATTCTTATTCTGATGGCAATGGTTGCTCTGGAAGTCAAACACAACAAACAGTTGTTCACCCTCAGCCCGTTGTTGATTTCAGCGGATTAGATGCAGCATACTGTGTTGATGCTTCTTTGGTAACACTAAGCGGAAGTCATGCCCCCGGTGGTTCATTTACAGGAACAGGAGTTACAGATAACGGAAACGGAACAGCAACTTTTGATGCAGCAGCAGCAGGTGTTGGCGGACCTTACACCATTTCATATTCTTATACAGATGGTTTCGGTTGCTCAAGTTCAATCAGCGAAACAACTTTGGTGAATGATACACCAAGTGTAACTTTTACAGGATACATGGATCTTTGTATTGATCAGCCGCCACTTGTTCTTACGGGAACACCTTCAGGAGGTATCTTTACAGGAAATGGAATAAGCGGAAATGCTTTCTATCCGGCTGTTGCAGGTTTAGGCGATCACCTTGTAACCTATACCTATAATGATGGAAACGGATGTGAGGGTTTATTCTCAGCCATAATAAGGGTTTATGATATTCCACAGGTTACTCAACAACCACAAGATATTCAAGTTTGTCCGGGAGATAACGCAACATTTACAGTGGCTGCCATTGGTTTAGGTTTAACTTATCAGTGGCAGTTGAACGATGGAAATGGTTTTGTAAACGTAAACAATGGCGGAATATACAGTGGTGCTACTTCACCATCATTAACTCTTAACGGAGTACCTCCTTCATTAGACGGATACCAATTTAATTGCGTGATAACAGGAGCAACGTGTTTTACTACCACAACTTCTTCAACAGTAACTATTACCGAAAATCCTTCACCAACCATAAATACACAACCGGTTGATTATGCTGCCTGTGTTGGTGATAACGCTGTTTTCAGTGTTAGCGCCTCGGGAACAAGCTTAACTTACCAATGGCAAGTAAACACGGGTGGCGGCTTTGTTGGTATTTTTAATGGCGGTGTATATAGCGGAGCAACTACCAATACACTAAATATTACCGGTTTTACATCGGGAATGGATGGTTATCAATACCAGTGTATTGTTACAGGAACTGTTAACTGTACATCGAATACAATTTCAAACATTGCAACACTTACAGAAACAACATCTCCGAATGTAATTACGCAACCTGTTTCGCAAAATATTTGCGAAGGTGATAATGCTGTGTTTACAACGGCAGCTACTGGTTCAGGTCTTACTTATCAATGGCAGGAAGACAGCGGCAGTGGTTTCGCTGACATTACAAACGGAGGGGCATACAGCGGAGCAACATCAGCAACTTTAACAATTTCGGGTGTAACTTCCGGAATGGATGGAAACCAATACCAGTGTATTATTTCAGGCTCTATTTGCGTTAACAGTTCAACAACAAATGCGGTAGCACTCAATATTACAACATCACCTTTCATTGCTCAACAGCCTGCTGATGTATATGTTTGTCCAAGCGACCCTGCATCATTCAGCGTTTCTGTTCAGGGAACAGGAATTACTTATCAGTGGCAGGTCAACAACGGAAGTGGTTTCACCAACATTATCAATGGTGGTGTTTACAGCGGAGCAACTACGGCAACACTGAATATCTCAGGTGTTTTCACCAATATGGATGGTTTCCAGTATCAGTGTATTGTAAACGGAACTTTCTGCTCGGGAACATCTGCTTCACAAGTGGCAACTATTTATCTAAACGGAGCTCCGGTAATTACACTTGATCCGAGCGATACACAATATTGCGAAGGCGACAATGCAACGTTTTTTGTAAATGCAAGCGGTACAGGTTTAAATTACCAGTGGCAGGTTAATGACGGAAGCGGATGGGTTGATTTGGTGAATGGAATTAACTACAGCGGGGTTTATACTTCAACATTGAATGTAAACGGAATACCGCTTTCATTTGACGGGAATCAATATCAGGTTATTGTTTCGGGAACTATTAACTGCTCAGGAACATCAACTTCAGCGGTTGCAACGCTTACCGAAAATCCGGCACCATTTATCAGCAGCCAGCCGGCTGATGCATTTATATGTGATGGAGGAAATGCAGTATTCAACGTGTCAGCATCCGGAACCGGATTAACTTATCAGTGGCAGGAAAATACAGGCGGTGGCTTTGTTGATGTGGTTGACGGTGGTCAATACAGCGGAGCAACTTCAGCTGCACTTACTATTTCAGGTGTAAATTCAGGAATGGATGGCTACCAGTATCAGGTGTTGATTAACGGAACTATTTGTACAGCAACAGCAACATCTGTAACGGTTACACTTAACTCATCAACATCTCCTGTTGTAACTACTCAGCCTGCAGATGTTCAGGTTTGCCCGGGTGATGCAGCATCATTCAGCGTTGCAGCTTCAGGCTCTAACCTGTCATATCAGTGGGAGGAAAACAGCGGCAGTGGTTTCAATGCGCTTTCTGACGGAGGTATTTATAGCGGAACAAACTCAGCAACGTTAAATCTTGCCTCAACTACCTTAGGCATGAACGGAAATCAGTACCGTTGTATTGTTTCTTCAACCGATTGTCCTAACACAACGTTCAGCAACATAGTTGTTCTTAACATCAATACCTCACCGGTAATTGTGTCTGATCCGGTTGATGTGTATGTATGTCAGCTCGACCCTGTGTCGTTTAGTGTAACTGCAAGCGGAACAGGCCTTACTTATCAGTGGCAGGAAAATACCGGAAGCGGTTTTGTTGATGTAGTTGATAACATTATTTATTCGGGTTCTAATACACCAACGTTGAATATAGTTGGTGCAGGTCCCTGGATGTTAGGGTACCAGTACCGTGTAGTAGTTTCAGGAACTATTAACTGTTCTTCTGACGCTGTTTCAAACTATGCAGTACTTTATATCAATACATCACCTTTAGTTGCCACACAACCAACAGATCAAAACTATTGTGAAGGCGATGTGGCTTCGTTCAGCGTAACTGCTAACGGAAGTTTCTTAACCTATCAATGGCAGGTAAACGATGGAAGTGGTTTTGTAGATGTTACGGATGGTGGTGTTTACAGCGGAGCAACAACAGCAACGCTTTCGCTAACCGGTATTCCATTAGGCTATGATGGGTACCAATATCAGGTTATTATTTCAGGATCAAATAACTGCTCTTCTTCGGTTACGTCTGTAACAGTAACGCTGAATGAAGACCCAAATCCGTTCATCAGCTCACAACCTGTTGACCAATATGTTTGTCTGGGTGATGTTGCTGTATTTGGTGTTACTGCATCAGGAACAGGGCTTACTTATCAGTGGCAGGAAGATTCGGGCGGAGGTTTCGTTATTCTTTCAGATGGAGGTATTTACAGCGGAACTTCAACTTCAACATTATCACTTAACGGAACTCTTCCGGGAATGGATGGATACACTTACCGTTGCGTAATCAATGGTGTTATTTGCTCGGGAACTTCAGTTACCAACGTAGTAACATTGAACGAAACAACGTCTCCGTACATCTCAGTTCAACCTCAAGACCAAAGTGTTTGCGATGGAGACAACGTAACACTTGATGTAACTGCAAATGGAACAGGCCTTACTTACCAATGGCAGGTAAATACCGGAAGTGGTTTTGTAAACGTTACCAACGGAAGTTTATACAGCGGAGCTACAACTTCTTCGTTGAATATTTCAACAACTACATTGGCAATGGACGGGTACCAATATCTGTGTATCATCAACGGAACCATTTGCACAAGTTCATCAACTTCAAACACAATTACACTTAACGTTGGCACAGGCCCGAGCATCACACTTGGCCCTGCTAACCAGGTTATTTGTGATGGCGATAACGCATCATTTACTGCAGCGGTTCAGGGTAATAACTTAACTTATGGATGGCAGGTAAATGATGGAAGCGGTTGGAACTTCATCAGCAATGGTGGTGTTTATTCAAATGCGAATACTCCAACACTTGTAATCACGGGAGCAGATATTTCTATGAATGGCTACCAGTATCAGGTTGTTGTTGCAGGTTCTATCAATTGCTCTGTTTATTCAACTTCAACCTCAGCAGTGTTGTTAGTGAATCCGCTGCCGGTTGTAAATTTCAGCGGACTGAACAGCGAGTATTGTGTTGATGCACCGTTGGCTACTCTTGCAGGTGTTCCGGCCGGAGGCACCTTCAGCGGTCCGGGAATTATTGGCAACGATTTCTCTGCCTCAACCGCAGGTGTTGGCGGACCTTATACCATATTATATGAGTACACCGATGGGAACGGTTGCTTCAACAGTACTACACAAACAGTGAGCGTTAATGCGCTTCCGGTTGTTAGCTTTACAGGGCTTGGCGGACCTTATTGTATTAATGATAATACACCTGTTCAACTTACAGGAACTCCGGCAGGAGGCACCTTCAGCGGTCCAGGTATAAATGGCGATGAGTTTACACCTTCAACTGCATCATTGGGAACTGTTTCCATTACTTACACTTACACCGATGGAAACGGTTGCACCAGTTTTGAAACACAATCTGCAGTTGTGAATGATATTCCTGCATTGACGCTGAGCGGAACCAATCCTTCATATTGTGTGGATGATAATACTGCTGTTACATTGGTTGGAACACCTGCGGGTGGTACTTTCAGTGGCGCAGGTGTTACAGGCAGCACATGGACTGCAAGTGATGCGGGTGTGGGAACTCATACAATCACGTATACCTATACCGATGGAAACAACTGTACCAACAGTACTACTATTTCGGTAGTAGTTAATGACCTGCCTGTAGTTACTTTTACAGGTCTGGCAGCAGCATATTGTGTGGATGCAGCGGCTGATGCGCTTACAGGAATTCCGGCAAGCGGATTATTCAGCGGAACAGGAATAAATGTGAATGATTTTGAGCCTGCAACTGCAGGTATAGGAACACATGATATTACATACACCTACACCGATGTAAACGGCTGTGTGAATTCTGAGACACAAAGCACTACGGTGAATGCATTGCCAACTCCTGTAATTACTCCATCAACCGTTGCATTCTGTGAGGGTGATTACGCTATTCTGGATGGCGGTGCAGGTTACACTGATTATGATTGGTCAACCGGATTTAACGGACAGCAATCATTGGTTGATGCAAGCGGACAGGTAACGGTAACAGTAACTGATATCAACGGTTGTGTTGGAACTTCATCTCCTGCAACGGTTGTGGTAAATGCACTTCCTGTAGTTGACCTTGGACCTGATACTACTATTTGCACACAAACAACTTATACGTTGAATGCAGGTTATCCCGGTTCAACTTATGATTGGTCAACGGGTGAGTTTACACAGCAAATTACTGTCGGAAACTCAGGCGTATATGCTGTAACAGTGGTTGACCAGAACGGTTGCGAAGGTTTTGACTATGCAATTGTAACGGTTAGTCAGTTGCTTACACCAACAATTACTTCAAGCGGAATACCTACTTTCTGCGAAGGCGATAGCATTGTGCTGACTGCAACTTCGGGCTACACTACTTACCTGTGGAGTACAGGACAAACTACGGAAGCAATTACGGTAACAACAGCCGGTTTCTATCAGGTGTTTGTAACCAATGATTTGGGTTGCGATGGTTTCTCAGCTCCGCTGATAGTTACTACGCTTGCAAACCCTTCGCCTGCTATTTCGGCTGACGGACCTTTGAGTTTCTGTCCGGGCGAAGATGTGGTGCTTAACGCAGGTTTCGGTTACAGCGCTTTTGAATGGCAGCCCGGTTTAGAGAATACGCAAACGCTTACGGTAACAACGGCTGGTGATTATTCAGTTACTGTTACAGGTTCAAACGGATGTTCGGGAACTTCACCGGCTGTTACGGTGGAGGTGTTCCCTGTTCCAAACCCGCAAATACAGGCTGACGGTCCACTGCAATTCTGCGATGGTGATGATGTAGTGCTTTCTGTATTGGGTAATTATGCTTCGTATTTGTGGACAAGCGGTTCAACAACACCTACTATTCTGGTTACAGAAACCGGTCAGTATGGCGTTATTGTAATGGATATGAATGGTTGTGTTGACTCATCGCAGGTGGTAAACCCTGTTAACGTTACGGTGTGGGATCCGCAACCTTTTATTGTTGAATCAGGCGATACACTTACCTGCACTCCGGCTTTTGCAACCTACCAATGGTATGAAAACGATACGATGGTTACTGTTCCCGGCTTTAACAGTCAGGTATTGATTACCCAATCGAGCGGAAACTATACGGTAGTGGTAACGGATGCTAATGGTTGTGTCGGAGAGTCAAATATTATTGAGCATAGCCAGACTTCAATTCATGACTTAACACTCAATGCAGTAATTGATATTTACCCTAACCCGACTAATAGTGTATTCACGTTCAATGCTCAGTTCGAAGGTTATGAGAACCTGAGATTAGAGCTAACCAATACCCTTGGTCAGTTGATTATTCCGGTGGAAGATGTAAAAGATGTAATGACGGTGAAACGTGATTACAACCTGAACCATCTGCCAGACGGTATGTATATGCTCACAATAAGAACGGAGAAAGGAAGCGTTACAAAGAGTATAGTGAAGAACTAACACAATGTAGATTTTAATACTAAAAAGGGGCTGTATTTTCAGCCCCTTTTTAGTTAATATCATAGAATATGATAAATAAAATATACGGCTTAGACACTCGTTCAATTTCAGCTTTCAGGCTTTTATTGTCAGTCTTTATTGCAGCAGAATTTATACTGATGGTGTTGGGCAATTTCCATGACATCTATAGTCCGGAAACTGGCGTCTTGGGGAATTGTTTTGCTGAAGGCTATCAATCTAATTATAAAAAAATTTCAGCGATATTTTCAATTCAGACAGATGGTACAATGAAATTTTTTATGGGTAGCATAATATTTACAATGCTGTTGGTTGCCGCAGGTTTTTATTCACAATTTTTAGCATTGGTCGGTTGTATTTTCTTGTGGCTTTTTTTTAGCCGTTATCAATTACTTTATTTCGGATGGGAAATGTATGCTTCCGTGATGTTATTCTGGCTTATTCTTGTTCCTTCTAAATGGTCGGAAGGCAAGGAATATCGCTCTCCGTTAGCATTTGCTTTACTTTTTCAGATTGCAATTATCTATTTCTACAATGGAATTTCAAAGAATGGTGAACTTTGGATGAGTGGAAAGGCAGTTGAAAGTTTCCTCTCAGAAGTTGATAAAGCACGCCCGGCTGCTGACTGGCTGATAGAAAAACCTGTGCTTACATCTGTTTTAACATATTTAACACTCGTAATTGAACTTGGAATTGTCATCTTGTTTTTTATTCCTGTTCACTCAAAAAAATTACGCTATCTGTGCTCTTTTTTAATTTTTTCTTTGCATTGGGGTGTAGATATTTTTGTTGATGTGGGAAATTTCAAGTACGTAGCAACGGCAGTTTCAATTTTGCTGTTACCCGGAGATGCATGGGATTGGCTTGCAATAAAATTTTCTTTTCTGAAAAAAATTAAAAGAATAAAAATACCTGATTACACATTAGCGGTTCACGCCAAAGTAGAAAAAATACTTGCAATTTCACTTTGCGTTTTCATTGTGTTTGTCAATCTCTCACAAACCAATTTTTCAGGTACAAACGATAGAATGAAACAAGTTGTTGCGATTTTAAATCTGGATAGGTTCTTCAAAAAGATTAATCATCATGCGTTGCCGCAGTGCTCTTTTTTTTCGCAATACTGGCACTTATATTCCCCCGATCCGCCAGGTGAAACAGGATGGATGCAGGTTGAATTTATAACCTTAAACAACGATACAGTAGCGGTTTTCAATGGAAAGCCGTTGAGGGAAAACCGATTTCATTCTGTTGTGCAGCGTAACCTGTTTAATTATTTGCTTTTAAAAAAAGGACGAAATAAAAAAGATCAGATAGCTGAAAGGTGCGTGCTCATGCGTGAAATAAAGTTGTGGAATAAAGGTTCAAATCCTGAAATCAGTTCTGCACAACTAGTTATTTATAACAGAGTTTATGAACCAGAGAAATGGAAAAATAATTTACAGCCGGGGTTCACAAGAATACCTTATAAAGTGATTGATATTAATTATAAGTCACATGGTGTGAAATAGTCAATTTTATTGGGCAAATACACACCATTTCTTAATTGAATCTTAATCATCGTTATAGTTATGCTTTTGATATATTTGCTGAATTCCTTTTCAAATATTAATATTTTCCAATTACAATGAAAAAAAATATTCCATCAGTAGTAAAACTTCAGTTCTTATTTCTGTTGTTTTTCGGCTGCTTTTCTGCAATTGCGCAGGAAGATCGCTCTTATATTAAATTATCTAATCCTGCTTACAAGGAGATACCCAATCATCATACTCCTGTCTCGAAGTACGGCAATACAGTAACGTTTGCTAATCTTGAAATAGCATTAAAAAACCCTGATGCTTATTTTGCGGCAAATTTCTATAATTCAGCTTTGACAGAAGTTCCGGAAGAAATATTCCTGTTCCCGAATTTAAGAGAAATTGACCTTTCGCATAATTCAATTTCAGTTTTGCCTGATAAATTTAAAGAGTTGCAGAAACTCAAAGAACTACATCTCGCAGATAATAAAATAACATACGTTGGTTCTGAAATTACTTCGTGCCGCAGTCTTGAAGTATTGCAGTTGCGCAATAACCCGCTGAAAACGGTGAGTAAAGAAATAGGTCAGATGAGTAGTTTGAAAGAATTATGGATTGAGAACACAGACCCAAGCTGTGTTCTTCCGCAGGAAATTTGGAACTTAAATAACATTCAGAAATTAAGATTAATGAGCGCCAACCTTACTTTTATTCCTTCTGCAATTTCTGAGTTCAGTATGTTGGATGAAATTTGCTTATCAGGCAATGTTATAACTGCTATACCTGATGAAATTTACTCGCTTAAAAGTTTAACCTATTTAAACCTTGGTAACAATAAAATAACCACAATTTCATCGTTGGTAAAAAACCTTGAACACTTGGATTATCTGGGAGTTTACGGAAATCCGGTCTCTCAATTACCTGATGAAATTGCCAGTCTAAAAGAACTTTCTTTTTTAAGTTGTTGGTTTACTAATTTACCAAACAGTGAAATTGAAAAAGCAAAAGCAGCTTTACCCCAAGCAGAAGTACACGCTATAAATACTGACCTTCATTAATCTTCCAAAATGTTAAAGAAATTTTTACTTTTTTTCGCTTCCGCTATTCTTTTTTTTACGAATAGTTTTTCGCAGAATGTTACTGTTGAGATAGACGGAGATAATTTATATTATTTTGAATCGAGTTGCGCAGACTGCAATGGAAACCCTGACCCGCGCTGGCGTGCACGTGTGTATTCACCAAGCGGACCGTATGACTGGAACGTTGACCGTGACGGTGTTTGTGGTTGGTCAGGAAATACCAATTATGGCTGGGTTGCTCCTCAAACACAAGCATCTAATGCTACAATGACAATGCAGTTAAATGGATGGGAATCAGATGGAGTATTTTGCGGTGGAGATGACTATAACTGCGGTGGCTATTCAACTGTAGGAACAGTACAGATTGATGCAAATCCGCCATGCCAATGGAATTATCAAAATCATGGTAGATGGTGCGGGGGCGGAGGTTATTATGAAATACAGTGGAGTTATTACTGGTATTATCAAACCATTAATTCAGGTTCAATTAACGGAACACAAACCATTTGTTCCGGTGGAGACCCAACAACGTTGGGTAATGCTTCCAGTGGCTCAACTTGGGTAAACTATTATTGGCAATACAGCGATGACAGCGGTGGCTCATGGACAACAATTGGAGGTGCAACAGGCGCAACGTATGATCCACCTGCAGGCTTAACAAATACGCGTTGGTACAGGCGTGTGGCTTCTACCTGTGGGGGAGCTGCTGATGCTCCTACATCACCTGTAGTTGTTACGGTCAACACATTATCTGTTGCGCCTACAGGAATTACAGGTACTACCACTATCTGTAATGGCAACAGCACAACATTAACCCTAACCGGTGGATTTGCAGGTACAGGGGCAACTGCACAATGGTTTACAGGTTCATGCGGAGGAACTTCTGCGGGCACAGGTAATAGCATAACCGTTTCACCAACAACTACAACTACTTATTTTGTCCGTTATTCCGGAACTTGCAATACCACTACGTGTGCAAGCACAACGGTAACAGTTAACACCCTTTCCACAGCACCAACAGGTATTACCGGTACCACCACTATTTGTAACGGAAGCAGCACCACACTTACGCTTTCAGGTGGAAGTGCAGGAACGGGAGCAACAGCACAGTGGTTCACCGGTTCATGCGGAGGAACTTCTGCGGGAACAGGCAATAGTATTACGGTTTCACCGACAACTACCACAACTTATTTTGTCCGCTATTCAGGAACTTGCAACACCACTACCTGTGCAAGTGTAACTGTAACTGTAAATACATTATCGGTAGCTCCAACCGGAGCCACCGGTGTTACCACCATTTGCAACGGAAGCAGCACAACATTAACAGTGTCAGGAGGAAGTGCAGGAACTGGCGCAACAGCTCAATGGTTCACCGGTTCATGCGGAGGAGCTTCTGCGGGTACCGGAAATAGCATTAACGTTTCACCGACAACTACAACAACTTATTATGTCCGTTATTCGGGAACATGCAATACCACAACGTGTGCAACCGTAACCGTAACTGTAAATACGTTATCAGTTGCTCCAACGGGAGCAACCGGAACAACCACCATTTGTAACGGAGGCAGCACTACATTAACAGTAGCAGGAGGCAGCGCAGGTACAGGAGCAGTGGCAGAATGGTTTACTGGTTCATGTGGTGGTACTTTAGCCGGAACAGGAAATAGTATTACCGTTTCGCCAGGCACAACCACAACTTATTTTGTTCGTTATGCAGGAACGTGTAATACAACAGGATGTGGAAGTGTTGTAGTAACAGTAAATACACTTTCTGTTGCACCAACGGGAGCAACGGGCACTACTACAATTTGTAACGGAAGCAGCACAACGCTTACTGTTGCCGGAGGAAGCCCAGGCACGGGAGCTGTAGCAGAATGGTTTACCGGTTCATGCGGAGGAACTTCAGCAGGAACAGGAAACAGTATCACCGTTTCACCGACAACAACAACAACTTATTATGTTCGTTATGCAGGAACATGTAATACCACTTCATGCGGAACAGTAACAGTAACAGTAAATACATTATCTGTTGCGCCTGCAGGCATCACAGGAACTACTACCATCTGCAACGGTAACAGTACCACATTAACCGTTTCAGGAGGCAGTGCAGGTACAGGGGCGGTGGTAGAATGGTTTAGCGGCTCATGCGGAGGAACTTCAGTCGGAACAGGTAACAGCGTTACGGTTTCACCAACAACCACTACAAATTATTATGTACGCTACGCAGGAACTTGTAACACCACAACTTGTGCCAGCACAACCGTAACAGTTAATACACTCTCGGTAGCAGCAACAGGTATCAGCGGAGATGTAACAATCTGTACCGGAAGTCCTACAACACTTTCAGTTGTTGGCGGCTCACTAGGTACGGGTGCTACATGGCAGTGGTACACCGGTTCATGTAACGGAACAAGTGCAGGAACAGGAACTTCAATTACTGTAAGTCCTGTATCTACCACCACGTATTATGTAAATGCAGTAGGAACTTGCAATACTACAGTTTGTCAAAGCGTTGCAGTAAACGTAAGTGTGTTGCCTAATGGAAACATCACAGGAACAACTGCAATTTGCATCGGACAATCAACTACGCTCACGTTTAATTTAACTGCAGGGTCAGGACCTTACGATGTTGTTTACACGGATGGTTCAACTAATTTTCCGCTTAACGGAATCAATTCAGGTCATACTATTTCAGTAACTCCGGGTTCAACAACAGCCTATTCCTTTGTATCAATTACAGATGCAAATACCTGCTTGAGGAATTCCGGTTTCGGAGCTTCTGCAACAGTTACGGTTAATCCTTTGCCCGTAGTAACGTTTGCTTCATTCGGACCTTATTGCGTTAATAGTGCGGCTATATCTCTTTCCGCTTTTGGCTCACCTGCGGGAGGTTTGTTTTCAGGCCTCGGAGTAACAGGACCACAAGGTTCACAAACGTTTGTACCTTCAAGTGCCGGAGTGGGAACACATACACTCACATACACTTATACAAACGGAAACAATTGCACAAGTTCTGCAACAAGAAACGTTACAGTTAATGCACTTCCGGTTGTAACATTTACAAATCCGGGAGGTCCATACTGTGCCAACCAATCAACTCCTGTTGCGCTATCAGGTTCTCCTTCAGGAGGCACATTCAGTGGAAATGGCGTAAGTGGAAACTCATTCATTCCGGCTAATGCAGCGGTAGGAAATAACGTTCTTACTTACACTTATACCGATGGAAACGGTTGCACCAATACAGCACAACAAACGGTTGTTGTAACAGGACTTCCTCTTGTGACCTTCAGCGGACTTGCAGGACCTTATTGCGTAAGTCAGACTACACCTGTGTTACTTACAGGAAATCAAACAGGCGGCACGTTTTCGGGACCAGGTATTAGCAACCTCGGCAGCGGAACAGCAAACTTTACACCTTCTCTTGCTACCACCGGAGTTCATAACATAACCTTCACCTATACGGATGGAAACGGTTGTACTAATTCACAAACACAATCGGTACAGGTTGTTGCTCTTCCTCTGGTAAGCATCAGCGGATTGGCCGCTTCTTATTGTGTAAGCAATGCTGCGGTTCAACTCACTGGTTTTCCTTCAGGCGGAACATTTAGCGGAACTCCTGCCGTAACGTCAGGCGGTTTATTCTCACCATCAACAGGTGAAGGAAATTATACGATTACTTACACGTACACCAACGGAAACGGCTGTACTAACAGCACTTCAGTATCTACAGTAGTGAATGCACTCCCTGTCGTTTCGTTTTCCGGTTTTGCAAACCCTGCTCAATATTGCCAGAATGCTGCGGTAGTAAATTTAACAGGAAGTCCTGTTGGCGGAACGTTCAGCGGACAAGGTGTTACAAGCGGAGGTGTGTTCACTCCTTCAACAGCAGGATTAGGAACGCATACTATTACTTACAGTTATTCAGATGGAAACGGCTGTGCTAATACATCAACTCAATCGGTAACAGTAGTTGCAGTTCCAACAGTAAGCTTTACCGGCTTGGTTGGTGATTATTGCGTGAACGATGCTTCTGTAACATTAACAGGAAATCAATCCGGAGGAACATTCTCCGGTCCCGGAATAACCGACAACGGAAACGGAACGGCTTCATTTAGCCCAACGGCAGCCGGCATTGGAGGCTCTTACGGAATTACCTACACCTACACAGATGGTAACGGTTGCTCAGGAACTCAAACACAACAAACGGTTGTTCATCCGATGCCGGTTGTTGCTTTCAGCGGACTGAATGTAGCATATTGTGTGGATGCAAGTATTTCGCTGCTTACCGGTAGTCATGCCCCGGGCGGTTCATTTATCGGAACAGGTATTACCGACAACGGAAACGGAACAGCAACCTTTGATCCTGCTGCTGCCGGGGTGGGAGGGCTTTATGCAATCACCTATTCATACACTGATGTGTTCGGTTGTTCTTCTTCTATCAGCGAGAATACCTTGGTGAATGATACACCAAACGTTTCTTTCACAGGATTGCACGACATCTGCATTGACCAGCCTGCTTTGATATTGACAGGAATTCCTCCTGGAGGTATCTTCAGCGGAAACGGTGTAAGCGGCAATGCTTTTTATCCAAGCCTTGCAGGTTTGGGAGTACAAACTGTAACCTATTATTATAACGATGGTAATGGTTGCGATGCATCCTATTCTGACTCAGCCCGCGTGTATGACATTCCGCAAATTACTGCGCAGCCAAATGATGTGCAGGTGTGCCCGGGTGATGCTGCTTCATTTAGTGTATCTGCTTTTGGTTTGGGTATAACCTACCAATGGTATGTGAATGACGGAAACGGATTTGTAGTATTGAACAACGGAGGTATTTACAGCGGTGCAACATCAAGCACACTCTCTATCTCTGCGGTTCCGCCAACCTTAGATGGTTATCAGTTTAATTGTGTGGTAACGGGAGCAACCTGTCTTACTTCCACCACTTCTAACACAGTAACCATTATTGAAAATCCTTCACCAACCATCAATACTCAGCCTGTTGATTTTGCAGCCTGTGCCGGTGATAATGCTGTGTTCAGTGTTAGTGCATCTGGTACAAGTTTAACCTATCAGTGGCAGGTGAATACCGGAGGCGGTTGGGTAAACGTAACCAATGGTGGTGTTTACAGCGGAGCATTAACCAATACATTAACCATTACCGGTTTCCCGGTAGGCATGGATGGATACTTATACCAATGTGTTGTTACAGGAACTATCAATTGCACATCTAACAGCACTTCAAATCCTGCTGAACTGAATGTAACAACCTCGCCTAATATTGTTACCCAACCCGTAACACAAAATATTTGCGAAGGCGATAATGCAGTGTTTACGGTTACTGCACAAGGTTCAGGTTTATCCTACCAATGGCAGGAAAACACCGGAAGCGGTTTTGTAAACGTAATTAACGGTGGTGCCTACAGCGGAGCAACAACTGCAACTTTAACCGTTGCAGGAGTTATCAGCGGAATGGATGGTTACCAATACCAAGCTATTGTTTCAGGTTCTTTCTGCGCGAATACTTCTACTACTAATACCGTCTTAATCAACATCACCACTTCACCATACATTGCTCAGCAGCCTGTTGATGCGTATGTATGTCCTACCGATCCTGCATCATTCAGTGTATCTGTTCAGGGAACCGGAATTACCTATCAGTGGCAGGTGAACAACGGAAGCGGCTGGGTGAACGTAACCAACACCGGAGTTTATTCAGGTGCAACATCTGCTACCCTGAATATTTCAAGTGTATTATCTAACATGGATAGCTACGAATACCGTTGCATGGTGAACGGAACGTTCTGTTCAGGAACATCCACTTCATTGGTAGGAATTATCCACATCAACGGAGCACCTGTAATTACACAGCAACCAACCGATATGAACTATTGCGTTGGTGATAATGCTGCTTTCACAGTAAATGCCAGCGGAACAGGATTAACTTACCAGTGGCAGGTTAACAATGGCAGCGGCTGGGTTGACTTAGTGAACGGAATTAATTACAGCGGAGTAAACAATTCTACCTTGAATATTCTTGCTGCACCGCTTTCATTTGATGGTAATCTTTACCGTGTTGTTGTTTCAGGAAGTATCAACTGTTCGGGAACTGTGACATCTGATGAGGTAATCTTCAACGAAGATCCTAATCCTTTCATCAGTTCACAACCTGTTGACCAATATGTCTGCACAGGCGATAATGCTGTATTCAGCGTTACTGCAAGCGGCAGCGGATTGACTTACCAGTGGCAGGTGAACACAGGCGGAGGTTTTGTAAACGTAACCAACGGTGGTGTATACAGCGGTGCAACAACTTCAACGCTTAACATTACAGGTGTTATTGCAGGCATGGATGGTTACACCTATCAGTGTATAATCAACGGTACTATCTGCACAGGAACTTCCATTACCAACATTGTTACTTTACACGAAACAACATCGCCTTATATTTCTGTTCAGCCGCAAGACCAATCGGTTTGCATCGGTGATAACCTGGCGATGACAGTAACCGCAAACGGAAGTGGATTGACTTATCAGTGGCAGGTGAACACCGGAAGCGGTTTTGTAAACGTAACCGATGGTGGTGTTTACAGCGGTTCTACTACTTCTGCGCTCATTATTGCAGGTGCAACGGTAGGAATGAATAACTACCAGTATCAGGTTATCATCAACGGAACTTCTTGTCCTGATGCCTCTACTTCAAATGCAGTAACATTATATGTAGGACAAAGTCCTATGATTATTACCGACCCGGTAACAATGGCGGTGTGCGATGACTTTGATGCATCGTTCAGCGTAACAACCTTGGGCAACAACCTTACTTATCAGTGGCAGGTAAATACCGGAAGCGGTTTTGTTGATGTTGTTAATGGCGGAGTTTATTCCAACGCAACTACCACAACACTTAACATAACCGGAGCCGATGTTTCTATGAATGGCTACCAGTATCAGGTTATAGTAACAGGTTCTATCAACTGTGCGCTTACTTCTACTTCTGCAA
Organism: Bacteroidia bacterium; assembly: GCA_050186075.1. Classification (GTDB taxonomy): domain Bacteria; phylum Bacteroidota; class Bacteroidia; order SXHM01; family SXHM01; genus SXHM01. Next base: position 66,931 of record JBFWYU010000012.1, read on the forward strand.
GTGCGGTGTTAACGGTAAATCCGTTGCCGGTGGTAAGCATTTCAGGCTTGCTCACACAATATTGTGTGAATGCACCTGTCGTAACATTAACAGGTGTTCCCTCTGGAGGAACGTTCAGCGGAACAGGAGTAACCGGAACCACTTTCTCACCTGCAACCGCAGGTGTTGGCGGGCCGTATCCTGTATTGTATGAATACACCGATGGAAACGGATGCTACAACAACGCTACTATAAACGTAACCGTTGTTGCACAACCTGTAGTAAGTTTCACCGGATTGGCAGGTCCATATTGTATCAACGACAATACACCTGTTGCACTCACCGGCTCACCTTCGGGCGGAACATTCAGCGGAACAGGAGTTACAGGAAATACATTTATTCCTTCCATTGCGCAATTGGGCAATAACTCGGTTACCTATACTTACACCAACCTGAACGGTTGTGTAAATTCAGTAACGCAGGTTGCAGTGGTTAACAATATTCCCGTTGTTTCTTTCAGCGGTTTAAATCCTGAATATTGTGAAGATGATAACACCGTAATAGTTCTTACCGGAAACAATGCAGGTGGAACATTTACTTCCAATGGTGCAGGGTTAACCGACAACGGAAACGGAACAGCTTCTTATGTTGCATCTGTTGCAGGTGCCGGCACACATACCATCACCTACACCTACACCGATGGCAATGGTTGTACTAATTCAGAGACACAATCGGTATTGATAAATACACTTCCTGCTCTTACATTCAGCGGACTTGCAAATCAGTATTGTGTTGTTGATCCGTTGACAACGCTTACGGGTTTCCCTGGAGGCGGAACCTTCAGCGGACCGGGAGTAAGCGGTAACTCGTTTGACCCTGCAGTTGCAGGATTAGGCTTGCATACCATCCTCTATCAATACACAGATGGTGTAACAGGTTGTTCAAATTCTGTTGCTCAGAATACCATTGTATATGACCAGCCGGTGGCTGTTGCAGGAAATGGTGGTGATGTATGCGGACTGGCTTTCAGTTTAGCAGCTACACCAAGCGTTGGAACAGGAACATGGACTGCAACAGGTCCGGGCACAGCAACCTATGCACCAAATGCTAATGATGCCAATGCAACGGCAACGGTAAGTACTCACGGAACCTACACATTCACCTGGACCGAGAACAACAACGGTTGCTCAGATGCGGCTTCGGTTACGGTTAACTTTTACGACCAGCCTGTAGTAAGCGCAGGGCAGGGTGGAAGCGAGTGCGATCTTGACTTCACCTTCACCGGAACAACCAACCTGGGAACAGGAACTTGGTCTGCTGCAGGCCCGGGTACTGCGTTCTATACTAATAGCAGCAGCCCTACTTCATCGGTTATGGTTTCCACTTCGGGTGTTTATACCTTCACATTCACGGTAACCAACGGAACCTGCCAGACATCTGATCAGGTAACGGTTAACTTCAATACACTGCCGGTTGCAGATGCAGGTGATGACGGAAGCGAGTGCGATCTTGATTTTGTTTTCAATGCTGCACCAACCATTGGAACCGGAACATGGACTCAGCTTTCAGGTCCCGGAACTTCAATCTTTAGTCCCGATGCAAACGACCCTGCGGCAACGGTTACCGTTACTGCGGTGGGAACGTATGTATTTGACTGGACCGAAGACCATAACGGTTGTACCAGTTCAGACGATGTATCGGTGGTGTTCCATGCATTGCCTGTGGTAAGCATTTCTAATCTGAATGCTGCTTATTGCATCAACGAAACTGCTGTAATCAACATGACCGGCACACCTGCGGGTGGAACATTCTCCGGGCCGGGAGTAGTAGGAACAGTGTTCACGCCTTCTGTTGCCGGTGCGGGAATACACACGGTTGATTATACCTATACCGATAATTTCGGATGTACCAATTCTACTTCTGAACAGGTAGAGGTGTATGCAGTAGCATCTGCTTCTGTAAGCGGACTTACTTCACCGTATTGTTCCAACAATACCACACCGGTAATTCTGAGCGGAACACCTTCGGGCGGTACCTTCAGCGGCCCCGGAATTTCAGGAAACAGTTTCACGCCTTCACTGGCAGGAATTGGAACATTTGATATTGATTACATCGCAACGGATGGAAACGGTTGCTTCAGTTCAACTACAGAAACAGTTACCGTAAATGATATTCCGGTAGTAACGTTCACAGGACTTGCTGCCGAATATTGTGCCGATGCTGCGGATGTAACATTGACATCAACTCCGAGCGGTGCACAGTTTTCAGGTCCGGGAATTTCGGGTAACACCTTTAGTCCTTCAACTGCAGGAGTGGGAACACATACCATTGTTTGCACCTACACGGATGGCAACAGCTGCACCAACAGCACTTCACAAACAGTTACGGTTCGTCCGCTGCCGGTTGTGAATGTTACGCCTGCGGGTACTGCAGCCTTCTGCGTTGGCGGAAGTGTGCTGGTATCAGCAAGCAATGGCTTTGCATCGTACACCTGGTCCAACGGAAACACCAATCAAAGTTTCCTTGCCAACCAAACAGGACAATACACCGTTGATGTAGTGGATGTTTACGGTTGCACAGCAACATCTGCTCCTGTAAACGTTATTGTAAATCAGTTGCCAGTTGTTGATTTGGGTAACGATACTACCATTTGCACAGGCAACAGCGTAACGCTGGATGCCGGAAACTTTGTATCGTATGTATGGAGCCCAACGGGCGCAACCTCACAAACCATTGTTGCGGCCAACAATGGCGCATACATGGTTACTGTAACCGATGCCAACGGATGCGTGGGCAGCGATCAGATTGGTGTAACGGTTGCTTCATTGTTACAGCCAACGGTTACTTCGTCCAGCAATACCAATACCTTTTGTCAGGGAGGCAGTTTAATATTGGATGCAGGTCCGGGCTATGCTTCGTATGCATGGTCTGACGGAATTACATTCTCTCAAACGATGACCGTAACACAAGCCGGTTTCTTCAGCGTATTTGTAACTGATAACAGTGGTTGCACAGGGGCATCCACTCCTGTTTCGGTTACCATGTTCACGGTGCCGGCACCTATTGTTTTTGCTGATGGGCCGCTTGCATTCTGTCCGGGCGAAAGTGTAACACTTAGCGCAGGTATTGGCTATAGTTCGTATGCATGGTCTCCTGGTGGCGAAAGCACTTCATCGATTACTGTTGACCAGGAAGGCAGTTATGTGCTCTCGGTTCAGGATCAGAACAGCTGTCCGGGAACTTCTGATACAATTGAGGTAACAGTATTTGACGTAACTACACCTGTTATTCAGGCTGACGGACCATTGCAGTTCTGCGCAGGCGACCAGGTTATACTCAGTGTTCAGGGAAGCTATGCTTCTTATCTGTGGACAAGCGGTTCTACTACTCCCGAAATTCTGGTTACCGAAAACGGGCAGTATGGTGTAACCGTTATGGATTTGAATGGCTGTATCGACTCATCGCAGACGGTAAACCCGGTAACGGTTACTGTTTGGGATCCTTTGGCTTTCATTCTTGAATCGGGCGACTCGCTTACCTGCACTCCTGCCTTTGCAGGTTATCAGTGGTATCTGAATGATACCTTGATACCGGGTGCAAACAGTCAGGTGCATGTTGCTCAGGAAAGCGGAAACTACAGCGTAGAGGTTACCGATGACCATGGTTGCACAGGCGGTTCAAACATTATTGAACACAGCATGGTGGGTATTCAGGATGTTGCTATTGATGCCAGCATCAGTATTTATCCTAACCCTACGCGTGGCGTGTTTACGTTCAATGCCCTGTTCAGCGGTTACGAAAACCTGAGAATAGAATTGACCAATGCTCTTGGCCAGCTGATTATTCCGGTGGAAGATGTAAAAGATGTAATGACGGTGAAACGTGATTACAACCTGAACCATCTGCCAGACGGTATGTATATGCTCACAATAAGAACGGAGAAAGGAAGCGTTACCAAACGCATTATTAAGAACTAAGCCAATATAGTTTGTAAAAGAGAAAGAGCCCCGCCAATGGCGGGGCTCTTTTTTTGCTCAATTTATAGAAACACGGAACTCCGTGTTGGTATAAATTGAACGCTTTGGTACAACACGGAACTGCGTGTTGGTATGAATTGAATGCTTCAGTATAACACGGAACTCCGTGTTGGTATATATCAATCGCTTTGGTATAACACGGAACTCCGTGTTGGTATAAATCAAACGTTTTGGTGTAACACGGAACTCCGTGTTGGTATGAATTGAATGTTTTGGTGTAACACGGAATCCCGTGTTAATATAAATCAAACGTTTTAATGTAACACGAAGCTCCGTGTTGGTCTGAATGGAGTGATTTGGTATAACACAGAACTCCGTGTTTATATAATTAAGACAATACGCTCAATGTTTGGTTTTGCAAATACGAATATGCGATAGTTGCAAATATTATCTTTATGTAAAGAAAAAGGGTTGCACACTTGCAGCCCTTTTTTGTTTCCCCCTAATCTTTAACTTGCAGCCCCAAAGACCCCTATGAAAAGAATAATTCTTATCGTTCTTATTTTTTTTACCCCGCTCTTATGGAAACGTTGGGGGGCTGAGGCTGCTGCACAATTCGTTGACAACTTCTCCGATGCCGACTTCACCACCAACCCAGTGTGGACAGGCGAAACCACCAAGTTTGAAGTAGACGGTACTTTCCAGCTCCACCTCAATGCGCCCGCCCTCAGCGATACTGCTTACCTTGCCACTGCCAACAGCGTTGTCTTTTCCGATACCATCCAGTGGGAGTTTTATTTCCGCATGAACTTTGACCCCAGCAACAGCAACAACCTTAAAATATATTTAGTCAGCGATCAGGAAAACCTGCGCGGAAGTTTAAACGGCTACTATCTGCGCTTTGGCGAAAACGGCTCCACCGACCGCCTCAAATTCTTCAAACAAAGCGGCACCACCGGCACCGAACTCTTTGCAGGAACTGTAAACTCTTTTGGCATCAATCCTGCCGAAGGCCGAATAAAAGTAGAACGCTTTCCCGATGGAACATGGAACTTTTATTCCGACAGCACAACAGGAAACAACTTCGTCCTCGAAGGAAGTGTGAACGATGTTACATTCCTCACCACTTCACACTTTGGTGTCTCCTGCAAATACACCAGCAGCAACAACGCCAACTTTTTCTTCGATGATTTCAATGTTACCGGCCCCACCTTTGTAGATGATATTTTGCCAGAAGTAACAACCGTTTCCATCACTTCAACCAACTCGCTGGATGTTATTTTCTCCGAAACTGTTAGTCAGTTAACAGCCGAAACCATCACCAACTATTCTGCAGATAACAGCCTTGGAAATCCGCAAACCGCCACGCGTGATATCAGCAATGCCAACATCGTTCACCTCAACTTTGCAACAAATTTTACACCCGGAACACTCTACACCCTCAGCATATCCAATGTGCAGGATGCTGCCGGAAACACCATGCTTTCCTCACAACATCCCTTCGTGTATTATTTTCCGCAGCGCTACGATGTGGTGTTCAACGAAGTAATGGCCGACCCAACCCCCACAATTGGCTTGCCCGAATTTGAATACACCGAATTGTATAACCGCACCCAGGTTCCCATTAATGTAAAAGACTGGAAGTTTACTTACGGAAGCACCACCAAGCTCTTGCCCGATGCCGTAATTCTGCCCGATAGTTTTTTAATCCTGGTAAGCGAATCGGCTTTTCCAAGTTTTAGTTTCTACCCTAATGCAATTGCGGTGGAAGGACTTTCTACCACTGCACTTACCAATGACGGACAAATACTTATTTTGCAAGACAGCAGCGGAAATATTATTCACACACTCGTTTATTCCATCGACTGGTATGGCAATCCTGACAAAGAAGAAGGCGGTTGGTCGCTCGAACAGATTGACCCCGAAAATGTGTGTGGAACAAACAACAACTGGAAAGCAAGCACAGCACAATTAGGCGGAACTCCCGGAAAAACAAACTCCGTTAACGCAGCTAATCCTGATCCCGAAGCTCCGACACCCGAACGGGTGAACGTTGTTGACAACACAACCATCACTGTTTTCTTCAACGAAAAGTTAGACAGTCTTTTTGCAATCAATACCGCAAACTATTTTATTGACAACGGTATCGGAACACCGCTTTCGGCAACTCCTGAATGGCCTGCAATGAACACCGTAACACTTGCACTCGCTCAGCCACTGCAGGTGCAAACCATTTACAACCTCTATGTAAGCAACATGCAGGATTGCGCTGCCAATGCAATACAAGACAGCATCGGGGTGCGCTTTGCCATTCCCGAATTTCCTGACACAAACGACATCATCGTCAACGAAATTCTCTTTTATCCTTATGATGACGGAGTGGATTTTGTAGAGGTGTATAACCGCTCTTCAAAAGTAATTGATCTTAAGAGCCTGCGCATCGCCAACTTCGATACCATTGGTGTGCCGCCCATCAACCAGAAAATTATTGCGCCACTCGGCTACCTGCTCTTCCCCGGTGAATACATGGTGTTAACCACTTCACCCGATGCAGTAAAATCAGATTACTCAACTACTAACCCAACCGGTTTCCTCAAAGTTGCTTCCATGCCTTCTTTCAATATTGATGCAGGCTCTGTAGTTCTCAATGACACGCTTGGCAACATCATCGACCTGTTCATTTACGATGAAGCCATGCACATTCCTTTGCTCAACAGCTTTAAAGGTGTTTCGCTCGAACGCATTGCATTTGAACGTTCCTCTGCCGATCGCAGCAACTGGCACTCAGCCGCAGAAACCGCAGGATTTGCAACTCCTGCATACCAGAACTCACAGTTTGATGTTCCGCAGATTGAAGACTCTCCAATCACCCTTGAGCCCGAAATCTTCTCTCCTGACAACGATGGCTACAACGATGTCATCAACTTCAATTACGTTTTTGATACACCCGGATTTATCGCCACCATCACCATCTACGATGCACGCGGAAGAACAATAAAAAATCTGCTCACGAATGAATTGCTCGGCACCACCGGCACCATCTCATGGGACGGAATAAACGAAAGCAGCGAGAAAGCACGTATCGGAATTTATATTGCTTACATTGAACTGTTCAACATCGCAGGCGAGCAGAAGAACTACAAGAAGTCGTTTGTATTAGGTGGTAGGTTGTAGAAGCAGTTTGTCACCCTGAGCGTAGTCGAAGGGCTAACAATTAAAAATTTACCTGTTCAACCCCTTTCCTTTTCTCTGCTTTATTCTTGCAGTTAAATCGTGCAATAAAGTTCAGTTCATGGCTTCCACCGGTTTTACTATTTCCAAGATTTGAAACGGTTATGTCATAACTATATCCCGCAGAAAACCATTTGCCTTTATAACCAAGCAGAAAGATAAGTGCATCTGTATTATTAGTATTGAAACGTGTTCCAAAACCTACCTTAACTCCGTAAGCATAAAAGACAAGTGTTGGAAGAAACTGTTGAAATTCTTGCTGCTGCTGATAAAATATAGAAGGTGAAATTTTTACTTTTTCTGCTATATCTGCTACATAAGAAAGATGAGCAGTATATTTTATTGGAAGTTTTGATGTATATGAATCTATGAAACTTTCGTTGGGTTGTGTAAGATGATGAAATGCGACACCATAAACAAAATTTCCATGTGTAATCAGTAATGCCGCATTGATATCAAAGTTGTTTACCTTACCTCTCATTTCAGCAGGTTGTATTGGCCAACCAAAATTATAGTTGCTCCAATCTGTTAATTTTGATCGCCATCCTGCTTCTATTGCAGGACTTATAAGAAGCTTTTTCTTAAACAATCTGAACGCAGGAGAGTAGGTGAACATTGCCAAATGAGTTTGTAATGTTCCGTCACCTGCTCTGTCATACTGGTAATTAACAGCGATGCTTCCCATGATTTGTCTTACAAACTGGTCGTAAGAAAAGTTTATAGTTTGGTAGTTGCCATCAATTTTTGGCCATTGTAAACGATAAGCAGTAGAAATTCTTGAGCAGCCTTCATATCCTGCAAACGCAGGATTAAGATAAATTGGTGAACTGAAGTACTGTGTAAATTGAGGGTCTTGCGCTTTAGTGCTAAGGGAAAGTAGTACAGAAAATATAATCAGGCTTAACCTCATTTGTTTTCAAAGGTAGAAAAATCAATTCTCAACAATCATCTTCTTCACCACGTTTTTTTGTGACGAAATAATATTCACGAAATAAGTTCCGTCATCAAAACTCTCAACCGGAAAAACAATCTTATTATCTCCTGCTGACACCTCTGTTTCATAAGAAGCAAAAACCTGCGCGAACATATTGGTGATAGTAATTTTAACAGTCTCAGGTTTGTTTGCTGCAATTTCAATAGTCAGTTTTTCCATAGCAGGATTTGGATAAACCAGAGCGTTCTCAAATTTGTTTTCAGTAAACGGAACGTCTGTAACAACCTGAGCCCAGCAATCGGTAATGGAAGTTGCTGTTGCGCTGTTGCCGCAGTAATTCAAGCCATACATCTCTTCCAGCGTGCGCAGAACATCGTAGTGATCAATATTCTGGTCGTAGCTGCCGCCAATAAGATTATCACCAATGAACACCGTAAGAATATGATTGAATGAAAAGTAGTTGTCTTCGTCAAACGTTAAAATAAACAGACTGTTATTTGTTTTTGCCCATTGTATGTAGGCATCCATATTATTTTCAACCCAAGCATCACCGTTTGAAATAGCAGAAGGCAATAGCACAGGGTCGTGCATATCGTTTTCTAAATGCGGAATAACAAAAGATAAAGTTGGCAGCTGCGAAAAATCACTTGGAAAATCGGCATAAGAAAGATGCAGTGAAGAAGGAATGCCGTTTGTAGGAGCATCCATCCAATTTACCCAGGGCGAATGCTTGCGTGCATAAAGGCCAGAGGTTTCTCCGTTAAATCCTGTAGATGGCAGATCTTCGGAGTAGCCGGCAAACGTAAAATTATTAGCCAGCAATTCAGCTCCTAAATTACAGGTAGTGAAAGGTTGTCCATCGGGAATTCCGTCACCTGTTGAGCCCTGATTATCACCCGAAAACAGCATGATGTAATTAGGCTGGCTGGGATGTGTTAAGCCATAAGATTCGGTAAACGTTGCTGCATTCTGATCTGCAACTAAGGTGTTGATGTAAGGAGCGTTGGATGAGCCGTGAATCTGCGAGTAGCTGTGGTTTTCCAGAATGCAGATAACAACGTGATCGTATTGCGGAATGGTTTGACAAAAAGCTGCAAGAGGCAGCAGTGAAAGCGATAATGCGAAATTAATTTTCATCTGCAGGTATTAAATTATAGTTGACAAAAGTACAAGAGTCCACTGAATAATCATTGTGCTTTCAATACCCAGCGAGTAAAACAGCTCTTTGCGTTGGCTGTTAACCATCAACACCAATGCCGCTGATACTAATGCCGAAATTGTTAGTGCAATGAACTCGTTCATGTTGCAAAACCCGGAATTGCAGCGAACAAATGAGCTTGCAACAAATACAAGCAGCAGAACTAATGAAAAGTATTTCGACTTTTCTGCGCCAAACCGCGAAGGAATAGTTGCAACATGTTTATCACTGTCATAAGCTAAGTCGCGAATATCAAACGGTATGGTAATGGCAAAAATGAAAACAGCACGTGAAAAGAACAGCAGAAAGTTTTTCGGCTGCAGCAGTTCTGCAAGCCCGCTTTGCTGCACAAGTGGCAGACCAACTGTGAATGTTGCCCACACCCATGCCACCAGAAATATTTTCACAAACGGCAATTCGCGCAGGCGTATTGTTTTCATTCCCGGCAGCCTGATAGGAACAGCATAGCCCAATGCAAATAAGCCCGGAACAAGTAAAAAAATCAAGGTGTCTTTACTCAAAGCAGTAAGCTCGGCAACAGAAACAATCAGCGACAAAACAGAAAATGCCCAGATAAACTTTTCGTGTTTTACAATCCAGTTGTGACGAACAGAGCGAAAGGCTGAAGATTTTAAACCCTTCATGCCTTCAATCAGGTTCAGGTTGTAAACAAGCAGTGTGGAGAAAAACACAAACACCAGCAGATGTAAATCACCGGTAGTTAATTCCTTTCCAAGTTGCGATAAATGGGTTAAGCCAACCGAAGAAAAAGCAATTAAAAAGTTTCCGAAAACAAAGTAGTATATGGGTTTCCTGAAAAACATCAGAAGCCGCGGAAAGTTGCCCAGTAGGCAACAATACCAACACTAAGCCCGATAAGACCACCTTCGGCAGCTGCAATAATTTTGCGTTTACGTGCGGCTTTGCTGTAGCCTGCAAGATAGGCTTCGTCCAGAATATATTCGGGGTGCGCCACCTTTGTTTCATCAGGTTTTTGCCGGGTAGTGCCTAATACTATGATGTAGGTAGCCGGAGCAACTGGCCCGAAAAAAGCTCCTAATCCTGATCCAACTGTACTGATGCCGGCAGAGGTCCATAATGCTGCTGCTTTTTTTACTTTCATTCCGTCCTGCGCGCCATAAATGTATCTGCGCATTTCTTCCACAGTATAATCTACTTCAGGCTCTACTACATCTGTTACTAAAAATCCAAGCGTGTCGGGATTGTATATTATTTCTTCTTTGCCGTCAGCGTGAGTAATGCTGAAGACATTGTCTTTTACTACTCTTTTAAGTGCTCTGAATTTCACATTTGCTTTTGCGGTAACTTCTTTCTTTTTTAATAATTGCAGAGTAATTGATTTTTGCAGAGCATCTTTTTGGTCGTTATTATTAATTTTTTCCTGCAATTGCTTAAAACGATTTTCAATTAAAGTCAACTTCTCTTCATTAATTTTTTTCTTTGGTTTTGTACCGTAGTAAATGCTGTTATTGTCCTGATATAATACAAAACCTGCTTTTTCTTTTCCATTCGTAAAAAGCACTTTGTCCTGCCCGAAGCCCAAGGCGGGTAATAACAGAAAGAAAAAGATGCAGAAATGCTTTATCATTTTATCTCAATAGTTTTTACATCACCTGTTGGTGTAATCACTTTGTAATGATTTTGCACTTTTGTTTCCACTGGTTTTTTCAGACTGAACCGCATTTTTATTTTGCAGGTATATTGTACCAATGGCTCCACCACAACAGGATTTATAACAACATCAAAGTTATGGTAAGATAACTTGTTATAAAACATAACTGTGGGTTTGCGGATTTCGGTTAATCCCGATTTTTTTCCAACAGATTCAATGGATGAACTGCTTGCAGGTTGATATTTTGAATAGCGGTCGATAGGAAACGTAACTGAAGTTTGTTCGGTGAGCACACGGTAAACCGTGTCCAGATTAACGTTTAGTTGCTTGTAGTCATTCGTTTTTCTTTTTGCATAAGCAATAACCGAATCGCGTAAGGTTTCATAAGCAGCACTTGTGTTCTCTACGAAGTAATCAACCTTAATAAGGTCGTAGATTTCATGCTTTGCTGCAGCAGTAAGTATCTTGTCAAGCACTTCACCTTTGTTGAATTTTACATGAATGTTCTTTTGCAGCTCAAATCCTTTAGGAACTTCGTTATAGGTTTTGCTGAAAAATTTCTTGGTTACTTCCAGTTCATAAATCGGAACCTGTGAAACCATATCTAAGAAAATATCTTCAGGTTTTACTCCGGCAGAAGCTACTTCATTTACAAAATTCTGATAGCGTGTATTTAATAAATCATTAGCCACAGATGCATTTTCACCAACCTGTGTCATATTAAAAATAGCAAGGTAGGCATCGGCCTTGCGGTTAAAAAGTCCGTTTACCTCGAAAGTCATGCTGTTCTCGTCAATCATAACTTCACGTGTTACATTGAAACTGTTTTGCCAGTTAAGTTCTTCTGCATTCTGGTAATTGTAGCGGTTGTCATTGCCATACATAGAGTTGCCGACTGCCTGTGCAAATGAATGGATAGGTAAAAAGAAGCCGTTAACAATTAAAAGAAGTAGGAGAAGTTTTTTCATCGGATGTGATTTTCAGGGTTTAAAGGTGTAGAAAATATTTAAATGAAGTTTACTCGCTGTCAGATTTTCTCCTCACATAAAAAATCTACTTTTGCATGAATTTTTAAAATGAGCCTGCTAAGACCATTTCATGTAATTTTTTTGCTGCTGCTATTGGCAGCAGAATTTGCATTTGCTCAAACAATTACTCTGAGCGGAAGAGTAACAGATGCAAAAACAGGCGAGGCAATTCCTTTTGCTAATGTTACCATTGTTGGGAAGTTTGTAGGTGCGCCAACCGATACTGCCGGTTTTTACTCATTTCAGGCACCTAAAAAAACGGATAGCCTTCAGGTTTCGTCTGTGGGTTATACTACGGTAAAGAAACCGGTACAGGAAGGCATTTCTCAGACAATTGATTTTGAACTGGCATTTAATGAGGTTGCTCTGGGTGAAGTTGTAATCAATCCGGGTGAAAACCCTGCCGATGTACTTTTCAGACAAATGATTTCTGTAAAAGATAAGCACAATATTAAAAATTACAACAGCCTGAAATATGAAGCGTATACCAAATACGAAGTTGATCTGGATAATGTAAGCGACAAAAGTCTGGACAAGAATTTATTGCTCTCGCAGTTCCCCATGCTGAAAGGTTATCTGGACACAGTAACCGAAAAAGGCTCTTCCATTTTGCCTATGTTTTTTATTGAAAATATCTCTGATAATTATTCAACCACTAATCCCGATAAACAGATTGAGAAAATGAAAGGCGTGAAAATGTCCGGGCTCGACAAGCAGGATTTTGTAACGGAGTTGTTGAGTAACGTAAATCAAAACGTGAATATTTACGAGAATATGATTACTGTTTTGGGAAAGAGTTTTGTAAGCCCTGTTGCTGATTACGGACTTAGCGTTTACAAATATTATTTGAATTTTTACGACACGCTTTACGTTAACGGAGAGCCTCATCTTCAAATGGAATTTAAACCCAAACGCAGAGGCGAAAACACGTTTAAAGGAAAAATGCTGGTCAATATCAAGTCATACGCTGTGCGCAGCATTGAGGCTTCTCTTTCCGATAATGTAAACATTGGTTTTGTGCAGGATATCAGTTTTCAGCACGATTATAATTTTGTTGAATACAACGATACTTCAGGAAACCTTCAGCAGGCATGGGTTCCGCAGCGCGAGAAGTTGAAAATAAAATTCACCAGCAGTTTTGTAAAAGACGCTAAACTGATAGGAAAGAAAACAAAGAGTTTTAAAAATTTTGTGGTGAATACAGCTTTCAGTGACACCGTTTTTTCAGCATTCAAAAGCACTGAAATCAATGAGGAAGTATATCATAAAGACGATATATTCTGGGAAGAAATGCGTCACGATACGCTTCAGAAAACTGAAGCAGGAATTTATGAGATGGTAGACAGTCTTAAGCATACTAAACGTTTCAGGTTGTTGCGATACATTGCTATGTCACTCACTACGGGTTATGCTAGGATAGGACCGAAAATTGGCATCGGTCACGTTGCAGGAATTGTGAGCGGCAATCAGGTTGAGAAAGTGCGTTTTAAATTAGGCTTTCAAACAACTGATAAGTTCAGTCAGCGTGTTCAACTGGAAGGACATATTGCCTACGGCCTGAAAGACGACCGTTTTAAATACGGAATGAAAGTGCAATTCATCATTGCTAAGAAGCCCTGGAATAAAATTAGCGTCAGCGGTAAAAGCGATATTGACTTTGCTAGCCGCTATGCTGAAGACCTTTTGGATCGTGATAATGTTACCACTTTTCTTCCTCGTGGAGTTGGACAGCGTTTGTATAATGTGGCCGAGGGGAAAATTGTTTATGACCGGGAATTCCACAAAGATCTGATGACTTATTTTGGCATCAACTACAAGAATTTAAAACCCTTTTTTGACTTTGGGTATGTTCAAAATGATGTTGTGAAAAAACACATCACCGTTGCTGAATTTTCGGTTGGTATTCGTTATCAGCGGGGTTCTAAAAATCTGCCGGGAACATTTAACCGTGATGCAGAAGCCAACAAATTCTTTGCGCAATTCCGTAAGAAAAATGAATTCCCTGTAATGTTTGTGCGCTATACCTACGGAGCAAAAAATATTTTAAAAAGCAATTTTGAATACCACGATATTTCTGCTGGATTGCAGGGTTATTTTCAGGTATCGCCTAAAATGTCGTTTTATTATAATTTATGGGCAGGAAAAATTTTCGGCAAACTTCCTTTCTTATTGTTGAAAAACCCTGAAGGAAATTTTTCCTACACACACAGTACATACTTCTTCAATAACATGAATTTGCTGGAGTTTTCTGCAGACCAGTATCTGAGTTTGAATTTTCAGTATTTCTTTGGCGGTTTGTTGCTTGATAAAATTCCGTTGATTAAAAAACTCAAGTGGCGTGAGTTAATTACCACTAATATTTTTTACGGAAATATGAATGTGGCTAATAGAAACTACAATTACCTCAATACTATTGATTATGCTTATCCAATTCCATATGTAGAAGCAGGGTTTGGAGTGGAAAACATTTTCAAATTCATTCGCCTTGATTGCATCTGGCGATTAACACACACCGATAAGGCAGATATTATTGAGTTCAGTCCTTATCTGAGTTTTAATATTAAAATCTGATTATTGCCATCCGCAAATAATTGCGCCCATAATCACAAAACAAAGTATCCAGTATCCTGAATTGATAAAAATAAATTTCCACGATTTGCGCTCAAACAAAGCATTGATGGCAAAAATCGGGAAAATCAAAAAAATGCCTGCAAGTAAGCCGTGTAATGCACCATGTCCATAGGTGCGGAATTTGCCACCAAATTCAGCCATCAGTTCATTCATTCGGTTGTTGGCAGCGCTTCCTGCCTTATATAAATCAGGATCATCGGCAAGCAGAGAACCGATTGCCATTTGATGAATAGTCAGAAATTGCATAGAGAAAGCAATAAAAAAACTGAACACAAAAGATAGCCCGAAGATAAGTGCCATGTTAGCACCTTTCATGGTGTCTTCGGTAAGTCCGGCTTCTTTCATCCAGGCATTGCCTAATGTTTTTGGGTTATACCATACAAATCCGATAATAAGCGGAACAAATGTTGCCGCAAGAATAGCCAGCCAGTTCATAGTTTTGGGTTTTAAGGGTTTGCCCAAAGATAGAGTCTTTTTTTTCAAACAAACAACTATTGTTTCCAAATCGCGGAAAGGGCATTTGGTAAGGCTTTTTCTTTTGCTACTTTTGCGCGGAACAAAATCAAAGGCAATGGCAAAGACAAAGTTCAGCAAGGACACCTATTTATACTGGTATGAAACCATGCTGCTTTACCGTAAATTTGAGGAACGGGCAGGACAGCTTTACATTCAGCAAAAGATTAAAGGTTTTTGTCATTTATACATCGGTCAGGAAGCATTGGTGGCAGGCGCAACAAGTGCAACACAACCATCAGATAATGTAATAACAGCTTATCGCGATCACGTTCATCCCATTGCAAAAGGCGTTTCGCCCAATGCAATTATGGCTGAGCTTTACGGAAAAATAACAGGCTGTTCAAAAGGCAAAGGAGGTAGTATGCACATGTTCTCTAAGGAGCATCGTTTTTTTGGAGGCCATGGAATTGTGGGCGGACAAATTCCGCTCGGTGCCGGAATTGCGTTTGCAGAAAAATACAACGGAACAAAAAACATAACACTCTGCTACATGGGCGATGGTGCCGTGCATCAGGGCGCTTTTCACGAAACACTGAACATGGCAATGTTGTGGAGGTTGCCTGTGATTTTTATTATTGAGAACAATCAATACGCAATGGGAACTGCAGTGCATCGCTCCAGCAGTGTTACGGATTTGTACAAGCTTGGCCTCGCATATGGTATTCCTTCTTTTGAAGTTGACGGAATGGTATGCGAAGATGTGCACAATGCAGTTGAAGCAGCAGCAGAAACCGCGCGTAATGGTGATGGTCCTACTTTGCTGGAAATGAAAACCTATCGCTACAAAGGTCACAGCATGAGCGACCCGGCAAAATACCGCACTAAAGAAGAAGTGGAAGCCTACAAAGCACAAGACCCTATTCAGCGTGTATTGGCAACGATTACCAAAAATAAATTTGCAACCGATTCGGAGTTGGAAGAAATAAATGCACGTGTTAATGCGCAGGTAGAAGAGTCTGTGAAATTTGCCGAGGAATCGCCTTTCCCTGATGCTTCTGAATTATTTAAAGATGTTTACGAGCAGGAAGACTATCCTTTCCTGAGAGATTAAAAACAGAGAGAACCTATATGAACCGCGAAGAACTTTTTAAAAACATTATCGGCCATGCAAAAGAGTATGGTTTCATTTTTCAATCGAGCGAAATTTATGACGGACTAAGTGCTGTATATGATTACGGTCAGAACGGTGCCGAGTTGAAACGGAATATCCGCGAGTATTGGTGGAAGTCGATGGTGCAGATGAACGAAAATATTGTGGGCATTGATGCTGCTATTTTCATGCATCCTACAACCTGGAAAGCTTCTGGACACGTTGATGCCTTTAACGATCCGCTGATTGATAATAAAGACAGCAAAAAACGTTACCGTGCTGATGTGTTGATTGAAGATTTTGTAGCAAAGATCGAAGACAAGATAAATAAGGAAGTTGAGAAAGCTGCTAAACGCTTTGAAAATTTTAATGCGGAGATGTTCATCAGCACCAACCCACGCGTGGTAGAATACAAAACAAAAATTGATGACATCAAAAAACGTTTTGTTACCGCTATGGAAACAGATAATCTGGCTGATGTAAAACAACTGATTATTGATTTAGAAATCGCCTGCCCTATTTCGGGAACCCGCAACTGGACGGATGTTCGTCAGTTCAACCTGATGTTCTCAACCGAGATGGGTTCAACTGCTGACGGAGCAAGTACCATTTATCTGCGACCTGAAACTGCACAAGGAATTTTTGTAAATTTTCTCAACGTGCAGAAAACCGGAAGAATGAAAATCCCTTTCGGTATTGCACAGACAGGTAAGGCATTCCGAAACGAAATAGTGGCTCGTCAATTTATTTTCCGTATGCGCGAATTTGAACAGATGGAAATGCAATTTTTTGTTCGTCCGGGTACACAGAAAGAATGGTTTTCACACTGGAAAGAGCGCAGAATGAAATGGCATAATTCACTGGGGTTTCCTGATACGATGTATCGTTTTCATGAACATGCTAAGCTGGCACACTATGCAGATGCGGCATTTGATATTGAGTTTGATTTCCCTTTCGGATTTAAAGAATTGGAAGGAATTCACTCGCGCACCGATTTTGATTTGAAATCGCATGAGAAATTCAGCGGAAAAAAATTGCAATACTTTGACCCGGAATTGAACGAGAATTATGTTCCGTATGTTGTTGAAACTTCTATCGGACTTGACCGCACATTCCTTGCAGTGCTCTCTGCTTCTTACAAAGAAGAGAAACTGGAAGATGGTTCAGAGCGTGTTGTGTTAAATATTCCTGATTTTTTAGCGCCTGTAAAAGTTGCTGTATTCCCGTTATTGAACAAAGATGGATTACCTGAAAAAGCGCGTGAGATTTTTGACAAACTGAAAATTGATCATGTAGTTCGGTATGAAGAAAAAGATACCATCGGAAAACGCTACCGCAGGCAGGATGCAATCGGAACACCTTTTTGCATTACAGTTGACCACGACACGTTAAATGATAATCAGGTAACACTTCGTTACCGCGACACCATGAAGCAGGAGCGCGTGTCAATAGATAATCTTTCTAAGATTGTAGAAGATAAGGTAAGTCTGAGAAAAGTGCTTGCTTAAGGAGCGTAGTTATTTTTGGATATACATTACCTCTTTCACAGCCTTAATTACCTTTTCAGCAGTAGGTAAAAATTCGGCTACAAGTGTTGGTGCATAGGCCAAAGGAACATCCTGTGTCATTATTCTTATTACGGGAGCATCCAGATAATCAAATGCATCTTTCTGAACTTTGAATGCAACTTCAGTTGCAATAGAACCCAACGGCCAGGCTTCTTCAACAATCACCAGACGATTCGTTTTCTTTACTGAACTTATTACCGTTGCATAGTCAATCGGGCGCACAGTGCGCAGGTCTATTACCTCCATTTCAATACCGTCTTTTGCTAATTCTTCTGCAGCTTTAAAAACTGTTTTTATAATTTTTCCGAACGACACAACGGTTACATGTTTCCCTTCGCGCTTAACATCTGCAACCCCGATTGGAATAAGATATTCACTTTCGGGAACTCCTCCCTTGTCGCCATACATTTGTTCCGATTCCATGAAAATTACAGGGTCGTTATCGCGAATGGCAGACTTGAGCAATCCCTTTGCATCATAAGGATTAGAAGGCACAATCACTTTTAATCCAGGGCAGTTTGCATACCAGCTTTCATAAGCCTGTGAGTGTTGTGCGCCTAGTTGTCCTGCAGAGGCGGTTGGTCCGCGAAAAACAATAGGAACACCAAATTGTCCGCCTGACATAGATTTCATTTTTGCAGCAGAATTAATCACTTGGTCGATTGCGACAAGTGAAAAATTAAAGGTCATAAACTCAATGATGGGACGTAAGCCATTCATGGCAGCGCCCACACCAATACCTGCAAAACCAAGTTCAGAAATAGGAGTATCTATCACACGCTCGGGACCAAATTCAGCTAACATTCCTTGACTTGCTTTGTAAGCGCCATCGTATTCCGCCACTTCTTCACCCATCAGGAATACATTTTTATCCCTGCGCATCTCCTCGCTCATGGCTTCTTTTACTGCTTCACGAAATTGTATCTCTCTCATCTTTTGATTTTTTGAACGCTCAAAAATAACAAATACTAAAACAATGTCGGCTGCAACGGCACAACCTTAAAACTCTTGCGGTGAATAATTGATTCTCCGTATTGTTCAATGGCCATGCGATGTTTCAGTGTTCCGTAACCTTTATTTTTCTTCCATTGGTACTGCGGAAATTCTTCATCCATCTTCAGCATGTATTCATCACGATGCGTTTTTGCAAGAATGGAAGCGGCAGCTATTGACATGTATTTTCCGTCACCTTTAACAATGCACTTGAACGGAATGTCTTTGTATTTCTTAAAACGGTTGCCATCAATCAGTAATAGTTGCGGAGCTTTTTTCAGTTGCTCTATCGCACGGTGCATGGCAAGATAAGAAGCGTTTAGAATATTTATTTTGTCAATTTCTTCATGTGTTGCAATGCCTACAGCCCATGCCAGTGCTTCCTTTTCTATAATCGGACGCAACTCTTCTCTTTTCTTTTCACTCAGTTGTTTGGAGTCATTCAGCAATTCTGATTTGAATTTTTTCGGAAGTATAACTGCAGCTGCAAATACAGGCCCTGCAAGGCAACCCCGTCCGGCTTCATCCACTCCGGCTTCAATCAGTTTGTTCTGAAATCGCAGTTCAAGCATTTAGTATCCTTTGCAGTTCATTCCCGAATTTCCACAAATCTTCAAACGAATTATAGAGTGGGGCAGGAGCTAAGCGAATCACATCAGGGTTACGCCAGTCAGTTATAATTCCTGCTTTTAAAAGTTGTTCGTGAATTTGTTTTCCGTTCTCTGAAAACACGAGTGATAATTGGCAGCCGCGTTGATTTTTGTCACGTGGGGTAAGTATTTTTATGGTTCCTTTCTGCTTGTTTATTTCATCAACAATAAACTCCAGATAAGCAGTCAATTTCTCGCTTTTCTCTCGCAGGTTTTCAATACCGGCTTCATCAAAAATATCTAAAGATGTTTTGTGAACAGCCATGGAAAATACAGGTGCATTGCTCAGTTGCCAGCCATCAGCACCAACAGCAGGAACAAATCCTTTTTCCATTTTAAAACGTGTATCGGGATTGTTGCCCCACCAACCTGCAAAACGAGGTAGTTCCGGGTTGTTGCCATGTTTTTCATGTACAAAAATTCCTGCCACACTTCCCGGTCCTGAGTTCAGGTATTTATAGCTGCACCAACAGGCAAAATCAACCTTCCAGTCGTGCAGGTTCATCACCAGATTTCCCATTGCATGTGCTAAGTCAAACCCTGCAAGTGCCCCAACTTTATGCGCAGCCTCAGTAATGTTTTTCATATCAAATGCCTGCCCGGTATAATAATTCACCCCACCAATCATTACCAAGGCAAGTTCCTCATTCAGATCTTCAATCTTTGCAAGAATATCTTCTGTGCGCAGAATAAATTCTCCTGCTCTCGGCTTCAGTTCTACGATAGCTTCATCCGGATTATATCCATGAAATCTCACTTGTGATTCTAAAGCATACTGGTCAGAAGCAAACGGTTTTTCTTCACACAGAATTTTAAAACGTTTTGCTGTGGGACGATAAAACGAAACCATCAGCAAATGAAGATTATTGGTCAGTGAACCCAATGCGCAAACTTCCGAAGGCTTTGCCCCTACAAGTTTAGCAAGTGGTTTGTCAAACATCTTTTCATAAGAAAACCAAGGGTTTTTTGCGTGAAAATGTCCTTCTACTGCAAATTGTGCCCAGTCGCTTAACTCCTGTTGCAAGGCTGCTGAAGCAGTTTTGGGTTGCAATCCCAAAGAATTTCCGCAGAAATAAACTGCTTCTTTTCCATTCAGTTGGGGAAAGAAAAATTTATTTCTGAAAGTTGAAAGTTTATCTGCTTTGTCCTGCGACTGTGCAAATTCAAGGGTATTGTTAAAGTTCATATTCTTTGCGCTTTTGCGCCTTTGCGTGAAATTTTACTCGTGCCCAAAGGTATAAATTACCCTATATTCGCAAAGCAATTTTGAAGGTATGAAAAGAGAAAAATCAGAACAATTATTTGTAAAGGCAAAGCAATATTTTCCGGGCGGTGTAAACTCACCTGTGCGCGCATTCCGCTCTGTTGGAGGAACTCCGTTATTTATTCAGAAAGGAGATGGCAGCCGTATTTGGGATGCTGACGGAAATGAGTTTATTGATTTCTGTTGCTCATGGGGACCATTGATTTTAGGGCATAATAATTCGCAGGTAAGAAATGCAGTAATTGCTGCTGTTCAAAACGGAACTTCATTTGGTGCACCAACAGAGAAAGAAAATGAACTAGCAGAATTGATTTTAGCTAACAACAAATTTGTTGAGAAAATCAGGTTTGTAAGCTCCGGTACTGAAGCCGTGATGAGCGCCATTCGTCTTGCCCGTGGGTTTACAGGCAGAAACAAGATTTTAAAGTTTGAAGGTTGTTATCACGGGCATGTTGACTCAATGCTGGTGAAAGCAGGCTCAGGTTTGGTTACCTTCGGAACAAGCTCTTCTGCCGGTGTTCCTGAATCATTTGTGAACGATACCATTGTTGTTCCACTCAATAATATTGAAGCGGTAAAAAAAGCATTTGAAGAATTTAAAGACCAGATTGCTGCCGTAATCATTGAACCGGTCCCAGCCAATAACGGCTTGTTGTTACAAACAAAAGAATATCTGCAACAATTAAGAACCATTTGCACCGAAAATAAAACACTTTTGCATTTTGATGAAGTGATCTCAGGCTTCCGGCTTGGCTTTGAAGGTGCTGCCGGCTATTACGGAATACAACCCGACATTATCACTTACGGAAAAATAATCGGTGGTGGTTTGCCCGTTGGAATGTATGGAGCAAGTAAAGAAATCATGGCAAAAATTTCTCCCGATGGTGATGTGTATCAGGCAGGAACTTTATCAGGAAATCCGGTCGCAATGGCTGCTGGTATAGCTCAACTGACAGAATGTTTGAAAACAGGATTCTATTCTTCGCTTGAAGCAAAAACAAAAAAACTTTGCGCTGCTGTTGAATCTCATGCACATTCAAAAGGCTATGAATACAGGATGTTCAACATCGCTTCTATATTCTGGCCGGTATTTACAACACAGGATAACATCCGCAGTGCCGATGAAATTGATGCGGCAAGCATGAATAGATTCCGTGTGTTTCATGCTGAATTATTGGAGAACGGTATTTACCTCGGACCGTCTGGTTATGAGGTTGGGTTTATTTCCGAAGCACATACCGAAGCAGATATTGATAAAACGATTGTTGCAATGTGTGATGCTTTAGACAAAGTTTTCGCATAATAAAATTACTATGCAGGAATACGATGTGGTCATAATCGGAAGCGGGCTGGGAGGCTTGCTCTGCGCCAATATTCTTGCTGAAGAAGGTTACAAAGTGTGTGTGCTGGAAAAGAATCAGCAGATTGGCGGCAATCTGCAAACCTTTGTTCGCGACCGGGTTATTTTTGATACAGGTGTACATTACCTCGGTGGTCTGGCTGAAGGTGAAAACCTGAATCGTTTTTTCAACTATTTCGGCATTATGGATAAGTTGAAATTGGAGAAGATGGACGAAAACGGTTTTGACATTGTTACATTTGATGGAGATAACAATGAATATCCGTATGCACAGGGCTATGAGAATTTCATTCGTATTCTGTCACAAAAATTTCCGGATGAAGAAAAAAGCATTAGAAAATACTGCGATGAAATAAGAAGGGTTTGCAGCCGTTTTCCCTTATATAACTTGCAAAACGGAGAGAGCTATCATTCTGATACCGAGCTGTTGCAGACCAATGCAAAAGATTTTATCGCCTCACTCACAAAAAATGAAAAGCTTAGAAGCGTATTGGCAGGAACAAATTTGCTGTATGCAGGAATAGGGGAGAAGACACCATTTTATCTTCATGCCCTGGTGCTGAACAGTTACATCGAAAGTGCATGGCGTTGCGTTGGAGGTGGTTCACAGATTGCCAAACTGATTGCAAAAAACATCCGGAAGTTTGGCGGAGACATTTTTAAACGCAGTAAAGTACAACAACTGAAATTTGAAGGAGAAGATTTGCGTTATGCCGAACTCTCGAACGGGAAAACAATAAAAGCAAAACAATTTATTTCCAATGCACATCCTTCGGTAACACTTGATTTGCTTGAACCCGGAAAAATCCGCAAGTCATATCACACACGATTCAAATCGTTGGAGAATTCAGCTTCTGCATTCACACTCTATCTTGTTTTTAAAGAAAATACGGTCAACTATATTAACCACAATTACTACCATTTTAAGAAAAATGATGTGTGGGCTCCGGTTGATTACAAGCAGGGTGAGTGGCCTTTGAGTTATGGAACGTTCATGGTTGCTGGATTGAAGCCCGGTAAATATGCAGAAGGAATGGCTGTCCTTACCTACATGAAATACGATGAAGTGAAGCAATGGGAAAACACGGCAAGCACCGTTGCAAATCCTGATTTCAGAGGTGAAGAGTATGAAGAATTTAAACGTCAGAAATCAGAAGTTCTTATTGATGAACTGGAGAAAAAATTCCCGGGAATTCGTGAGAATATAAAAGCGTATTACAGTTCAACTCCTCTTACGTACCGTGATTACATTGCATCTCCCGGTGGCTCTATGTATGGAATAGTGAAAGATTGTTTTGATCCCTTGAAAACACTTGTTCCTGCCAGAACTAAAGTGAAAAATCTTTTTTTTACCGGACAGAATTTGCATTTTCACGGTGTGTTAGGTGTCACAGTAAGTGCCTTTGTTACCTGTTCCGAAATACTCGGTTTAGATTATTTATTAGATAAAATTGCACAGAAAGAAGCCACATCAAATAAATAGAAGATGCCTGTTTTCTTAGATGGTTTTTTAGTCGGACTTGCCCTTGTAATCCTTATTGGACCTGTGTTTTTTACCTTGCTGAAAACATCCTTGCAACATGGTGTTGTTGCAGGCAGCTTAGTTGCTTTAGGAATTTTTGTCAGCGACATACTTGCTGTGTTGCTTTGTGTTTATGGTGCTTCAGCGTTTTTAAAAAGTGATGAGAGCAGATTTTATCTTGCCCTTGTTGGCGGTGTAGTTCTTATAGCACTTGGTGTACGTTATTTCTTGAAAAAGAAAAAAGTCGATGAAGAAGCAATTCAGTTGAATGCAAAACACTACATCGGTTTTTTCAGCAAAGGTTTTCTTGTAAATTTTATAAATCCATTTGTATTTGCGGTGTGGATTGGCATTATAAAAGTAGCAGGTGATAAACACGGCTTTGATAATGACCTTGCCCTCTATCTTGCAGGAACCTTGCTTGCCATTTTTAGTACAGATATGACAAAAGTTTTTCTTGCTTCCAAAATCAAAAGCATCTTAAAGCCCGAAATCCTTTTTGTGCTTTACAAAATAATTGGCGTTTGCCTTGTTTTGCTGGGACTGCGGTTATTCTACGTTGCCTTTAGTTGAACAGACCACTTAAGGAATATACAACAACACATCGTTGTTATCCTTAGAAGCCTTTTTGAATTCTGCATCTGCAGTAAGAAGTGGAATATTGTTTATTTGTGCAGCCGCAAGCACAATGCTGTCAGCAAGTTTCATCCTGAAACGCCTTCCATTTAATATAGCTTGCTTTTTTACTGCACTGTTCATCTCAATAATAATGCATTCCTTCAACAGTGCTTCAATTGCTTTCAGTTCCTGAGCTTCTACATTAGGCTTCATCAGTAACTCCATTTCATTTACAAATGAAATATACCAAGTCTTCTCCTCCAACATGTCGCGGACAGTCTTATCTCCATGCAGTAAATAAATAAGAATGTTTGTGTCGAGCAGAATATTATTCATCTCTCAATCTGCGTTGGTATTCTACCGGGTTTTCGGTGAACTTAACCTTACCGAAAAAGCTGTTCCATGAGCGCTTTGTTTTCTTCGTTACTTTTTTACGCAACAGTTCATCTAACTCTTTACGTAAAGATTTGCCCGATTTGTTTTTAAGAACTAATACCATGATTCTTGATTTAGTAAGAACAAATATACTAAAGAAAGTTTGGTTTTTAAATCACATCTATAGTTAAATAATCCCTGCCCCCAATGCAATTGCAAACACAATCAGCATCACTGCAACAAAGAGTTGCATAAATTTCAGCGTAACCTTTTTTACTAATTTATTTCCAAGATAAGCGCCTGCAAAAGCACTTACTGTACCTGCTGCAACAATGGGTAGTTCGTTTTGTGTAATACCGAAATGGTTGGTGCCGTATATCGCCAGGCGCGAGACATCCACCATGCACGCAATCACAATTCCGGTGGCTATAAAACTCTCTTTGCTCAGGCCCGAACGTATCAGAAACATAGAACGCAACGCCCCCTGATGTCCCGATAACCCGCCAAAGAATCCACTGAATAATCCTCCTGTAATCATAAACTTTTCACCGAAGGTAATTTTTGAAAGCGCAGGAATTAAATCCAGCAGCGCAAACAAAATCATCAGTACAGCTATGATAAGTTTTACCAACACCACATCGTAAGTTTTACCGCCAAGTTCGTAACTGTAAAGCGGAGCAACATGTATCATATACGTCAGTAGCAACGCCCCGCCAATAGCCGCAATCATAGAAGGCAGCCCGAATTTCACCACCACACCTGCATTTGCATTCTTTGCCGTAAGCGTTAATTTAAACAGGTTGTTAAGAAAATGCACCACAGCTGTAATACTGATGGCCGTTTCAAGCGGAAAGAAAATTGCAAACGCAGGAAGCAGAATAGTTCCCAACCCAAATCCCGAAAAGAAAGTAAGTCCCGAGGCAAGAAAAGCAACGATACATATGATTAAGTAATCCATGTTTATTGACCGTCATTGCGAGTCCGCCTCAGGCGGACGAAGCAATCTCTTTTTATTGTATTCTCTGCGTCTTTGCGCCTCTGCGGTTAAACTTTACACCACATCATAATCCACCACCACCTTCTCCGTAAGCGGATGTGCCTGACAGGTGAGAATATATCCTTCTTCCACTTCTTTATCAGTAAGCGCAAAGTTTTTATCCATTTGCACCTTGCCTTCCAGCACTTTTGCCTTGCAGGTGCAGCACACAGCTCCCTTGCACGAGAACGGAACATCAACTCCTGCATCCATTGCAGCATCCAATATTGATTTCCCTTTTGATGAAAGCTCAAGAACGGTTTCTTCTCCGTCCATTATTACTGTTACGCTGCTTTCCAGTTCCGCAATTTCAGGTACAGGCTGCGCTTTTGCGGCATCGGCATCTACTGTAAAATATTCAAGATGTATGCGCTCTTTTACAATTTTTAATTCAAGTAAAGTGCTCTCTACATTACGCATCATCGGGCCGGGACCGCAGATAAAAAACTCATTATCCAGATTAAGTCCCACATAATTTTCAATCAATGCCTTCACTTTTTCGGGAAGCATAATTCCGCGGAATAAACTTCCTTCCGCTTCCAGAGAGTGTTCCAGCACATGCACCATTTTTACTCTGCTTTTATTGTCTGCAACTATCTTTTCCAGCTCCGCTTTAAAAATAATCGAAGCCTCATCCCTGTTTCCGTAAAGCAAAACAATTGTGCTCTGCGGCTCGGCAATCAACACTGTTTTTATAATCGAAAGCATGGGCGTTATCCCGCTTCCGCCTGCAAACAATACATAATTCTTTTTGTTCCCCGCATTCATAGCACTATGAAAACTTCCCATAGGCGTCATCACTTCCAGCATATCGCCCGCTTTCAGTTGCGTGTTCAGGTAGCCCGACATTCTGCCATCTTTCACCTGCTTCACTGCCACACGCAGCGGCTCATTCACCAATGGGCTGCTGCAAACCGAATACGAGCGCCTTACTTCCTCACCGTTCAGCTTTATTTTAAGGGTAACGTATTGCCCCTGTATGTAATTATACTCGGCCTTAACCGCCTCCGGAATATCAAATGCAATCGAAACGCAATCAGCCGTTTCGCGCCTTACCTCTGCTACTTTTAGTGTATGAAATTTTGCCATCTTCTGTTTTGTGCGCGGCAAAAATAGGATTTATGTGATAATATCATTTGAAAACAACTGTCGTCATGCTGTCCCGATAGCTATCGGAATTGTTTCAGCATCTTTTTTTGAAAACTACCGCCTCTACCTTCTTCAAAATCATTTCTACCGTCCCAATATGCACGTGAATTTCAATATAATAGCCCCTTAACATCCCATTTTACCCCTCTTACACTTCATTTTACAATGCTTCCGGTTCATTTTTCACTGCTTACACTCCATTTTTCATCTGTTACAGCTTCCGCAACATAGCTTCCGGTTCATTTTTCGCCTCGTACAGTCCGTTTTTTGTGTCGCACAGTTCATTTTTTGTCTCGTACACATCATTTTTTGTGTCGTACATACCTCAATTAACCGCTTACAAGTAATTTTTCATTGCGTACACTCCGTTTTTCTTATGTAGCGCAAGCCCAAATGTCTCTTCCACAAACCCGTTTCGTTCTTCCTGAATTTGGTTTCTGCCAAGCCAAATTATGTTTCTGCCTTCCTGAACAAGGCTTCTGTCTTCCACTAAACAGCTTCTGCCAAGCTAAATTAACTTTCTGCTTTCCTAAAACCCGTTTCGGTCTTCCCTAATTTGGTTTCTGCCAACCTAAATTACCTTTCTGCCTTTCCAAAACCCGTTTCTGCCTTCCTAAATTTGGTTTCTGCCAAGCTAAACTTCGTTTCTGCCTTTCTCAAAACCGTTTCGGTCTTCACTAATTTGGTTTCTGCCTTTCCCATCCTCTCAAAATAATTTCCCCCCTTTCCCAAATCTCTCTTCTTTACCCCTAAGTTTGTACCAATGAATTTCAAAACCGAAAACAACGGCCACACCGTTGAGTTCATCTCCACCCCCCAACTCCTGAGCGATTGCGTTCAGTACCTCAGCACCACCACCCAGCTTGCCATAGACCTTGAGTTCGACCGCGACCGCCATGCCTATGGTTTCAACCTTTGCCTTATACAAGCCAGTGCCGGCAACCGCTGTTTTATCATAGACCCCCGTCAGCCCCTTGATTGCACTCCGCTTTATCGCCTGCTCGAAAATCCTGCCCAGCAGGTTTTACTTCATTCGCATGGCGAAGACCTGCGCCTGCTGCATTCACTTGGTTGCCGCCCTACCAACCTGCTCGATACCGAAATAGCCGCCAAGCTCCTCGGCTACGAAAAAACATCACTCGCCTCCATGCTCGAGCAGCATCTGAAAATAACCCTCGATAAGTCGCAGCAAAAAACCAACTGGCTCATTCGTCCCTTAACTCCCGCGCAAATCATTTATGCCTCCAACGATGTCATACATCTGGCGCAACTCAAAAACATACTTCTTGCCGAAGCCGCAGCAAAAAACCGCACACACTGGATTGAGGAAGAAAACACCTTCCTCAGCCAGGTTCTATTTACCGAAACGGTGAAAGAAAACTTCCTTTCCTCAGCCGATAGAAAAGAACTCAGTCCTTACGACCAGTTTCTGATGAACGAATGGCTCAAACTCCGGGATGCGCTGGCCGCGAAATTCAATAAACCTTCCTATCAGGTCATCAGCCCCGAAACAATCCGCGATATTATTTCCGGTAAAGCCGATTTAAACAATTGGCTTGCTCTGCCCGGAATTTATCGCAAGCTGAAAGAGCCGCATTACACCGATTTTTTTATCGGTAAGCACACTGAAATTATAAAAGCAGCAGAGGCCAACTCCATCTCAAAAGTGTTAGGCCACAAACCTTTTGTAAACCCCGAAGAATGGGAAAGACGCAAAACCTCTAATGCCGAAAAAGAAAAAGCAAAGGCTGAGATATTTCTTCCCCTCAAGCAGCGCCTCACCGATAATTACGGAGCAGGCATAGCAAGCTTTATCCTCAGCAATGCATCCATAGATGAGTTTATCCGTGGCGACAAAAAAATAAGCGACTTGAAAGTAAACTACCGCAAACAATTGCTGCAAACCATCGCAGCCGAATTAAATCTGGATATTAATCCCTGGCTTTAAAGCCCCGCGCTTTTGTTCAGGAAATCATTGAGCGGCTTAAGGGCTTTGTAAGCCTCCAGCGCATTCTTCAAAAGGTTTTTATCCATCACCTCTTTATCGCTCAGGTTCTTTACTACAATGTAGCTTTTGTATTTCACCAGATCAATATCCGGATGTTCTTTGTCAAAACCTTTGGGTGCGGTTTTTAGTTTGCCCTCGTCCCACAATTGACTGTAATGTTTTTTAAATTCTTTGCTGTTGATGATCTTTTTAAAATCATCGGGGTCGTAAATAATATCCTCGCGTACCGCTTTCAGTTTATCAGGCTCGGGCTGAAACATTCCGCCTGCAATAAACGAACCTCCCGGCTCAATATGAAAGTAATAGCCAGCCGCTGCCGACTTCTTTCCTCCCGGACTCATGTTCGCGCCCATGTTATTTTTATAAGGCGATTTATCATTAGAGAAACGCACATCACGGTTAATGCGGAACACACAGTTCTTCGCCTCCAGTCCGCTTACTTTTTTATCAAAGGTTGAAATGCCCGAAATCAGTTTCTGAACATAGTCCATGAAATCTTTTTTCGCTGCATCGTATTCTTTCTTATTGGCAAGAAACCAGTCGCGGTTATTGTTTTTCTTTAAAGCTGCAA
Source organism: Bacteroidia bacterium (assembly GCA_050186075.1). Classification (GTDB taxonomy): domain Bacteria; phylum Bacteroidota; class Bacteroidia; order SXHM01; family SXHM01; genus SXHM01. The sequence continues at coordinate 96,262 of JBFWYU010000012.1, forward strand.
GAAATTTAAGAGTGGATTGCTGAATCATTGTTTACGTCATTGCGAGGGTTTACCCGAAGCAATCTCACCATTAACAGATTGCTTTGCTGCGCTCGCAATGACGACAAAAGTAGGAATTCCCTAAAACAACAAACGCCCCTTTTGAGGGCGCCTGCTGCGAAAAACATCTGCATTAACTACCCTCTCCTTTGAGGAGAGGGGTTGGGGGTGAGGTTTCTAATCAACGTTGTCATGAAGAAATGAGTTGTTTGCTCTCAACTCTGTTTTGTTCCCCATGTTGTTTTCATTTTTCTCATCGCTGAGTGTAAATCTTGAAATATTGCTTTCCGAAGAATGTAAGGTGTTATCCAGATTTACATTTCTTCTTTTGTAAGCCGGCTCACTTTCCAGTTCGCTCAATCCGCTCATGGTTTTGTATTTCTGGTTCACCTGTTTCAAGCGGGCAATACGCTCCTGCTGGATTTTTTCCATTTCCGCATTGTCCATTTCCGGCTCTTTGTTTATCACGCGGCTGGTAATATCCAGCAAGTCGTTTTTAGAAGCTACAGGAGTAGTTTCAAAAACCGGCTGTTCTGCTTCAGCAACCGGAGCAGTTTCCGTCACTGTTGTTTTTTGGCTTAAGTCAAACTCAAATGTTGTTTGTTTGGTGTTATCATCTTTCACAAACATGAATGGCTCTTCATCATTCAAAGTGAATTCAGTAAGAACAGTTTGCTCATTTTTCAACTCCGTCTCTGCGAAAAACAATTCAGGCTCTTCTTCTGTATTTGCAACTACAGTTTCTTCCACTTCTGCTGCTATTTCTGTGTAGGTTTCAACTACAGGGGTTTCTTCAATTGTTTCAGCAACCGGCTCAACTGTTTTCAGGTAAGGCTCAGTCATTACCGGCTCTTCTGTTTTTTCTGCAACAACGGGTTCTTCCATTTTTGCTGTTGGCTCAACAATTTTCAGAGTAGGTTCCAGGCTGTATTCCTGCACTGGAGGAGTAACTACTGCTACAGGTGTTTCATCTAATGCAACAGGCTCAGAAACTGCCGGAGCAACCGGTTCAACTTTTGCAACTGGTTTCTCTTCTTCCAGATTCTTAACTACTTTTTTAGGAGCAGCTACAGGAGTAAATCCTTCCACTGATTTTGTCTTAAAGCCGGTAGCAATCACTGTAACGGTAATGCTGTCGCCCAGATCCTCATCGTAACCATTACCCCAGATAATCTCTGCAGTAAGTCCTGCTTCATTCTGGATGTAGTCAGTTATCTCCGATACCTCATCCATGGTAACTTCTTCGCTTCCTGAATTGATGTAAAGCAGGATATTGCTTGCACCTTCAATGTTGTTATCGTTCAGCAGGGGAGAAGAGAGCGCAGTTTGCACCGCTTTCACTGCTCTGTCCGGTCCTGAAGCAGATGCAGAGCCCATGATGGCAACACCGCTGTCTTTCATCACTGTTCTAACGTCTTCAAAATCCACGTTCACATATCCGCTAACGGTAATGATTTCAGCTATTCCTTTTGCAGCAATGGTCAGGATGTTATCGGCCTGTGCAAATGCTTCGCCCAATTTTAAATTGCCATACATATCACGCAATTTTTCATTGCTGATAACAAGCAGTGTATCTACACTTTGTTTCAGTTCTTCCAGGCCGTAATCAGCTTGTGATTTTCTTTTTCTTCCTTCAAAATGAAAAGGAATGGTAACAATACCTACGGTAAGAATTCCCAGATCTTTCGCAGCTTTTGCGATGATGGGAGCAGCACCCGTTCCTGTTCCACCACCCATTCCCGCAGTGATGAAAACCATTTTGGTTTTTGAATTCAGAATATCTTTCAACTCTTCTAAATTTTCAAGAGCAGCATTTTTCCCAACTTCAGGAATAGAGCCGGCTCCGCGCCCTTCAGTAAGGTTAGCTCCAAGTACAATTTTCTTTGGCACAGGACTGCGGTCAAGCGCTTGCTGGTCGGTGTTGCAGACTACAAAGTCAACACCTTTTATTCCCTGTTTGAACATGTGGTTTACAGCATTGCTGCCGCCACCGCCAACTCCAATCACTTTAATGATGGAAGGCTGTTCCTTAGGTAAATCAAATTTTATCATGTCGTTGTTCATGGTTTTTGGGTGTTTGAAATTCAGGTTAATATTAGGTCAATATGGTTGCGGTATTTTTTCGGATTTCGGGTTTTTCTTAACGCCTGATTGTTAATTACGTCACTTATTTTATTGCATCATCTTCAAAAAACTCTGTCGTTTTATTGAGCAGGCTTGAAAACCATGAACCTTTTTTCTTAGCATCAGAATGCCCTGTTACCTCTTCTTTCTTTTTGGTAGTGTTTGCCGATGTTGCTGGCGATTTTGTTTTCTCTTCACTTTGAATTCCCATCATCAAAAGTCCCACACCGGTTGCATACATTGGACTGGTAATATCTTCAGGGCTTCCCGGTGCAAGGTGTTCATTCGGGTAACCGATACGCGTGTTCATCGCAGTGATAAATTCGGTCAGCTGCGTAATATGTTTCATTTGCGAACCACCACCTGTCAGTACAATTCCGCCAATCAGTTTTTTCTCGTAGCCTGAGTTTTTTATTTCGTGATACACGTATTCTATAATTTCTTCCAGTCGCGCCTGTATAATGTTAGCAAGGTTTTTCACCGAAATCTCTTTCGGGTCTCTTCCGCGCAAGCCGGGAATGGAAACAATCTCATTTTCCTGGCTTTCGCTTGCCAGCGCAGAACCGAATTTCACTTTCAATAGCTCAGCTTGTTTGCCAATGATGTTGCAGCCTTCTTTAATGTCTTCGGTAATAATATTGCCGCCTAACGGAATAACCGCAGTATGGCGAATAATTCCATTGTAAAAAATTGCAAGGTCAGTAGTTCCGCCACCGATATCCACCAATGCAACACCTGCTTCTTTTTCTTCCTGACTGAGCACAGCTTCTGATGAAGCAAGCGGTTCAAGAATAATATCTTTCATGGTCAGCCCCGCTTTTTCGATAGACCTTTTTATATTGTTAGCTGCTGCTATCTGTCCGGTGATAATGTGGAAATTTGCTTCCAGTCTCACGCCTGAAGCACCAATCGGTTGCCTGATACCTACCTCTCCGTCTAAAATATATTCCTGAGGAAGCACATGAATAATCTCTTCTCCCGGAAGCATAGCCAGTTTATACATGTCATCAATCAGCGCATCAATATCCATTTGAGTGATGGTGTCTTCACCTGAAATTTTTCGTGTATAAATTCCGTGGTGCTGCATACTTTTAATATGCTGACCTGCAATACCTACGTTCACTTCGCCAATTTCAACACTGGCTTTGCTTTCAGCTTCATTAACAGCCTGACGGATTGCATCAACGGTTTGGTCAATGTTGAAGACCATTCCGCGTTTTACGCCTAATGAGTCGGCACGACCCATTCCGAGAATTTCAATTTTTCCGTGGTCGGCTTTTCGCCCCACGATGCAGCAGATTTTAGTTGTTCCGATGTCTAAGCCAACTACAATTTTTGAATTTTCCATGTTATTGTTTTTTAGTGCAGATTACCTGGTTTTTATATTTCAGATTGATTACCGAGTATTGATTCCAGCCTGTTTTGCTCAGGCCTTTTTGGTATAAAATCATCAGTTTTTTGAACTTCGTTTCCAAATCTTTTTTATCGCCAAAAATTATTTTGTGGTCACCAACCATCGGTACCAGTTCAATATCGTTTTTCTCATTCACGAAGAGTTGCTGTATTTGAGCTCTCCAGAATTCATCTTTTTCAATGAAGTTCACCACAGCAAAAATGTCGTCCAGTATTGTTTTCGCTGCCAGCGAATCATCAGCCTCAATTTTATTTACGTTGAATAAAGTCAGTCCTCCGTAGCTCTCGCGGATATTGCCATTTGCAACCGGAACGCGTGAAGCAAACTTTGCTGAAAGCGGCATAACGTTTCCCGTTTCATCAATATAAAAACTCTCGCCAATGATGTTGTAGATGCGCACCAAGGGCTTGCGTTGAATAATGTCTGCTTTTACTTCGCCATTGACTGTTGAATATACCTGCACATCTTTTATGGAAGGATTTTTTAAAATTAACTGTTCAAGAGAGTTGTAGTTTATTTGTGAAGCAGGGCTGCCAATCAATGAGTCGCCTTTGCTGTAAATAATTTCTTTGATGTCGGTTTCGTCAACAAAAAAATTCTCATCACTGTTGTCAATATTTACTGAAATGCCTGTGCACAGTACGTTATTTTGTTCCGCATTTGCAAAGCCAAGTATCACCGGCAAACCAAGTGCAGGCAACAACCACATCAATATTTGCAATACTTTTTTCATTAAGCAGATTGCAATTTCTTTTTTATCGGTTCAACCATTTTGTCAATATCCCCTGCCCCAACTGTGAGCAACACTTCCAATTTCCGCTCACTAATTTCTTTCAGCGTGTCATCTTTTGAAAGCAGCATTTTATTTTTCATGCTGATTTTATCCAACAGCATTTTTGAGTCAATGCCTTCAATCGGTAATTCACGTGCAGGATAAATTTCCAGCAAAATCAACTCATCCAGTAATTCAAGGCTTTTGGCAAAACCATCGGCAAAATCACGTGTGCGGGAAAAAAGGTGTGGCTGAAAAATTCCTGTGATTTTTTTATCAGGATAAAGTGCTTTTACTGAAGAAATGCAGGCACTTAACTCGCGGGGATGGTGAGCGTAATCATCAATGAAAACAAGTTTTTCATTTTTGATGATGTATTCAAAACGTCTTTTTACGCCTTTATAAGTAGCAAGTGCTTTTTTAATCACTTCTTTGTCAATGCCCGAAACCTGCGCTGCAGCAGCTGCTGCCAATGCATTCTCCACATTGTGCATTCCCGGGAAACCAAATTTTACATTTTCAATTTTTTCGATCGGACTGATAATATCAAAAGCATATTCACCGCTCTCAACAGTAAGATTTTCAATTCCGAAATCACTTTTTCCTTTCAGCGAATAAGTGAATGTTTTCTTTCCTGTTTCTGTAAAACTAAGTCCTGACTTGTAAATCAACGTTCCTGTTTCTTTAATTTTTGAAACAAACTCATGGTAGTTTTTCTCCATGTTCTCCTTTGTTCCATAAATATCAAGATGGTCAGGGTCGGTGGAAGTAACAATGGCTACATCAGGATTTAATGTCAGAAATGAGCGATCGTATTCATCCGCTTCTACCACCATTTTATCATTGGACGAAGAAAGTAATAGATTACTATTATAGTTCACTGCTATACCTCCGAGAAATGCTGTGCATCCGCCTTCTGCATTATTTAAAATGTGTGCAGCGATGGACGATGTAGTAGTTTTTCCGTGCGTTCCGGCAACTGCAATGGTAAAATGATTTTCAGTCAGCATACCCAAAACTTCGGAACGCTTTTTTACTTTAAAGCTATTCTCACGGAAATAGTTTAATTCTTCATGTCCCGAGGGAATAGCAGGTGTGTAAATCACCAGCGTTTGCTCAGTATTGAAAAAGAAAGAAGGTATCAGTTTTGAATTATCTTCAAAATGAATGTCAATTCCTTCGGCAATTAATTCTTTTGTCAGTTCGGTTTCGGTGCGGTCATAACCGGCCACTGATTTGCCCTGCGAAACAAAATAACGAGCCAGCGCACTCATGCCGATGCCCCCAATTCCAACTAAATAAATATTTTGAATCGTTTTAAAATTCATTTCAGTTTTTTCGGTCAGTTGCTAATTTTATTACTTCGTTTGCTATCACTTGGTCAGCATTTGCCAATGCTAATTCTCCAATGTTTTTTTTGAGTAACTCTTGTCTTGCTTCATCATTCATCAACAAGAGAATTTCGTTTAACAGTTTTTCTTTTGCTTCGCTGTCTTTAATCAGAATGGCAGCTTCTTTGGTGACTAATGCCATTGCGTTTTTTGTCTGGTGGTCTTCCGCAGCAAAAGGAAATGGAATAAGAATAGCTGGCTTCTTAACTATACACAATTCCGAAATTGAACTTGCTCCGGCTCTTGATACTACTACATCTGCAACCGTATAAGCCAAATCCATTTTGGTAACGAAATCGTGCGCTTTAATTGTGTTGTTATTCTCTACTGCTTTCTTAGCAGTCGGGAAAAAGAGCTTTCCGGTTTGCCATAAAACCTGAAATTTTTCTCCTGACAGTTTTTCAATACTTGCTGCAATGCTTTCATTAATTGTTTTAGCACCAAGACTTCCGCCAATTATCAGCAATGTTTTTTTGCTTGCATCCAATCCGAAAAATTCAATTGCCTGCTCACGCTTTCCTTGTAAATTCAATATATCCTGACGCACCGGATTTCCTGTTATTTTTATTTTATCGGCAGGAAAAAACTTGTCCATGTCATTGTAAGCAACACAAATTCTGTTTGCTTTTTTACCTAGCATTTTATTGGTTATCCCAGCATAAGAATTTTGTTCTTGAATAAGCGTTGGTACATTTTTCAACTGTGCTGCATACAGCAATGGGCCGCTTGCAAAACCGCCAACACCTACTGCTACATCAGGCTTAAACTCATTAATAATTTGCATGGAACGCCAAACGCTTTTTAACAAACGCAATGGGAAGGCAAGATTTTTCAAAGAAAGGCTACGGTCAATTCCGCTGATGTCAAGTCCTTCAATTTTATAACCAGCTGCCGGAACTTTTTCCATTTCCATTTTTCCTTTTGCGCCAACAAATAATATTTCAGTCTGTGCATTCATTTTTTTTATCGCGTTGGCAATTGCAATTGCCGGAAAAATATGTCCGCCCGTTCCTCCGCCACTGATGATTACCCTAAGCGATTGCATATTCTTCGTCTGTTTTAGTTTCGCCTTCTTCAATCGCACGACTCACGCTTAATATAATACCAACTGCAATGCTTGTAAACCATAATGATGTTCCACCCATGCTTATAAATGGCAATGGTTGTCCGGTTACCGGAAAAAGGTTTACCGCAACCGCCATATTTATCAATCCCTGAAAAATCAACATGAAACAACAACCCAAAGCCAGCAAGGCTGCAAACGTGTTCGGACTTTTCACAACAATTTTTACTCCGCGGAAAAGAAGAATCAGGTAAGCAAGCAAAACAAGAACGCCACCAATTAAGCCATATTCTTCAATCACAATTGCGTAAATAAAATCAGAATACGGATGTGGTAAAAAGTTGCGTTGATCACTATTCCCAGGCCCTTTCCCGAACAATCCACCTGTTGCAATTGCAATTTTTGCCTGATCTGATTGAAAGCTTGCATCACTTATTGCAGCAGTATCTTCTTCGCCTTCTGCGGAAGTAAAATAAGTTTCAACGCGCGCTTTCCAAGTTTCCATACGCGGGAAAACCTTTTCAACCGGAACCACATAAGATATTCCAACAAGAAACGCAAAACCCAATATCGCACAGCCCACAAGCGACAGCAGGTGTTTAACATTCACTCTTCCTATAAACATCAAAATCAAACACGTGATGAATAAAATTGCTGCAGTAGAAAAGTTTGCGGGGAGAATTAATCCGCAGATAACAACAATAGGAACAATCATTGGTAAAAAAGCTGATTTTAAATCCTTGATCTCATCCTGCTTCACGGCTAGCAACCGGGCGAGATAGGTAATGAGTGCAATTTTTGCAAAGTCGGAAGTCTGAAATGTAAGGTCAATAATTGGTATGCTTATCCAGCGATTTGCAGAGTTAAGATTTACTCCCATTGCCAGTGTATAGATTAGCATAGGAATTGCTAATATCATCGCCAGTTGCGATAGTCGCGAGAACCATGTGTATTTGATGCGGTGCGTTCCATACATTATTACTAATCCCAGCACCAGAATAAAGAAATGTTTGAACAAAAAATATTCTGTGTTTCCTCCGCGCGTTCTGAATGCAAGCATCCCTGATGAACTGTAAACAGCCATTACTGAAATGACAGAAAGAAACAACACCGTGAGCCAAATCACTTTGTCGCCTTTCAGATATTTTAAAATATTACTTGTCATTTCTTAATTCAGCACTTATGCTTTCAGAGAGTTTTTTAGGTTGCTAACAGCGACTCTGAATTTATTTCCACGGTCTTCATAACTCGTAAATAAATCATAGCTGGCGCAGGCAGGAGAAAGTAACACAGTGTCACCTTTCAGCGCAAGGCTGTTGGATTGTTTTACAGCTTCTTCTGCAGTATCGGCAGCAACAATCAAATCAACATCGCTCATAAAGGTTTTGAAAACTTTGCGGTTTTCTTTTCCCAGGCAGATAATTACTTTCACTTTGTCGCGCACTATTTCTTTCAACATAGAATAGTCGCTTCTGTCATCAACTCCACCAACAATCCAGATCAATGGACGGTCAATGCTTTCCAGTGAATACCAAGCAAGGTCAACAGTGGTTGCTTTAGAGTCGTTTATGTAATCCACACCGTTTATTTCGGTAATGAATTCCAAACGGTGTTCCGTGCTTTCAATGTCGTTGAGACTTTCACGGATGATGTTATTTCTTAATTCAAGAAAGTTATTGTATTCATCATTTTTCTTTGCTAACTCTTTCCTGATAAGGGCTTCGCGGTTTGATGGATTTTCTTGCATAGTTTCTAGTTTAGGTTGTTATTGATTTTGGTTTCAGGTAATCTCTATAGTTGTTGAACAGCTTTTTTGAACTGACGTCCACGGTCTTCGTAGTTTTCAAATAAATCAAAACTCGCGCAGGCAGGGGCAAGCAGGACAGTATCGCCTTTTTTGCCGAGACGATAAGATGCTTTTACAGCTTCTGATGCACTGGTTGTGTCAACAATCGTTTCCACTACATTTTTAAATGTGTCGTGAATTTTTTTGTTGTCAACGCCAAGACAAACAATCGCTTTTACTTTCAGGCGAACAAGATCCATCACCATCTCATAATTGTTGCCTTTGTCAACACCGCCAACAATCCAGATGATAGGTGTGTTAATGCTTTCCAGTGCATACCACGCAGAGTTGATGTTGGTTGCTTTCGAGTCATTGATAAACTCAATGCCGTGAACTTTTGATACTTTTTCAAGCCGATGTTCTACGTTTTGAAAATCGCTCAGGCTTTCTCTGATGCTTTCTTTGCGCAGGTCAAGCAGTCGTCCTACAATGCCTGCTGCCATGGTGTTGTAGATGTTGTGTTTTCCCTGTAATGCTAGTTCATGTATTGACATAGTGAAGGTTTGGTTATTGATGGTTAGGTTAATATTCTCGTTTTCTAAGTAAGCTCCCGGTTCTTTCTTTTCCCTGATACTGAAAGGAAAAAGTTGCGCCTGAAGTTTTTTTTTTGCCACTTCCGCGGCTATATTTTCATCATCGTAGCAGTAGATAAATGCGTCATCAGGTTGTTGATTTTGCGTAATCCTGAACTTTGATTCGATGTAACGCTGCATTTTATAATCATAGCTGTCTAAGTGATCTTCAGTGATATTCAGCAATATTGCGATGTTCACTCTTGAATTATACATGTCGTCTAACTGAAAATTGCTCAACTCCAGAACACAATATTCAAAATCTCTTTCTGTCAACTGTAGCGCAAGACTTTTTCCAACATTTCCGGCAAGACAAACATCCACACCTGCTTTTTTCAGGATGTGATAAGTAAGCATGGTGGTAGTTGTTTTCCCGTTAGTCCCGGTGATGCCAATAATTTTCGCTTTGGTGTAACGAAGTGCAAATTCAATCTCCGAAATCATTGAAATTTCTCTGCTTCTCAGTTCTTTAATCAAAGGTGCTTTTTCAGGAATGCCGGGACTTTTGATTACTTCCGAAGCATTCAGAATTAATTCTTCAGTATGCTTTTCTTCTTCCCATTTTATCTTGTGTTGATTCAAAATGTCTTTGTATTTCTGTTGAATTTTCCCCTTATCAGAAACAAAAACATCAAAGCCTTTTTTGAGTGCAAGTACTGCTGCGCCTGTTCCGCTTTCTCCCGCACCAAGTATGACAATTCTGTTATTCATTATCTCAGTTTCAGCGTTACGATGGTTACTACTGCCAGCATTATTCCTACAATCCAGAAGCGCGTTACAATTTTTGATTCGTGGTAGCCCAACTTTTGGTAATGGTGATGCAGTGGAGCCATTTTGAAAATTCTTCTGCCTTCTCCGTATTTTTTCTTGGTGTATTTAAACCAGCTTACCTGCATCATCACACTCAGATTTTCAATCAGGAAGATTCCGCACAACACAGGGATTAGTAATTCTTTTCGGATGCAAAGCGCAAATACTGCAATGATTCCTCCAAGCGAAAGACTGCCTGTATCGCCCATAAACACTTGGGCAGGGAAAGAATTGTACCACAGAAAACCAATACAGGCACCAACAAATGCAGAAATGAAAACTACCAACTCGCCCGTATTTGGGATATACATAATGTTCAGATAATCCGCAAAAACACTGTTACCCGAAACGTATGCGAAGATGGCGAGTGCAACACCTATTATTGCTGAAGTTCCGGTTGCTAAACCATCTAATCCGTCCGTCATATTGGCTCCGTTGGAAACTGCAGTAACGATGAGAATTACGATCGGAATAAAAATTAACCATGCCCAATTCATGTAATTTTCACCCATGAATTTTAACAGTGATGAATAATTAAATTCGTTGTTCTTAAAAAACGGAATGGTTGTTTTCAGTGATTTTTCGGGAGCAGAATAAGTGGGAACTTTCTGCATCAGTTCACCATCTTGTGTTAATGAAGCATAGCTGGCTGATTTATCACTGACGATTTTTTCTTTAATAACAACATTTGGATTGAAGTAAAGCGTAGCACCAACAATCAGCCCGATTCCAACTTGTCCGATAATTTTAAAACGCCCCGCCAGACCTTCTTTATTTTTTTTGAATACTTTGATATAGTCATCTAAGAAGCCAATAGCACCCAACCAGATTGTGCTGATAATCATTAGAAGGATGTAGACATTGTCTAACCGTGCAAATAATAGTGTCGGGATTAGAATTGCAGAGAGAATAATTAAACCGCCCATGGTGGGAGTTCCTTTTTTCTGCAATTG